>NZ_NPFV01000015.1:0-16092 GCF_002259365.1 Rhodococcus sp. 14-2496-1d | reverse complement strand
CGCCCTGGGCATCGACTGGCCCACCACCGCACGCGACGGATCGCCCCTGACCTACGAACTCTCCGACAAGGACACAGCCGCCCCCACCCTCGCCGAAGCACTCGAACGCGGAGACCTGCCGAGCTTCTCGTGAGCGGCGAGCGCCGGATCGGACAAACGCGCGCGCGTTCGTCGGGTGCGCGGGAAATCGCTCGCGGACACGGGCGATTCTGCGCGCGTCCGGCAAGTGCGCGCGCGTGTGCGAACCTCACGGGGGCGAACCCGCGCTTGCGGACCCCCGCGCGCGAATCCGGAGGCTCAGCGGATCTTGAAGATCACGAATCGCTGAACGAGGAAGTTGATGACCGTCGCCGTGCCCTGCGCGATGACGAAGGCCACGTTGGCGTACCAGAAGCCGTCGGGAAGGGCCTGGTAGAGCCAGGTGTAGATGCCCACCTGGACGGCGAAGGTGACTCCGTACAGCGCGACGACGGCGAAGAACCGAGCCCGCGACGGGGCCGCGTTGAACGTCCAGCGGCGATTGATCAGGTAGGCCGTGGTCGTTCCGAGTACGAAGCCGATGGCCTTGGCCAGCGTCACACCGACGCCGAACACGAAATGCAGGAGCAGGTTGACGCCCTGGTCGACGATCGCCGACAACACACCCGTCGCCAGGAAACGCAGCACCTGCGTCTTGAGGTCGAGGGCCGCGTCGGCGATGTTCTCGGTCAACGGCAGCTCGACGGGTAGCGGGACGTGATGCTGCAACTCTTCGTCCTCGGGCGACCAGTCGTCGCCCGTCGAGCCTTCTTCTGCGGAGCGGTCGGGGGTGGACACGAGGACTGACACTAGCCGCTGCTGCGGTGCGGGTACCCTCTTGAGCGATGTCCACGACAGCCGACGACGCACTCTTCCCCCTGGAACCACAGGCCGGGAACACTGCGCCGCTACCCACGCAGACCCGCACACTCACCGGTTGGGGCCGCACTGCGCCCTCCACTGGAGAGGTGCTCTCGACCTCCGACCCCGAGCTCATCGCGAACGCGGTCAAGCAGGTCGCCGAGCAGAACGACTCCAAGCCGGCCTACCTCCGACGCGGCGTCATCGCCCGCGGCCTCGGCCGCTCCTACGGTGACAACGCGCAGAACTCCGGCGGGCTCGTCATCGACATGAATGCGCTGAACGGCATTCACAGCATCGACGCGTCCACGCGCATCGTCGACGTCGACGGTGGCGTCAACCTCGATCAGCTGATGCGTGCTGCGCTGCCGTTCGGTCTGTGGGTACCGGTGCTGCCGGGTACGCGACAGGTCACCATCGGCGGTGCGATCGGCACCGACATCCACGGCAAGAACCATCACAGCGCGGGCAGCTTCGGCAACCACGTCCGCTCGATGGAACTGCTCACGGCGGACGGTCAGATCCGGCACCTGACGCCGTCGGGCAAGAACGCCAAACTCTTCTGGGCAACGGTCGGCGGCAACGGTCTGACCGGCATCATCCTGCGCGCGACCATCGAGATGACGCCGACGGAAACGGCGTACTTCATCGCCGACGGCGACGTCACCAGCACCCTCGACGAGACCATCGCGCTGCACAGCGACGGCAGCGAGAACAATTACGACTACTCGAGCGCATGGTTCGACGCGGTTGCGCCGCCGCCCAAGCTCGGCCGCGCAGCCCTCTCCCGTGGATCGCTGGCTCGGCTCGACCAGCTGCCGGAGAAGTTGCAGAAGGATCCGCTGCGGTTCAACGCCAAGCCGCTCGTGACGTTCCCCGACATTTTCCCGAACGGACTCGCGAACAAGTACACCTTCTCGGCCGTCGGCGAGGTCTGGTACCGAAAGTCGGGCAACTACCGCAACAAGGTGCAGAACCTTACGGCGTTCTACCACCCACTCGACATGTTCAGTGAGTGGAACCGCGCCTACGGCTCCAAGGGATTCCTCCAGTACCAGTTCGTGGTGCCGCCGGAGGCCGTCGACGAGTTCAAGAAGATCATCGTCGATATCCAGAAGTCCGGGCACTACTCGTTCCTCAACGTGTTCAAGCTGTTCGGGCCCGGAAACAAAGCGCCACTGAGCTTTCCGATTCCGGGTTGGAACATCTGCGTCGACTTCCCGATCAAGCCGGGCTTGAACGAGTTCGTCCGCGAACTCGACAAGCGCGTGCTCGAATTCGGTGGCCGTCTGTACACCGCGAAAGATTCGCGCACCGACGCCGAGACGTTCCATTCGATGTACCCGCGGATCGACGAATGGATCAAGGTCCGTCGATCTGTAGACCCCACAGGCGTTTTCGCCTCCGATATGGCTAGAAGGCTGGAACTGCTGTGACGATAGACGCCGTAGGTAACCCCCAGACGATTCTCGTTCTGGGTGGCACCAGCGAGATCGGTCTCGCGATTACCGAGGAGTACCTGTCGAAGTCGCCGGCACGTGTCATCCTCGCTGCGCTGCCGAACGACCCGCTGCGCGAGAGCGCCGTTGCACAACTGACCGCCAAGGGCGCGAAGTCCGTCGACGTCATCGACTTCGATGCACTCGACACCGCATCGCACCCGAAGGTCATCGACGCCGCCTGGGCCAAGGGTGACGTCGATGTCGCCATCGTCGCCTTCGCCGTCGACTTCGATGCCGAGCAGCTCTGGCAGGACCAGCGCAAGGCCGTCCTCGCCGCGAACATCAACTACACCGCTTCGGTGTCGGTGGGTGTGCTGCTGGGCGAGAAGATGAAGGCCCAGGCGTACGGCCGCATCATCGTCATGTCCTCGGTGGCAGGCGAGCGGGTACGACGCTCCAACTTCGTCTACGGCTCCACCAAGGCCGGACTCGACGGCTTCTACCTCGGACTCGGAGAAGCGTTGCGAGAGTTCGGACCTCGGGTCACCGTCGTTCGTCCGGGCATGGTGCGCACCAAGTTCAGCGCGCACGTCAAGGAAGCCCCGATGACCGTCGACAAGGAGGTCATCGCCAAGCTCGCGGTGAACGCGTCACGCAAGGGCACCCCCCTCATCTGGACTCCCGCGCCGTGGCGTCTGGTGATGATGGTGCTGCGGCACGTGCCGCGGCCGATCTTCCGCAAGCTGCCCATCTGATCTCGATGACAATCGGGGTTGCACCGGCTCGCAGAACCGCTTCTGCCGTCGGGGAGATCGCTCTCGGTGCGCTTTTCGCAGTCGTGGTGGCGACGGTCGGGTTGTACGCCTTCTCACTGGTTCAGTGGCCGGCGTTCAACTCGTCCAACGTCACTCGCGCGATCACGACGCTCGGGCAGGTGGTTGCCGCAGCACTGTTCGCCGCGTCGATCTACCTGTACCGAATTCACAAGTGGCCGTGGATCGCTCGACTCGCAGCATGGGCCGGGTTGAGCGGTTTCGTCACCGTCACCCTCGGGATGCCGCTGGCTGCAACCAAGCTCTACCTGTTCGGCATCTCCGTCGACCAGGAGTTTCGCACCGAATACCTGACTCGGCTGACGGATTCGGCGTCGTTGCGGGACATGACGTACGCCGACATCCCGCCGTTCTACCCCGCCGGCTGGTTCTGGCTCGGTGGACGCGTGGGCAACGTCCTGGGCATGGACGGCTGGGAAGTGTTCAAGCCCTACGCAATCGGGCTGCTCGCCGTCACCGCCGTCGTGTCGTTCGTGCTGTGGAAGGCGCTCATCCGAGCCGACTGGGCTGTCGCCGTCAGCGCCGTCACCACCGCACTCGTCGTCGCCCACGCCTCCCCCGAGGCATACAGCGCCGTGATCGTGATGCTCTTCGCTCCGGCACTGGTTCTCGCGTGGGGAGCGCTGCACCGAAGCGCATCGGGTGGGTGGGGCGCGGTGGTCGGCACCGGACTCTTCCTCGGTCTGGCCGCAACGTTCTACACGCTGTACCTCGGTTTGGCGGCGTTCACCGTCGTACTCATGGCACTGTTCGCCGCGGTCCTCGCATATCGCGAGCGGAAGTCCTCGAACGTCCTGGTTCCCATCGCGATCAAGGTCGCCGCGATCGCAGCGATCTCGGGCCTCATCGCCGCGACCGTGTGGCTGCCGTACCTGATCGAATTCCTGCGCGGTGCGCCGTCCACGTCGGGCACGGCATTGCACTACCTGCCCGAAGCCGGTGCGACACTTCCCTTCCCGATGTTCGAGTTCTCCCTGATGGGCGGACTGTGCCTCATCGGCACAGTATGGGTCGCGGTGCGGTTCTCGTCCTCACGCCGGGCACAGGCACTCGGCGTCGGCGTCGTATCGATCTACCTGTGGACTCTGCTGTCCATGGCAGCCACTGCTGCGGGCACCACCCTGCTCTCGTTCCGCCTCGAAGCAGTCCTGATCGTATTGCTCGGCAGCGCAGGCGTTTTCGGCTTCCTCGAAGGCAGCCACGCGATCTACCAGGCCATCAACGAGCCACCCAAGTTCCGTATCGCGGCCGTCGTCGTAGCGGCCATCGGTGCCATGACCTACGCGCAGAACATCCCCCAGGTACTGCAGACCGAGATCACCGTCGCCTACTCCGACACCGACGGTGACGGCAACCGCGCCGACATGCGCCCACCGAGCGCGGTCTCGTACTACCGCGAGGTCGACGAAGCCTTGACTGAGCAGACCCAGCGTCCGCGCGACGAAACCGTCGTACTGACCGCGGACACCTCGTTCCTCAGCTACTACCCGTACTTCGGCTTCCAAGGACTGACCTCTCACTACGCCAACCCGCTGGCGCAGTTCGATCAGCGAGCCGATGCCATCGAGCAATGGACCGAACTCGAGACACCCGATCAGTTGATCGACGCGCTGGAGAGCAGCCAGTGGCGCGCACCGGATGCGTTCTTGTTCCGCCGCGGCGCCGACGGCTACACCCTGCGCCTGGCCGAGGACGTCTACCCGAACGACCCGAACGTGCGCCGCTACACCGTCACCTTCCCCGAGGCACTGTTCGAGGATCCACGCTTCACCGTGACCGACATCGGACCCTTCGCGCTGGTGGTGCGCACTGCATGACCGACCGGATCAGTAGGTGTAGTTGATACCTCGGGAGAACGTGAACCCGCCCGCAGGCGCGGTGCATGCGACTATGTCGTCGGGACCGGACTCGCACACCACGCCCTCGGCCGACAGCACCTGGCCGAACTCGAGCACCGGAGCGTTCGCGTTCACGTAGATGCCCTGCGTCGTACACAGGTTTTCCGGGCCCGCCCCGGTGACGCGAACGGCGACCTTGTCGTTCTCGGCGTTCGAGCATTGGGGCCCCTCGAAGGGGTTCCTGCCGTCCACCGCCTGACATCCCACTCGCCCCTCGGGCCCATCGGCGTCCCAGATGCCGCAGTGAATGTTGCCCGTCGGCAAACGAAGTTGTATTGACCGCCTCCCGTCCGGAACGTCGCGGGATCGACGTTGCCTGGTTCGTCTCCCGACGGCTGCAAGATCGCACCACCACCACCCGGCACCAGGTCGGCTGCTTCCTCCGGTGTTCGCGTCGGCGGAGCGACAGTCGATTCCTGTTGGGATTCGACCTCGAGCGCTGTCGACGGCTCGGCCGTAGCCGAACTGGTTGCGGTCTCTGCGGGCACCGGTCTCAGCTCCGACGCTGAACTGGTATCCGAATCGCCACTGGCACAACCACTCAGAGCCAATACACACAACGTCACGACAGGAACAAGATTCTTCAGAGCAATTTTCACGTCTTCTCTTCTCTTCCGATTCGGAACGAGGACCCTCCGGAGTTCACGAGGGCGTCGTCTTTCGTCGTTCGGACTGGCAAGTTCGGTATGTCTCATCGCTTGTTCAGCGGGCCGGCACGTCGAAGGTGGGGCTCGGCGTGTGCGCGGAGCTCGAGCCGATCACTGCCGCGAGCGCGTTGGAGAGGACGAGTGAACGGGTGATGGCCGGATGCTTTTTCATGAACCTCCATGTGTGTGTCGTGCGATGGCAGAACCGAACATAACACTTGCCTCTAGGGAAAGTGTTAGTGTTGCCGCTATGGAAAGTCATCAGTCGCCGGCCTACGCTCGCGATCTCTTGGGTGCACTCCACGCCGATCGCGTCGCCCTCGCCGACCGTCTTGTTGCGCCGTCCTGGCTCTACCCGGCCTTCGCGGCATCCACCGCCCTGTACGTAGGCACACCGGCGTTGCCCGACGGCAAGGTCAGTGCGGCGCTCGCGGCCCTCCCCGTCGTCGTAGCAACAACATTGGCTCTGCTCTATCCCCGCATATCCGGAGTGCGGCCGGCGGCAGTGGGTTCGACCGGATGGGGTGTTCTGGTCGGGCTTCTGATCGGCGTGCTCGGCCTGTTGAGCGTGTCCTACGGCGTGGTGGCGTCACTGTCCGCGTGGTGGGTTCTCGTGCCGCAGGCCATGTGCTTCGTGATCGTGCTGTTCGGGGGCCGCGTGTTCGACGGCGAATACCGACGCCACCTACACGCCGGAGGCATCCGGCAACTGACCGGCCGGCGGAGCCGGAGCACTTGGTCATGACCGAAAATCCAAGTGCTGGAACGAGATTCGACGCCGTCATACACGCACCCGTCCGCCTGCGCGTGTGCGGAATTCTGCGCCGAATCGACGAGATCGACTTCGCGGTCATTCGTGACACCCTTCGGATCAGCGACGCGTCGCTGTCGAAACATCTCAAAGCTCTCTCCGACGCCGGCTACGTCTCGACGAACAAGACTGCGTCGCTGTCACGTTCGGACGCAAGGAGAGTGACGTGGGTCAAGCTCACGCACGCCGGCCGTGAAGCGTTCGATTCCCACATCGCCGAACTCGATGTCATCGCCAACGGCCACCCCGCACCAGAGCCGTCTCACCCACAACTACGAACGTGGAGTCCTACATTCGGCGCAACACCGGAGTTCGGCTGATCGAACGAGGCTGCGGCCGATGGTCGCATCGAAAGCTCGGGGCGGGGGCCCAGCCGAAATGCCACCCCCGCGATGGGTTGCGCCCTCGTAGGAATGCGTCTCGCTCGACACTGTCGATGGCGGAGAGCCTCAGCACCTCCCGCTGTGACCCCGGTCGTTCCAGTTTTCGCCTACCGTGATCTTTCTGTAACCTCGACGCGATGACCACCCACGACCAGAGAGTTCTCGAGCGGCAGCCGACAACGGCACCGGCTCGACACTCCGGCGTCGGACGTGGTGACTTCGTTGCAGCGGTCGGATTTCTGATCGCCGCCGTCTACGTCCTGCAGGGTCAGTGGCGCAATCTGGGTGGCGGCTACCTCTACAACAGCGGCCAGGACCAGACCATGTGGGAGTGGTTCTTCTCCGTCGCCGCGCATTCGGTTGCTTCGCTGAGCAACCCGTTTGCGAGTGACCTGCAGAATTACCCGCTCGGGGTGAATCTGATGGCGAACACGGCGATGTTCGGCATCTCCATCCCGCTGGCCCCGATCACGTTGCTCTTCGGACCGACGGTGACCTGGGCAATTGCCCTCACCGTCGGACTGGCAGGAACGTCGTTCGCCTGGTTCTGGCTGTTCTCCCGCCAGCTCAACTCATCCAAGGGTGCCGCGGCCATGGGCGGTGCGCTGTGCGGCTTCGCCCCCGGCGCGATCTCGCACGCCAACGGCCACCCCAACTTCGTGGTGCTGTTCCTGCTTCCAGTCATCGTCATGCTGGTCACCCGCATCGCCCGCGGCGGCGGTACCACCAAGAACACTGTCGGCCTCGGCCTGATCGTCGCGCTGCAGGTCCTGCTCGGCGAAGAACCGCTGCTGATCTTCGCGATGTCGTTCGCCATCTTCGCCGTCGTCTACTACCTGTCACGGCCGCGATCGCTGTGGCCCGCCGTCCGCAATGCCGTGCCCCGACTCGCCGTATCGGCGGGCATCGCGTTGACTCTCGTGGCGTTTCCGCTGTGGTGGCAGTTCTTCGGCCCGCAGTCGTACTCGTTCCTCGAACACGGGCCGATGGGCAACGACGCCAAAGCGCTGTTCCAGTTCCCGACGCAATCCCTCGGCGGCGAGGCGACGCCGGGGCAGAACGTCCGCATCAACGCCACCGAGGAGAACGCGTACTTCGGTTGGCCGCTGCTGGTGCTGTGCCTGGTTGCCGCGGTGTGGATGTGGCGAGTCGCATCGGCCCGTGCCGCCGCCGCGACCGCGATCGTCATGAGCGTGCTCTCGCTCGGCGCGACGCTGGTGATCGGCAAGAACGACACCGGCATCACGCTGCCGTGGACGAAGCTCGCCGAGTACCCCCTCGTCGAATCCGTGCTCGAAACCCGCTTCGCGTTGGGCGCAGTGCCTGCCCTGGCCCTGCTGCTCGTCCTGGCCACCGATCGAACGTTCCGCAACGGACTGCGTCCGCTGCCTGCATTCTGGATCGCCGGACTCGCCCTCGCGCTCGTGCCCCTCATCCCGACGCCGCTGGTCACCGTCGACAAGTCCCCGACCCCGGAGTTCTTCGCCGACGGTGAATGGGAGAACTACGTCGACGACGGTTCCGTCGTCACCGTTCCCCTCCCACGGCCCGAGGACGCGCGCCCGCTGCGCTGGCAGATGGACGCCGACATGGGCTTCAAGCTGGCCGCCGGATACTTCGTCGGACCGAGCGACCAAGAAGACAAGGTCGCCAAGTACGGAGCCGTCGACCGGCCCACCGCACTGCTGCTCGGCTCGGTCTACGACTCGGGCACCGTTCCCGAGATCACCGACGATCAGCGAAGTCAGGCAGCGCAGGACATGGCGTTCTGGGAGGCCGACGTCGTCGTCCTGCCGCCGAGCAAGAACACCATCGCCCTACGCACCACCGTGACCGACCTCGTCGGTGTCCAGCCTCGATACACCGGTGGCGTATGGGTGTGGGATGTGCGGACGCTCGTCCCATAGCATCGTCGGCGTGCCCGAGACCGCTCCGAACCCGAAAACCGCCCGGCTGGTAGCGATCGTCACCGGCATCATCGGTGCGGTTCTGGCCATCGCGACTCCCTTGCTGCCGGTTCAGCAGGACGTCGCGACGCTGTCGTGGCCGCAGAGTTCGTTCGGCAGCGTCAATGCCCCGCTGGTGAGCTACTCGCCCGTCGACCTCGAAGCAACCGTTCCGTGCAGCGCGGCCAGTGCTCTCACCGACGGCGGCACCCTGGTCTCCACTGCACCCATCGCCGCTGCGAAGACCGAGCAGAAGGCACTGATCGTGCGGGTCGACGACGGCCGACTGCAGGTTCTGCTGCGCGATCGGGTTCTTGCCGAGACTCCCGTTTCCGAGCTGAGCGGCAACTGCGCCCTGACCGTGTCGTCCAACGCCACCAACACCGTCGTCGACCTCGACGGCGAGGCGATCACGGTGGACGGAGACATCCGGCCGCAGGTCGTCGGCATCTACACCGACCTCACCGCCCCGGTCGACGGCCTGACCGTGCGCGCGGACATCGACTCGCGCTACTCCTCGAGTCCCACCGCGTTCAAGTTGCTGGCCATGATCGTCGGCGCACTCGCTGTGATCGCATCCCTGTTCGCGCTGCATCGCCTCGACAGCATGGACGGTCGACGCCACCGCCGATTCCTCCCCTCACGCTGGAAGTCGATCACCGGCGTCGACGCCGTCGTGGTGGGCGTGCTGGTGCTGTGGCACTTCATCGGCGCGAACACCTCCGACGACGGCTACCTGCTCAACATGGCCCGCGTCTCCGAGAACGCCGGCTACATGGCCAACTACTTCCGCTGGTTCGGCGTCCCCGAAGCACCGTTCGGCATGCCGTACTACGACATGCTCGCCGCCCTCGCCAAGGTCAGCACCGCCAGTATCTGGATGCGCCTGCCCGCCACCATCGCGGCCCTGCTGTGCTGGCTGGTGATCAGCCGCGAGGTCATCCCCCGCCTCGGCCGCGCGGTGCTCACCAACCGGGTCGCACTGTGGACCGCCGGATTCGTGTTCCTCGCCTTCTGGCTGCCCTACGACAACGGACTGCGCCCAGAACCGATCATCGCCCTCGGTGCCCTGCTCACGTGGTGCTCGATCGAACGCGCCATCGCCACCGGACGACTGCTGCCCGCCGCCATCGGCACCCTGATCGCCGCGTTCTCTCTCGCCGCCGGTCCCACCGGGTTGATCGCCGTCGCCGCCCTGCTCGCCGGACTACGCCCGCTGGTGATGATCGTGGTCAAGCGAGCTCGCCAGGTGGGATTGCTCGCCGTCCTTGCGCCGCTGGTCGCGTCGGGACTGGCGGTGCTGATCGCGATCTTCGCCGACCAGACTCTGAGCACCGTCCTCGAAGCGACCCGGGTGCGCTCGGCCATCGGACCGAACGTGCCGTGGTTCGAAGAACGTGTCCGCTGGGACGCGTTGATGACCATCTCGCCCGACGGCTCGCTCGCCCGACGATTCGGCATGTTCGCGATGCTGCTCTGCATCGTCGTGTGCATCGCGGTGATGCTCCGCAAGAACGGACGCATCCCCGGGACCGCCACCGGGCCGTCGCGTCGGATCCTCGGAATCATCCTGGGCGCACTGGCTCTGATGATGTTCACGCCCACCAAGTGGACCCACCACTTCGGTGTGTACGCCGGTCTCGCCGCATCGTTGGCCGCGCTGGCTGCCGTGGCCGTCACCGCGGCAACCGTCCGATCCCCGCGCAATAGAACACTGTTCACCGCCGCCGTACTGTTCCTGACGGCGGTGGCGTTCACCAGCTCCAACGGATGGTGGTACGTCTCGAGCTACGGCATTCCGTGGTTCGACAAGCCGCCGTCCATTGCCGGAAAGGGCTTTTCGACGATCCTGCTCGGCCTCACGGTTCTGACGCTGCTCTACGCCGCCTATCAGCACGTCCGATTGCCCTATCGCAGAGAGGAACCCACCACGCGTCGACGCTTCGCGCCGTCCGCGCTGACCATCGTCGCCGGCGGGGTCGTCGCCTTCGAGGTGCTCTCGTTCGTCAAAGGCGCTGTGGCGCAGTACCCGGCGTACTCCATTGCCCGATCGAACTTCTCCGCCCTCGCCGGAAACTCGTGCGGACTCGCCGGCGATGTGCAGGTGGAGACCGACGTCAACGGCTCGGTCCTGCAACCGCTCGATCCCGCAGCCGACGCACTGGGTGCAGGCGGCAGTACCGGCTTCACCCCCGACGGCGTCGCCCAGGACCTGACCGCAGACTCCGAGGACACCGCGCAGGGCAGCGCCAACTCCATCCGCCCCGAGGACTCCGAACAGAGCGCCGCGGCCACCTCGTCGAACTCCGCCGGCACCTCCGGCGGAACCAACGAGAACGTCGGAATCAACGGCAGCACAGTTGCTCTGCCGTTCGGCTTGAGTCCTGCAACCACTCCGGTGCTGGGCAGCTTCGGAGCCACCGAGCCCGCGTCCCTGACCTCGGGCTGGTACGAGCTTCCTGGAGACGGCGACCTCATTGCCATCGCCGCCGCAGGCCGCATCCGATCGGTGGACAAGGACGGCGTCGTCACCCCGGGCCAACGCGTCGAACTGGAATACGGACGCCGCGACGCCGGCGACGTTCAGGCATTGGGCCGCGTCACCCCGCTCGATATCGGTCCGTCGCCGTCGTGGCGCAACCTGCGGGTCCCGATGAACGACCTGCCTGCCGACGCGGACGTCGTGCGCATCGTCGCCGAGGACAACGACCTGGCCGGCGATCAATGGCTCGCCGTCACCCCGCCGCGCGTCCCGAAGACCCAGACGCTGAACTCCCTGGTCGGATCGACCGATCCGGTGTTGCTGGACTGGGCCGTCGGACTCGCGTTTCCGTGCCAGCGCCCGTTCGATCATCGCGACGGCGTCGCCGAGGTACCGAAGTACCGCATCCTGCCCGACCGCACCGGTGCCGAATCCACCAACGCCTGGCAGGATTCGATCGGCGGCGGCCCGCTCGGCTGGACCGAACTGCTCCTCGGAGCGCAGACATTGCCGTCGTACCTCGCCGACGACTACTCCCGAGATTGGGGCTCGATCGAGAGATACATGCCACTCGATCCCGACGCAGCGACGGCCGAGATCGACGTCGAGCAGCAGTCTCGGTCCGGATTGGCCAGCGACGGGCCGATGAAAACCGACTGATCCCCTGGTTCTGTAACGATTCCGGGGACGGTGCCTGTGTGACCTCTTCGTCACGCTCGCATAACATCGACTCTCGTGCCCGACGTCGTGACAGATTCATCAGCTGGTCCACCCGTTCCCGCTCCACTGCGAGCCTCGGACGAACTTCGTGCTCAGGTACGCGTTCCCCGGCTGATCGCCATGGTGGCCGGCGTTCTCGGTGTGCTGTTCGCGCTGATCACTCCGTTCGCACCCGTCACTCAGACCACCGCCACCATCGCGTGGCCGCAGAACGGGCTCCTGCAGGACGTGGACGCCCCGCTGGTGTCCCAGGCACCCCTGAGCCTCACCGCGACCCTCCCGTGCTCTGCCGTCGCAGCACTCCCCGCGTCGGGCGGGCTGCTGCTGGCGACGGCACCCCCGCAGGGTGAAGGCGCGGCACTGAACAGTCTGTTCGTTCGCGTCGGCGAATCGAACGTCGACGTTCTCGACCGCAACGTGGTCGTCGCGACGGCACCTCGCGCCGACGTCGAGAGCACCCGCTGCGCGACCATCGAGATCACCTCGAACGACCAATACACCTCCGCGGCATTCACCGGACTGACCGACGACGACGGCCAACCGATCCAGGGCCGTCTCGACGGCGACCTACGTCCCCAGGTCGTCGGCATCTTCAGCGATCTCAGCGGTGCGGCCCCGGCCGACATGTCCGTCACCGTCGACGTCGACTCGCGGTTCTCGTCGTCGCCGACGCTCCTGAAGTCCCTGATCATGATCCTCGCGATCGCCTGCACCCTGTTGGCGATCGGCGCGCTCGGTCGACTCGACGGCACCGACGGTCGCGCGCACCGCCGCTTCTTCCCGTCGCACTGGTGGAAGTTCACCGGCGTCGACGTCACCGTGCTCGGTGCTCTGGTCGGTTGGCACTTCGTCGGCGCGAACACCTCCGACGACGGCTACCTGCTCACGATGGCCCGCGCCGCGGATCACTCCGGCTACATGGCCAACTACTTCCGCTGGTTCGGCGTCCCCGAGGCCCCGTTCGGCTGGTACTACGACGTACTCGCCGTCTTCGCCAAGATCTCGACCGCCAGCCCGTGGATGCGCCTGCCCGCCCTCATCGCAGGCGTCCTGTGCTGGATGGTGATCAGTCGAGAGGTGGTGCCACGCCTCGGCCGTGCCGTCCGCAAGTCCAACGTCGCCCTGTGGACCGGCGGACTGGTGTTCCTCGCGTTCTGGCTGCCGTACAACAACGGTCTGCGCCCCGAACCGATCGTCGCCCTCGGAGCACTGCTCACCTGGTGCTCGGTGGAACGATCCATCGCCACCGGCCGATTGCTCCCCGCAGCCGCAGCATGTCTCATCGGTGCCTTCACCCTCGCCGCCGCGCCGACCGGATTGATGTGTGTGGCAGCGCTTCTCGCCGGGGCGCGGCCCATCGCGCGCATCGTCGTCCGACGCCACCGGCAGGTGGGCACCCTCGCGATGCTGGCACCACTGGCCGCAGCAGGTGTACTGGTCCTCGTCGTCGTCTTCGCCGACCAGACGTACGCCACGGTCATCGAGTCGACCCGAGTCCGCACCATCATCGGCCCCAACGAGGCGTGGTATCAGGACTTCCTGCGCTACTACTACCTCTTCGTACAGACCGTCGACGGCTCGGTCGCACGCCGCTTCGCGTTCCTGACGATGATCCTGTGCCTGTTCACGACACTGTTCGTGCTGCTGCGTCGCCGACGCATCCCCGGCATCGCGAACGGTCCGGCCTGGCGCCTGCTCGGCGTCGTGCTCGGCACCATCTTCTTCATGATGTTCAACCCCACCAAGTGGACTCACCACTTCGGTTCCTACGCCGGAATCGCCGGTGGCCTGGCCGCGCTGACGGCCGTCGCCGTCTCGGCCAGCGCCCTGCGTTCGCGGCGAAACCGATCGCTGTTCACCGCCGGACTGATGTTCGTTCTCGCACTGTCGTTCTCGGGCATCAACGGCTACTGGTACGTCTCGAGCTACGGCGTTCCGTGGTTCGACAAGACGGTGTCGCTGGGCGGCAACGAATCCGGCACCCTGTTCCTCATCCTCTTCGGACTCGTCCTCGCCGTCGCCGCATTCCAGTACCTACGCGAGGGATACGCTCCCCCACAACCGAAACCGACATCCGCGCGCGGCAAACGCATCCGCAAGTTCGCTGCCGCACCGCTGACCGTCATCGCCGGAATCATGGTGCTCTTCGAGATACTCTCGCTCGTCAAGGGAGCCGTCTCGCAGTACCCCGCATACTCGCTGGCACGCTCGAATGTGCAATCGGTACTGGGCAATTCGTGCGGACTCGCCAACGACGTCCTCGTCGAATCGAACCCCAACGCAGGCGTGCTGAGCCCGCTACCCGAGGACTTCGACCCCGTCGCAGGACCCCTCGGCGGATCGAGCAGCACACTGCGCAACTTCACCGCCAACGGCGTTCCCAGCGACCTCAGCGCGGACGCCGTGGAAGTCAAACCGGGACAAGGCAATACCGACCAACAGGCCGTCGGACCCGCCTTCGAGGAAGGCCAGAGTTCGGGTACCGCAGGAGGCACCGGCGAAGTGGGCGTCAACGGCTCCTCCGCCGCCCTGCCCTTCGGACTCGACCCGGCCACCACGCCCGTCCTCGGCTCCTACCAAGAAGGCATCCAGGAGCCCGCGTCGGCCACCTCGAGCTGGTACCAACTACCCGCCCGCAGCGACGACGCACCCCTGGTCGTCTTCTCCGCAGCCGGACGCATCTGGTCCTACGACGACACCGGGGCCCTCACCTACGGACAGTCGCTACTGCTCGAATACGGCAAGCGCCAGCCCGACGGTAGCGTCCAGGCCCAGGGCACCTATCTGCCGCGCGACATCGGACCCGCACCCTCGTGGCGCAACCTCCGAATCCCGTTGGCGGACATCGCACCCGACGCCGACGCCGTCCGCATCGTCGCCAACGACCCCAACCTCACCGGCGACCAGTGGCTCGCGTTCACTCCGCCGCGAGTGCCCGTGATGGAAAATCTGAACACCCTCATCGGCAGCGAACAACCCGTGCTGCTCGACTGGGCCGTCGGACTCCAATTCCCGTGCCAACGTCCCTTCGACCACCGGTACGGCGTCGCCGAGGTACCCGGATATCGCATCCTCCCCGACCGCCCACTCGCCGTCAGCTCCACCGACACCTGGCAGTCCGGCGAGAACGGCGGGCCCCTGGGCTGGTCCGAACTACTCGCCAAGCCCGTCACCGTCCCCACCTACCTCGAGAACGACTGGGCCAGAGACTGGGGTTCGTTGGAGCGCTACGAGCAGTACTACCCGAGCGCCGTGCCCGCTGAACTCGAAACAGCAGACGTCACCCGATCGGGCTTCTACAAAGACGGACAACTGCGAGTATTCGAGGACTGACTCCGCCCGCCCCCCACTCCGCGTCAATGGACCCTTGCACACGTCTCGACCGTGCAAGGGTCCATTCACGTTTCGGCCCGTCGTGGGTCAATGGACCGCTGCATACGTCTGAGCGCGTCAATGGTCCATTCACCTTCCGTGGGGCAGGGGCCACGCCCGCAGACGGCCATCGGAGTTGGTAGCGCCATCGGCCGGCCTTAACATCCGAGCCCGACAGCGTCGTGCACCTCGAGAGTGGTAACGGCCAATTCATCCACAGAGTGGTCGTTGATCCACAGACCGCCCGCGGCAGCGCCGAAGGCGACGAACGTGTCGGATCCGAATTCCACTCTTCAGGCATGAAGAGACGATTGTGGAACGCAGATTCATTGTTCGACCTGAGCTCGGCCGGCGTTGTGACGCGCCGGCAGCTTCGCGAGGCGGGCGTGAGTGATGCAGCGATCGACAGCAGATGCGCGCCCGGCGGGCCGTGGCAGCGGTTGCTACCGGGCGTCGTACTGCTGCGCAACGGTCATCCTTCGACGCTCGAGCGCTCAGCCGCGGCGCTCGCGTACGGCGGACCGATGAGCATGATCACCGGCTGCGTCGGACTCGATTCGTTCGGATACGGGACCAACGGGTGTCAATGGCCAAGTTGAAGTCCCCGCTGGTGGCCAGGTTAAAGGCCCCGGCCCGTGTTGATGTTTCCGGTTTGTCAGGGGCGGTCCTTTCGGTGTTG
>NZ_NPFV01000021.1:0-24060 GCF_002259365.1 Rhodococcus sp. 14-2496-1d | reverse complement strand
TTACCGCTCGACTTGCATGTGTTAAGCACGCCGCCAGCGTTCGTCCTGAGCCAGGATCAAACTCTCCGTAAAAGACTCTCGATCAACAGCCGAAACTGCGAATCAGTCATAAACATAAAGAGTCAAATCACTAGCAAAAAAACTCAACTAGCATTTCAAACAACACCCGACAACAACCACCACAAGCGGATGGCTGATACATCGAATGCTTTCACCAAAATAATTTCGGCACTGACATTCATCGACACACTGTTGAGTTCTCAAAGAACACGCACACACTCTCACCCCACGAACACACAGTCCGTCGGCCTCGAGGGCAACTGTTCCAGCGTATCCCAGCTTGGTCTCGGACACAAGGCCCGACTCTTGGGGGACACAACCTGCCGAGCCACACGTCCAACCTCGTTCACCCAGTCCGTGAAGACCGGGTCGGTGTCCGTCGCTCTGACTCGACAAAAGTTACGCCACCAACCACACCAACGCAAATCGCCTGCTCAGCGGCAGTCTCGCGCGACTCGAGCCCCATTTCGGCATTACCGGGACCACTTCTCGTCGACTCAGCTCAGCAGTGCATCACGTGCGAACCTGCGCGACCAGCTCGGTGAGTCCGACACCCCTTGACGGAAGTAGAACTGCGGACCGTGGGCACCGATGAGATCGAGGAAGCTCACCGTGGCCTGCGCCGCGAACTGGGCATCGAAGACACCGGAATCCTCACTTGCCCAACCTAATTCGGCGACAGTCTCGATCAGCATCTTGTTTCGATGCGTCGCAGATGCCGATGCGGCGAGGGAGATCAGGAACAGAGTCGCTGCGTCGGTCTCGTACGTCTCCTTGCCCAGCGGAAGTCGAGACGCCGCATGTCGCCACATCCCTACCGGGTCGTGAGCCAACGCTGCACCGAGCTTGGTGCGCAGCAACCTGCCCTTCGATGTGCGGGTCAACCCGAGGTGTCGCGCCGCCTCGCGCAGATCGGTCACCTGATGATGATCGATCTCGCGATTGCTCGGCCCGACCCAGCCCAAGCCCCAGTCGAGCTCCTCGCGAATCGCCACGACGAACGCGGGCTTGAGGTAGCCGGCACCGGTCAGGTCGGATCCGGCGTCGCCGATTCTGCCCAGGAACCACGTCAACTTGGCCATCGCAATTTCGGCGACGGGTAGATCGATCGAGCTCTCGATGGTGAGTTCGCACCGCGGAAGCAACGCCATCAGTGACGGCACCTCCGTAGGACGCACTCGATCGAACAGTTTTCCGATGGCCGGAGCCGCGGCCACCGCTTCGGCAAGGACCGAACGCCCCACGTCGAACGAGTGCAGCACAGTGTTGACTGCATCGGCGTCGAACAGAGCCGGGTCGAAGGCCGCGCCCCACCGCGCCAGCACGGCTGCGTGTTCGGGATCGGACGGGTCGGCGGCGATCTCCAAAGCCTGTGCGTAGCGCGCTGGCCCGCCTGATTCCTCGGGTGGGCATGCACGCGCCCCGTCGAGGCAGACGGATCGGAGGTCGTCGATATCGGAATCGATCTGCTCCAGAACTATCGTGTGCGTCCATCCGTCACCCAAGTCGTACTCGTACGTCATGGTGGAACCCGGTGCAGTGAGCACGTCGTCGATCCGCACTCGCTCCTCGCTCGACGACTCGTCGTCCGGTTCGTCGTCGAGCGACTCTTCCACCTCGAATCGACGCGTGGCACCGGCGGTCCTGACGCTGAACGCATGCAGATGCCGGTCCTCCCAACCGAGAGCCCTCTGCAGCACCGAGTGCAGCTCGGACAACAGCAGGTCCGAGCGCACCCGCACCCGGCGCCAGATCTGCGGACGGGTGTGGTCCACGGTCACCCGAAGCACCAAGTTCACCAGGCCCCGCCGCGTGGCCTCTGTCGCCTCGCCGTCGGCCGGTTCGTCGGCGTCGGACAAGTTCGGCACCACCGCCAGGTGCCGGACGCGACCGGTTCTCATCGACATGGAATCGACCCTAGTCGGACCCGCGCGTCGGACACAGGGGCTCGCGTTCTTCTACGTACCAGTGGTCAAACCATCGTTGATCGCGGAGACGTCGAACGCCAACGCATCGAGCTGCGATGCCAACGTCGTCACCGTCAACTGCACCAAGTACTGAGTTTCGACGCCCACCACCACATATCGCGTCGTCACGGCCGCTTCGAGTTGCTGCGCGACGTACGTACCCCGAATGAATCGCGACGGCCAGCCGAGCCACGACGCCGCGCTCGCCTCACGCTCCACCCAGCCGGGCATTGCACGTCCGTCGCCGAAACCCAATGCCATCAACGCTTCCGGGTCGATCGTGCGCGACAACGCACCGACCAGAAGCACCGCGTTGGGCGCGAATCCGTTCTCCACCAGGTTCGGTTCCACGATCACCTGAGTCGCCCCGGGAAATTGTGCGGGATCGAGCGTCTGCCATCCCGCAGGAATCGGCACGGTGACGCCGATCTCGGCCGCCGCGGCACCGTCGAGCGGCGAGACGCGCAACGCATGTGCGTTCAGGTACTCGGCGATCGTGGTGGGCTCGGAGGATTCCGTCGACAGGGCGTCGTTCACAGCAGGGCCTTTCGTGGTGGACGATTCACCGACACGCCAGAGGCTACCCGCGCCGGTCCGCTCGTCCGTAGATCCTAGAGGCAGTGACCGGCGGGGAGCTGAGCGCTGCGCGACTCCAACCGTCCGCCGGCCACGCCGAGCCGACTGTTCCGTCGGTGAACGAAGCCGAATTCGGTTGCGCCGCAATCGCTACGTCACCCGAACCCGGAGAGCTCACCGGTGTGCATCCGCCGACGATGGGGGCCGGCTTCTCATACGGCAACCCAGGGAGCAGACCGCGCGTCACAGTTTCGCCCTGCGTGCGGTGAGTTCCTCGAGATAGCGCGCAACCGCGTCGTCGTCGTTGGATTCGAGGACTCGATCGACAACGGATCGCACGGGCTCAGCAGCATTCGACGGGCACAACGCCGTGCCCGCCCAGGTCAGCATCGGCAGATCGTTGCGCGCATCCCCCACCGCCGCAACCGAACCCGAAGATATCCCCCACCGCTCGCACAACTCCTGCAGCGCACTGGCCTTCGAGACTCCCGCTGCGGACATCTCGATGTACGGAGCACCGGAATGAGTCAACTCCACCCCGTCCACTCCCGCAGCGGCGACGAGCTCGTACAACTCCTCGCTCGTCGTATCACTGTGCCGGGCAACGATTTTGACCGTCGGCTCGACGTCGGCCGACAAACCGTGCTCCGACAGCTCCATCTCGTGCGGCTGCCGGTGGTGATCGGCGAACACGCACAGCTCGGCGTACCGAGCCTCGGCCACGAATCGCGTGGCACCCACGGTCGCGAAGGCCACGCCGGGAACGAGCGAGCGCACGACCGACTTGGCAGAGGCCACCGTCTCGGGCGGTACCGATCTGGTGCCGACGATGGCCGGGAAACCGTCGGCCAGGTCGAGGACGACAGCACCGTTGGCACCGATCGCGGTCCCGCGAAATCCGCAGGACGCCGCCAGTTCGTCGATGGAGTGGCGTGCCCGTGCCGTGGCCCACACCACCCTGATTCCGGCTGCGTCTGCGGCAGCCATCGCAGCGGCCGTTCGCGCAGACACGGTCCGGTCCGAACGCAACAGGGTGCCGTCGAGATCGGTGGCGACAACGACGACCTCTTCGGTTCTCTTCACCCCACCGATCCTGCCAGGTGTCGATCGCTCAGCCGGCGACCAATGTCAGAACGGAAATCTCACTGGGCGCGAACACCCGAAAAGGCGGACCCCAGAATCCCGATCCGCGGCTGGTGTAGAGCTGAGTTCGCGCACCGTGTCTGCTCAGACCGTGCACCACCGGCTGGTCGAGCCGAACTAGCGCCGAGAACGGCCAGATCTGACCGCCGTGTGTATGACCGGAGACCTGCAGGTCGACGCCGGCGTCGACAGCGTCACCGATCTGCTTCGGCTGGTGAGCCAGCAACAGCACGGGCATCGAAGGATCGGTTCCGGCAAGTGCGCGAGCAAGATCGGCGCCGTGGCCGGGCGCACCCGACCCTGCGGCGGTGGCGTCGTCGACGCCCGCGATGATCAGCGCGTCTTCACCGCGATGGAGCACCACATGGCGATTGTGCAACGAGTTCCATCCGAGGTCCTCCAT
Source organism: Rhodococcus sp. 14-2496-1d (assembly GCF_002259365.1). NCBI lineage: Bacteria > Bacillati > Actinomycetota > Actinomycetes > Mycobacteriales > Nocardiaceae > Rhodococcus > Rhodococcus sp. 14-2496-1d. The sequence goes on along the minus strand of NZ_NPFV01000021.1, from coordinate 19,911 downwards.
GTGATCGAGCCACTCCTGCGCCTCACCGAAGTACTCGTGATTGCCGGTGACGTAGACGCGCGCCGCACTCGCGAGCATCGACTCCAACGGCGCGGCCTGCGTTCGACGCCGATCGACCGAGCCGTCGGCGATATCTCCGACGTGGGCCAATACGTCCGGCTCGAGCGCATTGACGGCGTCGGTCAATCGATGCGACCACGTCGTGCGATCGAGCGGGCCGAAATGAGTGTCGGTCACGAGAACCACTCGCAGACCGTGGAATCGCGCCCCGAGCCGATCGATCCTGACGGCCGTGTGTCGCACGCGGGGAGTTCGCATCGCCTCGTAATGACCCCACAGCGCGAGGGCGACCACGACCACCACGGTTGTCACCGACACGATCCGCGAGCGAAGTGGGTCGTCGACCCCACCCGTCCACAGCGCGAGCCGCAGCAGCAGCGAGAGTGCCGCCCACACGAACGCGATCCAGACCGAGCCCAACAACACGTCTCCGATACGCGCCCACGCATCCTTGGAGGAACCTTCTGCGCTCGGCCGGTGGCCCATGTACATCGCTGCAGGCAACGCCACGAATACCGCGAGTGCAACCGCAGATCCGGCCAACTGCGCGGCCAGCGGCCACTGCGCGCCGGCGAATACGACGGTCCAGGTCGGCAGCGTGACAAGCGCAGCGCAGACGACGAAGACGACAGTAGGCACAACGATCCGCCGAGTGCGCGGCGACCGATCCGGTGAGACCGACTGCTCCGGTCGCTGCATCTGTCGATCTGTCATCGGCGTCGAACCCTTTTCACTCGTACGTACGCGCAGCCCGAGGACCAAGACTACGTCGCCCTCACGGCTTCGGTGCGGGCGCTGAGCCTGTCGGCAGGAAACGCCGAACTACGGCCGACGACGGGTGGTGTATCCGCGAAGTCCGTTGAGCGGCAACTCGTGTTCTGCGATGCCCTCGTCCTCGGGTGCCTCTAGGCCCCCGCTCGGCTCGCCGTCGGCATCCGGTGCTCCCGCTGAATCACCCGCTGCCTCGGCAGGATCGGATCCGTCGAGATCGGGAGCCTCGCCCCTCGCCCCGGCCTCGTCCTCTGCGACCGCCTCGTCCTGTGCGACCGCACCGTCGGCTTCCACGATCCGGTCCGTTGCCGCTGTCGTGCTGTTCGCGGTTTCGTCGAGCTCGGTGGTCGAGCCGCTGCTCACCTCGGCATCGCCCACCCGCGCGGACGCATCGATCTCCGCATCCTTTGCGGGTGTGGATCCGTTGGTCATGGCCGAACGACTCGGTGCCGAGGACTCGATCGGCCGAGCCGAGCGAGTGGAGCCGTTGGAACGACCGCCACCGTTGGCGGCGGACGCGCCGTTCGTCATTCCCGACCCATTCGTCGTTCCCGACCCGTTGGTCATACCGGAGCCGTTCGTCGTTCCCGGCCCGTTGGTCATACCCGAGCCGTTGGTCATACCCGAGCCGTTGGTCGATCCCGACCCGTTAGTGGGGCCCGAGCCGTTCTCGACTCCCGCCTCGTTGGCGGCTCCCGAACCGTTGGTGGTCGTCGGTGCGGATCCTTCGCGGTCGGCTCGCCGCGCATCCGATGCGGCCGGGTCCTCGGCGGGGATGTCGATCCGGGGCATGGTCCACAAGGACAGCACCGACTCGTGGCGTGCGGGTGAGTCGGCGTATGTGGACGTCTCGAACACACCGGAATCGTCGAACTGCGAGGACTCGAGTGGGACCGGAGTCCAAGCTCCGTCCGAGCTCTCCAGACCTTCCACCACAACGCTGTTGGGCTTGATTCCCAATCGGGCCAGCGTGGTCCAGAGGCTTTCCAACGCCGCGTCGCGGTCCAGGTAGTACTCGGATTCACGCACCCGCCAGAACGTCCAACCGCATCGCTTGAGTTCCTGTTCACGCTGCAGATCTGCCAACCGCTGCGCGGGGGTGGACAGGAACGTGTCACCGTCGCATTCGACGGCGAGACGCGAGGAGTCGCCGGTCACGACCAGGGCCAGGCGTCTGTTGTTGACCTCGACACCAGGATTGACGTGAAAACCTCGCTCGACGAGGTCGTTCCACAACTGCTGCTCGAGCAGCGTCTCGAACGGTGCCTTCCGGACCTCGCGCGAAACATCGACCGGCATGGGATCGGCAGGAGCGGGCGAGACGGAGGTGACGTAACTCAGCAACGAGTTGCGCAGGTCCGCTCGCTTGAGACGGTCGACGGTCACCGAATGGAAGAGCCACAGCTGATCTTGTGCCCGCGACGCCGCCACGTTGAACCGCCGCTTGTACTGATTGGCGGTGAGGGTGGCGAAATTCTGATCGGGTGCCACCACCATCGACAGGAACACGACGTTGCGTTCGTCGCCCTGAAAGTCCGGCGGCGTACCGACACGAAGCCGACGCTGCTCCCACTGTTCGATACCGATCCGCTTGATCAACTCGTTGCGGATCTCGTCGACCTGCGACTGGCCTTGCAGCACAACCACTCCGAAGGTCAAGTTGTCGTAAGCGGAGTCCTCGAGGCACTCGGCGATCTGGTCGGCGATCGCGATGGCCTCGGTACGGTTGACCAGTGAGGCATTCTTTCCCGTCACCGTAGCTCCGCGAACGTACGTGTGCCGCAACGGCGGTAGCCGATCGGCACCGAACTGGCGCACGGGAACGAGCGGGGAGTCTCCGTAGAACTGCTGACTCGACCAGTTGATGATCTCGGGCATGGAGCGGAAGTGCTCACGCAACCGCACCACCTGACCGAACCTGGTACGGAGCATGGAGAACAGGCTCGACCTCGGAGTCAGCGTCGCGCGCACGTGTTCGGGTAGATCGGGCAGATAGACGTCCAAGCGATCGAACACGTCCTCGAGCGTGCCGGCCTGCGGGACGTCCGCCGGCGCGCACTGCCGGTCGTCGCCCACCACGATCACACGGGGTGCGAGGTACAGCAGGAAGAGACTGGTGATGTCGGCCTGAGACGCCTCGTCGACGATGACGACGTCGAAACTGCCCGGCACCGGCGGAATCGAGGCCAGCACCTGGGACAGCGGCATGACCCAGGCGGGGACCGCACTCTGCGCCTCGCGCATCGCCGATCGTGCTGCACTGCGGTAGGTTTCGGCGTACTTACCGGCTCCGGAGCCGATGCTGGAGATGTGCTCTCGATAGGTCTGCAGCGCACGCACCTCGACGGCGGTCATTCGCTGGAGGCTGTTACGCCAGGCACTGGCAGCTGCGAGACGTGTTGTGAGATAGGCGATGTCCGTATCGGCGGCCGCGAGCTCCGCTTCCAGCTGCTGCTCGAGGCCACCGTGGTGCTGCTCACCGACCCACTCGCGTGCCCGACGCCACGCCCAGGCCTTCGACATCTGCCAGCTCAGCTCGTCCCATTCGACATCGCCCGCGGTGTCCTCGACCAAGTCGAACAATGCGGGTGCGACCTCGGACAACGACGCCGACATCGATTCGAGCAGAAGCTGATCCTCCTGCTCGGAACACGCCTGCGAATAGGCCGCAACGGCGGCAGCCAATTCCAACGGGTCCGCAGTGCTCAACGCGCTCACCAGATTCGACCCCTCGGGCGAGGGCCCGGCATCGATGCGCGTCGCGACCGCGAACTGCAGGGCGTCGAGCTCGGCGCGCGCGGCATCGATATCGATGCGCGTGGCGATCGCGTCGGCGGCCCCGGCGATTTCCTGAGCTTCGGCCAGGCTCCGAATCCACGGTGCCGCAGGCGAAATGGTGTACAGCCGTTGCACCAGGGCGTCACGGGCAGCGACGACGGCAGACACCATGCCGAGCCGGTCGGCGATCCGCGCCACGTTGTTGACGCGAATCGAACGTGTGCCGTCGAGCGGAACGATGATCGCGAGGTCGGCCAGCAGCACCGCTGCGGTCTGCACGGTCTCGAGTGCACGAATGTGTTCGGCAACCAGTCGCGCGGCCATGGCCGTCGTCGCGGGTTGGCCGTCGACGGTGGCGACGATGTCGAGAGCCTCGACGGCCTTCTGCTCCTCGCTGCGACGGAACCGGGGCTTCCACTCGATACCGGACTCCAGCGCGCTGGCGAACGCATCCATCGCCGACAGTGCCGCAGGCGAGCTCGACGAGCACTGCACATCGTGGGCACCGACGTAGCGATCGGACGCAGCTGCCGTCTCGACCATCGCGTCGATTCCGCTGACCCGAGACCACAGGTGAGCGGCCTCGCCGGACAGAACGGAATCGGTCAACCGTGGGTAGGAGCCGTCGAGTTCGACGACCGCTCGCACTCGTGCGGCGAGCTCCTCGCACAGTTGCCTGATCTCCGCGGACACGGCGGGTTCGACGCCGTCGAGCAACGCCACGAGATCCGCGGCCTGGGGCGAGAGAGTGTCGATCTGCGCACCTGCACGCTGGCAGAGCGAGGCGAGTTCGGCCGAATTCGGCAGCATCGTCTCCGGACGCGGCAGTACCTGTCGCGAGCGAAGTTCGCGAGAGCCGTCGGAGCCGGCAATGAGTTTGCGAAGCTGATCGACCTGGGCACCGTCGAGGGGTGGCCGATCGGCCAGCAGCGGGCCGGGTAGCCACTCGTGGGCACCTTCGGCCGCTTTGACCTTGCGCACGATGGACGACACGGTGCCGTCGTAACCATCGGAAACATACTCGTGCACAACGGTTTCGGATTCACGGAGCGCGCTGACCCGATCGAGCAGCTCGGCCCGACGGGCCAGGGCCGCTGCGCGCTGCGTCGTCAGCGCCTCGATCTTCTGCACCTCGCTGGCTTCGTCGAACGAGGTCTTGCGCTCGGCGATCTTCGCGACGCTGCGATTGAGCTCGTCCGAACCACCGCGGGAGAGGTCGGTGATGGACACACAGAGCTCCTGCAGCTCCGGCGGGAGCTTGTCCCGCAGCACACGCAAAGCTTGTGACTTTTCACTAGTGACCAGAACCCGCTGTCCGCGCGCCAACAGCCCGGACATGAGGTTGGCGATCGTGTGGGTCTTGCCCGTTCCTGGCGGCCCCTCGACCACGACGCCGCTGTCGCGCCCCAGCCGTTCGATGATCTGCGACTGCTCGGCGTTGGCCGGCAGCGGAAACAGCGGGTCCTCCGCCAGTGTCGCCGACTCCCCCGCCCCCGTGCGTTCGAGCCACGCCATCCGATCTGCCGGCTCGATGGCATCGACCAGTTGCGCGAGCCCCAGCGGTACCGGCGAGTCGGCGAACTCGAGGTCCGCGATCATCTGCTCGTAGTACTCGACCAGCGCGAACGAGTCTCGAACGCGGAGAACGAGGGCAGGTGAGACGGTCAGCGTGCGGTCGTCGTCGATGTAGGCGAGAGCCCCGGGCGGCCCGAGACGATCGAGCACCTCGATTTCGTGGCGTGGCACCCGCGTCGCCCAGTTCCGCAAGAACTGTGCGACACCGTCCCCGATGGGCGAGCTGACGGTGTCGCGCAGTTCTCGCGCCAGCGCGACGGAGCCGGAGGTGTCGAAATCGTCCGAACCGGTCAGCAGCTGGCCGTCCTCGAGCCGCGGGGTGGTACTCGCGGCGAGGCGAACCAGCAGGTCACCGGTGCGTACGTCCCGTTCTATGCTGGCCGATTGTGTGATCAGGTGAGTGCGCACGCTGCGCTGCGGATCGGTGTTGCTCGACGTCAACAGGCCGGATGCCACCACGAGCTCGATCGACTCCGGTCGCGACGCTAGCTCCTGCATCATCAGCTGCAGTGCCTGGTACAGAGCGGCCTGCGGTCGCCGATCCCGATCCTCCTGCGCCCATTCCTTCCACGCTTCGGAGTACTCCTCGAAGGCCTGCTTGATCTCGTAGGCCTTGCGGATGTCGAAGTCGGCGTCGGACTCCTGCGCTTCCTCTCGACGGCGTGACGTCACCGAGGATGCGTCGGCCAGCTCGAGCTCGCGGTAGCGGCTGTCTGCGACGACCTGAGGATCGAGCCAGCCCGACAGCAGCGCAGGCGGCTCGGGCGGCTCGTCGACCGCGATGCGAGGTGCACGGAGCACCACACCACCCTGCTTGGCTCGGGGGTCGAGCTGCATGGGAACGTCCCCGGCGTGAACCCACTCGATCTGCATGTGGTCGTCGAAACGCAGCACCGGGTTCGAGCGCGCCTCGACGATTTCGCGAAGGAAGCGCAGCAGGCGTTGCACCCTGCTCTTGAGCTCGTCGTCGTGTTCACGACCGGTAGCAGCTGCAGCCGTCACAGTTTCCCCACAAATACTCGAATGGTCGTCCGTTTCAGGGACGGTGTTTGCACACCCGGGCCAGACTAGCCGTTGAAAACAAGTTGTTCATCGCGTCCCGAGAACACAAAATATGTTCTAGTGCTGGGTCACAAAGACCCACTTCGGTCGCTGGATCCCCCACAGCGAACCGACCCGCCCGCCCTGACCACGGGTTCTCACCCCGTCGACCACGACAGGAGCCGAATGCGCAAGCTGGTCTACTACATCGCGGTCACCCTCGATGGGTTCATCGCCGCACCGGACGGCGGCTACGACAGTTTCGTGGCCGAAGGCGATCACCTCGATGCCATCGTGGCCGAGCTGCCCGAGACGTTACCCGTGCACGTGCGGGCCCTGTTCGGCCTGGACGGTCCGCCCACTCGGTTCGACACCCTGGTCATGGGCCGCGAGACGCTGCAACCGGCGCTGGACGCCGGGATCGCCAGCCCCTATCCCCACCTGCGCCAGTACGTTCTCTCTCGCACCCTCGCCCGGTCGGACGACCCGACCCTGACCGTGGTGAACGACGATCCGATCGGACTCGTCAGGAGCCTCAAAGCCGAGGAGTCGGAGTTCGACGTCTGGATCTGCGGCGGGGGAAACCTCGCCGGTCAACTGCTGCCCGAGATCGACGAGCTGTTCCTCAAGGTCAATCCCGTCGTACTCGGGCGGGGAATCGGCCTGTTCTCGCCCGGGACGGGTGCCGATCCGTTCCCCGCTCAGCGGTTCGAGCACCTCGAATCGCGCCAGTTCGACAGCGGAGTGAGATTCACCCGGTTCATCCGACCGGAAGCTCGCGGGGAATGACGTATAAAGACTGAATGCCTGCCGCGCCGGAGTCCGACCGCGAGCTGCCGAATCGGGAGCTGCCGATCACCCCGCGCGGGCTGCGAACTCGATCCTCGCTCGTGGCGGCTGCGCGCCGAGTTTTCGAGGACAGTGGGTACCTGGACTCCCGGCTCATCGACATCACCCGCGCCGCTCGGTGCTCGGCCGGCACCTTCTACACCTACTTCACCAGCAAGGAAGAGATCCTGGCCGCCGTGCTCGAGCAGGCACGGGACGACATGTTGCATCCCGGTACCGAGCGAGTGGACCCGCACGACGATCCGGTGGCAGTGATCGCTGCGAGCAACCGCGCCTATTTCGAGGCCTACCAGCGCAACGCGAAGCTGATGGCGCTGCTCGAGCAGGTATCGAACATCGATCCCGAGTTCCGCCGCCTCCGCCGCGAACGCGCCGATGCCTTCGTCAGGCGCAACGCCCGAAGCATCGAGAGTCTGCAGAGCCGCGGCCTGGCCGACGCGGAACTCGATCCTCTGCTGGCCTCCCGCGCACTGTCCTCGATGATCAGCCGGCTGGCCTTCAACCACTTCGTGGTCGACGCCGTCGACGGCCGTCCGCCCGAGGACTCCGAGGCCCTGCTCGCAACGGCCACGAGGCTGTGGGTCAACGCGCTGCGACTGCCGCGGGTGAGCGAGGGCGACAGGTGAGGGAGACCGCACTCGGCGACGCGCGAACCAACTCGAGCCGATCGGCTCGAGTTGTACCCACCGGTAATGTACTCGCCGGTAGCAACGCGAGTGGTCGAATGGCGAATTACGCCTCGCGCCAACGCTACTCGCGAGTACGTTTGCGAGGTGAACAAAACTCGACAGCGAGTTCGTGGCCAAAGTGGTTGCCACAGAATATGTTTCACTTGTTGGTGATCAATCACACTCACGCCGAACGCTGTTGGCGGTGCACAGGGCCTCGTTACCGTTAGAATGAGCCGATCGGAGTGCCGCATGACGAACGAGAAAATGGCATGCCCGGCACCAATCCACGTTCCATCGAGCGCACCGACGCGGTGCGCCCACACCGAGCGAAGAGAGATACGTTGTTCAAGCGGATTGCAGTAGTCAACCGAGGCGAGGCAGCAGTACGCCTGATCCGAGCCGTCCGAGAGCTCAACGCCGAACACGATTACGGCATCCGCACCGTAGCGCTGCACACCGAGGCGGAGAAGCGCGCGATGTTCGTCCGCCAGGCCGACGAAGCGGTCACGCTGCGCAAGCCCGCGACAGGATCGGCCTACCTCGACTACGGCGTCCTCGAGGCCGCGCTCGTCGAGTCCGGTGCCGACGCGGTGTGGGTCGGCTGGGGCTTCGTCGCCGAGGACCCGACGTTCGCGGACCTCGTCGCCCGTCTGAACATCACCTTCATCGGCCCGTCGGCCGACGCGATGCGTCTGCTCGGCGACAAGGTCGAGGCGAAGATCCTCGCCGAGAAGGTCGGCGTCCCCGTCGCACCGTGGTCCGGCGGCCCCGTCGAGACTCGCGCCGACGCCAGGCGTCACGCAGCGGCGATCGGCTACCCGCTGATCATCAAGGCCCGCTCGGGCGGCGGTGGCCGCGGTATCCGCAAGGTCTTCCACGAGGACGAACTCGAACTCTCTCTCGAACGTACCCAGGGTGAGGCCGAGCGCTCGTTCGGCGACCCCGTCGTCTTCCTCGAACGGCTCGTCACCGACGCCCGGCACGTCGAGGTTCAGGTCATCGCCGACAGCCACGGCAACGTCTGGGCCCCGGGCGTGCGCGACTGCTCCATCCAGCGCCGCAACCAGAAGGTCATCGAGGAATCCAGCTCACCGCTGCTCACCAAGGAGCAGGCCGACCAGCTGCGCACCGCCTCGGCCGAGCTCGTCAAGGCCGCGGGCTACCAGGGCGCAGGCACCGTCGAATACCTGTACCAGCCCGAGCAGAAGATCTTCACCTTCCTCGAGGTCAACACCCGCCTGCAGGTCGAGCACCCCATCACCGAATACACCACCGGCATCGACCTGGTGAAGCTGCAGATCCTCGTCGCCGACGGCCAGGCACTGCCCGGCGAATGCCCGCCCGAATTCGGCCACGCCGTCGAGGCTCGCCTGAACGCCGAGGACGCCGACAACGGCTTCGCACCGGCTCCCGGCACGGTCGAGCTGCTCAAGTTCCCCCTCGGCACCGGCATCCGCGTCGACACCGGCATCGCCCAAGGCGACGTCATCCCGCCCGATTACGACTCGATGGTCGCCAAGGTCATCGCCTGGGGCCGCGACCGCAGCGAAGCCTTGGCGAGGTTGCGCAACGCACTGCGTGAGACCACCGTCGTCATCGACGGCGGCACCACCACCAAGTCCTTCCTGCTGAGCCTGCTCGACCGCGAGGAAGTCATCTCCGCCTCCGCCGACACCGGCTGGCTCGACCGCACCGAAGCCGGCTCCCAGGTGGGCCCGACGGCCGTTGCCGACATCGCCATCGTCGCCGCCGCCATCGACGCCTACGACGCCGAGGAAGGCCGCGAACGCACCGCGTTCCTGAACTCCGCACGCGGCGGTCGCCCGCGCGCCACCCACGCCATCGGCCGCACCGTCGAATTGAACTACCAGGGGCAGGCCTACAAGCTCGAGGTAGGCCAGACCGGGACGCACCGCTACAGCATCGACGGTGACGGCATCGGCGAGCTTCAGGTCGACGTCGAACGCCTCGGCAAGTACGAGAGCCGTCTGGTCATCGGTGACCGCCGCTACCAGGTGGTCACCGTCGCCGGGGCCGCACACTTCCTCGTCGAGGTCGACGGCATCAGCCACCAGATCTCTCAGGACGAGGCCGGGTTGGTCCGCGCACCGGCTCCCGCCGTCGTCGTTGCCGTCCCGGTCGCCGTCGGCGACGAGGTCGAAGCGGGACAGACCCTGGTCGTCCTCGAATCCATGAAAATGGAAACCGCCGTCCGGTCTCCCTACGCGGGCACCGTGCGTGAGGTACTGGCCTCGGTCAACGGACAGGTCGACGCCGGAGCGGCACTGCTTCGCGTGGATCAGGCCGGTGAGCAGAAGGTCTCCGAGCAGGCACCGCGCGTGCAGTTCCGCGGTGTCGACGACGCCGAGCAGCGCTCGCCGCAGCGTCGCGCTCTGGACCGACTCGACGAACTGGCCGCCCTCATCACCGGCTTCGACGTCAGCGGAGCACGCGCTCGAAACCTGTTGTCCACCTATGAGAGTCTGCGTGCGGATGTGCCGCGCAACGACGCAGGGCTGGTCTCCGCCGAGCTGGCTCTGCTGGGCACGTTCGCCGATATCTGCGAGCTCTCCCGTAACCGGCCGACGATGGACGAGGAGAGCACCGACGAACGCGTCCACTCCCCCCGTGAGCACTTCCACTCGTTCCTGCACTCGCTGGACGCGGACGTTCAGGGGCTTCCGGATTCGTTCCGCGCCAAGCTCACTCGCGCCCTCGCGCACTACGACGCCGCCATCGACGAGGGACGCACCCCCGAACTCGAAGAGGCCGTCTACCGCGTCTTCCTGGCCCTGCAGCGCATGGAGAACCAGGTTCCGGTCATCGCGGCCCTGCTCGGCCACTGGCTCAGCGACTGCTCGACGCAGCCCGAGGCCACCCCGGCCATGGCCGAGGTACTCGAGCGCCTCATCGGTGCCACCCAGGCCCGCTACCCCGTCATCGGCGACGTCGCCCGCAACCTGCGCTTCCGGCTGTTCGACGAGCCACAGATCCGCAGTGCACGCGAGAAGATCTACGACGGCGTCCGTGGCAGCCTGCAGTACCTGGCCGAGAACCCCGACGCGGCCGACTACTCCGCCCGCATCGCAGCTCTCGTCGCCACCCCGGAACCGCTGATCGAGCTTCTGGCACAACGGATCACCGATCCCGGTGCCCTGCTCGAAGTGATCACTCGCCAGTACTACGAAATCCGCACACTCGAAGACGTCAAGGCCTTCGACCGCGACGGCAAGCACTTCGTCACCGGCAACTTCGAGCTCTCGGGCGAACGGCTGCACCTGGTGTCCACCGCCACCGACTTCGATTCGCTCGCAGCAACTCTGGACTCGGTCGACGATATCGCCGGGCCGTCCCCGGAGAACCTGGCCGTTGACCTCTACGTGTCGTGGCCGGACGCGCCGACCGACGGCGACGAACTCTCGGCCCAGCTCCAAGCCGTGCTGGCCGCGCACCCCGGCACCGGCCACTGGCGCCGCGTGACGGTGACCGCCTTCGGTTCCACAGCTCGAAAGATGACCTACCGCCGAACGACGGCCGAGGGGTCCGAGCCGCTCGTGGAAGACACGATCATCCGGGACATGCACCCGCTGACCGGTCAGCGACTGGACCTGTGGCGACTGAAGAACTTCGACGGAGTTCGCCTGCCCGCCAGCGCAGGAACATACCTGTTCCACCTGACGTCGAAGGCCAACCCCTCCGACGAGCGACTGGTCGCCTTGGCCGAGATCCGCGGCGTCACAACACAGTTGGACGATGCAGGCAACATCATCGCGGTACCGGAGATCGAGCGGACCGTGGCGGCCTGCCTCGACGGCATCCGCCGCGCTCAGGCCGGACGCGGCAAGAAGCGCCTCGACGCCAACCGCGTCGTGCTCTACGTCTGGCCGGTACTGAACGTTCCCGCCGACCGCATCGCCACAATCGCCAGGCACATCGCGCCGCTGACGATCGGTGCGGGCCTCGAGGAGATCACCCTCATCGCTCGTCTGGCCGAAACACCGGGAGCGACGCCACGCGAGGTCGCGTTGCGCCTGTCGTACCGTTCCGGCGCGGGAATCGTCGCGAAGATAACTCCGCCGCCGACCGAGCCGATGCGTCCCCTCGACGAGTACACCCAGAAGGTTCAGCGGTCGCAGGCCCGCGGCACCGTGTACCCGTACGAGCTGATTCCGTTGCTCAGCAGCAACGGCGGCACGTTCACCGAGTACGACTTCGACGCCGACGGCGTGCTCGCTCCCGTCGATCGCCCCTACGGTCGCAACTCCGCAGGCGTCATCGTCGGTGTCGCGACCACCCCGACCGCCAAGTACCCCGAGGGCATCACCCGCGTCGCGCTGTTCGGTGACCCGACCAAGGCCCTGGGCACCGTTGCCGAGGCCGAGTGCTCGCGAATCGTCGCGGCCATCGACCTCGCCGAACAACTCGGCGCGCCCGTCGAATGGTTCGCATTGTCCTCCGGTGCAACGATTTCCATGGAATCGGGCACCGAGAACATGGACTGGGTCTCGCGCGGACTGCGTCGCATCATCACCTTCACCCAGGCCGGCGGTGAGATCAACATCGTGGTCGCAGGCATCAACGTCGGCGCGCAGCCGTACTGGAACGCCGAAGCCACCATGCTCACCCACACCAAGGGCATCCTGGTGATGACCCCCGACAGTGCGATGGTGCTCACCGGAAAGCAGTCCCTGGACTACTCCGGCGGCGTCTCGGCCGAGGACAACTTCGGTATCGGCGGTTACGACCGCGTCATGGGCCCCAACGGCCAGGCGCAGTACTGGGCACCGAACCTGCGGGCCGCGTGCGACATCCTGTTTGCGCACTACGATCACGCGTACGCCGCTCCGGGAGAACGCTTCCCGCGCCGGGCAGCCACCGCGGACCCGACCGAGCGCGACGTGCGCACCTACCCGCACGTGCACCCGTCGAGCGACTTCACCACCGTCGGCGACATCTTCTCCTCGGTCACCAACCCCGACCGCAAGAAGCCGTTCGACATTCGCACCGTGATGCGCGCCGTGGTGGACCAGGACCACTCGGTACTCGAGCGTTGGGCCGACATGGCCGACGCCGACACTTCCGTGGTGTTCGACGCCCACCTCGCCGGAATCCCGGTGTCCGTCATCGGTATCGAATCGCGGGCCATCCCCCGCAAGGGCTGGTTCCCGTCCGACGGCCCCGATCAGTGGACCTCGGGTACCTTGTTCCCGAACTCGTCGAAGAAGACCGCTCGCGCCATCAACGCCGCCAGCGGAAGCCGGCCTATCGTGGTGCTGGCCAACCTCTCCGGCTTCGACGGATCACCGGAATCGCTACGCAACATCCAGCTCGAATACGGTGCCGAGATCGGCCGCGCCATCGTCAACTTCGATGGACCGGTCGTGTTCTGTGTCGTCTCGCGCTACCACGGCGGCGCGTTCGTGGTGTTCTCCGGAGCGCTCAACGACAACATGGAGGTCCTCGCGGTGGAGGGCTCCTTCGCCTCCGTGCTCGGTGGTGCCCCCGCCGCAGCAGTGGTGTTCACCCGCGACGTCAACGCCCGCACCGCAGCGGATCCGACCGTCAAGGAACTCGAGACACGACTGAACACCGCCGAGGACGACGCCACCCGCTCGGCCCTGCGCGTCGAGTTGGCCACCGTGCGAGCGAACGCCCGCAACGCCAAACTGGGTGAAGTGGCAGCCGAATTCGAGGCCATCCACAACATCCAGCGTGCACAGAACGTCGGATCGGTGCACCACATCGTCCCCGCCGCCGAACTGCGCCCGCAGCTGGTCGCCGCCATCGAACGCGGAATGGCGCGGTCGTTGGCGAAGTAGGGCCTGGGTTTCCCGCAAACGCGCGCGCGTTTGCTGGATGCTCGCGGAACGGTTACCTGTTCCGCGAGCGTCTGGCGAATGCGCGCGCGTTTGTCGGTTCAGGGGGGTTCGGCGGAGGGTTTGGCTCAGGGCACGCGTTACCAGTAGGTCACGTCTGTGGCGACGACACCGGTGCACTGTCCGGTGAAGATGGTTACCGCGCAGGCCTCCCAGAGCCGCGACAGCATCTCGAAACCACCCAAGACTCCGCTCGCGCTACCGGTGCTCGCACTTCCGGTATCGGCCACCGCGACTGCCGGCGACGCGATGGCGATGACTGCGGCTCCCAGCACAACAGCAAGACGACGCTTCACGCTGTTCTCCTCTTCGATTTCGTCGGACATGTTTCGCTCGACACGCTAACCTCGCGTCCCAATTGTCACAATCGTCCGAACGAACGATGGCCGGCCGTCAGGGCTCGAGGGTTCGGGCACTGACGAAGCGCCTGGGCTCGCCGGTGAGCGGGTCCGTGAAATTCAGAGCCCGGGCCAGAAGTTGCAACGGCCGGGTGAAGTCATCGGCCGGGATAGAAGAGAACACCGGATAGTACGGGTCGTTCACGATGGGAATTCCCAACGACGACAGGTGGATTCGCAACTGATGGGTCTTACCCGTCTTCGGGAAGAGTCGATAGCGGGCGGCTGTACCGAACGTGTCGACCAGGTCGATCAGGGTCTCACTGTTCGGCTCTCCCGACTCCTCGTATGCCGTCATGACCCCGTGTTCTTTGAGGATTCGACTCCGGACGACGCGTGGAAACTCCAGCGCTGCATCGAATCCCGCAACCGCCTCGTATTCCTTGGCGACATTGCGGGAGGAGAAGAGTTCTTGATACGGCCGTCGGGCATGCTTGGTCTTGGTGAAGAGCAACACCCCGGCGGTGGCGCGATCGAGTCGGTGCGCAGGCGTCAGGTCGGGGCAGTCGAACTGCCTGCGCAGTCGTACCGTCGCTGTTTCGGTGACGTGTCGGCCACGCGGGATGGTGGCGAGGAAGTGAGGTTTGTCGACAACCAATAGATCGCCGTCCTCGTGCAGGATGCCGATCTCGAACGGAACCGGAACCTCCTGCGCCGGAATGCGATAGAAGTACACCTGACTGCCTGCGCGGTACCGCGTGTCGACGGAGATGGGCCTGCTCTTCTCGTCCACCACTTCGGCGTCGAGCATGGCCCGCCGCCAGTCGTCCTCGGGCATCTCCCGTTCGAGATACTCCACGATGGTGACAGCCGAATCACCATGCGGCAACAGCAGTCTCAGCGGTGCGAGACCGTCGCGGAAGGGCAGCATCTCTCTACGCGCAGTCGAGACAGATCAGCCGCAGACCACGGCCGGCGTCGCCGTCGAAGTCCTGGTAGCGGGACGTCGGATTGCCGCAGGCACTGCACCGGCCGATGACGGCGGTGTGGTCGGAGAAGTTCTGCGCCATCCGCTTGTCGAAGACGAACAGCGAACCCTCCCACAGCGCGTCGTCACCGAAAGTCTCTGCGTAGCGGACGATTCCGCCGTCGAGCTGATAGACCTCCTCGAACCCGCGCGCGACCATCAACGACGAGAGCACCTCGCACCGCACTCCCCCCGTGCAGTACGTGACCACCGGAGACTTCTTCAGGTGGTCGTAGGCACCGGAATCGAGCTGGGAGACGAAATCCCGGGTCGTATCGACGTCGGGCACCACCGCGTTCTTGAACTTTCCGATCTCGGCTTCGAAGGCGTTGCGGCCGTCGAAGAAGACGACGTCGTCGCCGCGAGAATCGACGAGCTCGTGCACCTGCTCCGGGCTCAGATGGGTGCCGCCGCCGACCACGCCGTCGGCGTCGACCTTCAGTTCCCCGGGGGCTCCGAAGGTGACGATCTCGTCCCGCACCCGCACGCTCAGTCTCGGGAAATCGTTTCCGAGCCCATCGGACCACTTGATGTCGGCCGCCTTGAACGCCGGATAGCTGCGGGTGCCACGGACGTACCGTTTGACGTCGTCGACGTCGCCGCCGACCGTCGCGTTGATGCCGTGTTCTGAGATCAGGATGCGTCCGGCCAGGTTGTTGGACGCGGCCAGCGTCTGCTGCCACAGCCGGATCGCCTCGGGATCGGGCAGCGGAGTGAAGACGTAGAACAGGACGATTTTCGGTACAGCCACGCCGTCCAGTATGGCGCGTCGTCAGGCAGGCGGTGCCGCCGCCCGGACGCGCTGGGTGCCCGAGTCCACGGTGAAGCCCGCTCCCCAGTACACGCCGGTCTGCGGATCCTCCTTGGCGGTGAGGAACCAGTGGTCCATCCGAGCCGCAGTCTTGGTGACCTCGAAAACGCCGAACCCGTGGCTGTCGAGGTCCACGAACTTCACGTGCTGGTTGAGTGCCTTGAATGCTTCCTCGGCGACCCGGCCCAGCGTGTGCGGCGGAGTACGCGTCAGGTCGTCGATATTGGCCGAGCTCACCGAGGTCACGACGAGTTCGGTCGCAGCGGGTTCCGTCGTTGCGTAGCGCGCCGCATCGAGCGGCACCTCGCAGGCCCACGCCGAATGGATGTCGCCGGTGATGAAGACGGTGTTGTCGACGCCTGCGTCGACGATGGCACCGAGCAGCTTGCGCCGGTCGGCGGTGTACCCGTCCCACGGATCGGCGTTGTACGGCAGGCCGCCCTCCGGGATTCCGAGAAGCGAGGTGACGGCCCTGGCCGCATCTCGATCGAGCGGCGGGATGAGGGTGGGCGTGATCATCACCGGATTGCCGACGATCTTCCACTGCGTCGGCGACGAGACGATCCCGTCGGTGAGCCACTGCATCTGCTCCGCACCGGTGATGGTCCGGTTGGGTGAATCGACCTCGGGCCCGTTGAACGGCAACACCTGCTGCGAGCGGTAGGTGCGCAGATCCAGCATCGACAGTTCGAGCAGGTTGCCGAACCGGAGTCGACGGTAGAGATGCCGGTTGGTCGCTGTGCCTGCGGTGCGTACCGGCATCCACTCGTAGTACGCCTGCTCGGAATTGGCCTTACGGGTGGACCAGTCGCCCTCGGTACCCGGGGTGTGATTCTGCGCGCCGGTGTCGTAGGCATCGTTGGCGGATTCGTGGTCGTCCCACGTGCAGATCCATGGCACACCGACATGCGCCGCCTGCAGATCGGGATCCGACTTGTACTGACCGTGGCGCTGACGGTAATCGGCGAGTGTGACTATCTCGTGGGTGGGCGAATGCTGCCGGATCACCCCGTCGCGGCCCGGGAACCCGCCCGTCTCGTACTCGTAGATGTAGTCGCCGAGATGGACGATGGCGTCGAGGTCTCCCCTGTCGGCCAGATGCCGGTACGCACCGAAGTACCCCGACTCCCAGTTCGAGCACGAGACGACGCCGAAGCGCATCGCGTCTATATCGGCATCGTTGCGCGGAGCGGTGTGCGTGGTCCCGACGGCCGATGCCGCGTCGCTCGTCCGGAAGTCGTAGAAGTACGTCGTGTCGGCAGCGAGGCCGTCGACGTCGACCTTGACGGTGTGGTCGGCGTCGGGGCCGGTTGCGACGGTTCCGGAGGAGACCACGTCACTCATGTCCGCGCTGCGGGCGATCCGCCACGTCACCGATACCTGCGGTCCGACGCCGGAGCCAGGGGTGGCGTCGGGCGTGGGAGTGACGCGGGTCCACAGGACGATCGCGTCGGGCAACGGATCTCCCGATGCGACCCCGTGCAGGAAGCCGCGGTCGCTGCCCTGTGCGTGGGCGGTCGCAGGCAACGTCGTGGCGACTCCGGCCACCGCGACGGCCACCGACGACGAGCGAAGAAACGTCCTTCTGGAAAGCGCAGACTCAGCGTGCATCGGGTCAGTCCATGCGATGGATGGTCGGTGGTCAAGTAAGGCGCGCCTGGGTCGGCGACAGTGTTCATCCTCCGGCCATGTGTCGGACGCGGGTTTGCCGCACAGGCGGTGGGAGAACACTGGGGTCATGGACGCTCTGTGGTTGTTCGGTGATCAGCTCGGTCCGCACTTTCACTCGGTGGACGAGCATGCCGAGCGGGATGTGCTGATGATCGAGTCTCGGCGCGTGTTCCGGCGTCGGCGATACCACCGGCAGAAGCTCCACCTGGTGCTCTCCGGGATGCGGCACCTGGCCGACGAGTTGGGCGAACGGATGACCTACCTGCAGACCGAGACGTATCGCGAAGGGTTGGCCGAGTACGGCAAGCCCGTGGTGGTGTTCGAGCCCACCTCACATGCGGCCGAGAAGTTCGTCGCCGCCTTGCACGAGGAAGGCCTGGTCTCGGAGATTCTCCCGACGCCGATGTTCGCACTCCCCCGTGCAGAGTTCGCCGACTGGGCGGCCGAACGCGGCACCTTCCGGATGGAAACGTTCTACCGCGAGCAGCGCAAGAGATTCGATGTGCTGATGGACGGTGCCGACCCGGTCTCGGGCAAGTGGAACCTCGACGCCGAAAACCAGTCGCCACCGCCGAAGGGGCGTCTGACCCTGGGCGTGGAGGAACCGTGGTGGCCGACCGAGGATGCCATCGACGAGCAGGTGCGCGCCGACCTCGACGAGTGGGACCTCGACACCGTCGGAGTCGACGGGCCCCGAGTATTCGCGGTGACCGCGGCCGAGGCGTCGGACGCGTTGGCGCACTTCGTGAACTACCGCTTGGACGACTTCGGCAAGTACGAGGACGCGGTGATGGCCGACGACTGGACGATGTCTCACTCACTGCTCTCGGTCCCGCTGAACCTCGGCCTGCTGCAGCCGCTGGACGTGGCGCATGCAGCCGAGGACGCCCACCGCGACGGCACTCCGCTGGCGAGCGTGGAGGGCTTCGTTCGACAGATCCTCGGCTGGCGCGAATACGTGTGGCACCTGTACTGGCATCTGGGGCCGGAGTACCTCGAGCGAAACAAGCTCGAAGCGCATGAGCCACTGCCGGATTGGCTGCTCGAGTTGGACGGCGACGCTGTGGTCGCGAAATGCCTGTCGTCGACGGTGGACGGCGTGCGCGACCGCGGCTGGGTGCACCACATCCCCCGACTGATGATCCTGGGAAACTTTGCGCTGCAACATGCTTGGGATCCGCGAGCGTTGACCGACTGGTTCGCAACGGCTTTCGTCGACGGGTTCGCCTGGGTGATGCCGGTGAACGTGATCGGCATGAGTCAACACGCGGACGGCGGCGTGATCGCCACCAAGCCCTACGCCTCGGGCGGGGCGTACCTGAACCGCATGACCGACTACTGCAAGCCGTGCGAATTCAACCCGAAGAAGCGACTGGGCGACGATGCGTGCCCCTTCACCGCCGGCTACTGGGCCTTCGTGCACCGGCACCGCGAGATGTTGGCACTCAATCACCGCACCGCGCGACAGGTGTCGTCGATGAACCGATTGAGCGACCTGGAGCAGGTATTGGAACAAGAACGACAGCGCGAGGTGTACTGACACGCCTCGGTAAGTCGTGCACAGCTGGACCCTGTCGAGGTCTCCGTTGATATCGACTGCGCAACGTGCACCACTTTTGCTGAGCCGCTGCCATGGGAGCCGGGCCCAGTTCGAGGCTCCTGTCGCAGCCGTTCCTTCACCCAGGTCGTCGCGCGTTTAGGACGCGCTGGATCCGCATATCGGGCAGACGAATCGAAGGATCGACGACACGCAAAATGGGCGTGGCCATGGACGAAAGACTGACCTGCATATCGCGCGCATCGCGCACGGCACGGAAGTCGATCCCACACGTCTCTGCGGACGCACACCGCCGCACCATGGCCGTCTCATGCGATTGCCGAGTGCCTCCGGACGTCTACCACGATGCACCGACAGGTTTTGGACAACGAATCCTTATGCTGGGCAACAGTTTTCGATTCAATGATGGTTGTCAGTCGAACGCACGTTCGATACACTTCATGGCATGACCACAGCGATCTGGCAACTGAGCGAGGCCGAACTTCTCGCCGACGCCGCCGCGGTCTCCCACCAGATCCAGCTGCTCGAAGCCCGGCGGATCGCTCTCGTCGCCGAGATCGACACCCGCGTGAGCCGGGAGAAACTCGGCTTCCCCGGCCCCGCAGGCTGGCTCACCTCCACCACCCTGCTCTCACCGTCCAAGGCCACCAAGATCGTCGCCCTCGCCCGCGGGTTGAAGAACTTCCCCGACATCGCCGACGCCGTGAACGCAGGAGTCATGTCCGTCGATCACGCCGCCCTGATCCTTACCTTCGCCGAAACCCCACCGAAGAACCTCCCCCCAGCAGGCCAGGACATAGCGCGGAAAGCGATGATCGCCGCCGCGACCGGGCCCGACGCACGCACCGGCCGGATCCGCGAAGCCATCACCAACCTCAACGACAG
>NZ_NPFV01000014.1:0-33495 GCF_002259365.1 Rhodococcus sp. 14-2496-1d | reverse complement strand
CCTGATCGACACGACGAACACGGGGCGGGGACTTTCAGTTGGCCACCAGTGGGGACCTCGACCTGGCCACCAGTGGGTACTTTTTCATGGCCACGGACAAACGGGTCCGCCGGGGAGGTTCATCTGCTGCTACCCGCGCAGATGCGTCGGGCATCGGTGTCTTTCGTGCGAGCAGAGCGCACGTGGCGGCTTCCGAAGCCCATAACCAAGGGCAGCATCCGCGTTGCTCCTCTGGTGCGTTCACTGGTCGACGCCACGCGGGCCGCGAAATCCGAGACACGGTGCGTTGCCCTGCTGACCGAGGTACTCCAACGAGACGGCGTGTCCATCGACGAGATCGCCACCGAATTGGCCGAAGGTCCGCGCCGCTACAGCGCACTCACGCGCCGTGTACTTCTCGAGCTGCGGGACAACGCGCACTCGGTGGCAGAACTCGAAGACCAACGCCTGTACCGAAGCAGCGGGCTGCCTCCAATGACACACAACTGCGACATCTACGCCCCGAGCGGAGAGTTCATCGCCAAGACCGACGGCTGGATCGACGCCGTGGCACTGGCTCGTGAAATCGATTCCGTGACCCACCACCTGTCACCGGCCGACTACCAGCGGACACAAGCTCGACGCAACCGAATGCAGGCCCACGGACTGGTCGTCGTATCCCATTCACCACAAGACATCCGCGATCGACCGACACAGGTGCTCGACGACTTACGAAAGAATTACCAACACGCTCTCGCCAGACCTCGACCGGATGTCGTGATGGTTCCACGCCAATCGGCCGGGTGAATGGACCATCGGACACGTCTGAGCAGTGCAGTGGTCCATTGACACAGCCGCGGCTGGTGCGTGAATGAACCATTGCACACGTCTGACCGGTGCAGTGGTCCATTGACGCGAACGGGAGCGGAGCGACCCCGACAAACGAGGATCGCCCCACTTCGGTTCGACTAGATCGGAAGCAGCGAGTGCTTGCGTGGACTCTTGTGCACTTCCTTGTCTTTCAGGATGTGCAGGGCCTTACGAATTTCGAGGCGGGTTTGCGAGGGCTCGATGACCGCGTCGATGTAGCCACGTTCGGCGGCGATCCAGGGCGTTGCCACGTGTTCGTTGTAGAAGTTGATGAGCTGCTTGCGCAGGGCCGGTGCGTTCTCTCCGGCCTCGGCGAGTTGCTTGCGACTCATGATGTTGATGGCACCTTCGGCACCCATGACGGCGATGCGGGCGGTCGGCCAGGCGAGGTTGATGTCGGATCCGAGCTGCTTCGAGCCCATCACCGCGTATCCACCGCCGTACGACTTGCGGATCACCACGGTCAGTTTCGGCACCGTCGCCTCGACGAAGGAGAAGATGAAACGGCCGCCGCGATGGATGACGCCGAGAGTCTCCTGGTCGACGCCGGGCAGGAAGCCGGGTGTGTCGACGAGGAAGATGATCGGAATGTTGTAGGCATCGCTGAGGCGGATGAAGCGGGCGCATTTGTCCGCTGCCTTGGCGTCGAGCGCCCCGGACAGGTGCATCGGCTGATTGGCGACGATGCCCACCGGCCGACCGTCGACGCGGGCGAAGCCGGTGATGACGTTCGGTGCCGTCTGGCCCGACAGTTCGTGGAATTCACCGTCGTCGAATATGCGCAGGATGATGTCGTGCATGTCGTAACCGGCGTTGTCGGCGTCGGGCATGAACGAGTCGAGCTTGCGATCGGATTCGGTGATCTCCGGCTCGAGCCCCGGGTTGATCACCGGCGACTCCTCCTGGCAGCTCGACGGCATGTAGCTCAGGTAGTTCCGGATCCACTCGAAAGCGGCCTTCTCGTCGGCAGCGACGTGGTGCACGTTGCCGTTGACAGCCTGGACGCGGGCACCGCCCAGCTCGTCGAGGCTGACGTCCTCACCGGTGACGGACTTGATGACGTCCGGACCGGTGACGAACATGTACGCCTCTTCGGTGGCGACCACGATGTCGGTGTTGATGGGCGCGTACACGGCACCACCGGCACACTTGCCGAGGATCAGGGAGATCTGCGGGCACAGACCGGACAGCGCCTCGTGGCGTCGACCCAGCTCGGCGTACCAGGCCAGGGACGTGACCGCGTCCTGCACACGAGCTCCACCGGAGTCGTTGATGCCGACGACCGGGCAACCCATCTTGATGGCGAAGTCCATGATTCCGGCGACCTTGCGGCCGAACATCTCGCCGACGGTTCCGCCGAACACCGTCTGATCGTGCGAGAACACGGCGATCGGACGACCGTCGACGGTTCCGTGGCCGGTCACGACGCCGTCGCTGTAGAGAGCGGCCGGGTCGTTCGGGGCCTTCACCAGTGCGCCGATCTCGACGAAGCTACCGGGATCGAGCAACGACTTGACGCGATCGCGGGCACTGGGGATGCCCTTCTTCGCACGCTTGGCTACGCCGATGTCGCCGGCCGGTTCCTCGGCCTGTTCGAGCTTCGTCCGTAGTTCGGCCAGCTTCTCCGCAGTGGTGCCACTCAAGATCTACGCTCCGGTTCTTGCAGACTCGATGTTCTCGAGCGTCTTCGACAAATGGGCCGCAATTTTTCCAATGTACGGCTCGTCGACGACCGCGAGGTGATCGCCTCCGACGTAGACGATCTCCAGGTCCTCGACCACCGGTCCCCAGCCACCGTGCTCTTCGCGGGTGGCGTACGCGGGCTCGAGAGCGATCGCGTCGTCGTGGTACTTGTCGGCCATGTACAGCGTCACGTGCCCGCCGTACTTCTTGAGCTCGGCCGTCTGGATGGCCCGATTGTCGAGCCACGACGTGCGCTGATGCTCGATGATCCCGCCGGGGATCTTGGCACCGCTGAGCTTGACCAGA
Source organism: Rhodococcus sp. 14-2496-1d (assembly GCF_002259365.1). NCBI lineage: Bacteria > Bacillati > Actinomycetota > Actinomycetes > Mycobacteriales > Nocardiaceae > Rhodococcus > Rhodococcus sp. 14-2496-1d. The sequence goes on along the minus strand of NZ_NPFV01000014.1, from coordinate 30,657 downwards.
TCGGTGATGATGCGGATCTGTCCCTCGTCGTCGGAGTCGACCAGCTTGTCGTAGGGAATCGGGTAGTCGACGTTGTACGTCTTCTTCGCGAACGCCGCGTAGCGTTCCCAGCGCTTGCGCACCTCGTCCTTGGTGTCCGGGATCTGCGTGCCGGGCATGACGGTGTCGAGCAGCCCCACGTAGGCGACCTCGATGCCCTCTTCCTCCATCTGACGCGCGACCTCGTAGGCGAGGATGCCGCCGAGCGACCAGCCGACGAACACGTACGGTCCTTCGGGCTGGATCGCCTTGATCAGCGGCACGTACTCCGCAGCTCGCACGGCGATGGGGCCTTCGACGCGCTCGAGGCCATACATCGGCGTGCCGGCAGGCAGCTTCCGCAGCAGCGGCTCGTAGGCGACGGTGGAGCTACCGGCCGAGTGGAACGCGAACACCGGTGTGGCGGTGGAGCCTTCGGGCCGGGCACGCAGATTGCGTACGACGCCGTCGATCTCACCGTCCTCGAGGTGCGGACGAACCTTGTCTGCGAGCTGTTCGATGGTCTCGGAGTCCAGGACGTCGTCGAAGGTGATCTCGCCGCCGGCCCGCTCGGTCAGACGAGCGGCCAGCTTCTCCGCCGTCTCGTCGTCGAGGATCGGCAGGGTGTTGAAGATTCCCTTGGCCGATTCCTTCGTCACCACAGCCCATGTCGCGAACGTCATCCGCTCGGCATTGTCGCGCGGAGGCACGTCGGATCCGGCGGCCTCGGCGAATGCTTCCTTGCCGCCGAGATCGGTCTGCGCCGCGGCAGCAACTGCCGGGGCAGCCTTCTCGACGGGGGCAGCGTCCTCGGCAACGGGGGCAGCGGGGGCAGGCTCGACGGCGGCAGGCGACGCAGCAGCCTGTTCGGCCGCCTTCTCCGCCGCCTGCTTGTCTGCCAGTGCCTGCACCTCGTCGCGGTTCTCGATCGCGTAGCGCAGGTACTTCTCCACCTCACGCAGGTTGGCGTCGCGCACGGCCTGCAATTGCACTGTGGGGATATCGAATTCGTACTCGACGCGGTTCTTGATGCGCACGGCGCTGAGTGAATCCAGACCCAGTTCGATCAGCGGAACCTCGGGCGGCAGATCCTCGGGCGCGTAGCCCATGGACTCCGCTACGATGACGGCCAGTCGGTCCTCGAGCTTCTGGTTGCCGTTCGGATCCCAGCGATCACCGAACGTCTCGACGACCTCCGGCAGTTCCTCCATGGGAGACGAGGAGCGCTCTTCCACAGCGACAACGGGTTCCGGTCGAGCGTCACCCGAGGTGACGACGGCCTCGTGCAGCAGGGTGAACGCCGAGCCCTCGTGCGCGTGCACCTGTACCGACGCGCCACCGAGGTGCGAGGTCAACGTGGTGACGACCGTACCCGCCTTCGGCACGCCGGCGTGGGAGACCGAAACGCCCAGTGCCACATCGGAGAACACCTGCGACGCGGCAGCAGTGACCAGTGCATCGAAATCGGCGACGGCGGAGGCCTGGACCTCCCAGACGTGGCGGCCGTCCGGCAATGCGACGCGGGCACCGGGAACTCGCGCGTTACCGCTCGAGCTGACCTGCGAGTTCAGCCAGAACTCCTTGCGCAGGTAGGCAGTTCGCGGGATGTCCGCGTACGGGCCGGATTCGAACAGCGTTGCCAGTTCCAGTGCATGACCGTGAACGTACAGCTGCGCCAGAGCGGCGAGGAAGGTCTCGGACTCGTCCTCCTTGCGCTTGAGCGTCGGAATCAGAGTCGAATCGGCGACGCCTGCAGCCCATGCCGTGGCGGCGACCGACATCAATGCGACGGGATTGGGAGCGAGCTCGACGAACGTCGTATGCCCGTCTCCCACAGCGACATTGACGGCCTGGGTGAACCAGACCGGATGACGCATTCCCTTGGTCCAGTACTCGACGCCGTGGATCGGCGCATGCCCGACGCGATAGTGGGCCTCGCGATCGACCGAAGAGTAGACCCCGGCCGTGAGCTTGCCGGGTTCGATTCCGGCGAGTTCGGCGGCCAGCTCACCGAGCAGCACGTCGACGGCTGCGGTGTGTCCGGCACCCTTGACGTCGAGGAGTCGGGCCATCTTGCCTGCGGCCTCGGCCATCTCGACGAGAGCCTCGACCTCGGCGCGCGGTCCGCCGACGGTGGTGTGGGTCGGTGCTGCGTAGACGCAGGGCTCGACGTTGGGGAACTGATCGGTGAGGGTCTTGACCTCGTCGGGGGTGTACTCGACAAGAGCCATTGCGCCCTGCGATGCGGCTCCGAGTCCGTCCTGGCCCTCGGCCAGCAGTCGCGACCGGGCGTAGATGATGCGCACTGCGTCTTCGAGGTTCAGGCCGCCGGCGACGTATGCGGCCGCGACCTCACCCATCGAGTGTCCGATGACGGCCGACGGCTCGGCACCGTGCGCGCGGAGCGTTGCGGCCAAGGCGATCTGGATGACGAAGATGCCCACCTGGGAGTTCTCGAACTCGTAGGTCTGCGAGTCGTCGAGGATGATCTCGCGGATGGAGTAGCCGGCCTCGTCGACCAGCAGCTCGTCCACCTTGTCGACCTCGGCGGCGAACACCGCGTTGGTGCGGTAGAGGCGCGATGCCATCTTGCGGTGCTGTGAGCCGAAGCCGGAGAACACCCACACTGCACCGTTGGAGGCCGGTGAGTCTGCGGAGAACACTCCGGGTCCGGGCTTTCCTGCGGCGATGGCGCGCAATCCTGCGATGGCCTCGGCGGTGGTGGATGCCAGAACCACTGCGCGCGAACGCCCGTGGTTGCGGCGGGCCAACGTGCGGCCGACGTCGACGAGAGGCGTCGTGCTGCCCTCTTCGGTTTCGAGCCAGTCGGCCAACTCTCCGGCGGCTCGCTTACGGCGCGACGGAAGGGCCGCGGACACAGCGAGAATGACTGTCTCCGAACCGGTTTCAGCATCGGACAGAATCGTCTCGGCCTCGGCTACCGGATCGGTTGTCTCGACCTCCGAGACGGCAGGTTCGGGCTCGGGGTCGGCGACGATCGGCAGCTCTGCACCGGAGACGTCGGTGAGGCCTTCGACGAGAACGGCTTCCGGGTCCACGGCCGCGGGGTCGAATGCGCCGTCGGCCTCACCCGGGACGTACTCGCGCACGACGACGTGTGCGTTGGTGCCACCGAAGCCGAAACCGGACACACCCGCGACGGCCTTGCCGGTGTACCGCGGCCAGTCGGTGGCCTCCGGAATCACCTTCAGGTGTGCCTTGTCGAAGTCGATGTACGGGTTGGGGCCCGCGTAGTTCAGCGAGGCAGGGAGCTTGTCCTGCTGCATCGCCAGGACGACCTTGATCAAACCTGCTGCGCCCGCGGCAGATTCGAGGTGTCCGAAGTTGGTCTTCGCCGATCCGAGCAGGGCCGGCTTGTCTGCGTCACGGCCGCGACCGACCACCCGACCGAGAGCGTCGGCCTCGATCGGGTCGCCCAGAATGGTTCCGGTGCCGTGCGCTTCGATGTAGTCGACGCCCGACGGGTTGATACCGGCGTCGCGGTATGCGAACCGCAGCGCATCGGCCTGTGCGTCCGGGTTGGGCGCAAGCAGACCGTTGGAGCGGCCGTCCTGGTTGATCGCGGATCCGGCGATGACGGCGAGGATGTCGTCCCCGTCGCGTTCGGCGTCCTCGAGTCGCTTGAGCACGACGAGTCCGCCGCCTTCGGAGCGGATCATGCCGTTCGCGTCGGAGGAGAAGGCTTTGATTCGGCCGTCGGGCGCGAGCACACCCGTCTGGCCGAAGCCGACGGTGATGGGCGGCGCGAGAAGCATGTTGACGCCACCGGTAACGGCGAGATCGGATTCGCCGGTACGCAGACTGCGCACCGCCTGGTGCACGGCGACCAGCGAAGACGAGCACGCGGTGTCGACGGCGATCGACGGCCCGCGGAAGTCGTAGAAGTAGGACACTCGGTTGGCGACGATGGCGGTGGACGTACCGGTGAGGGCATACGGGTGCACGGCCGGGTCGCTGACGGCGATGAGCTGGTAGTCGTTGGAGGAGCTGCCGATGAAGACGCCGACCTGGCTGCCCTTGATGGAGCTGGCCGGAATGTGCGCGTGCTCCAACGCTTCCCAGGTCAGCTCGAGTGCGAGCCGCTGCTGCGGGTCGACGTTGACGACCTCGTTGGGCGACATCGCGAAGAATTCGGCGTCGAAGGTCTTGACGTCGTCGAGGTAACCACCCTTGGTCACCGTTGCGGCCACCGCGGCGGCGATGACCGGATCGGAGGTGAATTCCTGCCAGCGGCCGTCGGGCAGATCGGTGATGCCGTCGCGGCCCTCGATCAGCAGCGACCACATCTCCTCCGGAGTCTGTCCGGTGCCGGGGAAACGGGACGACAGGCCGACGATGGCGACGTCGTGCGCGTCGCCGGAATTCCCGCCGCTGGTGTAGAACGCGTCGTCGACGGTGCCGACAGGCTCGTCCGGCTCGCCCTCGATGATGATCTTGGCCAGCGAGGCGATGGTGGGGTGCTGGTAGACGACGGTGGCGGTCAGCGTGACTCCCACCAGCTCCTCGATCTCGCCGCTCAATGCGACGGCATCGCGAGAGGACAGACCGAATTCCTCCATCGGGCGGTCGTCGGAGATGGCCGACGCCGGTTGCCCGGTCGCGTCCGCAACCCAGTTGCGCAGCCAGTCCCGCAGCTGCGCAACCGTGAGGTCTCTGCCGTCCACGCGCTCGATTTTGTCTGTCTCTAGTTCAGCCATTACTCACCAAGTCGTGTCGGAGGAAAAACGGAGGGTGCGTCCGTCAGTCGGGCAGTTCTGCGTCCGGGAAGGCCGTCTGCTGGTAGCCGCCACGCAGCGTGCCCTCGATGTACGCGGCCTTGCATGCGCGTCGAGCGATCTTGCCGCTCGAGGTGCGCGGGATGGAACCGGCCGGGACGAGGAGGACGTCGCGAACGGTGACGCCGTGCCGTGCGGAGACCGCGGTACGCACCTCGTCGGCGATCGGAGCCGGATCTGCCTTGCCGGAGCCGGGTGCGCGCTCGGCGACGATGACGAGCTGCTCGGAGCTGTCGTCGGGGTCCTTGGTCAGGGCTGCGCCACTGAACTCGAAGACGATGTCCGGGAGCTGGTTGAGCGGGACGGCGAAGGCTGCGACGAAGCCGGGACGCAATGCCTTGCTGGCTTCCTGGGCCGAGAACTCGAGGTCCTGCGGGTAGTGATTGCGTCCGTCGACGATGACGAGGTCCTTGACGCGGCCGGTGATGTAGAGCTCGCCGTCGTGGTAGACGCCGAAGTCGCCGGTACGCATCCAGTTGCCACCCTCGGGAGCGCCGTCTGCGTGCGAGCCTTCGGGGTTGCGGTGGACGAGCTTGTTGTGGAAGGTCTCGGAGGTCTCGGTTTCGCGGCCCCAGTAGCCCTTGCCGATGTTCTCGCCGTGCAACCAGATCTCGCCGACGTGCTCGTCGGCAACCTCGGTGCCGGTCTCGGAATCGACGATGGCAGCCCACTGGCTGCGAGCGACGGTTCCGGTGGACACCTGCGGGATGGCACCGGGGGCGTCGGGGGCGACGACGACGAAGTTGCCCGCATTGAGCTCGACGCGGTCCACGTAGACAACCTTGGCCTCGTCGGCGTGCTTGCTGGTCGAGACGAACAGGGTCGCCTCCGCCATGCCGTACGACGGCTTGATCGCGGACTTCGGCAGACCGTAGGGACCGAACGCCTCGTTGAACTTCTTCATCGACGACGTGGTGACGGGCTCGCTGCCGTTGATCAGACCGATGACATTGGACAAGTCGAGGCTCTCGCCGTTCTTCGGCAGACCACGCTGGGCCGCGTGCTCGAACGCGAAGTTCGGTGCCGCTGCGAAGGTGCCTGCGCCGTCGGACACCGCGGCGAGTTCCTTGATCCAGCGCCAGGGCCGCTGCACGAACGCACGCGGGCTCATGATGGTGATGTACTTGCCGCCGAGCGCCGGGAGAATGACGGTGAGCAGGCCCATGTCGTGGAACATCGGCAGCCAGGTGACGCCGCGGGAGTCGTGGTTGATCTCCATGCTGTCGACCATCTGCAGCGCGTTGACGCCGACCGCGCGGTGCGTGATCTCGACGCCGGCCGGGGTCCGCGTCGAACCGGACGTGTACTGCAGGTAAGCGATGTCGTCGAGCCCGGCCGTCGGCTCGACCCACGTCTCGCCGACGCTGTCCGGGACCGCGTCGACGGCGATGATCCGGGGGCGCTCCGCGGCGGGGAGCGCGCGGAAGAAGGCGCGTACGCCTGCTGCCGAGTTGCTCGCGGTGAGGATGGCGCTCGGCTTGCAGTCACCGAGGACGGCATGCAGGCGATCGGTGTGGCCTGGCTCGTCGGGATCGAACAGCGGTACCGCGATGGTGCCCGCGTAGATCGCTCCGAAGAAGGCGATGACGTACTCGAGGCCCTGCGGTGCCAGGATGGCCACTCGATCACCGGGCTGGGTGACCTGCTGCAGGCGAGCAGCGACAGCTTTGAGGCGAGTACCGAACTCGGCCCAGGTCAGCTCGTGAGCTTCGCCGTCACGTTCCCGGGAGTAATCGACGAACCGGTACGCGAGCGTGTCGGAATTCTCCTTCACGTTCACCTCGACGTGGCGGACGAGCGTCTGCCCCTCGCCGATGGTGATATGGCCGTTCTCATCGATGAAATCGTCGAACGTGTGGCTCATTACTTCAATCTCCTCCGACACGAATCCGCTGCCACACAGCCTGCGTGACCTGGGCCCGCACGACCGGCTACGTGCATGCGGACACCGAACAGCGTTTTATGTTACTGACTAGTAGCTCTTATGGTGTCGGTTTGGCACCTGGTTTGAAGGCCAGCTACATGGTACCGACACGCGCCTACGTCACTCGCCTTTCAGCAAGTCGACAACCGGCGCGAATGCTTCCATTTGAGTAGGGAAAACCCCGACATAGGACATCGTCGTCCGCGCGCGAACGTTACGGATCTGATCGGCAATTTCCTCGTATGTCCCGAATGCGAGGTACGGAGACGACAGGATGTCCTCGACGGTGAGCTTGACATCGACGTCCACGTTCGGCGGGTAGCCGTTGTCGAGTGCCGCCAGCGCCATCTCGGCCATCTGCTCACGGTCGTCGGTGACGACGATCGTGGTGATGGCCCAGTTCAGTTCGATGTCGTCGAACCGATCGCCTGCTGCTGCACGAATGAGCTCGACACGCTCGAGGGTCTTCTCGATGGTCATGCCCGAGAGCAACAGCTTGCCCTCCTTCGAGGTGCTCGGCACCACGGAGATGATGTCGGCGTGCTTGGCCGCCAGGGCGAGCATCCTCGGACCGCCACCGCCGATACAAATGGGAGGACGCGGTCCCTGGCGGGGCCGAGGACTGCCCTTGAGTCCTGCGATCGTGTAGTGCTTGCCCTCGAAGTTGCATTCCTGACCGCGCAACAGGACGTCGAGAATTTCGAGGGTCTCCTCCAGCTTCTCGATCCGCACGCCAGGGCGGTCGTACGTGATCCCCGCCTTGTCGTATTCCTCACGCATCCAACCCGCACCCAGACCGAGCTCGAGCCGCCCACCCGAGAGCACATCGATGGTGGCCGCATCCTTGGCCAGCACCGCGGGATGCCGGAAGCCGTTCGCCAACACAGCAGTGCCGAGCCGAATCTTGTCGGTGGCCACGGCGAGCGCGCCGAGCGCTGCGATCGGACCGACCTGGTTGCCCAGGTGGTCGGGAATCATGAAGCTGTCGTAACCCAGTTCCTCGGCCTGTTGCGCCAGCTTGATGAACTTCCGAGCCCCGCCCTCCTCGGCGTTTCCCTCTCCGCCTGCAGCGAATCGGAATTTGCGCGGCCCTGCGGTCGCGGCCTCGGCGGAACTCATCTATTGCTCTCCTCGGAGTGTGCAGCGGTCTTGTTTCTGATGGCGAGAGCAGCCCGGCCGAGGCCGATCTGCGCAGGTCCAAGGCGCCACTCTAGCCGCTGACCCGAGTCGATCACACCGGCTGGGGGCTTCGCGGCCAAGGTTTGTGCGCGGCACCAGACCACTGCACGTCGCGTTGTGACGTTTCCGTTATAAAGCGTCGACACTCACGAATGCGCGGGCGTCGGGGCATTCTCGATCAGTCCGGCGGCCCACCCAGCGGTCCACTGAGTGGCCGTCGTACCGGATCCGTCGACGACGAAACTGTTGTACGACGCATGAACCGGGTTGCCTGCAGCCCCGATCAGAATCTGGATGCTCTGCGGAATGTTGCGGAGCGACAATCCATCCGACGGCGACGAGCAGATCAAGTCTCCTGGTGCACAGATCTGGTTGGTCCGGTCGTCGAGGGCACCGAAGCCCCCTTCTCGACGCCCCGTCATCGTGATGCCGGGCAGGTCGAGTCCGCCGAGAGCGACCTCGGCACCGACGCCGTCGAGCGGAGCCGGAACATCGGTACCGGAGACGCCGTCGCGTCGACCGTCGGCGATGAGGGTGACGCCCAGAACACGATCGGCGGAGATGGGACCGTTGCCCGCTCCGATGTCGGCCGCGATGTCGCCGGAGATGACCGCGCCCTGCGAGAAGCCGGTGAGGACGAAGTTGGTCAACGGGCAACGCGCACTGACATCGGTCATCTTCTGCACGGCGACGGCTTTGCCCTCGGTACGACTGTTGTTGTACGACTGCTGACCGTCCGGCGGCAGCGCGATGGGATTGGAGAACTGAGCCACGTACGGCACGGTGTAGACGTCGGCTCGCGAACCGGGGAACTGCTCCTGCAACGGGCGGGTGACGTTGAGCATCAACGATGCCGGATTGGCCGTCGGGTTGTACGGATCGTCGGTGGACGACGATTCCCAGGTTCCGGGGATGGCGATGACCTGGACGTCGGGGCAGTCGGCCGGCTGCGACGTCGGCTCCTCCGGTCCCGGTGGCACCGGGATGCCCGGTTCCTTCGGCAGCCGTCCGGCCAGCAGGTACCACAGGGCGACGATGATCAGACCGATGATCGCCGCAACGGCGATCACCGGAAGGATTCTGCGCTTACGCTTGGCCATCACCGTTGATCTCTACGGCCTGCAGTACGTCGCCTGCGCTGCGGCGATATAGGTCTGGGCTGCCTGCTGAGCCTGTGTCTCGCTCATCTGCGTTCCGGAGGCGCTTGCCTCCACGCCGACGTTCGCGGTGACGAAGGTCGAGATCTCCTCCGCCGTGACGCCCTGCGCCTGCGCGGCACAGATGTAATTGGCCGTCGACACCGCGATGTCGCCGTTGCCCGCCGGGGTGATCCCCTGCTTCTTCAGCTCCTCCAGGAAGCTCGCGCCGCGGTCGTCGATCTGGCTTTCCGTCGGCCCGGGGAAATCGTCCGGGACGGGCTGCGGCTGCTCGGGCGGCGCGGTGGCCGCCTCACCCGGACTCGTGGTCGGCGCAGCAGTGGTGGTCTCTGCGGCCGACGTCGTCGACTCGGCCACGGTCGTCGTCTCGGCAGCCGAGGTGGTGGTCGTCGGCGCTCCGGTAGCCGTCGAGTCGTCACTCCCGCAGGCCACCAGCATCGAACTCGCCGCAAGGGCGAACACACCGAGCGACAGAGTCCTGGTGAGGGAATTACGCGTCATCGATCGAAATCCTTCGGTCGTCGGGTCGCAGGCGAGAGTACCGCCACGCTCTGAGAAGACTCTGAGCTGATGTCGTTTCGCAAGCAACTACGGCGCGATCGTGGCAACGCCGTCCTTGACGGTGATGATGCCGAACTGGAAGTTCTGCTGCTTGCCGCCACCGTCGATGTCGAACTGATCGCTGGTGGGGTAGCCCAACCGGCCGCCCTCGTAGCCGACCGATCCCCATGCATCGAAGATCGGACCGTACGGGGTGGACCAGGCTCCGCTCAGCGGGCTCCAGTAGATGTTGCCCGTCTCGAACTGGTTGAAGCGCCCCCCGTCCCTGATCGGGCCGAGCTCGTTGGACTTGGGGAACCCGAGAGCTCCACCCTCCCAGCCCAATTCACCGTACTTGCCCAGAATCATGCCCTGGACCGAGTGCACACCGGCATCGGGCGAGGTGTAGATGGCACCGATCTCGAAACCCTGTACCGATCCGGGCTTGGTCGGCGTCTGAACCTCGTCGAGCACCGGGTAGCCCAGCGGCCCGCCCTCGTAGCCCTGGGCAGCCCACTCGTCGAGCACAGCACCCTTCACCACGTGTGCGCCGGTCTGCGGCGTGAAGTAGACCATTCCGTTCTGGAAGGCGTTGAATCGTCCGCGACCGTCCGGAGTTCCGATCTCGCCGGTCGTCGGGAATCCGAGTGCACCCTCGGGGCCTCTGTTGCCCTGGTAGATGCCACCGATGGCTCCGGCGACGACCTGCGCACCGGTATCGGGAGTGAAGAAGACCCGGCCGAAGGTGAAGTCCTGCGCGCGACCTCCGGCCACGTTGTACTCGGCAGTCAAGCACGGTCCGAGCCACGAGTTGGCACCGCTCGCGTTGCCGATCATGCCGGCGACGCTGCACGCGGGCTTGTCGACCTCGACTCCGAGTGCGGTGGCGAGCTGCGGCCAGAGCTGATGCAGCTCGAACTGCCAGTACGGCCACGAGTGCGTGCCCGACGGCCGGTAGTTGACCTGAGCGGGGATGCCGAGCTGGTTGAGCTTGGTGGCGAAGGACTGCGAGGTCAGGCGCGAGAGGATCTCGAGCCCCATGCCGGCGTAGTTGGTGCTCACTCCCGGAATGCCCGACGGCTGGTCGTACGGTCCGGTCGAGCCGTTGCCGCTGGAGATGTAGAGGCTGACGCCCTTCAACTTGTCGGCCAGCAGGTACGGATCGTGCTGCGCCCACAGGGAGTTGGACGGCGAGCCCCACATGGCGCTCGAGCTGTAGCCGCCCGCGTCGGTCATCGCGTACTGGATTGCCTGCGGCATGCCGAGCGAGGTGGTGGTCAGGATGCCCGAGAGCGAACCCGCGAACTTGAAGAAGCCGGGGTTGCGCGCGGCGAGGAACATCGCGGACGTACCGCCCATGGACAATCCGACGACTCCGCGGGTGTCGGTGCTGCGCCAGTCCCGCTCGAGAATGGGTGGGAGCTCCTGGGTCAGGAACGTCTCCCACTGGTAGTTCTTGCCGTTGTCCTGATCGAGCCAGTCGGAGTAGAAGCTGGACTGGCCGCCGATGGGGAGGACCACGTTGACGTTCTTGTCGGCGAAGTACGACTCGGCGTCGGTCTCGGCCGTCCAACCGTTCTCCTGGTCGGTCGCGCGCAGACCGTCGAGCATGTACACCTGCGGGAACGTGGCCTGCGGGTTGATGTTCCAGTCACGCGCGAGCAACAGCTGAACCTGGATGGGCGTTCCCATCGAGGGCGACTGGATCCACAGCGCGACGCGACGATCGGAGAGCCAGTCCACCGACGTGACGGTGGCACCGGACGTCTGCGTGTAGGCGGGGCCGGCCAGCGCGACAGGGGCCGTCCGCGCGATGGGGGCAGCGGAGGCAACGGTCGTCGTCGCGAAGGGGATCATCAGCGCGGAAGCGACGGTCAGTGCTGCTGCCGCTCGCCGAGCCCGTGTACCGGCCGATGTAGTCCGACCGAACCGAACAAGCTCAGTGCGCATGATGGTGACTCTCTTTCGACGTGACTTTCGAAGGTCTCCTATCGAGACATGCTTCGTATGTCTTTCTACACGTGCCCGATGCCGACGAGCAGCAGACGCGCTGTGACTGGTGGTGCAATTGTGAACTGAGTCGGCATGGAGACCGTGGCCGGGACCGAAAAATGCCGCCCGGCGCACAGACGCGGGGCGGCATTTCTCGAAGAACGACTACTCGATCGGTGTCAGGCGTTGAGCGCGTCCAGGATCTGGCCGCGAGCCTTCCACAACTCGGCTCCCCAGTACGGCCATGCGTGAATGCCGTTGGCCGGGAAGCTGTACGTGGCCGGGATGCCGAGAGTGTTCATGCGGATCTGGAATGCACGGGTGTTGGCGAGCGAGAGTGCCTCGAGGGCCATTCCGTTGGCGGTGTTGTAGAAATCGATCGGCGCGGCCGGGCGATCGAACTCGCCGGGCAGCCCGCTGGCTGCCGAGATGTAGAGGGACAGGCCCTCGAGTCGCGGCGCGAAGACGAACGGGTCGTTGCGCAGCCACGCCGGGTTCCAGGGCGGTCCCCACATGGAGTCGACGTTGAAGCGACCGGCGTCCAGCATGGCGACGCGGATGGCCTCGCGCATGCCGGGCGCGGAGATGTTGAGGTAGCCCGAGAGCGAACCGGCGAACTTGAACTGATCGCGGTGGTACGCGGCGAGCGTCAGTGCTGCCGAACCACCCATCGACAGTCCGAGCACACCGTTGTTGCTGCGCGAGACACCGTAGTTCTCGAGGAACGCGGGCAGCTCCTGGGTCAGGAACGTCTCCCACTTGTAGGTGACTTCCTGGCCGTTGAAGTTCGACGAGGTGTACCAGTCGCTGTAGAAGCTCGACTGACCGCCGACGGGCATGACCAGGGTCACGTCGTCGTTGGCGAACTGATCCTGCGCGTTGGTCTCGAACGTCCAGGCGTTGCGGTCGTCGCGGGCACGCAGCCCGTCGAGCAGGTAGAGAGCGGCGTTGCCGCCACGGGCCGCCCACTGGACCTGAACCTTGATGGGGCCCATCTCGGACGGGACGATCAGGTCTTCACGGCCACCGGCAGGGGTCTGATGCGCGACGGGAGCGGGTGCTGCGACAGCGACCGCTCCACCGACGACACCGGCTGCGAGGGGCAGGACGAGCGCTGCAGCACCGACGCCGAGCAGGCGCTGACGCCAGCGTGAAGACGCCTTCGGTGTTCTACTGAGGCCGGCAAATCGCATGAATCGTGCTCTCTCTCATCTACGCGGTCTCCGCGACGTGTGCGGCCCCCGGCAATCGAACAGGGCTTTCCAGGTGGCCCCTCCGGGCCGAAGGACGACGTGGTCCTGAAAAATCGGAGGTTCTGCTGTGAAACAGGCGAACCGCTCGATGGAGGTTATTCCATCGAGCGGTTCCAAGGCAAAACTGTGATCAGCGTCCCAGTTTCACCTCGACGTTTCCCCGAAACAGGAGACTATCCTGCTCGGTCCCCGCTGAACAGCCCTGAAAAGTCGTGAAGTTTCACGAAGGGCCGAGAAGCGGGCGAAACGACCGAAATGATCCGTGAGCGGGTCAGTTACCGATGTTGGCGCTCAGGTCCGGTGCCATGATGCGGATCTGCTCGCCCCAGTAACCCCACTGGTGGGTACCGACGGCCGGGAACGCGTAGGTGACGTTGTTGGCACCGATGCTGGCCATCCGGATCTGGAACGCCCGACTGTTCGCCAGTGCGATGGCCTCGAGGCCCATGCCGTTGGCGGTGTTGTAGTAGTCGATGAAGCTCCGCGGGCGATCGAGTCCGCCGGGCAGGCCGCTACCTGCGAACACCCACACGCGGGTTCCGTTGTCGCGCAGACGAGGGGCGAAGACGAACGGGTCGTTGCGCAGCCACGCCGGATCCCACGGCGGTCCCCACATCGCGTCGATGTTGTAGCGACCGGAGTCGAGCAATGCCAGACGCATGGCTTCGCGCATGCCGGGAGCGGAGATGTTCAGGTAGCCGGACAGCGAGCCCGCGTAGCTGAACTGGTCCGGGTGGTAGGCCGCGAGAGTCAGAGCAGCCGAGCCACCCATCGAGATACCGATGACGCCGTTGCGGTTGGGGTTGAAGCCCCAGTTCGCGCGCAGGTTCTCACGCAGGTTCTGCGTCAGGAAGGTCTCCCACTTGTACGTGGTCTGCTGGCCGTTGAAGTTCGACGGTGCGTACCAGTCGGAGTAGAAGCTCGACTGTCCACCCACCGGCTCGACGACGTTGATGTTCCAGGAGGCCAACACGGCACCGGCGTCGGTCTCGTGCTCCCAACCGGAGATGTCGTTGGTGGCCCGAAGACCGTCGAGGAGGTAGACGACGCGATTGGTGTTGCCGTCCGCGGCGCGCCAGACGCGGCTCTTGATCGGACCCATGCTCGAGTCCGTCCAGACGTCGATGGCATTGCCGTCGAAGGCTGCGTTGGCAGTTGCGCCACCGCCGGCTACAGCCAATCCCAGTGGGAGGACCACCGCCATCAGCATGGACGTGGCGGCGCGGCGGCCCCAGGACCCACCCCGCTTGTCCTCGGACCGGCTCTTCCTTCTACCCAGCATGCACTCGACCTCTCAGCTGCTTCATCGTCACATCGGTTACGCAATCAACGCTTGATCTCGCAAGTTCACCATGTCTGCCGTCCGACCCTCGGGTCGGTCGCACACACATCCTCAGCGCTTATCGCACCGAGGGCGGCCACCGTTACAGGATCGAGATAGCTCATCTTGGCGTCGAGACCATTTCGGCGCAACCCGGTGACCTTTTCGTGTTCGGACTCCTAATTGTCCGCCTTCAATATCGGGGCCGGAAGATCACATCGTTGTATTTCGTATTTCGGCACCCGATCGAAGCGATATCCGGCATAGAAGAGCGAACGCTTGAAATTGCGAACGAACAGATCCTTCGTCAGCGGGGCCCGATACGAGGTGAGCAGCTCCTGGGTGTCGGGGCAGGTCAACGCCACCTGAGCCTCGGTGACCCAGTCCTCGTCCATGTACCAGGGCAGGTACGGATGGACGGCGACGAGTCCGAGATCGGCCACCACCCAGTCCGGATACAGATTCTTGTCGTGCCCGATCCGGCCGTTCTCGAGCCGCTCGGTGTGCGACGCCAACGGGTATGCCAGCCCCATCTGGTCGATGACCCGCACGTCGAGGCCGACGTTCATGCTGGTCATTCCGAGGTTGAGGAAGAAGACGGTGTGACCGAATCCACCCTCGGGGATCGGCAGCGGCGGTGGAACGACATCCCAGTACGTGAACTGGGCCGAGGGCAACAGCAATCCGCCGTCGGGAGTGTCCTCGATCGCCTCGACCATTCCTCGCATCCGCGGGTAGTCGAGGTAGTCCGAGGCCAGAATCGGATGAGCGTGCCCGGTGTTGAGCGAGTAGAACGCCCGCTCGTCGACGATGCCACTACGGCCGACGATCGAGCCCTGCGGCATTCCAGTCGTGTTGGCCGCCACGACGGCCCAGATCACGATGCCGGCCCAGACGAACAGATCGGCGACGAAAACCGCTGTGGCGCGGTCTGCAGCCCAGCGTTTCGGGAGAGCGACCGGCAGCACGGAAATCGGCATCAAAAGCGTGAACAATGCCGGCAACAATGTCCGACCGTGCATGAAATCGCCGCCGACGCGAATCGAATACAAAGCCAACAGAAGGCCACTGATCAACACGAAGACGACCACGGCGGTCGGCGTCCGCAGAGCGGCGAGCCAGCCGCCGACGGTACGGGGCAGGGACAACCGCACTCGCGAGGCCGACAGCACGGCACCGACGACGAGCAGTATCAGTGGCAGCCACAGCAGATACGGGCCGACGAGGTTGGACAGGTACTCGAACCCTTGCGACCACTTGGCTCCGCCTGCATCCTTCGACACCGCGGTGTTGGGGTACGGCAGGCCGTAGTAGCCCATGCGCCAGATCTGATAGAGCACCGGCACCGCACCGGCGAAAGCGAACACTCGCAGCCTGGACAACCAACTCTGCGGAGCCAGGAAGATCATCGCCAACGCCAGCACCGCCACGATGGACAGTTCCGGACGCACCAGCGGGCCGATCCCGGCGAAGAAGGCCAGCAGCAGCAGCTCGACGCCACCCGACCGTCTTTGACCCCACCGGACCATCAGCAGCCACAGCATCGCCAACCAGAAGATGACCAGGCAGGTCTCGAGGCCGGACGTCGCGAAGTCGCGGGCGGGCGGAACCGCGATGTAGACCAGGACTCCGGCAGGCAGGAACAGAGTCTGCGACGCGGTGCGACCACGCAACGCGAACGTGCCCATCATCGCCAGAACGACGGCCGCCGTGGACAGGATCAGTGCGATCGTCAGGACGACGTACTCGAGTCGACCCTCGCTGAGCCAACTGCCCGCGTACACGAGGTAGGTCCAGATGGTGCTGGTGTTGGTTTCCACGCGCTCGCCCGCGTTGAACACCGGTCCGTTGCCTGCCAGCAGGTTGCGGACGGTACGCAGAACGATCAGGCCGTCGTCGGCGATCCAGCGGCGCTCCCACGCACCCCAGAGGAACAACGCCCCGGTGACCACGGTCCCGATCCAGAAGACGGGCCTGGTGATCGATGCCCGAGCGGAGTTCTCTTCTCGCGCGTCTCGCTGGTCAGGCGAGGTAGACAGCGACACCAACCACTCCGATCCACGCTATGGCGAGTAGCTGCAGAACCCTGTCTCCCAACGCGATCTCTTCGGGTTCGCCTGCCTCGCCGCCATCGACATCCACTGCGTATCGCAGGATTGCGATAGTAAACGGAATCATCGAGATGGCGAACCAGTTGGCACCCGTGCCCGCGTCTTCCTGGAACGCCCACAGGCCGTAACAGATGACGACGGCGGTCGCGGACAGTGTCCAGACGAATCGCAGGTACGTGGTGGTGTAGTTCTCGAGCGATTTGCGGATCTTCGCGCCGGTGCGTTCGGCCAACTGCAGCTCCGCGTAGCGCTTGCCTGCCGCCATGAACAGCGAGCCGAACGCCATGATCAGCAGGAACCACTGCGACAGCGGGATCGAGGCGGCGACGCCACCGGCGATCGCACGGAGCAGGAAGCCCGAGGAGACGATGCAGATGTCGAGCACGGCCTGGTGCTTGAGACCGAAGCAGTACGCGAGCTGAATCGCGATGTAGACGCCGATGACCAGCGCCAGTTTCCAGTTCGCGATGAACGAGAGGCCGATGGCGAGACCGAGCGAGACAACGGCCATCGCGTAGGCGATGTTGACCGGCAGTACGCCCGCGGCGATCGGCCGGAATCGCTTGGTGGGGTGGGCGCGGTCGGCTTCGACGTCCATGGCGTCGTTGACCAGGTAGACCCCGGACGCGGCGAAGCAGAACACGACGAACGCGAGCGCGACGGACAGCAGAACGTCGGGGTCGGTGACCGAGCCCGCCGCCAGCGGTGCGGCCAGCACCAGTACGTTCTTGACCCACTGACGCGGACGAAGCGCCTTGACGATGCCGTCCGCCAGGTTCTTCGGCGGTGCGCCTACGGGTGCGGCATCCTCGCTCATTTGTCTCCTTCGAACTTCACGACGGCCGCAGCCGTCAACGCGCCGAGTGCCGATCCTGCCAGCACGTCGGTGGGGTAATGGACTCCGAGCACCAAGCGCGAGAGCAGCATGGGTGGGACGAGGACCGCCGGTAACGGTAGCCCGGTCACCCGGCCGAGGAGAACCGCGGCGGCTGTGGTCGATGTCGCATGCGAGGACGGAAAGCTCAGCTTGCTGGGCGTCGAGACGTTGATGCGGACGGCCGGGTCGTGAGGACGTGGCCGGCGCACGATGCGCTTGATCACGATCGACGCGGCGTGGGAACCCACTGCCCCTACCGCCACCGAGGCCCATTGACGCCGACGCGGCCGGTCCAGTGCAGCTCCGATACCGGCGATCGCGACCCAGCCGAGGGCGTGTTCGCCGAAGTGCGACATGCCGCGGGCGACGGTGATCGCGCCGGGGGCACTGCCGACGGTGCTCTGCACCTTCTCGAGGATCCTGACTTCCGTCGGAGCCTCGGTCTGTCCCTTACGCCTGGTAACGAAAGACACGTTCCCACGTTTCCTTACTGGTCAGGTGCGGCACGGCATCGCGGTACCGGGCCTTGAGGGCGGGGAATTCGGCTGCCAACTGCTTGCGCAGCGTCAGGGCTTCCTTGAGCAGCGCCGCAGCCTGCTGACGATCCCGCTTGCGGTACACGACGCCCCGGCCGTCGGCGGTGGTGACGGTGACACCGTCGACCTGGGACAGCAGGAACCAGCGCGCGTCGAGAGTCGGGACGTTGAGCTGCGGGCGGTCGTGATGCTGGGTGTGCGCAGGCTTCGCGTTGTGCAGCAGCCCTTTTGCCAATCGGCCGATCTTGGCCAGTGGGTTGGTCGGCAGCCCGACGGCTCCCACCTCCTCACCGGACGCGAGCGGCAGTTCGGTGGAGCTGCCGACGACGACCGCGTCGGGGAACTCCTTGCGCAGTGCGTGCACGGTCGGCAGCGCGGTGGGCAGGATCTCGAGGATGTGCTCGGGGCCGGCGAGGAAGTCGCGGATCGCGAGGTTCTGGATCGCGACGGTCGAGTACTCGAGGCACAGCAGATGCTTGACCGTGGCCTTGATCGTGTCGAGCACCAGCCCCTTGCCGTCGCCCGGCATGTGCAGCGATGCGACCACCAGGCGGTTGCGCAGATGGAAGTACGCCTGCCAGTCGATGGCGTCGTCCTTGTCGCTCCACGCCATGTGCCAGATCGCCGCGCCCGGCAGCGTCACCGTCGGATAGCCGGCTTCGCGTGCGCGCAAGCCGTATTCGGCGTCGTCCCACTTGATGAACAGCGGCAGCGGTTGCCCGAGTTCCTCGGCGACGACCCGCGGAATCATGCACATCCACCAGCCGTTGTAGTCGACGTCGATGCGGCGGTGCAGCAGTTTGCTGGTACGCAGTGGATCCTCGGAGAAGTCGTGGTCGTACTCCACATTCTGTGCGCCGGTCCACATGAAGTTGCTGCGATCGATCACTTCGCCCATGACGTGCAGGTGACTGCGCGCCTGCAGGTTGAGCATCTGGCCGCCGACGAGTGTGGGGACCTTGGCGAACCGAGACATGGCAAGCGCCCGCAGAATCGAGTCGGGCTCGATCTCGATGTCGTCGTCCATGAACAGGATGTGTTGGCAGGCAGTGTTGTTCAGCGCCTCGTACATGATGCGGCTGTATCCGCCGGACCCGCCGAGGTTGGCCTGATCGTGGATGGCGAGCCTGCCGCCCAGGGCCGCGGCGGCCTCGTCGAATCCGGGCTCGTCCTTCGCCTTGCGGGTGCCCTGATCGGGCATGATCACGGCCTGGATCACGTCCAGCACCAGGGGGTCCGACCCAAGTGCGACAAGGGCTTTGACGGCGTCGGTCGGGCGATTGAAGGTGGGGATGCCGACGGCGACGGTCGCTTCCCCCGGAGCCTCGATCGGGGCGTACCAGCCCGCACTCTCGAGCACCACCTCGGAGTCGGAGGTGATGTCGAACCAGATCCAACCGCCGTCCTCGAACGGACCGAGATCGATCAGAAATTCCTGCGCCGCATCTCCGTCGACCGCCTCGCGGCCCTCGACGTGGATGCGCGACGCGTCGGCCTTGGACCGGTAGACGTCGATTCGGCAGTGGCCGGAGACCTCGACGCGGAGCACCACCGACTTCAGGACGCTGTAGCGCCGCCAGTAGCTCGCCGGGAATGCGTTGAAGTAGGTGCAGAACGACACCTCGGACTCGGAACCGATGGTGACCGAGGTTCGCGAGAGCGAGTGTGCCCGTTTGGCATTGGTGAGCGCTTCTTCGAGGTACAGCGTGCGCACGTCGAGCGGTTCACCGGAACGCGGCAGCAGTACGCGCTGCAACAACGACTTACCCAGAACCGGCGCGGCGTCGGTGATGCCGTCCTCGAGCAGGTGCTTGGCGGTCACTTGTCGCCTGCCAGAGGAGCACCGGTCTCGAAGTACGGAACCAGGGTGTTCTCGTACATGTTCAGTGCGCTCGCGATGGCCATGTGCATGTCCAGGTACTGGTACGTGCCGAGGCGTCCACCGAACAGCACTTTGCTGGACGCTGCTTCGGCCTTGGCGCGATCGCGGTAGGCCTCGAGCTTCTGCCGGTCGTCGGGGGTGTTGATCGGGTAGTACGGCTCGTCGCCGCTCTTGGCGAAGCGGGAGAACTCACGCATGATGACCGTCTTGTCGGTCGGGTACTGGCGCTCGGGGTGGAAGTGCCGGAACTCGTGGATCCGAATGAACGGCACGTCGCCGTCGTTGTAGTTCATCACCGGGGTGCCCTGGAAGTCACCCGTCGGGAGTACTTCGGTCTCGAAATCGATTGTGCGCCAGCCGAGTTCGCCCTCGGCGTAGTCGAAGTAGCGGTCCAGTGGGCCGGTGTAGACGATGGGAGCGTCGGGGCTCTCGGCCACGAGCTCGGCTTTGACGTCGAACCAGTCCGTGTTCAACCGGACCTCGATCTTCTCGTCGGCGGCCATCTTCTCGAGCCACGCTGTGTAGCCGTCGACCGGCAGGCCCTCGTAGGTGTCGTTGAAGTAGCGATTGTCGAACGTGTACCGCACCGGCAATCGGGTGATGTTGCCCGCGGGAAGATTCTTCGGATCGGTCTGCCACTGCTTGGCGGTGTAGTCCTTGATGAAAGCCTCGTAGAGCGGGCGTCCGATCAGCGAGATCGCCTTCTCCTCGAAGTTCTGCGCGTCCTTGGAGTCGAACTCGCTGGACTGCTCTTCGATGAGGGCGCGCGCCTCGGCGGGCGAGAAGTACTTGCCGAAGAACTGCGAGATCAGGCCGAGGCCCATCGGGAACTGATACGACTGGCCCTTGTGCAGAGCGAAGACACGGTGCTGGTAGCCGGTGAAGTCGGTGAACTTGTTGACGTACTCCCAGACCCGCTTGTTCGAAGTGTGGAACAGATGGGCACCGTACTTGTGAATCTCGATGCCCGTCTCGGGCTCGGCCTCGGAGTACGCGTTGCCGCCCAGGTGATGCCGCCGATCCAGCACGAGGACACGCTTACCCAACTGGGATGCCGCCCGCTCCGCCACGGTCAGTCCGAAGAACCCGGATCCGACGACGATGAGGTCGTATCGGCCGGTCACGGAGGCGTCGGAAGAGGTGGTCTCGGGGCTTACAGCAGTCACGGGCAACCAGGGTATCCGACGATCGTGACCGCTCTGCCCCTCCAGGTGCACATCGGCGGGCCCGGTGTCATCGAACGGAACGTCGGAGCAGGTAGGTGTCCATCACCCAGCCGTGCTGGGACTTGACCTGCTCGCGGGCGCTGCGGATCTCACCGAGCACGTCGTCGAGCGGACCTGCCACCAGCTTCTCGTCCACCGTTCCCAGATTGGCACCCCAGTGGATGTCCCATCCTGCGCCGGTCAGCGCGCTGCAGGCCAGCTTGCCGTCGAGCATGACCACGAGGTTGTCGAGGCCAGCGGCGACGTCGCCCGCCAAGTTTCTGCCGGTGGTGATGACGATCGGTCCGCCGATGCGGTTGAGAACGAGGCGATGACTCGCCGCCAGCATCGACACGCTGGAGACACCGGGTGTGACATCGAACTCGATGTCGCCGCGCAACGCGGCCAGCCGCTCGACGACGCGGATGGTGCTGTCGTAGAGCGCGGGGTCGCCCCAGACGAGAAACCCCACGACGGTGCCTCGGTCGAGACCGTCGAGCACATCGGCGTAGGCGCGGGCGCGGGCGTCGTGCCAATCGAGGACCGCGGTCTCGTATTGCCGGGGTGATCGGTCCCGCGGCGGGTCGGGTACCTCGATCACCCGGTAGCTGCCGCCGTGGTGACGCTCGAGTATTTCCTGCCTGGCCGCCCCGAGATCGCCGACCGATGCGCCCTTGTCGGCCACGACGAACACATCCACCGCCCGCAGCTTCTGGATCGCCTGGACGGTGATCTGATCGGGGTGGCCACCGCCGATGCCGATCAGGTGAATCCTCACGATCGGTCCCGGCACGCGTCGTAGAGGTGAGATTCGGTGACGACGCGTCGAGCCAGGGCAGGCCCCACCAGAATCACCGCTGCCTGCCGCAGGTCGGCGGCCTCGACCTGGTCGGCGATATCGGCCAGAGTGCCGCGCAGGATCAGCTCGTCCGGCTTGCTGGCGTGGAAAACGACGGTGGCCGGGCACTCCGGACCGTAGAACTCCGTCAGTTCCTCGGTCAGGATGCGCGTGCGGGTGATCGCGAGGTGCAGCGCCAGGGTCGCGCGGGTGGCGGCGAAGTTCTTCAGCGCCTCGGTATCGGGCATCGCCGTCGAGCGGGCCTGCGCGCGAGTGAGCACCACCGACTGCGTCACTTCGGGAACCGTCAGCTCGACGCCCAGTGCGGCGGCTGCGGCCGCGTAGGCCGGAACGCCGGGGGTGACGTCCCAGGGCACGCCTGCCGCGTCGAGTCGAGCGGACTGTTCGGCCAGGGCGGAATAGAGGGACGGATCCCCCGAGCACAGGCGAGCGACGTCCTCGCCGCGTTCGTGGGCGGCGACCAGCTCACCGGTGATGGCGTCGAGATCGAGCTTCGCGGTGTCGACCAGGCGGGTGCCTGCCGAGCAGTGGTCGAGGATCGCGTCGTCGATGTAGGTACCGGCGTAGACGCAGACCGGGCTCGATCGCAGGAACTCGACGGCCCGCAGCGTGAGCAGGTCGGCAGCGCCCGGTCCGGCTCCGATGAAGTGCACAGTCACAGCTCGAAAGCGTAGGTGACGCGCCCGACGCGCCGCGCCACCGGAACTTCCCGGGGATGGCTAACTGTCAAGCTAAGGTTTAGCCTTGTGTCTGATGGGACTCATGTTGCTGATGTGATTCATGTTGTTCAGCAATCAGAGATCCTACGACGCGTACCTACCAACAACCAGGGAGTACCGCCTTGCCGAACCGTCGAACGAAGCCGTCGATCGTTCTCGGTGCTGTCGCACTACTGGCCGTCGCGACCCCCTTCGCGGTCGCAGGCCTCACCGACAGCACGACAACCGGAGTTCGACCGGCCAACGAGACAACCCCCGTCACTGTGCCGACCAAGATCGTCGAGACCGCGCTGAGCGCTGCACCGGACATCGTGATTCCGCTGCAGGAGCTCACCGGACTGCCGTTGCCCGATCTGCGGCTCTCCGATCTGAAGTACCTGCCGCTGCCGGATTCCATCGTGATCCCGCCGATCGAGATCCCCGACATCCCGGGTCTCACCACCCCGGCCCCGGGCAACGCGACCGCACAGGCCCCGATTCCTCGGGTGGACGCCTCTGCACCGGTGAACCCCGAAGCCGCCGATCCGACCGGTCCGCCACTCGGTGCCGCGGTCAAGGAGATCACGCAGGACACCCCGTTCAGCATGGTGGCCCTGACCTCCGAGCAGCTCGACGGTGCTTCCGCTCAGATCCGCCGGCAACTGGAGGACGGCTCCTGGGGCCCGTGGCTGCAAACCGCGCCGGTCGATACCACTGCGAGCGACGCCGTTCCCGCTGCGGAAAAGCAGGGCACCGAACCGATCTTCGTCGGACTGACCGAGGCCGTGCAGGTATTGCTGACGCCGATGACGAGCAGTGCAGCTCCCGAAAGCTTCGCAACTGCACCGGTTCCCGAGGTTCCGGTCGTCGAACTGCCTGCTCCCGGCGCTCCGGCCGAGGTTCCCGCTGCCGCGGAACAGCCCTTGGGCTACACCCCGGCGTCATCGAGCAAGCCACTGCGCCAACAGGATCCGGCTCCGGCCGATCCCGCGGCCCCGGCACCCGAGTCCGACAGCTCGGCCGAACAGCTGGCCGCGGCCGTGAACGACATCAGCGCGGTACTCATCACCCCCGGCACGTCGCCCGCCGACTCGGCACTGAGCGACCTCGCCACGCCCGTCGCCGGTGACGCAGGCCCGAACGTGATCACCCGCGCTCAGTGGGGTGCCGACGAGTCGATCCGTTGCGCCACACCGACGATCGACGACTTCATCGGTGGTGCCACCGTGCACCACACCGCAGGCAGCAACGACTACTCCAAGTCCGAATCGGCCGAAATCGTCCGAGCCATCTACGCGTACCACGCGCAGACGCTCGGCTGGTGCGACATCGGGTACAACGCCATCGTCGACAAGTACGGTCAGATCTTCGAGGGCCGCGCGGGCGGTCTGGACAAGCCGGTTCAGGGTGCCCATGCGGGCGGGTTCAACGAGAACACCGTCGGTGTGGCCATGATGGGCGACTACTCCAACGAGGTTCCCTCGCAGGAGACCATCGATTCGGTCGGCAAGTTCCTCGGATGGCGACTGGGCAAGGCCGGTCTCGACCCCAAGGGGACCACCACGATGACCTCGGAGGGAACGAATTTCACGTTCGTCGGCAAGGGCAAGAGCATCGACCTGCCGGTGATCTTCGGTCACCGCGACGTCGGCAACACCGAATGCCCGGGTGACGCCGGATACGCGCGGCTCGGAGAGATCCGCGACATCGCTGCGGCGAACCTCGGCGGCGGCGGAGATGCCACTCCGGTCTCGCCCGACGTGACCGACACAGCTCCCGATACCGCAGTGACCGACGCGGCACCGTCCCGTCCGGGCACCGACGTCAGTTCCACTCTGGGCGAGAACATCCCGGCCCTGGTCGCCGAGTTGCAGCGTCTGGCGTCGACCAGTCCCGTCGCTCAGAAGTGGTTGTCCTCGGGTGGCGAAACCGGTGCGCTGGGCGTACCGGTGAGCGGTCTGGTGCAGGTCAGCGGTGGCCGCGAGAAGGCGCAGTTCGCCAACGGTGAGATCATCACCAACATGGCAGGCCAGGCCGTGGCCGTCATCGGCAAGATCTTCCAGCAGTACGTGCAGCAGGGTGGCGTCGACGGCGTGCTCGGTCTGCCGCTCACCGACGAGTTCCGGGTGCCGGAGGGGCTCCGGACCGACTTCGAGAACGGCTCGTTGATCTTCAACGAGCTCACCGGAATCGTGACCACGGTGATCAAGACGTACAACGACACCTACAACGCGGAGATGCAGAACCCCGTTGCAGCACCGGTGGAACCGGCTCCTGTGCCCGCTCCCGCACCGGAGCCCGCACCCGCAGGCTGAGATTCACCAGCGAAAGGGCCGAGTCACCGTGGTGACTCGGCCCTTTCGCGTTCCGGTACAACACCTTCGTGCCCAGCGTGGCGACGCGTCACCACCAACGTTCGAGGACGTGCGCCACTCCGTCTTCTGCGTTGGTGACAGTCACCTCGTTCGCCGCCGCGACGGCAGCCGGATGCGCGTTACCCATCGCGACACCCAGTCCCACCATCGTCAACATCGGGACGTCGTTGGGCATGTCGCCGAAGGCCACGATGTCCTTCACGTCCACCGACAGGGTCTCGGCGACCTTGGCAAGACCCGACGCCTTGGTGATTCCCGGTGCCGAGAGCTCGATCAGTCCGTTGTCGGTGGAGAACGTCAGGTCGGCGCGACCGGAGATCAGCGGGGACAGGATGTCTGCCATGTGTCCGCTGGTGGAGCCGGAAAGACGAATCAGCAGCTTGACGGCCGGAACGTCGACCACGTCGTCCTCGGTCATCTCGACGTTGTCCGGGTTCAGCCAGGCGTGCTCGTAGCCCGGGGAGCTGACGAACTGCGGGGTGGCCGAGTCGTGTGCCGTCCGGCCCACCCGCTCCGCGGCCAGCCCGCAGCCCGGCAGCGCGCGATAGGCGACGTCGGCCAGCCACTGCAGTGTCTGCACCGAGAGCGTCTCGGCGCTGAGCACGCGATCGTTGGCGGCGTCGTAGATGACCGCTCCGTTGGCGCACACCGACATCGGCGCGTATCCCAACTGATCGACGACAGGGTGGATCCACCGCGGCGGGCGGCCGGTGGACAGCACGAACGGCACGCCGTCGGCGACGACGGCCGACACAGCACGCCTGGTGCGTTCGGTGACACGCTCGTGCTGGTCGAGCAGAGTGCCGTCGACGTCGCTGGCGACGAGACGGGGGGCGAGGCGGGTGGTGTTCGGCGCGTTGGTCATCGTGACGTCATTCTGCCCTAGTGTCGAGGTGACCTGTCTTCGACGTGGAAGGAACGGTAGATGACGTCTGTGAACCGTCAGATCCGATTGGCTCAGCGCCCGGTGGGACGTCCCGACGAGTCGACGTGGAACCTCACCGAGGAACCGATTCCCACGCCGGGCGACGGCGAGTTCGTCGTCACCGTCGACTACGTCTCTCTCGACCCGGCGATGCGGGGCTGGCTCAACGATGCGCGCTCGTACGTACCGCCCGTCGGGATCGGCGAGGTGATGCGGGCGCACGCCGTGGGACGGGTGCTGGAATCCCACCACCCCGATTATGCTGTCGGAGAGATCGTTTCGGGCTCGTTCGGCGTCACCGAGCACGCACTGTCGGACGGCACGGGGGTGCAGAAGGTCGACGAATCCATCGCACCGGCACCCACGTGGCTCGGAGCGCTCGGCTTTCCAGGACTGACGGCGTACTTCGGCCTGATGGACGTCGGCAAGCTCACCGAGGGCGACACCGTGGTGATCTCCGGAGCCGCGGGCGCCGTGGGCAGCATCGCGGGCCAGATTGCAAAAGCCAAGGGAGCCACTGTGATCGGCATTGCGGGTGGTCCCGAGAAGTGCGCGTGGCTCACCGAGGAACTGGGTTTCGACGCCGCGATCGACTACAAGAACGAGTCGGTGTACAAGGGCCTGAAGGCGGCTGCACCCGAGGGCATCGACGTGTATTTCGACAACGTCGGCGGTGAGATCCTCGACGCGGCCCTCTCACGGCTGCGCAAGGGAGCGCGAGTGGTGTTGTGCGGAGCCATCTCCGGCTACAACGCCACCGATCCGCAACCCGGCCCGGCGCACTACCTGTCCCTGTTGATCAATCGGGCGTCGATGACGGGCTTCATCATCTTCGACTACCTCGATCGTTACCAGGAGGGCATCGACGCACTGTCCGAACTGCTCACCAGCGGCAAGATGACGGCGCGGGAGCAGATCGAGATCGGCGGCGTCCCCGCCTTCGGATCGACACTGAACCTGCTGTTCGACGGAGCCAACACCGGCAAACTGGTCCTCGAGGTCGGAGAACGCACCCACGATTCGGAATTATGAGGACGCCTCGTTCGTTGAACCCCACGTATCGATCGATAAAGAGCTAGGAGAGCAACGATGTCTGCAGCCACCGAAACCGCCATTCTCGCCGGAGGATGCTTCTGGGGAGCCGAAGAGCTCGTCCGCAAGCTCCCGGGCGTGATCTCCACCCGCGTCGGCTACACCGGCGGCGAGGTCCCCAACGCGACCTACCGCAACCACGGCAACCACGCCGAGGGACTGGAGGTCGTCTACGACCCCACCCAGACGACGTACCGCGATCTGCTCGAGTTCTTCTTCCAGATCCACGACCCCACCACCAAGAACCGTCAGGGCAACGACATCGGTGCCAGCTACCGCTCGGCCATCTTCTACCTCACCGACGAGCAGAAGCGCGTCGCCGAGGACACCATTGCCGACGTCGACGCGTCGGGACTGTGGCCGGGCAAGGTCGTCACCGAGGTGACCGCGGCCGGAGATTTCTGGGAAGCCGAGCCCGAGCACCAGGACTACCTGCAGAAGTACCCCGAGGGTTACACCTGCCACTGGGTGCGCCCGGAGTGGAAGCTGCCGCGTCGGGCCGACGCCTGACGGTCCAGCGGCTGCGCCCCGAGTGCGCGGGCGGGGCCTGCGGTCGTCCCGCAGGCTCCATCCCGGTCTCGTAGCAAGGGTCGAACTACCGCGCACACGGGAGCCGAACTTGCGACACTGATGCGGTGACCTCCGACAGAACCCCTCGGTCGATGGCCGACGTCCTTCGTTCGCCGCGTTTCTGGCTCGCGCCCATCCTGGTGGTCTCGGCCCTGATGTCGTTTCTCGCCGCGCTGTATCTGGGCGGCATGCTCGACCCCAGGGGCAATCTGCACGACCTACCCATCGCAATCGTCAACCAGGACGAGGGCGACACCCTCGCGGGCGAGCAACGCAACATAGGCAACGACATCGTCGAGGGTCTGCTACAGAACGTCGATCCGGACAAGGTCGATTTCATGGAAGTCGGCCCGGCGCAGGCACAATCGCTGCTGTCGACGGCCGAGGCCTACGGTTCCATCGTCATTCCCAGCGATTTCACCAAGCGAATGGGAATCCTCGCTCAGGCGAGCGTGATTCCCGGGGACGTCGAGAAGCCGATCATCACGGTCTACACCAATCCACGCGCGGGCAGTTTCGGAATGTCACTCGTGACCGGTGTCGCAACACCGGCGTTCGAGTCGGTCAATGAAACTGTGGGACAGCAGATCACCGAACAGGTACGCCAACAGCTCGGCGAGACTCAGCTCGCCGGTGCAAGTGCTCTCACCCTCGCGCAGCCGATCGATGTGATCGTTGCCCAGTACGATCCTCTGCCCGACGGCACCGGCGGTGGCCTGTCCGCCTTCTACTACGCGCTCTTGCTCGTCCTGGCGGGGTTCACGGGTGCGACCATCGTCAGCGCACTCGTCGACGGCCTGCTCGGATTCACGCCCACAGAGATCGGTCCCAAGTACATCCATCGGGGACCGACCCTGATCAACCGCTTCCAGACGCTGCTCGTGAAGTGGCTCGTCATGGTCGTACTGGCCATGCTGGTGTCTGCCCTGTATCTGCTGATCAGCCATCTGCTCGGTATGCCGATCACCCACGCCTGGACCCTGTGGATGTACGGCGCGTTCGCGATCACCGCGGTCGGCATCACGGCATTGGCGGTGATGTCCGCATTCGGCACGGCAGGACTGCTGATCAATCTGATCGTGTTCATCATCCTGGCGTTGCCGTCCTCGGGTGGCACCATTCCCCTCGAAGCCAGCCCGCGGCTCTTCACCTGGCTCGCGCAGTTCGAGCCGATGCATCAGATCTTCCTCGGCACCCGCTCGATCCTGTACTTCAACGCCTCACTCGACGCAGGCCTGCTGCACTCGGTGGGGATGACGTCCCTCGGACTGCTCATCGGGCTCGTGTTCGGCGTGGTGTTCACCCGCATCTACGACCGCAAAGGCCTCGACCGGAGCCTCGATTCACCGGGCGCTCTCAGCTGACGCCAGTACACTCGCTCCAATGCTTGCTGTGAACACGGCCGGGAGCGTGGCACCACGACGCGCCTTCCACGCTTACCTCGACGTCGCCATCGTCGTCCTCGTACTCGTGGGCACCAACCTCATCGCGCACTTCACCACGGTGTGGGCCAGCATCGCGACGGTTCCGATCGCCGCTGTTCTGCTGGTCGTCCTGGCGAACCGTCGCGGTCTGGGGTGGGCCGAACTGGGACTGTCTCCCAAGCAGTGGAAGACCGGATCTCTGTACGCACTCGGAGCCGTCGGGGTCGTCCTCACCGTCGTCGCGATCGGTGCGTTGCTGCCGCTGACTCGGCCGTTCTTCATGGCCGACCGATACGCAACCGTATCCGCCGCCATCGTCGCGTCGATGATCGTCATTCCGCTGCAGACCGTCATCCCGGAGGAACTCGCATTCCGCGGGGTTCTGCACGGCACGCTCGGGCGCATCTACGGAGCTCGCGGCGTGTTCGCTGCAGGATCTCTACTGTTCGGTCTGTGGCACATCGCGTCGTCGCTCGGGCTGACGGCGGGCAACGTGGGGCTGAGCGGGTTTCTCGGCGGCGGGCTGTTCGGGCAGATCGTCGGTATAGCGCTGGCCGTGGTGGCCACTGCGGCGGCGGGTGTGGTGTTCACGTGGCTGCGCAGCCGTAGCGGAAGTTTGATCGCCCCTATCGCCCTGCACTGGTCGTTGAACGGACTCGGCGCGCTGGCTGCCGCTCTGGTCTGGCACGCGTCGGTGAGCTGACGAGCATGGGCGAGCCGACCAGCATGAAAGACGAGCTGCACCAGTACCTGCGGATCGCCCGCGAGAACATGCTGTGGAAGCTCGACGGCCTCACCGAGTACCAGAAACGACGGCCGATGACGCCGACTGGGACGAATCTCCTGGGGCTGATCAAGCACCTGGCGATCGTCGAATACGGCTACTTCGGCCTCACCTTCGGCCGAGAATTCCCGGCCCGATTCACCGAACTGGAAAAATCAGCTGTCGCGCAAGCGAACTCCGATATGTGGGCCGCCGCCGATGAACCCTCAGAGCTCATCGTCGACCTGTACCGCGAGGCCTGGCTTCACGCCGACAAGACCATCGAATCGAACGACCTCGATACCGTCGGACGCGTACTGCACTGGCCCGCCGAGAAGCAGGAAGTCACGTTGCACCGCGTACTGGTGCATGTGTGCATCGAAACGAATCGACATGCCGGACACGCAGACATCGTGCGCGAGCTCATCGACGATTCCGTCGGGCTGCGACTGGGGAACGAAAACATGACCGACGGCGACGCAGCATGGTGGGCGGCCTATCGAGATGAACTGGAACGTGTTGCGCGAGAAGCTGATCAGTAATTCGCTTTGAGCATCGCCCCCCCGGACTGCTCGGCCACCGAGATTCGGTGCATCTGCGTTCATCGATCCCCTACCATGGGGTACCGACAAGTTCGGATCAGCGAATAGTTAAGCAGGACAACAGTTTTCGATTCAACCATGATTGACAGTCGAACGCACGTTCGATACACTTCATGGCATGACCACAGCGATCTGGCAACTGAGCGAGGCAGAACTCCTCGCCGAGTCTGCTGTGGTCTCCCACCAGATCCAGCTGCTCGAAGCCCGGCGGATCGCTCTCGTCGCCGAGATCGACACCCGCGTGAGCCGGGAGAAGCTCGGCTTCCCCGGCCCCGCAGGCTGGCTCACCTCCACCACCCTGCTCTCACCGTCCAAGGCCACCAAGATCGTTGCCCTCGCCCGCGGACTGAAGAACTTCCCCGACATCGCCGACGCCGTGAACGCAGGAGTCATGTCCGTCGATCACGCCGCGTTGATCCTCACCTTCGCCGAAACCCCACCGAAGAACCTCCCGCAGAAAGGCCAGGACATAGCGCGGAAAGCGATGATCGCCGCCGCGACCGGGCCCGACGCACGCACCGGCCGGATCCGCGAAGCCATCACCAACCTCAACGACAG
>NZ_NPFV01000005.1:0-367785 GCF_002259365.1 Rhodococcus sp. 14-2496-1d | reverse complement strand
CATGACGATGCCGTGCCGGTTCTCCTCGGCGGTCCACCGGCCGACCCAGGTGCCCCAGGCACCGTCCTGGGAGAAGTTCTCGGCGATCTCCCGGTGGTAGGACGGCAGGTTGTCCTCGGTGAGGAGGTTGGTGATCATCGCGGCCTGTGCGACGTCGGAGAGCTTGGACTGCTCCGGGTCGTAGTCCTGGCCGCCGAGTGCGGCGAAGTTACGACCTTCGTCCCACGGTACGTAGTCGTGAGGGTGCCACTCCCGAGCCATCGAGATGTGACGGTTCACATTGTCCTCGGCAGTGGGCACCAGCTCTTGCAGAAGCTCGAGCTGTGTCAGATCCCTCGCCATTAGATCGCCTCCATAGATTGCGTACGACCGGTCCAGCTTACGGCACCGTAGGTTCGGTGTGAACCTCGTCGTGGCTGTTCACTTGCTGTTCCGGCGGTCGTGATGTTCGGTGTCGATCGGCGCGAAGTCTCCCCCGAGCGTCGATCTTGCGACCGGCCTTCGCGAGTGCACGACCGCTGCAGTTCCCCCAACACGTCGCTCGGTCTCGGCCGATCGTTACGCCCGAGTGTACGTTCCGGACAGGTGTGAGCACTGTTACTCGGACGGTGTGTGGTGCCCCCAGTAGGACTCGAACCTACGACCTGCGGATTAAAAGGTCCACGATTTAGCCCTGTGACCGCGCTGCGAGCCGTCGCATGAGCGCCCTGTTCTGCTCCCAGTGTGGCGAGTTCATCCGCGAGGTGTCCGGATCTGCGCCGCCGGTACCGGTTCGGCACCGATCGTGTATCGACTCTGTGAAGAAGCCCGACCGCCCTGTCCGGTTTGGGGTAGTTGTGACGCATGAGCACTAACGCGACTATCGATCAGTGGGAGATCTTTCAGCACGGCCAGCGCCGATCAGAGCTGACAACGAGCGAGCGGATACGAGTACTGCGGCAGTTCGAGCGTGAGGCACAGCTCGACCCAACGTTCGCTCAGCCTCTCGACATCGTGCGCTGGTACGCCTCGCATCCCGAGTGGTCTCGCAGCACCCACTACTGCTACCACTCGTACCTCTCGACGTGGTTCAAATGGCTACAGGTGCAGGACATTCGAGTCGACAATCCGATGCTGAAAGTGGGCACCGTGCGGCAGCCGAAGCGCAAGCCGCGCCCTGTCGCCGACGCCCACCTGATCGAGCTGCTGAAAACGAACATGCATCACCGCACACGCGTGATGATCCTGCTCGCCACATTGGCCGGCCTCCGCTGCATCGAAATCGCAGCATTCCGCGGTGAAAGCATCGACATCGCTCGTGGTCGCATGCTCATCCTCGGCAAGGGCGGCGACGAGAAGTGGGTACCACTGCACCCGGTGCTCGCAGCCACCGCCGAGACCATGCCGCAACGAGGCTGGTGGTTCCCCAGCAACAAGACTCGGCCCGGTCAGCACGTGACCCGAAAGTCCGTGTCGCAGATCGTCGGTGACGCATTCCGGCGTGCCAACGTCCCCGGCTCAGCGCACCCCCTCAGGCACTGGTACGGAACTACGCTGCTGGAGGACGGGGCCGATGTGCGTGTCGTGCAAGAGTTGATGCGCCACGGCTCGATCACCTCCACTCAGGGGTACACCGGCGTGTCCGATGTGCGGATGCGAGCGGCAATCGACAAGCTGGACCTGTTCCGTGCCGTAGCCTGACCGACCATGACGGTGTTCCAGGAGATGGCGTGGATTCAGCTGTTGATACTGCTCACCCTGTGGGGATTCGCGATCGACACGTTGCTGCGTCGTCGGCGTGCGCGCAAGTCCACAGCGGCGAACCCGAATGCACACCGGGCGACCACCGTCCTGCTGTGCATCTGCGCCGGCATAGTCGTCTTCGTCGTGGTGATCCTGTTTCTAGCGCAGGTCACCAGCTAGCTCAGCGTCAGGAAAGTGCCGGCAGCGGCGACTGCTCGACCACCCGTGAGGCCGGCGACGTAGCCCTCGACGGTGATCAGTCGATCGACGCCGGCAGCGGGGATGGTGAGTGTGGCGGTCACGGTCTGTCCACCGGCTGGTGATGTGCCGACGACAACGCCGTCTGCGAGGACGCGGCAACTGTTGACTGCGTTGCTACCGCCGTAGGTCACCTGCACCACTGCGGTGGCGGTCACGCCGGCCGGCAGCACAAGCCCGTTGCTCACCACCACCGAGCCGCTGCGCGCCGCCCAGCTGGTGATCTGCGACCACGTCGAGCCCGACAGGGTTTGGTTGCCGGACTTGTCCATGCCGGCACCGGCGTAGGCCTGCCACACGAGATCGTTACCGATATGGATGCGTGAGACCGGATCTGCGCCGATGTAGACGGAACTGACTGCGGCCTCACCTATCTGGAGTGGCATCAGCCGACGATGAAGTAGGCGGTGGTGGCGTCCTTCGATCCGAGCGCGGCGTACGCGGCGGCGGTCATCTTGCGGACGTTGGCGATGCCGGCCACGTTCTGGACACCGCCGGCGGGGCCGGCCGGCCCTTGCGGTCCTTGCGGGCCGGGGACGGTCGACGCTGCACCAGCCGGCCCTTGCGGTCCTTGCGGGCCGGGGACGGTCGACGCCGCACCGGTATCACCCTTTGAGCCCTGCGGGCCGGCCGGGCCTTGCGGGCCCACCTGGTACGGGCGGTCGTTCCATGGGGCGATGCCGTTGCCGACCTTGAGGAAGCCGGTGTCGATCTCGCAGCCGAGTTCGCCGGCGTCGAGCACGGGATTCAGTGCTGTCCATTCCGCTGCTGTGGCGCGGAGCTGTTGAATGCGTTTGCGGTCGGCCATCAGAGCGTTCCTCCATCGAGTAGGTGCGTAACGGTGTCGTCGGGGTGCCCGCCGTCGACCAGACCCGGCGACGGCGCGAAGATGGTGCCGGCGTCGGTGTCGCCGAGTGTGATGAGCGGCACCGGGGTATCGGGCAGCCAGTAGACCTGGGAGCCGGTCACATCGAACCGGAGCTCCACTTTCCACGAGCCCGGTTTGATCGTGTGACTGATACGCCGGATGCGTTGCACGTACGGGACACCGAGCCGGCGCACCACGATTGCGTCGAGTACGTCGAGCTTCGAAACGAGCGCACGTTCGGCTGCGGTCACAACGGGCAGCGTGATCGCACGGGGGCTGGTCTTCTCGACGCTGTACTGATCGAGGATGGCCGACGCCCATGCTGCGAAGTTCGTGCCGTAGTTGCCGGCCTCGATGTCGAGCCACGCACCCGAACCACGCACCACGGGGAACGTGCGCGACGACAGGCCCAACGCCTCGATCGACGCCTCGCGACGGTACTCGGCGGTCTGGGTGCGGCCGGCGATGAAGTCGAGCTTGGCCGGTGGGTCGTCGCTGCCGACATAACGGTCGGTGAAGTCCTCGGAGTCCAGCAGGTTCTCAGTGACACGTACAGCGTTCACGAGATCCTTTGTATCCGAGCCGAACTCGGCGTTGATCGAGTACGACATATCGCCCTCGCGGGGTTCGTCCGATACGTCGAGCGCAACGGTGTCCGGCAGCGCGGACAGCACCTCGAGGCGATCCTCGCGGGTGATCCGCAGGAAGCCCTTGCGGGCGTTGCGGGCCATCACGAGCGATGTGAGGTAGGTCAGCTTCTCGTCAGCGTACGACGGGTAAGCGCCGCCCCACGGGGGCAGCGGGCGGGGCGGGCCGGACACGTCGACGCCGTCGATGGTCACGGGGATACCGAGCCTGTTGAGTGCCGGCACATATTTGCCGAACGTGTCGAACGCGGCAGGGCAGGGTTCACCGAGACGGGCGTGACTGTCGTGCACGCCGATCTCCACCTGTGGCACTCGGCCGATGCCGGGGACGATGCGGCGTGATCGGACGCGGCCGGCTGCGATGACCGTCAGGCCCACACCATCGGGGTCCAGGGCGATGATCCGAACACGTTTACCGACAGTGACTTTCGGGTCCACGGTGGCCGATGCGAACTTGATTCGCTGCACACCGAGATCGGCCTCGATCTTCTCCGTCTTCACCTCCACCACGTCATCGGTGATCGTCTCGTAGGTGTAGCGGTAGATCCGGTTCTGCTCCTGCGTGCGGGTGTGCCACGTCGGAGCCGGCGGGCCGGCGGGGATCACCTGCGGCAGCACAGTCAGCGTCAGGGGGTTCGCGTCGCTGAACGTGAAGTAGTTCCATGTCGCACCGATGTACAGCACACCGGCTTTCTTCGCCATGTACTGAGCAGAGACCGGCTTGCCGGTTGTGTTGGCGCGCAACCAGATAGTCAGATGCACCTCGCTCACACCGGCGGGCACCACGGCCGGCGAGACTGTGGGCAGAGTGTGCGAAGTCTGCTGAGATCCGAGCGCCGGCTGAAAGTTGCTCACGTACTCCAGTAGCGGTGTCGATACCTGGTCGACTGTGCCGTATTCGTCCTCGGTGCGGCTGATCCCGTAGAGGGTGCACACCACCGATAGGCCGGTCTGAGCATCGTTCTCGTCGCGCGGCCACGTCGAGCCGGAGCGCCGGATGCCGAATTGACCGCTGAAGCTCACACGATCGCCGGGGGTGACGGGGGTCGGCATGCGTGTCTGGACGATCACCGGCCCCAGGCTCGTCTCCGACTCCGCACTGACCACGCTGGACGTTGTGCCGCTGATGTCCTTCACGACTCGATCCGAACCGAAGCCGGAGTAGTCGA
Organism: Rhodococcus sp. 14-2496-1d; assembly: GCF_002259365.1. Lineage (NCBI taxonomy): Bacteria > Bacillati > Actinomycetota > Actinomycetes > Mycobacteriales > Nocardiaceae > Rhodococcus > Rhodococcus sp. 14-2496-1d. Next base: position 363,121 of record NZ_NPFV01000005.1, on the reverse strand, counting down.
TGCTCAGATTGAGCGACGTTGCGACCGTTGCTCCAGTGAGCGGTTGGTCGCGTCGGTCGGTGGCGAACAGGCCCTTGCCGACGAAAGGGGTAGTGACGTTGCGGAGTTCCGAGTTCTCCTGTGCCGCAAGCAACGACAGCAGCGGGATGCCGCCGACAGGGTAGACAGCGGGCGTGATGCCGTCCTCCACCCATACTTGCTCGCGCGCGGTCTCCACCTGCACGGCCACCATCGTGGCGTCGGTGAACTTAGACATCGATCGTCTCCGATCCACCGACAGCGGAGGCGTACGCGCCGAGCACGTCGCGCACCTCGCGGCCGATCACTACGGGGTCGGCCATGAGGCCGGCCTCGACGGTGACGTGCACGACCTGCTGCACGCCGACGCCGCCACTGAGTCCGATGTTCGGCACCAGCTCCTCGTCGAAACGCTTCGTCACTGCCTGTGCCAGGGACGATGCCTCGGTGATCAGCTCGCGCCGTTGACTGCCGAGACCGTCGATGAAGCCACGGACCATCGCCTGGCCGTGTGGGATGAGCATGATCCGGTCGGCCGCAATTCCTTTGCGGCCCTTGTATACACCCTTGTTCGCGGCGGCGACTGCGCCGAGCTGAGCGGCAGCGGCAGCCACTGCGCCGGCCTGTGATGCGAGGCCGGCCGCGAAGCTGGCGCCCGCAGCTGCACCCTGACCGGACAGGTTCACCGACACACTCGAGGCGGCGGCTGCCATCGACGCGGCAGCGCCGGCGACGGCACCAGCGGAACCGGCGAGACCGGATGCGAACGACTGGCCGGCACGCGCACCGGCACCGGACAGGTTCACGTTCGCGCCCGACGTGTCGACCTGCACACTGACCGGCACCGGGGCCGGGGCAGGGATGCTGATGGTCGGCAGTGTCACATTGAACGTGATCGGCACCGGTGGTGGCGGGGTCAGTTCGAGCGTCGGCTGTGTCACGTCGAACGTGATCGGCACCGGGGCCGGCGGCGGCACCGTGACCGCTTCGCCCTCCACTACCTCGACAGTGACGGGGACCGGAGGCGGTGGAGTCACCTCGGGTGCAGGGATCGGTGCGGACGGAGTGACCTCGGGGGCCGGCACGACCGGGGCCTCGATCGTCGGGGGCGCGATGTTCTCCAGCGCGCCGCCGATGACCGATGTGTCCGGTGGAGTTACCACGGGTGCCGGCAGCACAGCGGGAGGCATCGCGGCGAACGGATCGTTGACCGCCCCAGCGTCGGGCGGTGTCACCACCGGTGCCGGCAAAACCGCGGGCGGCAGCATCGCGAACGGATCGTTGATCGCAGACGTGTCCGGTGGAGTGATCTCGGGGGCCGGGATAACCGGTGCGTCCCCAGGGGGAAACAGGGTGTCGAACAGTCCGCTTGTGCTGAAGTCGCCGAGCCCGTCGAGAAGCGAACTCTTCATCCATTGCGCAGCTTTCGCGCCCCACTCGACGGGGCCGCCGCCGGCATCCTCGTTGGACTGCCGGAACGCCTCGTCCATGCGCTGGTATTCCGAGACCACCTTGTCTGCGGCGGACGTGAGATCAGTGGCGAATTGGGTGATGCCTTCGATGTTGGTGGCGAGATTCTGGGTGTCGATGTTCGCCATGAAGTCACCGAAGGCGTTGCCTGCGTCGGCCAATCCTGCTGTGACACCGGACCAGTCGGTGTTGCCCAGGTTCTCGAACAGCTTGCCGATGCCGTCTGTGAACCCGGAGAGGTTGCCGGCATCGAGCCAGCCCATCAGATCTCCGAATGCCTCGCCGGCACCGACGAGTGCGTCTCCTGCGCCGTCGATGATGCCGGGTATGGCACCGAAGACTCGTTGTGCGCCTTCGACTATCGCAGGATCTCCGAGCTTGCCGGCGAAGTCACCGAACGCCCGCACGTACTCGGGGATGTTTCCTATCAGATTCTTGATGTGTGGCTCTGCGCCGGTGAACATCTTCTCCAGCGCGGGGCCGACCTCGTTGGCGATGGCCGGCATCTTGCCGGTCAGCTCACCGACGAGTCGGGCCGCGCCGGCGGTCACGACATCGAGGCTCGGTCGGATCGAATGGAACGCGGCACCGACCGATGTCGCGAGGTCCATCAGCGGCTGCTGGACCGGTTGAGCGATCTCCTTCATGGTGGAGACCACGTCGTCCTTCATGAAGGAGAAGGAGTCTTTGACCTCCTGAGAGGCTGCGGCGGCGGCAATGGGCAGAGCGGCCACGCCGAGACCGAAGGCGACGGACATGCCGCCGGCGGCAGCGGTCACCGCGCCGAGGGCGGCAGCGGTGCCGAGGATGCCGAGGCCGGCCGCACCGGACGCGAGCGGTGCGACGGCAAGGGCGAGTGCGCCGAGCAGTGGCAGCGAGGTTCCGGCCGACGCGCCCATGCGTGCGATGCCCGATGCTGCGTTGCCACCGGTGCTCGCACCGAGCCTGATCGAGTCGTTGTTCAATGCGAGCATGGCGACGCGGAACGCAGCGAGTTCGGCTGCTGCACCGGCGGTATCGACATCGAGGTTGATCGTCACCGAGCGGGGGACGGCCGCGAGGAATGCGGCGAGTTCGGCTGCTGCGCCGGCGGTGTCGAGATCGAGGTTGATCCGTGCGTTCGCGCCTCCGAGGGTGGATGCGGCCAGGGCAGCGCGGAAGCCGGCGAGATCGGAGTCGATGTCGACGTTGACTGTGCGGTCACGTAGGCCGGCGAGTTCGGCACGCAGAATGTTCAGCTCGGTCCGGTCGACATCGACGGTGACCTTGACGCGGGTGTTGCGAAGCGCATCCATCTTCGCTCGGAGCGCGGCGAGCTTCGCGTCGTTGACGTTCACGTCCACGGTCACGTCACCGTCTCGCATGGCTGCGAGCTTCGCCTTGAGCACGTCGAGTGCGCCGTCGTCCACGTCGACGGTGACGGTGGCCTTCGAGTCGCGCAGCGCTGCGATCGCGGCCTTCGTGCGCTCGATCGCCTGGAGGAGATCTCGCTCGTGACCGTTGATGTAGATGTCGACGGAATTACCGGCCATCGGTCAAGTCCTCCCGTAGTTCTGCGGGAAGCGGCAGAGGCTCGATCCCGTTGTCGGCCAACTGCCCTCGCAGTCGAGCGATGTAGTACCGGCCGGCTATTTTCCATTCGTCCAGCCGAGCAACTTGACTGTTGAGGCTCTTGTTCGACTTCACAAGTGCGACAACGTTTTCGGTCTGAATGCGTCCCTTGACGGATACGACCGTTGCGACTGCGGTGGCGAGTGCGCCGATTGCGGCTACGACGATCGAGACGACATCCATTACTTCACTCCGAGAGCCGCCCAGAGGCGCATAGTGCCGACATTGGCCGCGACGCAACACACGAATGCGATAACGCCGACGATGATCGGTGTGGGTGGGACGCTGCGCAGTGGCGCGATGATGAGACAGAATCCCCAGAACGACCACGCGAAGATCACCAGCCCGTGGGCGTAGAGGATCTGGCGTTGGAGATAGGCGCACACGATGAGCACTGTGCCGCTGATGCCGAACAGGAACGGCCACACAGGGAAGGCCGATTCGATCAGCACCACCAGTGTCTCTTGACCGGCGGGCAGTGGCCGGCGCACCAGCGACTCAGGGCCGGCGTAGAGGTAGCCGACTGCGATCGCACCGAAACCGAGCAGCATCGACAGCAGTCGAGTTGCTGCGAGCACGGCGCGTTCGTTCATCAGCGGCCGATCTTGCGTGCGCCGAATGCGAGCACAGCCATGATGCCGGCCACCACTGCGCCGCTGCCGAGCCCTTTCCAGTCGGTGAGATCCAACAGCTCGAAGTCGTCGCCGCCGATGACTTCGGCTGCGTAGCCGAGCGCAGCCGACAGTGGCAGCGCAATAGCCGCCTGCACGGCTGTACGGGCCGCTGCAGTCTTTGCGGGCACCGTGGGTTCCTCGGGTACCGACGACAGCGGTTCGTCGTCGTTCAGAGCTTTCAGCAGCTTCGGCGTCAGCTCCTCGAACTTCGCGTCGATCATCGGTCCGAGCCGGCGCATGATCTCGTTGCGCACGAGATCGAGGGGGCCTTGTGGTGCGGTCATGATTTCTCTTCCATGAGCTGTGCCTCGGTGGGCAGTTCGGTACGCAGCAGATAGCTCGCCGCTGCGGTGGTGCCGGCGACGACGCCGATCACCACCGCCGTGGCGAAGGTGTGGAGCGCCCTCACAGTCCGAGAGCCTTGAGAGTGGCCGGCCCCGCAATGCCGTCCACGAGCAGATTCGCGCGGCGCTGGAACTCACGCACGACGCCCTCGGTGGCCGGCCCGAAGTCGCCGTCGACCACGAGGCGGGAGTACCGGGGATAGTCCCGGTTCAGCCGGTCCTGGAGCCGGCGCACTGCGTCTCCTGTCGAGCCACGCATGAGCAGACCGCCGGCGTGCGGGTTGAGGACCGGCGGGACGATGACCGGATCGAGGGTCGGTGCGGTTGCGCCGTATAGACCGAACTTGCCGGCTCGCAGCTCGTTCGCGAAGTCGACGTACGCCTGCATCGACTTGCCCTTGGCGACCTGGTAGTGCATCTCGTCTACCGGGTTGCCGCCCCAGCAGTCACGGCCCCAGTCGATGAGCCACGCGAAGTCGGCCTGTAGGGCCTTCACATCGTTGACCATCGCCTTGGCCATCGTGTACCGCCGGAACGGGTACTTGTTCCAATTCAGGTCAATGCCGGTGCCTGACTTGTGATTCGACGTATACACCGAGTTCGTTTCGGTGTAGCCGCCTTCATCGGACGCGCCGCCCATCAGAGGCTCGATGACGCGGTTGTACATTGCCGCGAAGCTGATGAGCACGAATCCGCAATCGTGCGGGTGCAGGGGTAGCACGATGTTCGTTCCGGTGATGCCACGTCGTACGACCTTGCTCGGGGGGATCGAGGCCCATCCGTTCTCGGTGGTGACCATCATTTCCTCTTCGCTCGTTTGTTGGCGATCTCGATGAATGCGTTGCGCTCGAGCAGCGTCAGCTCCTCGAACACGGTGGGCGACTGGCCGGTCAGCATGCAGAACTCGGCCAGTCGCCGAGCCTCCCGCTTCGCTAGTTTGCGGGCGCGTCTTTTGGGTCCGAATCTTCCTCGACCACACCGGCATTCACGCGAGCCTCGGCATAGCTGGTGTTGTCGAGATACTCGTCCCAACCGGCCTGCTCGGCCTTCGACCAATTCTTGATCTGCTCGGGGTGCAGGCGGGAGACATAGCCGACGGCGAAGATGAGCTGAATGTTGTCACTCTCTGCGACCTCGGCACCGGTGAGCCCTTGCACGCGCTTGAGCGCGCGGCCGGTGAGTCCCTGCAACTTATCCTGGAAACCGTTCATAGTCCTGCGTCTCTCTTTCTTTGGATGACTTCGCGTTTCACTCGGATAACGGCGAAGGGGGTGACTCGTTCTAGGGTGATGAACATGAAGGGGTAGGGCGCTTGCGGGTCCCAGCGGGTGCCGGCGTGGTTCATCGCGACGTAGATGCCGCCGCCGTGCGACTTACGGCCAGCGCCACCAGCTTTCGCGTACGCCCGCATGTTCGAGCCCTTGGCGCGGATCGACTTCTTTGTCCGGCCGGAGTAGACCGGGGCGAGGACGTTTGCGATAGTGAACGTCCTCGCGGCGATCTGGTCGAACGCCGGCTTGAGTTGTCGAACCGTCTTGTAGAAGACCGTCAGCTTGTCGAGCAGAGGGCGCTTGCCCTCGATCGACAGCTGGATCTTCATGGTGGCCATGAGCTACGCAGCGGCCGTGATCTTCTCGGGCACGCCGGTGCACTCCCACTCGACCTCGAACTCGAACTCTTCGTCGGCGTCGCCACCGAAGCCGGGCTTGGAGGCGATCGTTGCGGTGCCCTTGAAATGCGGCTGGTCCTCGGTGGGCACCAGGTTGCCGTACGGGCGTGCGACGAACTCGACCTCTTCGCCGGCGTGGTCCCATACGAACGTCCAGAACGAGGTCGTCTGGAAGTCCTGGAATGCAGTACCGCGTAGGTACCAGGTCTTCGTGTCGCCGTTCTTCAATCGGGCGAACGTCACGAACGCGGCGTCGTCGCCGTCGTCGGGTTCGACGCGGAAGCCCTTGATGTCGGTGTTGTACTCGGTCTCATCGATCAGGATCGAGAGATCCTTACCCTTGGTGCCCTTGAACGGAGCCATTGCGGTCACACTTCTTTCTTCATGTCGATAGCGATCGACGCTGCGATTTCAGCGCCGAGATATTGCGGCTTGCCCTCTTCGGGATCTGTGAGCTTCGGGGTCTCGACCTCGATGCCGGTCATGTACGGCCGGAGGGCGATCAGTGAACGAGCGATCAGGTCGTTCAGGGCATCTCGAGTCACCGATGCGCTGCCTCGGCCGGCGACGATCTGGATAAGCCAGTTCGTCATGAACGGCTTGCCGTGGGTGACACCGGGTACGTCGGTCTCGATCGACGGGAGAGCGGGGCAGACAACGACGACCGGTGGTGCCGGGTCTTTGACCTCCCAGCCGACGACCTTGCTGATGCCGGCGGCTGTGAGGGTGTCGATGATCGTGGTCTGCACCTGTGTGAGGTCCATCAGAACCCCGGTACGTAGGGACGGACCTGCCGGATGATGACGTGCATCGGGTCGCGGGAGGATCGAGTTTGTCGAGCATTGCCGAACTGGTCGATGCTGGTGCTCGGTCCGTTCGAGGCGTCGAACATCTCGGCGGCCACGAGCAGATACCACCGCTTGCGGGTGGCCGGTGGGATCGGTTTGACGGGTTGTGCGCAGAAGTCGTCGATCCGCTCGATGGCGATGTCGAGATCGTCTTTCAGCTTGCTATCTTCGGACGCCTCGGCCTTGACGAAGTTGCGGAACTCTTCGACGGTGGGATGCACCACCGCCGGAGAGTCCTGCTCGGGGGCCGTCATGGCTACGGTGCCCAGGTGATCGCGGTCATGCCCTTCGGCTGCTCGGAGTAGATGCCCTGGTAGCCGTACACCGAGAAGTCCTTCGTCAGGTTGATGATGTTCTCGTCCTGGAGCGAGAACGGAGCGCCGGCGCTTTCCATCGACGTGATCGCCTCGCGGGACGTGACGCGGAATGTGCCGGCCGGCAGGCGGTCTCCGACTACGCCGGGGAGGCCGGCCATGTTGAAGCCGATCTCGACATCGTCGGTCTGACTGACGTTGGCGCTGCCCCAGGTGTTCTGGCCGTCGCCGTTGACGTTGAAGATCGGACGGCCGGTGGCATCTTCGAGCAGTGCGATGTCCTTGTACACGTCGAAGCTGCACACGATCAGGTCGGCACGCAATCCCTTCGCGTTTTGGATGATCGAGTGCTTCGCGTCGAGGACGACAGAGATCCACTCGGCCGCGGTGGCCGGCTTCGCGACGACGGGGATCTCGTTGATGCCCTCCGCACCGCCCATCGGCAGTGCGAGCATGAACGCCTGGACGTAGTTCTCGTACGCCTCGGCGTACTGAATGCCCATCCACCGCAGGCCGGTGTCGAGGATCGGCACCTTCGAGCGTTCGATCGCCTGTCGGCTGAAACTGGTGTAGCCGCCGACTGTGCGGACGGTGCCACTGCCGGTGCCGAGCTTGATCTCGAGGTAGCCGAGATCGTCACCCTCTGCCGCCTGCACGGTGATGGCCCCGGTCTCGGAGATCACCTTGGCGTACTCGAAGCTGTCGCCGTCCGGTGGCAGCGATTCGCGGGAGAACATGGTGGAGATCGGCCGGCTGCGGTTGGTGAGTCGCAGCTGCTTCTCCAGCCACGCCGGCTGCACGACGCCATCTGCCATGACCTGACCCTCGTACGCTCGGGTCTCGATGCGCAGCGACTCCAGCTCGTCGTTGACGGCGCGGATCTCGGCGATGGCATCGCGGTCGCCCTTGGCCATAGCCTTGAGCAGTTCACCGCCGGTGCGAACCTGGAACTCGCGCCGGCCGCGCGTCTGGGTGCCACCACCGTCTTCGAGTACTCCGATCCGGCGAACCATCTCGGCGTTGTCCGTGCGTAGCTGAGTTACCTCGGGGTCGTCCTTGATGCGGGCGGCGACGAGGCGTTCGAACTCTTCGGGGTCCATACGTGATTCCTGTTCTGTGTCAGCGTTTCTCACGCTCTCGATGACCGCGCCCTTGTAGGCGGGGATTTCTGTGATGGACACTTCGCCGAGTGCCGCTTTGGTGCGGACGAGCACCCCGTCGCGCGTCTCGTGGGTGCCGGGAAGGAAACCCACCGAGAAGTATTTGAGGACGCCATCTCTGGCGAGTTCGAGCACTTCGTCACCACGTGCTGTGTTGGCGATGCGGCACTCGACGTAGTAGCCCTCGGGTCGGTTTTTGCCTGAGATCACCGTGCCGATCGGGAGATCGCCGCGTGTCTTCCAGCTGTGGTTCGCGTGCACCGATGCCGGCGCATCGTCCTCGAACACGCCCAGTGCGAACGATTCGAGGTAGCTACCGTTCTTCGTGCGAATCTCGGTCGTCTGGCCGTAGGGGACGGCGATACCGGAGATGATGCGTGTCTGTTCGTCCACGACGTTGACGGGTGCACTGCGGATCTCCACCTCGGTATCGACTGCGGCGTTCCGGGTTTCGAGCTGTGTGTATCTCATGCGGTGATCCTCAGTCGGTACCAGCGGCGGATTTGTTCTGCGGTCCAGTCGGGCCGGTTGTCCTCGGTGGCGCGTTCGAGGCAGGCGTCCATGCCGGGGTCGAGCAGGATGATCTCTGCGCCGGCCCGTCGATACTGCGACTGCATCAGGCGGGTCGGATCGGTGTCGATGACCCATGCGTTCTCGACGCGGCCCATGAGGATCTGATGGATGGCTGCGTGGCGTGCTGCCTGGACCACGCGGCGCATCGACAGTGGGGTGTCGTGGTGGCCGGTGGAACCGAAAGCTGTTGCGAGCTTGTCGAAGTCCACGATGGTGTCGCCAGGATCGGCATTCTCGGTGATGTACGTGGACTTGCCGGCGCAGGGCGGGCCGACGATGACACGGATCATGCTTCGATCTCCTTCGTCTGGTCGATGCGCTCGGACGGAATTTGCTTCGGGGCAGGCTTCTCGTCGCCGTGGGGGAGGGGGTCCAGTCCGTCTCGGGCACGCAGCTCGTTGATGGTGCGGGTGCCGTTCTGAACGTTGGCGGTGTCGACCTCGGAGCGTGTCTTGCTGTCCATACGCAGCAGACCGGTCTCGTCCAGCTCGACCTTGTTGCCGCGTGGTATGACCTCGGTGAGTCCGCTCTCGACGGCGTTCATGTACTTCGCGAGGGTGGTGGTGAGGTACTGCAGGGTGGACTGTTCCAGGTTCTGGTAGGTCCGCGACTCGGTGCCGCCAGGTACGAGCAGATCAAAAGCTGGTGTGCCGCAAATGCGTACGATCTTGCGGTCGATGGCGTCCTGCACTTGGAGCATCTGCGCATCGGCCGGCTTGAGCTGAATCGCGTCGTAGCTCAGGCCGGCAGCGAGCACGACGGCCTGTCCTCGGTGTGAGCGCAGGAAGTTGTTCCACCGGTCCTGGAGATCGTCCTGCTCGATGTTCGACAGATGCTGGTCGGTGGTGAGGATGCCGGAGGGGACCACGGCGGAGTCGAACCACTCGCGCTGAAACTCTGCCAGGGTGAGTGCAGCTCGCAGCTCACCCTGTGCGAGCTGGCGCGGGCCGATGCCGCGTGCCTCGCCGGTGACGGCGGTGTGCTTTTTGTGAACGACGCGGCTGCGCGGGATCTCACGACCCAAGTGCGCGTAGCGAGTTCGTCCCCACGTGCCATCGGGAAGCCGCTCGCGAACGATCGTCATCTCGCGGGGCGAGGTCGGAATAAGGTTGACCGTCTGCGGATCTCCGACGCGAAGCCAGATGTACTCGCCATGCAGGAACAGGTCGTTGACCGTCGACTGCACGAACTCTTCCCAGTCCATATCGAGGTTCGGCTTGTTCACGATCGACGGGAACGCGCGATCGTCGAACGGGATCAGCCGTTGACGTGCATCACGGACGGTGGCACGCATCGAGGACATCATCGTGTTGGTCTGGTCCATCGAGCGGGAGAACGCCGAGACCTTGAGTGCTTCCTGCCAGGTGACGCCGAGATCCATTCGGGGAGGCGGGATTACGGCCGGTAGCGGTGAGTCACCGCCAGCCGAGCCAACCGACCCGCTGCGTGTCTCCACGTCGGTGCCGAAGCCGAAGAACCTGCCGATTGCGTTCATTGCTGGGGAACGCTAATCCCAACCGTGTGATTCTCATGCGGTGGTTTTCGAAAACATTCTCAGCTGCGAGACGAACGGTTGCTGTTGCTCGGCCATGAAAACGCCCATGACCGTGGCATACATCGCGTCGATGTCGCCCAGAGATTTGTTCATGTCGATCAGCACACCTTGGCCGGCGTTGACGGTCACCGTCTTCGTCAGCTGGGTCGCGAGTTCCTTCTGGCCGGCGTGCTTCGCGCGGCCATCCTTGATCATCGAGTGCACCGCTGATGTGGCGTTCGCGATGTTCCCTCGGGTCATGTATTCGGCCGGCAGGTGGTGCGTCTTGTCGAGCGCCAGGATGGTCGGCTTCATCGTCTCGGCGTCGGTCACGAACTTCTCCACGCGCATCGTACGGCTCAGCTGCACAAGCTTTTTCAACAGCAACTCGTCGTTGCCGAACGTGATCGTCGCGATGAGTTGGGTGTACACAACGCCGTCGTACTTGGTGGACGCGACGATCGAGACGTAGTTCCACGTGCGCCGAGAGCGCGCGAAGGAGATGATGAGCGGTTGCTTACGGGCAGGCCCTGGAATGGGGCCGTACTCGCCGGCCAGCCACGCCGGCATAGGCATCCAAATGCTCTCGACGGACACGAACTCGTTGCGGCGGTAGCGCCGAAACGAGGACTCCAGCATGTTCTTTCCGCGCCGCACTTCGTCTGCCAGGCTGAGTCGGCCGGATGCGATCGCAGGGTTCGCCTGCACGAGGGCCTGCGGATCGTAGAGTGCGAGGTTCGGATCTGCCTCCCACAGGAAGAATCCGAACCTCGGATCGTGACCCTCTTCCTTCGCAGCAGCGGCGCGGCCGATGCGGTACAGCAGTTTGAGCAGCACCGAGTTGTCGTCGCCGGCAGTGGTGAAGCCGGCCACGAGGGCCTTCGGCTGAGCGGATGCGCCTAGGGTGAGCGCGTCCCACGCCTCGGGCTTGAGCAGGTGCAGCTCATCGAGCAGCATCAGGCAGCCGGAGAAGCCCTGCAATCCGTCGCCGTCGCCGGCCGCTTTCACGACGTAGGTCGCCGGCCTTTTCAGGTTCCGCGACTTGATACCGCTACGGTCGGTGGTCTTGAACCGGCGTTTGAGTAGCGGCACGTTGTCGACGCAGTACCGGACCTTGGCGTACAGATTCTTCGCCTGGTCCACGACGGCCGCAATCGAGATCACTTCGGGTGCTCGGGGCACCATCAGGATCAGCCCGTACAGCGCCATGACGGCACCGAGCACGGTTTTGCCGTTCTGCCGACCCATCGAGACGACGACCTGCTGATAGACGAGCTGGCCGGCGAGTGCCTGGTCGTGGTAGTCCGCCGGGTACTTTTGCAGGATCTCGCGGATGAGCCACTTTTGCCACATGTCCAGGCGCAGCTCGTCGCCGGCAGCGAACCGAAACACTTTCTCCGAGAGCCGAATCAGCTTGTCGGCCTCGTCGTAGTCTGGGTTCTCGATCGGCTGCGTGTAGACGCGAGGCAGCCACGGAGGGATCTCGTCCGTCCAGTTCTCCCGGTACTCCTCGGGCAGAACAATGGTCGGCAGCGCGCCGTCCATCAGATATTGGCGATCTCATCATCGAAGCCGTCGTCGTCCGACAGCTCCGTAGCGGGTTTGCACTTGCGCAGCTCCGAGAACAGCATCCGAAACTCCATCGTGAGACCGGCCGGAAGCGCCTGCCCTGCCTTCACTTTCAGGTCCAGGAGCCGCGCAATATGGAACAGCGACGCCAAATACGGGGCCTCCGAATCACTCACCCACTCATTGACCGACAGGAACGACTCGATCGACCCCTCGTATGACTCGTTCGTCACGAAACCCACAACGACCTCCATCCGGCCATGCATAAAATCCGAAGAGCCTGCATCCGCCATCCATACCGCAATGCATAATCATGCATCGTTTTCGTCCCACTCCTTGGAACTAGACCTCTGGCAGCTCTGGGGGGTGTAAGTCCAGGAAGCCCCTCGGTGTCAACCGTCCCCGTTACAAAAACGGGGATACGGTTGCCACCGCCGATCATGCATGAGAGTGGATGATTATGCATGAATGAGTATGCACTGCGATGCATTGACTTGTCGACTATGTCAATGCATCCTTGACACGTGAAGCGACCAATGGACACAGCCGAATACATCGCCTTCGTACGTCGCATCGTGAGGGCAGCAGGGCGCAGGGCAGGCACCGACATCGAGTCACTGCCACACCTGATAGCACTGCGCTCAGAGCTGGATGGGCAGATCACCGAAGCAGTGACAGCAGTACGTGGTGATGGGTACAGCTGGGCTGACATAGCCAAGCGCACAGGTGGCACACGGCAAGCGGCACAGCAGCGTTGGGGATAGCTCATGCTGTGATCCCTGCGCCGAAGAACTCTGGATCGAACCACGTACGCCGGCCATCGGCCTCCACCTTGCCGCCCTTGCTGCGGTTGCACGGCAGGCACAGCAGTTGCAGGTTGTCCAGCTCGTGCACCTTCACGATGTGCCAGGGCACCACGTGGTCTATCTCGCAGCGGTCATCGCTGCCGCACTTACGGCACACGTAGCCGTCACGCGCGCGCACCGCCTTGGCCATGTCGTCCGGTATCGGAGGACGCCTATCGCTTGCCATACAGAGCCACCTCGATCAGGAGGCGACGTGCCTCGTGAGTGTTCTTGTTGTCGTGGTCAGGGGGAATGGGCACACCGGCCCACACCATGCCGAGAGCGTGATGCTGCAGCGCACGCTGAGCGCAACGAGACAGGACAGGGCAGCCAGCACACAGCTGCTCGGCAGCCGCCCGCTTCGTACGCCACTGCCCGCCAGCGACATTCGCATACTCGTATTCAGCAGCACGCCCTCGGCAACGGCTCATCGGGCTTGGTGCTCGTGGCAGAGCGAGCCGTACAGGACACCGGCACCGCAGACGATGCAGTGGTTGCACCACTCCTGGCAGTAGAAGTCGTGGACTACTGTCATGGCTCGGTCACCGGCTCTTCGATGATTTCGGGCTCGGTGTAGCCCCACGACATCGAGCCCATCACGTTGCCCTCGGCGTCATCGACCTGGACCACGATCATCTTCCGCTCAGCGTCGTACGACACCGATGCGAACCGACCCGGCAGGCCATCGAGCGGCACCAACTGGCCCGCCATCAGATACGCCTCGATCGAGCCACTGCAACGGGAGCGTCCCATGCAGGCAGATCAGGGTCGTTCGACCAGTGCGGACCGGCATGGTCGGCAAGGCCAACACATCGAGCCGGCTGGTCCCACTCATCGTCATTCGCATCGATGTACAGAGCAGTGCACTGCGGCTGCCCCACGATGGTGCCGCCGTCGACCTCGACTGCGAGCATGTCGACACCGTCCTGAGCGACGATGTGCAACAACGATTCAGCGGCCGACTCCAACGACTTACGCGCCGCGACGATCGACCCGAGCGCCTGCGTCACATTCCACCGGTGATCGTCCGTCTCAGGTAGCCGCGAGAGCAGATGATTCGCCGCTCCCTCGATCACGATGGCCGGCCCCACCAGACCCGCTACTTGGAACGAGGTCGCATCGAGCAACGTCGCCAAGTCCTTGTCCATCATCAGAACAGCACTCCTTCGGGTTGTTTGTTGCCGGGGTCGGCACGCCGAACGTGGTCAGATCCGACCAACGTCAGGCCGCGTGCATAGCGAGCAGCAGCGGCCATGTAGAGGTTTCCCTCGGGAAGAGTGACGACCTCGCACCGAGATAGCGGCGTGCAGTACATGTTGGCGAGAATGACTGTGTCCCTTGTGTGGTCGGCGCAGGTGACCACGAACGACGCCGTATCGGGTCGGTCGCCCATGTTGATGGACAGTTCCCAGTCGTGGGTCTCGCAGAAGTCTTTGAGCGCCTTCATGATCGGCCGACTACGGGTGTAGAGCTTGATGACCAACTTGCCCTTGGCGACCATGCGTCACGCCTTCGGAGGCCAGGACCAGTCACCGGCCGCTGTGCCCTCGATAGCCGAGACGGTGTACTGCATGCCGCGCGGAGGGAACACCACCAGTTCCACCCAGTCTTTCTCGGCTGGATCGTCCTTCTCGTCGTGCACGTAGGTGATGAGCGCTGCGTGGGGATCACCGAGCAGCTGCGGTGGCAGGCCAGCGTTCCGAGCTTGCGTGGGGTGCGGGTTGTAGTGGACTACTCGTCCGATCGTGGGTTGCATTTCAATCTCCTTGTGTTTGTTCGGCTCTCAGCGTTGCGCTGAGAGCCGTTGTGACGCTTCGTAGAGGGAGCAGAGGGAGTTGGGAGGGCAGGGCGTACCCCGTACCGCAAAGGCACGGGATCACCCGATCTCGGTTCCTTCGCGTCGGTCGCGTCGGTCGTCGGTCGGTTGGTGTGAACGCAAGCGCGGGAATTACTCGGCTTGCCGGGACTGGGATACTTCGAGTGCCTGATACACCAGCAACGGTGTTCCTGCCCGAGTCCGCCTTAACCAGGTCAGACACCCGAATCGGGATGGGTGCAGTGGCCCCTCTAACGGGCGACGACTACGCGGGCTAAGCGCATCACCCGTACGTGAAAGATCCACGGGCGCAGGGACTACGAGGCACCTAGAGGGCTACGGCGGCACGTCGTCGCCGCCCACCGAATCGAGATCTACGGGCGGCAGAGCTGCCTCGCGGGCAGCATCGCGGCAATCGCGGCACAAGGGATGCAGGACCATGCGGTCACGGGGGAACGGACGGTCACAGCCATCGCATACTGTTCGCTGATAGCGGTCGCCGTAATCAATCACAGGAACTCGTCCTCGTGAACCATGGTGGCCGGCCCCAACGTGTGGTCGTCCTTGCGGCGCAACTCGTGTTGGTCGATTGCTGCCAGCGTCTCCAGGATCGTGCCGACGTGATGGAACTCTGTGCCGAACTCGGGATGGCCCCATACTCGATAACCCCACTGGTCAGGGGTCACGGCTCAATCACCCAACGAATCTGCGGTTCACTCGACATTGAAAAGCAGGGCCGAAGGATCTCGATCACGTCATCAAACGAACGGATCTCGTCCCAGCGGCAGTAGATGACCAACTCATCGAGCAGGACGCCCCTGCCGGCACCGAGGTGTCTGATTGAACGGGGCGACCAGACCTCGTGTGCGCCGAACTCCATACGGTCTCGCAACCTTGAATGGTGGATGTGGTTCAGAGTGCGGCCGATGATCGCGCGCCGCCTCATCCCTGACCGCCAGCGAGGACGTAGCAGGCCCCCAGAGCGAGCAGGATGCACGCGAAGCCACACGACGGCACCAACCACCAGAAGAACAACTTGCGGATCAACTCACGCAGCTGTGGACCGGTGGGCCACTGCGGGCGAGCAGTCGGCGTCACATACCGGGCGCTCACAGTTCGAGCCGATCAAGCATCCCGTGGGCGATCCGCGTCAGCTCGGCGGCCGACCGACCCAGGCCGGCCTCACGAGCGAACATCGACGCCACCAGACACGCGTCCACAGCGGCCTGCTCGACAAAGTGAGCGCGCGACACGTCCGCTGGCATGTCTTTGCCCTCGAGATCGACGCCGGCCGTACTGATGGTCATCTCGTACTGGCGAAGGACTATTGCGTCGGCCGGCCTTGAGGTGGACCACTCGGGGTTCTTCGGGGCGGTCATTGCGATACCGCCGGCATGAGTGCCTCGACATCGGCCGGATCGTAGAGACGCGGCCCGGTTGTGCCGGGGGCTTTGTGGACGGGTTGGAGTCGGCCGCTCTTGGCCCAGCGCTGGAGGGTCGAACGCCCGATGTGCAGTCGCTCACAGACCTCGGCAGCGCCGATCAGTTCTGTTTCCATGACGGTGATAGTTGACCATATGCGCAACTTTTGCAAGAACGACGCGCAGTTTCACCACTTGCCGCATGTCAGTGCATGTGGTTAAGCTTGACCAACAGACCGAATAGGGAGAAACGGGGAAGCCATGAGTGAGCCGACGTCATACGAGAGCGGGGGCGACGTTCCCAGCTGGTCCATCGGGGACCGGCTGGACAAAGCGCGCCGGCATGTCGGGTTGAGTCAGGACGAACTGGCCGACCGCCTCGGCATGAGCCGGCGCACGATCGGGTCCTATGAGGCCGGCGTTCGTCAGCCGAAGCGGCCGATCCTGATTGCGTGGGCAATGGCCACGGGCGTGAACCTCCGCTGGCTGGAGACGGGCGAATCGCCTGTCCCAGCACCTCCGGTGCCCCCAGTAGGACTCGAACCTACGACCTGCGGATTAAAAGTCCGTAGCTCTACCAACTGAGCTATAGGGGCGCGGCTCGAAAGTGTAATGGGCCGCGTAGCGCCAACGGGCAGTACCCCCGGCAGTGGGTTCCGACGGGTCAGCGCCCGAAGCTGCTGCATCCGCTCGGCACCGGAATGCCTGCCAGCCGGTCGTCGATCCAGGCGTACGCGCCGGGAATGCCGCTGAGGGCGACGATCAGGTGTTCGCCGAGATATTCCTCGAGTCTGACGTTCGCACCCTGGGCGCACCACTCGTCGTAGAGGGTCTCGGCTCCCTGTCGAGGAATCCAGAACTCCTGCCTGCCCTGATAGATCATGGTGGGGATGGTGGGCGCGAGGTCGCCGCCGAGACGGGTCGCGGCGATGATGCTCTCGGCGATCTCGGTGCGATCGACATTCGGAACGTTCGAGAGCGCCTGTGCCGGGATCGGAGCCACCACGCCACCGGGGGCGAGCAGACCGACGCACATGTCCTTGGCGATCGTGGCCAGACGCAGTCCGTCGGCGTTCATCAGCGAGAACATCTCGGGGTACTCCCGTGCCACCCCGAGCGCCGCCGACAGGAAGAGCGTCGATGCGGCCGTGCCGTTCATCGACGTCAGCAGAATCCGGTAATCGGTCGGTGGACCACCAAACGCCGCGCCCACCAGATTCACATCGGGCGCGTACGTGGGGGCCAATTGTGCCGCCCATCCTGTGGCGATCGCCCCACCCGAGTACCCCGTCATGGCGATGGGAGAAGACGCAGGCACGCCGAGCTCGGGCAGTCGAACCATGGCTCGGAGGGCGTCGAGCACCGCGTGTGCGGCCATGCGTCCGGCGGCGTAGGCCTGCCGTGGCCCCTCGTGATCGGTGACGACGACGGCGTAGTTCTTGGCCAGAAACGCCTGAACGGCCGGTATCTCTCGGGCGAGGCCGCGAGGAAGCAGCCACGACGGCGCACAGGTGTTGCCGAGTGAATTGATGGCCATGTTGTATGCCACGACGGGTCGGCTCCCGGCTCCGGTCCACGGTGCGACCGGCACGATCACGGTGGTGGCCGCAGCGACGGGACGGTCCTTGGAATCGTTGGTGCGGAACAGGATCTGAGTCGAGGTGACCGGCGTGAACAACGGTCCGACGGTCGCCTGTCTGGTTGCGAGTACGGTCCCGGGAGGTTGTTGTTCGTAGCCTGCAGGGGGATCGAACCAGGGCTCACCCAGTGGGGTGGGTAGATAGAGAGCCGGGTCGGCGACGGGGGCCACGAAGTTACCCAGGGGGTCTGCAGATGCCATGCCGGTCGTCGACAGAGCGAGTACGACCACCGCGAACGACGTTGTGATGGAACGAAATACGCGAAATGACACCTTCATGGCATGCACTCGTTTCCGATCGGCCGAACTACTCCATGTGGTGCATGTCACAGTAATTCAGTACAGGTGCGAGTTCGGTGCGAGTCCGGGAACGTGTCGAAAACGTTACCGACCGGTCTTTCTCGTATCGATTACCGGGCAATGGATTTGACCGAGGGCAGACAGCGGTTTCGGCGTATTCGATTGCTGATCACTAGATTTGAAAAATGCTAACGAGGCACGCGAATCAGTTCTGGTCCGAGATCCGTTACCGTGAAATGTAATTCGGTTTTCAACCGAAAGTGCGTGTGTGCTCCAAGCGACGTGAACGATGCGTCGATCGTTCGTTTCACGGAACTCGGCTGTACCTCGGTCGCTGCCGATGGCGAATCGGACGAGCCGCGAGTCGGCACGCGGTCGGTAAGGGGGTCGGTCCGAAGAAGGTCGCGTCGGCGACAGCGGTGGACCGAGTGGAAAGCGGCTCGAGTGCGCACCCCCTGCAGCGCACTCGAGCCGCGCAGATCATACCATCCGGCTTGTTTCGGACGCCTAACCGATTTTTCCGACGGATGTGTGTGGCGAAGCGAACCGTAGGTGAGTCGACTCACGTGTCGTTCGGGTGAAGTACTCTCTATATGTACTACCTGCGGATACGCAGGGCGCTTGGGGCTCGGAGGCACGGAATAAATGGCACAACAAGAGCGCGCACGGCGGACCCGGGCTGCCATCGTGGAGGCGGCGGCGGCGGAATTCGCCAAGCGTGGATACGCAGCGGCATCCGTCAACACCATCTTGGAGGGCTCCAACGCCACCAAGGGTGCGATGTATTTCCATTTCCAGTCGAAGGAAGATCTGGCCCGAGCCGTGCTCGCGGCCGGTCTGGATCGGTACGTCGCCATTACGGAGAAGTGGGCCGACACCACCGCACACCCGTTCTACGTCATCCGCGGGATCGTGGACGACATCGCGCAGAACTTCCAGAACGACGTGATCGTGCGCGCCGAGTTCCGGTTGATAGTCGAGCCGGAGTTCTACGCGGAGGTGCACTCCGGGGGCGGTCGCGTCTGGGGAGCTCAAGGCCACAAGCAAGCCGAGCGCGCTCTCGCGATGGGCGACCTCAAGCCGGAGTTCGACGCAGCCAAGTTCGTGCGGGTGCTTGCCGCGTCGATGGCCGGTCAGCGGTACATGTCGGATCTGGTTGCCGACAACGCAGATCTGCGCGAGCGGTTCGAGGAATCCGTCGAGGTCGTACTGCTCGCCATGGCGTCCGAGCGTTGGCTCGCCGAGTTCAAACTGCACGGGTGGGAGCACTACGGCGAAAACTGCGCGAAAACCACCTCTGACCTGCCGGTTTGAGATTTACAGCGAAAGTGTCCTAAGCTATCCCAGCTCCCAACGGAACGCCGTTGAGGGTAACGTCGAAGCAGTTCGGCGGGCCCCCTTCGTCTAGCGGCCTAGGACGCCGCCCTTTCAAGGCGGTAGCGCGGGTTCGAATCCCGTAGGGGGTACGTAGGAAGAGATCGGATTGACAATCCGGTCGGCAGTACAGCATTCTTCGTCTCGCTTCCCGCGTGATGCGGATTTGCAGTTCGGAGAGTTGGTGCGCTAGAAATAGCGCGGCAACAACAGCAAGGCCCTGTGGCGCAGTTGGTTAGCGCGCCGCCCTGTCACGGCGGAGGTCGCGGGTTCGAGTCCCGTCAGGGTCGCAACATCGGTACGAAGGTGCCGACATTGCGATGGCATTGTTTCACCGGTGCCGCCCGGCCAGGTAGCTCAGTTGGTACGAGCGTCCGCCTGAAAAGCGGAAGGTCGCCGGTTCGATCCCGGCCCTGGCCACCACGGTGTTGGATCGACAAGCACGATGAAAGCCCCTTCCGGTCGTCCGGCAGGGGCTTTTTCGTTCCCAGGAGTTATTGTCGACGCGTGGACGTGATCGATCGAGCGCAGGAGGATCTGGCGCGCGGAGACAGTATCGCCGCTCGAGATCGGCTTCTCGTCGCACTGGTCCGGAACCCGACGTCGCCCGGCATTCTCGAATTGCTCGCGTACACGTATCTGGTAATCGGCGATCGTGCGGCGGCCGGAGCCGTCTGGTTCCTCACCGACAAGTCCGACGACGATCCGACGGCGTCCGCAGCGTTCGCCGCCCTGGAGAAGCAGTACCGGTCGCCTCTGATGATGGCGCGGGCCCTGCCCATCCACGCGCCCTCCGATTGGTATCCCACCCGCGCTCGGATACGGCTGGAGCGGCTGGGTGCCGCGATCGAAGCCAACGGTCAGCACTGGGTGCCGCCACGAGACGTCGTGTATTTCGACGAGGACGGGCTGAACTCGGACGACTTCTACGGCCGGGACGGCGATCAGGACGACTCGGAGTACGACCGCGCAGGGTCGAGTTACCGAACGGTGCGGCAGCGGGCGATCGCGGCGACCATCGTCATCGCGATCGCTGCCACCTCGGCATCGGTGGTGCTGGCACTCGTCTTCGGGTGACGCCGGTTCACGGACGAAGCGTGCGGCACCGAGCGTAGAGTCGCGAAAGAATTTCCGCCGACGATCGAGGGTGACGAGTTTCCATGGGCACAGCGAACGGTGCGGCGTCACCGGCTCCGCGAGACGACAACTATGCCGTCAACCTCGAGCAGGCGAGGGTGTTCGCGAGAGGGCTGGCCGAACATATCGTGACGTGCTCGGCATCCATCGAACTCGCGCAGTCCAAGGCATTTCGAGCTCGCGCGGATCGCGCCGAATCACGGGCCCGAGCGTTCGAGTCCGAAGCGTCGACGCTCCGAACCGAGCTCTACGAGATGTACCGACACATCGACGCGATGACGGCACGCTTTCCGGAGCTGCGCAGCGACCCATCCGTTCGCGGCTAGCTCTCCGGAGCGCTCGTTCGATCAGAGGGCAGCCGAATCGGTGACCAGGCCGAAGGTCGTCTCTGCGCCTCGACGGCCTAGTGCCGATCCCCAGACCTCGTACACCGCGTCGGTGGCGGAGGATCGCTCGATGTCGCGGCCTTCCGCGACGGTGATGAGCGTGCGAGAGAGCTCGAACAGACTGACCCGGTGATGTCTCGCGGTCGTGAACAGCTCGTCGATGGCGTCGGCAACGGATCCACCGTGGATCCCGATGAGCACTCCGGTTGCGATGTCCACGTGAGTGCGGGACGCAGGCGATTCGGGCAGTCTGTCGGTCATCTTTTTCCTCGAGATGGTGTGTGGTCGGTGCGGATGACCGAAGTGGATCCTGGCGTCGAGCGGCTTCACTGTCTCACACGGACGTGACATTTCATACCGTCGGTTTCGCCCGCACGTGCATCCGCTCGCCCTGGGGTCCGAACAGGCTCAGAAGCTCCACCGGTCGGTTTCCGACGGCACCGAACCAGTGCGGCACACGAGTGTCGAATTCGGCTGCCTCGCCTGCCTTCATCGTCAGATCGTGCTCGCCGAGAATCAGCCGCAGGGTGCCGTCGAGGACGTACAACCACTCGTACCCCTCGTGTGTTCGCGGACGCGGCTCCGAGCCCTCTGGGCGGACCAGGAGCTTGTACGCCTGAAGACCGCCGGGACGCAGCGTCAGCGGCAGGATGGTCACGTGTTCGCGAACGGTGGCCGTGGTGCGCACCCGAGGGTCCGCCACGGGCGGCGCGGTCACCAGATCGTCGAGCTTCATCTGATGCGCACGAGCGATGGGCCACAGCAATTCGAGGCTGGGCTTGCGGTCACCGGACTCGAGTCGCGACAGTGTGCTGATCGAAATTCCCGTGGTGTCCGACAGCGATGCCAGGGTGGTGTTCTTCTCCATCCTGATGCGCTTGAGGCGGGGACCGAGGCCCGCGATGACCTCGTCCAGGCCAGAGATCGAATCTTCCATGACACCATTGCAGGTTCGGCAACGAGGTTTGTCAACCCAGGAAACATCGAGGCGCGAAAACGGCCCGCGAAAACGGCCCGCGGGCGACGGCAGGCGGCACATACTCGATCGATGACCGGTCGTCCGGGGACCACGTACCGCAGTGGCATGATCCGCGATGCCTACGGAAGCAGTGCATCCGAGGCGTTCATGGTCGTCGCCATCGTGACCATTCTGATCACAAGGGCTTACCTGGAGTTGACCGACTATCCCCAGGTCGGGGGCAAATCGTTGCACATCGCTCACGCCCTGTACGGCGGCGCTGCGATGATGCTCGCGTTGCTGATCGGGTGGATGTTCATCGGGTTCGGCGTTCGAGTGTTCACGGTGGTGCTCGGCGGAATCGGATTCGGGCTCTTTCTCGACGAAGTCGGCAAATTCGTCACCAAGGACAACGACTACTTCTACGGACCCTCGTCGGAGATCATGTACGTCCTGGTGGTGCTGCTGTTGGTGTTCAGCAGGATCGTTCGGGAGTTCCGCCGGCCCTCGGTCGACGAATCGCTGGCCAACGCGGCTGCGATCGCAGCCGACGGCGTCGCGCACGGCCTACCCGAGCATCGACGCGACTGGGCGCTACGCATGGTCGCGCGGGCCGAGGCCGAGGGTGCCGACGCGGACACCGTGGCCGGGATACGACTGTTGCTCGGCCGCGCTCGACAGTCGACGTCGCGGACCCACTCGCTGAAAAATGTCGTTCCCCGGCTGATTCCCGCGTTCTTCACCAGCGCCCGGTGGATTCCCGTCGTCGGGTGGGGGTTGGTTCTGCTCTCCGGGGCGGGGGTGGTGTTCGGGATCGTCGAGCTCGTCATCGGGGACCTGCACATCGATCGACGCGACCTGACGATCGACGTCGACAGAATGGGAATCGCGAGCGGGATCCTGTTCGTCAGTGCCTGCCTCACCTTCGTCACGGCGCTGCCTGCGATGCTGTGCCTACGTGCTCGAGGACCGCTCTGGCCGCTGCGAACCCTCCGGGTGTCCGCGTTGATCTTCACTCTTCTCAACGCCCTCGTGGACTTCGCTCAGGAGGGTTTCGCCGCGCTGGGGAATGTGGCGGTGGGACTGTTCGCGCTCGCGGTCATCTCGCATCGAATCACCGTCCGTACCGCCGAGCTCACGTCGGAAGCTGCTGCGACGCAGGCGGATCGAGACTCCGATTGCTCTCGAACCGTCGAATCAGGCCGCTGAGCGGATCGACGAATTCGATCGAACGCGCCAGCAAGCGAAGCGGGTCGGAGTAGTCGTCGTGAGCGACCTCACGGAACGAGGGATAGAAATTGTCGCCGACGATCGGAATGCCCAACGAGCACAGATGAACTCGAAGTTGATGCGTCTTTCCGGTTCGCGGACGCAATCGGTACAGGCCGTGGGATCCGAACGTGTCGACGAGCTCGACGAGTGTTTCCGCGTTGGGTTCGCCCGGTACCTCTCGGGCCTGAAGAACGCCGCGCTCCTTGATGATTCGGCTGCGTACCGTCAGCGGGAAGTCGATGTCCCGGGAGCGTGGGGCAATCGCCTCGTAGTGCTTGGTGATGGTGCGTTGAGCGAAGAGTTCCTGGTACGGCCGGCGGGCCTGCTGTCGCACGGTGAACACCAGAACCCCTGCGGTGAGCCTGTCCAGACGGTGCGCCGGGCTGAGCTCGGGCAGGTCGAATCGGCGGCGGAGCAGAACGAGGGCAGAGCGAGCGATGTATGCGCCGCGCGGAGTGGTGGCCAGAAAATGCGGCTTGTCGACGACGAGCAAGTTCTCGTCGCGATGGAGGACGTCGAGTGAGAACGGTACCGTCGGCTCCACCGGCGGGTCGCGGTAGAGGTAGATGTCCGCCCGCGGTCTCGCGACGGTCGTCGAATCGACGGGTACGCCTGCTGCGTCGACGATCTCGCCGCTCGCAACTTTCTCGGTCAGTCGGGCGGCGTCCTGCGGGAACCGGGCGCGCAGGTACTCGAGCACCGTCGCTCCGGTCGCGACCTCCGGCATCCGCACCCGAGTGGGATCGAGGCCGTCGCGCAACGGGAGGGGAGCGGCGGGCATGCACCGACTGTAATCGGTCTGGGCATGGAAACACCCCGGCCGGAAATTCCGGCCGGGGTGTGGTCTGCGGTGAAACCGTTCGGGTTCTACCTAGATGGTGACAACCATCTTGCCGGTGTTCTCGCCCTTCATCAGGCCGATGAACGCCGAGGGGGCGTTGTTCAGGCCGTCGACGACCGTCTCGTCGAATTCGACTGCGCCGCTGCCCAGCCACTCGGTCATCTTCGAGCGGAACTCCTCGGTCACGTGCGCGTAGGAGCCGACGATGAAGCCCTTGAGCGTCAGTTCCTTGCCGATGGCGAGCGCAAGGTTGCGCGGTGCCGGGGTCGGTTCGGTCGAGTTGTACTGAGCGATGGCCCCGCACATGGCGATTCGGCCGAACTTGTTCATCGAACCGATGGCGGCTTCGAGGTGCTCGCCGCCGACGTTGTCGAAGTACACGTCGATGCCGTCGGGTGCGGCTGTGCGGAGCTGTTCGGCAACTGGGCCGTCGTGGTAATCGAAGGCTGCGTCGAAGCCGAGCTCGAGCAGTCGAGCGACCTTCGCGGGGGATCCGGCACTGCCGATGACCCGAGATGCGCCGAGGGCCTTGGCGATCTGTCCGACGAGCGAACCGACTGCGCCTGCAGCGCCGGAGACGAAGACGACGTCGCCCTCCTTGAACGAAGCGACTTCGGTGAGGCCTGCGTACGCCGTCGTGCCGGTCATTCCGAGCGCGCTGAGGTATGCGGACGCCTTCGCGGCCGAGAGATCGACCTTGCTTGCGCCCTTGGCGGGGACGACGGCGACATCGCGCCAGCCCTTACCGTGCAGAACGGCGTCGCCGACAGCGAAACCCTCGGCCTTGGATTCGATGATCTCGCCGACGGCACCGCCGTCGAGTGGGGCGTCGAGCTGGAACGGCGGGACGTACGACTTCACATCGTTCATCCGCCCACGCATGTACGGATCGACCGACATCACGATGTTGCGGACGAGGATCTGCCCGTCGGCGAGTTCGGGAAGGTCGACGACCTCCGCGCGAAAGTTGTCTTCCGTCGGCCAGCCTTCTGGGCGGGACGCGAGGTGAATTTCGTGTGCCTTCAAGGGATTTCCTCTACTCGTCTTCGGTGACTGTGACGGTGACGTCGATGTTGCCGCGGGTGGCGTTGGAGTACGGGCACACCTGGTGGGCCTTGTCGGCCAGAGCCTGGGCGTTCTCGCGGCTCAGATTGGGCAGGGTCACCTCGAGGGTGACGGCGAGCTGGAAGCCGCCCGCGTCGTTGGGGCCGATATCGACACGAGCGCCGACGGCCGAATCGGTGACGTCGGCCTTGTCCTGACGAGCGACCATCTGCAGTGCGGAGTGGAAGCATGCGGCGTAGCCGGCGGCGAAGAGCTGCTCGGGGTTGGTGCCGTTGCCGCTGCCGCCCATGGCCTCCGGGATGGCGAGGTCGAGATCGAGCCGTCCGTCGGAAGTGCGGGCGTGGCCGTTTCGGCCTTCACCGGTGGCCAGTGCCTCGGCGGTGTAGATCGTCTTCATGATGCTCCTTCTGTCGTGCCGGAATCGGTGTGATGCAGAGCGCTCGTCAATGCGTCGAGCGACTCCTTGAGTTTGACGAGATCGTCGACGTTCATGCCGGTCTTCTCGGCCAGCTTTCGTGGAATGTCGAGTGCCTTTGCGCGCATGGCACTTCCGGTCTCGGTGAGGTGGATCTCGACCCGACGTTCGTCGGTGCTCAGGCGTCGGCGCTCGATGAAACCGAGGCCTTCGAGGCGCTTGAGCATCGGCGACAGCGTGCCGGTGTCGAGATCGAGTTCGGCGCAGATGTCCTTGACGCCGCGCCCGTCCCGTTCCCACAGCACCAGCAGTACGAGGTACTGCGGATACGTGACGCCGAGCTCGTCGAGCATCGGGCGATACACCGCGGTGGTAGCCCGCGATGCGGAGTACAGCGCGAAGCACACCTGACGGTCGAGTGCGAGTTCGTTGGTCACGTCAAGAACAGTAGTGCACGGTTAAGTTGTGCGCAACCTACCTGCTCGATGTGCATGGAACTTCGTAGTGGGCTACGAAGTTCCATGCACATGGGGGTCAGCTCTGCAGGGCGCTCTTCAGGCCGTCGAGCACGATCGTTGCCGCCGTCGGGCCGGCATTGAGGTACCACGGGTCGTCGTCGACGCGCACGATGTGGTTCTCGGTTGCCGCGCTCATTCCGGTCCACAGCGGGTTGGTGGTGTACGACGCGGCGCTGGAATCGGCTCCGGCGTCCTGGCTCGATACGAACACCCAGTCCGCGTTCGCGAGCTGAATTTCCTCCTCGCTGAAGTCCTGCGAGGTCTTGTCGAACTGCTGGCTGTCCGGGCGCGCCAGACCGGCGTCCCAGGCGATGTATCCCGCGAACGACGGGATGCCGAACACCCGTGCCCGATCGGCGGTGAAGCGGACGAACGAGACCGTGGGTGCGCCGGTGTCGGCAAACGAACCACCCAGTGCCGCAGCGTCGGAGGTGAAGGTGTCGATGAAGGTCTGAGCCTGATCGGTTCGGCCCAACGCGTCGGCGAGAAGGAGGAAGTCCTGCTTCCAGTTCACTCCGGTGCCTTCGGTGAGCACGGTCGGCGCGATGGTCGACAGTGTCGGGTAGATGTCCTCGGAGCCGGTCTTGTTCGCCAGGATGAGGTCGGGTTCGATGGCGGCGATGGCCTCGATGTCGACCTCCTGTCGGTTGCCGACGTCGACGAACTGCGACATGCGATCCGCGTACTGCGGGAACGAGAAGCTGATGTAGTCCGGGACCAGTGCGGCGCCGTCCCCGTAGGCGACTCCGGTGGGTACGACGCCCAGGGTGAGAGCTGCGTCGAGCTGGCCGGTGGCGATCACGACGATCTTCTTCGGTTCGGCGGGGATTTCGGTCGAGCCGCCGAAGTGGCCGACCGTGCGGGGGAACACGCCGTCCGCGGCACCGGAACCCATGCCGTCGGGGATGCCGGTCGGGCCGGGGGCGTCGGTGGCCGCATCGGCTGTGACCGACGTCGACGCGGTGGAGGGAGTGGCCGTCTGCTCGGCGGTGCCGCCGCAGGCGACAGTGGTCAGTGCGGTGACCGCGGCGATCGTGGTGGCCAGGAGTAGACGTTTCACTTCGTTCTCTTTCACAGATCGGGCGTAGGCAGGTAAGCCTAGCCTGTACCTGGCGAACGAGGTGAGCGGAACTTCGTAGCAGGGGTCGAAGTTCCGCTCACCTGGGTCAGCGCAGCGCGGCCGCCGCCTGCACCATGTTTCTCAGCGACCGCTCGACCTCCGCCACGCCGCGGGTCTTGAGTCCACAGTCGGGGTTGACCCAGAGTCGTTCGGCAGGAACTGCTTTCAATGCCGCCCGCAGCGATTCGGTGATCTCGTCGACGCTCGGCACCCGCGGTGAATGGATGTCGTACACGCCGGGGCCGACACCGAGGTCGAATCCGATCGAGTTCAGGTCGTCGAGTACTTCCATGTGCGAGCGGGCCGCCTCGATCGACGTCACGTCGGCGTCGAGGTCGGCGATCGCGTCGATAATCTCACCGAACTCCGAGTAGCACAGATGCGTGTGAATCTGCGTGTGGTCGGACACGCCGGATGTCGAGATCTTGAACGATCGCACGGCCCAGTCCAGGTACGCCGCTGTGTCTTTCGAGCGCAGGGGGAGGAGCTCACGAAGGGCAGGTTCGTCCACCTGGACGATTCGAATACCCGCTGCCTCCAGATCGATCGTCTCGTCGCGAATCGCCAGGGCGATCTGGGCTGCGGATTCGGCCAACGGTAGGTCGTCTCGGACGAACGACCACGCCAGAATCGTCACCGGGCCGGTCAACATGCCTTTGACCGGCTTGTCGGTGAGCGACTGCGCGTACTCGGACCAGTGCACGGTCATCGGTTTCGGGCGCGAGACGTCGCCGTACAGAATCGGCGGCCGAACGCACCGAGATCCGTACGACTGGACCCAGCCGTTCGACGTGGCCGCGAAGCCACTGAGCTGCTCGGCGAAGTACTGCACCATGTCGTTTCGCTCGGGCTCGCCGTGGACCAGCACATCGAGGCCGATCTTCTCCTGCAGTGCAACGACATCGGCGATCTCGGATTGCATCCGGGATACGTATTCGGCGTCGTCGATCTCACCGGTGCGCAGGGCTGCCCGAGCGAGTCGAATCTGCGTGGTCTGCGGATACGAACCGATGGTGGTCGTCGGCAACGACGGCAAGTCCAGTCGCGCAGCCTGAGCCCGGCAGCGTTCCTCGGCCGGGGTGCGGTCGACGGAGATTCCCGCGTCGAGACGTGCCCGAACGGCCGCGTCGTGCAGACGAGGGTCGGTGCGACGAGTCTCGAGCGCGGCTCGGGCCTGCTCGAGCTCGGACGACACCGATTCGGTGCCCTCTCGCAGCGCCCTCGCGAGGACGGCCACCTCGGCAACCTTCTCGGTACCGAAGGCCAGCCAGGATCGGAGCGGATCGACGATGTCGGTCTCTCCGTCGAGGGTGTACGGAACGTGCAGCAGCGAACACGAACTCGACACCGCGAGCGTGCCGGCACTACCCAACAGGCTCGCCAACGTTGCCAGCGCCTTGTCGAGATCCGTCCGCCAGATGTTGCGCCCGTCAACGACGCCCGCGACTATGTGCTTGCTCGCGAGCGCAGGTATCACGGCAACGTGCTCGACGGTGCCCGGCACCGTCAGATCGATCGACAATCCCTCGATACCGGTCGACGCGAGCACGGGCAGTACCGCACCGAGGTCACCGAAGTACGACGCCAGCAGTATGGCAGGCCTCGTCGACACTGCGCTCAGGTAGTCGTAAGCCTTCTTCGCACAGTCGATCTCGTGCTGCGTGCGGTCGGCCACGAGCGCAGGTTCGTCGAGCTGGACCCACTTCGCCCCGGCATCGGCGAGGTGTGTCAGCAGCTCCGCGTACAGCGGCAGAATCTCGTCGAGGCGGTCCAGTAGCGGGGCGCTGCTGCCGACTGCCTTTGACAGCAACAGGAACGTCACCGGTCCCAGGACGACCGGTCGAGCCGGGACATCGAGCGCGCGAGCTTCTTCGAGCTCGGCGAGCACCTTCTCGGGATGCAGTGAAAAGGTTGTCGCCGGGGAGATTTCGGGCACGAGGTAGTGGTAGTTGGTGTCGAACCACTTGGTCATCTCCAGTGGTGCGACGGTCTCGTTGCCTCGGGCGGCGGCGAAACAGCGGTCCAGCTCGCTGTTGATGCTCCGAACCCGCTCGGGTAGTGCGCCGAGCATGACCGCGGTGTCGAGCACGTGGTCGTAGTACGAAAAGGTGTTCACCGGAACGGAATCGAGTCCGGCAGCGACGAGTTCTCGCCAGGTGTTCTCGCGCAATGTTCGCGCGACGGATTCGAGTGCGGCTGCGTCGAGCGTTCCGGCCCAGTAGGATTCGACGGCTTTCTTCAGTTCTCGGTTCGGTCCGATACGGGCGGAACCGAGCACGGTGGCGGTGAATTCGATACTCACGGTAGTTCTCCAGGTGACTGCTGCATCGATGGCGCACCGCCTTCTCGGGCGCGCGAATCCCGGAGAGCCCCACGAGCAGCCGTACCAGGGTTACGCGCCCATTCCACGAGGCGGTGAACCGCTGCGCACGGCGTGCACAGCACAGACGGCAGGTATTCGGACTCGCGGGCACGTGGACGAACAGTCCACTCCTACTGGCCGTCGCTTCCCGAAGAGGCCTCTTCAGTGCTGTTGACGGCGGTCGTTCCTGCATACCGCTGCGGGACAGTCCCGGATTCTCACCGGGTTCCCTCTCACGACGCGCCGTACCGCACGCATCGCTTCGGCGCCGTGGTGAACTTCGGGGCTCCTCATGACCACCTGGCGAACCGACTGCAGGGACGAGCATAGATGCATCGACGAAGCGTCTGCTACGGTGCTCTCATGCAGCGCACGTATTTCTGGTTTAGCAGGCCGGCCCCGGGTGGGTCAGCCAGCGACGCCATGCGCTGAACTTCCACCCCACGAGCCGGATACAGACCGGCTCGAAGTGCGTGTGGAGCATGAGGAGCCGGCCTGGGAACAGGAACGACCTCTCATGACACTCTCTCTCGACACCCCACCTCTCGACGATCAGCGGACCATCAGCATCAGTCCGTTGATCGCTCCGTCGGTGCTGCGCCGCGAGCATGCCGTCGACGACGCGATCTCGGCCACGGTCCGTACCGGCCGCGCCGGTGTGGTCGACGTGCTGGACGGCCGCGACGATCGGCTGATCGTCGTCGTCGGCCCGTGCTCGGTGCACGACACCGCCGCTGCTCTCGACTACGCCCGACGCCTCGCCGCCAAGGCATCCGAACTGGGCGATCGCCTGCACATCGTCATGCGCGTCTACTTCGAGAAGCCGCGAACGACGCTGGGCTGGAAGGGTTTGATCAACGATCCGCACCTCGACGGCAGCTTCGACATCAACGCCGGTCTGCGAGTGGGACGCCAACTGCTGCTCGACATTTCCGCGCTCGGTCTGCCGGTCGGGTGCGAGTTCCTCGACCCGATCACCCCGCAGTACATCGCAGACCTGGTCAGCTACGGCGCAATCGGTGCGCGAACGGCGGCCAGCCAGGTGCACCGGCAGCTGTGCAGCGCGTTGTCGATGCCGGTGGGGATCAAGAACTCCACCGAGGGGGACATCCAGGTTGCGGTCGACGGCACCCGCGCTGCCGCCGCGAGCCACGTCTTCCCCGGCACCGATCTCGACGGTCAGGCGGCTCTCATTCGCACCGTCGGGAACCCGGACTGCCACGTGATCCTGCGCGGCGGTGTCGACGGGCCGAACTACGACGCCGAATCGGTCGCCGATACCGTTGCGCGACTGCGTAAGTCGGGTCTGCCGGAGCGGGTGGTCATCGACGCCAGCCACGGCAACAGTCGTAAGGACCACAACAAGCAGGTCGACGTCGTCACCGACGTGGCCGCTCGGGTGGCGGCAGGCGAACACGGCATCGTCGGACTGATGCTGGAGAGCTTCCTGGTCGCGGGCCGTCAGGATCTCGAACTCGGCCACCGGGACGAGCTGGTGTACGGACAGTCGATCACCGACGCCTGCCTCGATTGGGACACGACGGCAACGCAATTGGACACGTTGGCCGCAGCGGTGGTGGAGCGACGGAACTCGATCACCGCTCGTTGACGAACCCGGCCCGTCAGCGAACCCCGCGCGGTCGGAACTGCACGCTGATGCGTGGGCCGATCGCGCGGGTCGACTTGGGAATCGCATGCTCCCAGGTGCGTTGGCACGAGCCGCCCATCACCACCAGGTCCCCGTGGGCCAGCGTGAACTTCAGCGACGTTCCGCCGCCACGCGGTCGAAGCATGAGTTGCCTTGTGGCACCCAGCGATACGATCGCGACCATGGTGTCCTCGGTGGCGCTGCGACCGATGTTGTCGCCGTGCCAGGCGACGCTGTCGGATCCGTCGCGGTAGTAGCACAGTCCGGCGGTGGCGAACGATTCACCGAGTTCGGTGCGGTAGTGATCGTCGAGCGCATCGCGCGCGTCGTACAGGGCTGCGTCGGGCCACCGTTCGCGCTCGGCGTAGAACCGAACCAGGCGCGGCACGTCGACCACGCGGTCGTACATCTGCCTACGTTCGGCTCGCCAATCGACGGCGTCCACCAGCGAATCGAACAGGTGGGTACCGGCCAACCAGCCCGGTCGAACGTCCACCCACGCCCCGAGCGTGAGTTCGCGGCGGGTGACGGATTGCAGCGATCCGACGCCACCGTCGTCGTCACCGAACAGGGAGCCTTGCATCGCGAGCGACATGGATCGACTGTATCGAACAGGTGTTCCCATTACCAGTGAGTGGCGGTATCGTGCCCGCATGGGATACGGAATTCAGGTTGTGGTCGACAGCTCGAACCCCCATGCGCTGGCGAAGTGGTGGGCGCAGACACTGGGCTGGCAGGTCGAACCCAGCAACGAGAGTTTCATCCGTGAGATGGTCGCCGCGGGTCACGCCCGCGAAGAGGACACGACCGTCTTCGAGGGCGTTCTGGTGTGGCGGGCGGGCGCCGGAATCTCGGATCCCGAGTCGCCCGGCAGTCCGCGGGTGTTGTTCCAATCGGTGCCCGAACCGAAAACGGTGAAGAACCGGTTGCACCTGGACATTCGCGTCGGCGACGAGCGCGAGACGGTGGTCACGCAACTGCAGGCCCGGGGTGCATCGGTACTGCATCGAGGACACCAAGGCCCCAGTGTCTGGATCACCATGACCGATCCGGAGGGCAACGAGTTCTGCGTCAGTTGAGCCGGTAAGCACCGGGAGTCTGGCCGGTCCATCGCTTGAAGGCCCGGCGGAAGGCACTGGGCTCGGAGAACCCCAGGCGGGTCGAGATGTCGTCGACGCTGTCGCCGCGACTGAGCCCGGAGATCGCCGCATCGCGCAGCACCTCCTCGCGCAGTTGGTTGATGGAGGTGCCCTCCTGCCGAAGAATTCGTCGCAGGTGCGGTGGGCTGATGTTGAGCATCGCCGCGATCTCCTCGGTTCCCGGTGCTCCACCTTTGAAACCGGTTTCCAGGGCGCGACGGACCTGGCTCGACGCCGTGCTGTCGTAATCTCGAGACGAGAACAGCAGATTGGGCGACTCCGCGAGATAGTCCGCCAGCGTCGCCTCGGTCTGCACGATCGGTGCCCGCATCACTGCGCTGTCGAATTCCAGTGTGGCCAGATCGGTTCCGAACTCCACATGAGTGCCGAAGATGGCGTCGTACATCTTTCCCGCTTCGGGTCCCGGCAGCGGGTAGGGCAGTTGGACCGACAGAAGTTTGACCCGGTTGCCGATGAGCCACGCCGCGAATCGGTGCAGCAGAATCAACAGGAAATCGGTCAGCAGTCGCTCGGCGAGTTCGTTGCCCTCCGGGCTCAGGTGGGTGGTGGGGGTGACGTGCACGGTCAACACCGTGGATTCCTCGGTTCGGTCCATCGTCATGGGACGCACCGGAATCAGCACCCGCATGGTCTCGGACATCCGAACCAGCGCAGCCCACAGGTTCTCGGTGTGTATCAGCGTCTGGCACACCACGCGAAAGCTCCCGCGTCGTACCGGAACTGCGGCGAGGCCGAACAGTTCGTCGCCGGTCATCGCCCAGACCGCCTGAGTGAACGCGGTGACCTGCCGGGTGGTCAGGCGCTCCGCAGGATTGTCGAGGATGGTGGAACCGATGCCGGCCATCGACAGCGGGTAGGTCAGGTCCACCCCGCTCTTCGTCGCCAGGTCGACGGCCTGCCTGACGAAGTACGCCGGGATCGTCGGTTGCGCAGTCACAACCTTCGTAGCCTCTCGGCTGCGTCGGCGAGAACCTCGTCCTGCTTGCAGAAAGCGAAGCGCACCAATGATTTCCACGGACCCGGCTCGTCGACGAACGCGGTCACCGGAACCGCCGCCACGCCGACCAGGTCCGGGAGGGCACGGCAGAATTCGTAGGCGTCACCGCGCCCGATCGCCGCGATGTCGGCACAGACGAAATATGTTCCCGCGCTGTACTTCACATCCGCTCCTGCGGCGGCGAGCGCGGCCGAGAGCGTGTCCCGTTTGCGTTGCAGGCCGTCGCGCATCGTGGCTATCCAGGCCTGTTCGTGCTCGAGCGCGTAGGCCACGGCCGGTTGGAAGGGAGTACCGCCGACGAAGCTCATGAACTGTTTGGCGGCGCGGACGGCGTCGATCAGTTCGGCAGGCCCCAAAGCCCACCCCGTCTTCCACCCGGTGGCGTTGAAGGTCTTGGCGGCGCTCGACACGGTGACGGTTCGCTCGAACATCCCGGGCAGTGTCGCGATCGGCGTGTGTACGCGGCCGTCGAAGACGAGATGCTCGTAGACCTCGTCGGTGAGGACCAGCAGATCGTGTGCCACCGCGATCTCGGCGATGCGGATCATGGTGTCGCGGTCGAAGACCGTGCCGGTGGGATTGTGCGGGGAATTGACGATCAGCATGCGCGTGCGAGGCCCGATGGCGCGTTGGAGGGCGTCGGTGTCGACGGTCCACCCGTTGCCGTCGGCGACCAGCGACACGGCGGTCCGGGTGGCACCGGCGAGAGCGATGGCGGCGGCATAGGAGTCGTAGAACGGCTCGATCAGCAGGACGTCGTCGCCCGGCTCGATCAGACCGAGGAGGGACGCCGAGATCGCCTCGGTGGCACCGACGGTGACGAGTATCTGCGAATCGGGGTCGTAGCGCAGACCGAATCGCGCCGACCGGTCCTCGGCGATGGCAGCGCGCAGCACCGGCATGCCAGGGCCGGGGGAGTACTGATTGAGGCCACTGGCGATGGCCTGGCGCGCGGCTTCGAGCATGGCGGGTGGGCCGTCGGTGTCGGGGAAGCCCTGCCCGAGGTTGACGGCATTCTTCCGGACGGCGAGCGCGGTCATCTCGGCGAAGATCGTCGATGCGAACGGGCGCAACCGTGCCACTGTGCGCGAGGGGAACGACTCGGACATTCCTGCAGCGTAGTTCACAGACGGCAGCCGGTCGTTCGCCCTGCGTCTGTACTGTGCCTGTCATGCGATTCGGATTGTTCGTGCCACAGGGGTGGCGTCTCGATCTCGTCGGTATCGACCCTGCCCGGCAGTGGAGTGCGATGCGCGACCACGCGCTCGCCGCCGAGGCCGGTCCGTGGGAATCTCTGTGGGTCTACGACCACTTCCATACCGTTCCCACCGCGACCGACGAGGCCACGCACGAGGCCTGGTCGCTGATGTCCGCGTTGGCCGCGTCCACCTCGCGGATCAGGCTCGGGCAGATGTGCACGGCGATGGCGTACCGCAACCCGGCCTACCTGGCCGAAGTTGCTGCCACCGTGGACATCGTGTCGGGCGGCCGCGTCGAGATGGGCATCGGCGGCGGCTGGCACGAGCACGAGTTCCGAGCCTACGGCTACGGATTTCCCTCTGCCGGAGAACGATTGGGCAGGCTCGACGAGGGCGTGCAGATCTTCAAGCAGGCATGGACGGCCGGCGAGGTGTTCCTCGACGGAAAGTACTACGAGATCGACGGTGCCGTGGTGCGACCCCTGCCGTTGCAGGAGGGCGGCATCCCGCTGTGGATCGCGGGTGGCGGCGAGAAGGTCACCCTGAAGATCGCCGCGAAGTACGCCGACTACACCAACTTCGACGGAACCCCCACCGGTTTCGCCACCAAATCCGCTCTGTTGCGTGAACATTGTGCAACCGTGGGTACCGATTTCGATGCCATCGTCCGCTCGGCGAACTACAACGTCGCCATCGGTGCAACCGAGGCCGAGGTGGAAGACCGACTGCGCGCGCTCGAAAGCCGCCTGACCGAGTACGTGGGTGCCGAGAAGGCGCACAGTGCCCTCGACGCGTACCGCGGGATGCCCGCAGTGGGAACTCCTGAGCAGATCATCGAGAATCTGACGGCGCTGCAGGAACAAGGGATGACGTACGGCATCTTCTACTTCCCCGAAGCGGCGTACGACCGGTCCGGTATCGAACTCTTCGAGCGCGAGGTGATCCCCGCCCTGGCCTAGGCCGGGGATGCGGTTCGATTCAGCGCAGGTCGTCGGGAAGATCCGCAGGATCGATGAGCAACTGTTGGTTCTTGGCGGTGCGGACCTTCTCCGACAGGCCGATGTTGGCGTGCAGCAACGCCCACTCGCCCTCGGTGATCTCCTCGACTGCGCGCGCGATGACCCCCGGATCGGTGGTTCCCCATGCGATGGGCATCGCCGTGGCCAACTGCCACGTTCGTCCGCCGGTGTTGCGGCCACGGTCCGCGAGAACCGACACCGCAGGCACCTGAGCGCCCCGCTCGACGGCGTGGCCGGGAAGCGTGCGCACGACGCGGGTGATCAACACGTAGTGCGGCTCGTCCACCTCCGGCTTCGCGATGTCGATCAGAGCCAGCAGTATCGCTCCACTCGGTAGCTTCTCGGCCACCATCGCCGGCACCAGATCGCCTGCAGCATATTGCGATTCGATGGAACCCATCTTTCGGGGTGCCCACAGCATCACCCAGAGCGAGGTGGCCGCACCGATCAGGAACACCGCGCCGAGGATGTACGACCACGGAGCGGCGATCCAGATGAACCAGGCCCCGAGCGCGATGAGGAACACGGCGGTCAGCGCTGCGGAGGAACGCAGCCGACGAAGCTCGGTGAACGTCTCGTTGACCGACTTCGCGTGGGCTACGTCTACAGGGAACTCGAACTTGCGCACAGAGGTATTCCTAGCACGGTCCCGAGTGGACCCGACGTCTCAGATCGCCGGACCGAGCAGATCGTCCGCGTCGGTGATGCGGTAGGCGTAGCCCTGTTCGGCGAGGAAACGCTGACGGTGGGCTGCGTACTCGGCGTCGAGGGTGTCGCGGGAGACCACCGAGTAGAAATGCGCCTGACCGCCGTCGTGCTTCGGCCGGAGCAGTCGGCCGAGGCGCTGCGCCTCTTCCTGTCTGGAGCCGAATGTTCCCGAAACCTGAACTGCCACAGAGGCTTCTGGAAGGTCGATCGAGAAGTTCGCCACCTTGCTCACCACGAGCGTCTGGATCTCGCCCTTGCGGAACGCGTCGAACAGCACCTCGCGCTCCTTGTTCTTGGTCGAGCCCTGAATGACCGGAGCGTTCAGCGCTTCACCGAGCTCGTTCAACTGATCGAGATACGCGCCGATGACCAACGTCGGAGCGTCCTGATGTTTGGCGAGGATCGACTTCACGACGGCGATCTTGGTGTGCGCCGTCGAGCACAGCTTGTAGCGCTCCTCGGGCTCGGCGACGGCATAGGACATGCGCTCGGCATCGGTGAGGGTGACGCGAACCTCGATGCACTCGGCAGGCGCGATCCAGCCCTGTGCCTCGATGTCCTTCCACGGAGCGTCGTACCGCTTGGGTCCGATCAGCGAGAAGACGTCGCCCTCGCGGCCGTCCTCGCGGACGAGGGTCGCGGTGAGGCCGAGGCGTCGACGGGACTGCAGATCGGCCGTCATGCGGAACACCGGCGCGGGGAGCAGGTGCACCTCGTCGTAGATCACCAATCCCCAGTCGCGGGAATCGAAGAGCTCCAGGTGCTTGTACTCACCCTTGGTGCGACGCGTGATCACCTGATACGTGGCGATTGTCACAGGGCGAATCTCCTTGCGCTCTCCCGAATACTCGCCGATCTCGTCCTCGGTGAGCGAGGTGCGTGCGATGAGTTCGCGCTTCCACTGCCGACCGGCGACGGTGTTGGTGACCAGAATCAGCGTGGTCGCCTTCGCTCGGGCCATCGCGGCTGCGCCGACCATCGTCTTGCCGGCACCACAGGGCAGTACCACCACTCCCGAGCCACCGGCCCAGAACGAATCGGCCGCCATCTCCTGGTAGTCGCGAAGCGTCCAGTTGCCGCCCTCGGTGTCGAGCTCGATGGGGTGAGCTTCGCCGTCGACGTAGCCGGCGAGGTCCTCGGCAGGCCAACCGATCTTGAGCAGCATCTGCTTGACGTGGCCGCGTTCGGACGGATGCACGATCACCGTGTCCTCGTCGACCATCGCGCCGAGCATGGGTGCAATCTTCTTGTGCCGCATCACCTCTGTGAGCACGGCGCGGTCCAGACTGATCAGGACCAGACCGTGTATCGGGCTCTTGACCAACTGCAACCGGCCGTAGCGCGCCATGGTGTCGACGATGTCGACCAGCAGCGGTTGCGGCACCGCGTAACGCGAGAAGTTCACCAGCGCATCGACCACCTGCTCGGCGTCGTGGCCCGCGGCACGGGCGTTCCACAGGGCCAGCGGGGTGATGCGATAGGTGTGCACGTGCTCGGGGGCACGTTCGAGCTCCGCGAACGGTGCGATGGCCGCCCGCGCTGCGCCCGCGAGTTCGTGATCGACCTCGAGCAACAGCGTTTTGTCGGACTGGACGATCAGCGGGCCGTCGGTCACGGTTCCTCCTAGAGACATCTGCTGCGCCCGAAAGAGCGCAACTTCTCCATTGTCCACAGGTAGGGGCGCGCGTGCACGTGAGCCCGGTCTACTCGACCAACGCGACCGAGGTGATGCGATGCAGGGTGAAGCGTCGAACCCCACCGGTTGCGGGGTCGAACGCGTCGAGTTGGCCGCCGCCGATGCTGATCGGATCGACGATGCGATGGGTGGCCACGCCCTGGGCGTCGACGTAGCCGATGCTCACGCTCCGTTTGACCTTCGCCGCGGTCTGCAGCAGCGTCATCGTCGCGGTGCTGCTGGCCCGAGATCCGTCGGCGCGCACCACTGCGCCGCCGTTGCCTGCCGCCCTGTCGGCTGCGCGCATTCCACGCACCAACGAACCCAGCTGTTCCTCGGTCGGGACGGCCGGAGTGCGGAACGTCTGGCGTGGCCGCCTGGCCGATACCCTCGACCCGCGGGCACGCAGATCGACGATGGTGCCGGACGAGTCCTCGCCCGCAGGCGCGAATCCCGCTCCGGCCAGGACCGTGAGCACCTCGGCGAGCGGGGCCTGTGAGATCGCGACGGTCGGAGCCAGTGCCCTCAGGGCCAGGGATTCGGCTGCCGGCGACGCCATCACCTCGGCCAGCAGGGCCGGGTCCTCGCATCGAACGAACGACGCGGCGACGCCTGCCCGTAGGCGGCCGTGCCGACGAGCCACGTCGTCGATCAGGTAGGTCAGGGCCTGGGGTACCGGCGTTCGCGAGTGGGTGGCGAACAACGAGTGCAGTTCGGAGGCGGTCAGTCCCACGTCGAGGGCGCGGCGCAGGCTGGTGTCGCTGATCCGGTACATCGTGGCTGCGCCCGCGGACTCCACGTCGGCGACCAGTTCGATTCGATCCTGTAGTTCGGGCTCGAGGGGTCCGGGTGCCACCAGGGTGAGGTCGGCCTGCACCAGGACGTAGTCGATGGGCTCGGGCAGCGTCGCACGCATGTCGGCCTCGGCGTTGCCGTCGTGCAGCAGGGAGCGTCCCGGGGTCGAGATCGCCCCGCGGGCGACGATGCCGAGAGCCGTTGCTTCGGCGAGAACATGTCCGACGGGGGTGACGCCGAAGCGTCCCGACCACCGGGGTCGACGCCACGCCAGGGTGCGGGCGAGATCGGCGGGCTGCGCTGCGTGTCCGCTGCCGAGTTCGGCGAGCAACTCGAGAATCATCCGTCGATCCCGGGGCGCGGCCGGGGATCGGACTTCGTCGGACAGGGCGGCGATGGGCTTGTCGTTGGGGTCACGCATCCCGATGACCCACGGTGCCCGTGGCACTTCGAGCCAGGCGGAGGCGAGGGTGTGCCAGCGGGCAGCGGGGGCCGCGGTGAGCCACGCGTCGACGGCGGGTGTGGGTGCCCAGTAGTCGTCGCCGTTGTCGGACGCAGGCACCGGGTCCGGTGTTCCGCTCGAGATGAGATGGGCGGCGGCCAGCAACTCGACGAGGATGCTCACTCGATCGTCGTCGAGGCCGGTGGCCTTGGTGATCTTGCGGAGCTCGCGCACTCCGAGGCCGCCGGCCTTGAGGGCGGGTGCAGGCGAGGCCGACAACGCCTCGATCACGGCTACGCAGTGTCGGTTCAGCTCCAGTGCCTCTCCCGCGGCAGCGGCGTCGACATCGGTGAGCGAATAGGTGCTGGTGGCGAGCTTGGGTTCGGCGAGCGAGCGTGGGTCGGACATCGGTTCGCCGCGCAGGATCTGCCCGACCTGGACGGGAAGCTCGACGGTTTGCTCGTCCAACCAGATCAGTAGGCCTGCGGCGAGCAGCTTCTGGACGGGTCGATCGGGCGGTGTTCCCGGTGCGGCGTCTCGGGTGCGGCCGGTCGGGGACGACCTGGCGAGGGTGTCGAGAAGGCTGCGTTCGCCGTCGCCGAGCTCGGCCAGAGCCGCGGTGATGTGTGATTCGGTGAGGTTGTCGACCGGGTCGAGTGCGCGGCCGATGCGCCACGGCACCGCGTCCGCCGCGGTGGCGCTGATTCGGAAGCCGGCTGCATCGCCCCACACCAGCAGGCGTTCGCGCAGCTGGGCCAGTGCCCTGTCCACGCTCTTGGCCGGTGCGCGTTTGGCGACCACTGCCAGCAGCGCGGCGCGAGTGACGGGTCGTTCGTACGCTTCCTCGATGGCGAGGATCTCGAGGATCGTCAGGGCCAGGGTGTCGAGGGTGTCCGCGGTGTGCAGGATCGATCGGCGCTGCTCGGCCCGTCCGGCCAGCACGGCCAGGGATGCGGGCGGCGGCGCGGTCAGATCCGGACGCAGCGACATGGCCTTGATCAGCTCGGCGTCGCTGCGAGCTGCGATCCATTGCGGCAGATCAGGAGGCGTGTCGGTGTGTCGGTGCGCAGTCGTGTCGGTCATCGTCTATCAGATTAGAGACCTGGGCTGGTGCTCGCCGCAGGGCAGGTGTCAAAATGGGCCCATGGTGAACAAGTCGAAGAAGCCCTATGTCGATCCAGGCTGGCCGGACACCGCTCGCGGTGACCACGCGGTGACCGAACTCTCGTCCGCTCGATCGGGTGGCTTGTCACCCTTCGGCGAGGACACCGAGTTCCCGCTGCCCGTCGAAGACCTGCCCTATGCCCACCCGGTGACCGTGGTCAATCGCTGATTGCGGACCTCGAACACGAAAAAGCCCCCGACGATCGTCGGGGGCTTTTCTCGTACGAGCTCGAGCTGCCGTGCAGCCTACTGGGGCAGGAATGCCTTGTTGGCCTGGTAGAAGTTCACGATCTGCGGATCGAGCTGGATGCCCTGAGCCGCGTTCTGCACGAACGCTGCGATCTGCGGATCGTTGGTGATGTTCTGGACGGCGGTGACGATGCCTTCGACGACCTCGGGCGAGCTGTCCACGGCCGGGATGGACGTGAGGTCGGGGAGAGCGGGAACCTCCGGTGCCTTCGGGGTGACCGGAACGCTGCGCTCGGTGGGCGCGCTGTTCAGGCCGAGGCTCGAGGAGCAGGACGGCCATGCGCCCCAGCCCTGCGAGTCGAGGACCTTCTCCGCCACTGCGATCTGCTCTTCGCGGCTGGCCTGGTTGGCCGTGGCCGCGTACTGCTGGCCGCCGTGTGCGTTCCAGGTGCTGGGGGAGAACTGCAGCCCGCCCTGGAAGCCGTTGCCGGTGTTGATGCCCCAATTGCCGCCGGCTTCACACTGTGCCAGGCGGTCCCAGTCGGAATCCGGTGCCGCGTTGGCGGTGCCGGTGAAGGCGATGCTCGCGGTGCCCATGATGGCTCCGGTGACTGCCACCTTCGCGACGGTCTTGCCAGTGGTGCTCGGCTTGCGATGACGTCCGCTCATACGAGTTGAAATCCTCTCCACACGCGCCTGCGAGGTCAGCTGTCGGGTTCGGGCTGAGAGGTAGCCCGGCCTTTTCGCTCACTCCTCGGAATGAGCAATTGGGCTTAACCCCAAGGGAAGTCGGGGCGGCTTCGTGAGCCGCTACAACTTCCCGGTTGTCCGTGGAGGACGTGGGTCCCCCGTCCTCGTCCCCTGGGTGATCGTCGAGGGTGTTCCGGTTCCCGCGGGACGAGGTTTGGCGCTGCGGGCCGGAATTCGGCCGAACTTTCCGGCCGCTGCTGACCGTACTGAAATTCCCGCCTTACGTCACTATTTGGTAACTGTCGATTTCGGGGCGTCGTCGAGAGCGCATTTCGTACCTGTTTCGGGTCTCTCGAGTCGGCCCAGCTAGTGGACGTGCCGGGCATTGAACCCCTGTCCGTTGCCTGTCCGTTACCCGAGCGTGATGTGATGGAAGTCACATCGGTGTCGCCTCGTTCGAGAGGTCACCGAACGGCAACGATGTCCTTGCCGAGGGGCATGAGGGATACGGGAATCATCTTGAGGTTCGCGATCGCCAACGGGATGCCGATGATGGTGATCGCCATCGCGAGCGCAGTGAGCACGTGAGTCAGGGCCAACCACCAACCGGCCAGAATCAGCCAGAGCACGTTCCCGATGAGCGCGCCCGATCCGGACCCCGGCTTGTCGACGATCGTCGACCCGAACGGCCACAGCGCGTAGACGCCGATGCGGAACGACGCGATCCCGAACGGGATCGTCACGATGAGGATGCACAGCAGCAGTCCGGCGAGGAAGTAGCCGAGCGCCAGCCACAGGCCGCCGAAGACCAGCCAGATGATGTTCAGAATCAATCGCATGGTCAGCGCGCCCGTCGTCCGGATGCCAGCGCGTACACCAGTGCCAGCAGGAAGCCGGTCGGCGCGGAGAACATGGCCGTCAGATACAGCCCCAGTGGGGGCTTGGCGTCGGAGAAGATCGGAAACATCAGGATCGCGACGATGGCGACGAGGCCGATCGCGAACAGGGTCAGCGCGATGCGCAGCAGGGCGGTGCTGCTCTTACGGGTCGTTGTGTCCACGTACCCCACGGTAGTGCGAAGCGGGGCGCTGTGAGGAGCACGGTGCGGGAACAACTCGAATGCTCTATCCGGGCTCACCGCGCTAGACTGAAGTATTCGCGTCCTACGTTCTCGTGGGGCGCGAAACTTGTGCGGGCCGACCATCGGTCCCACGACCAACGCAACTAACGACAGCAACAGATGAACGGGTGAGCTCAGTGCCGACCGGCAAGGTGAAGTGGTACGACGTCGACAAGGGATTCGGATTCCTCTCGCAGGAGGAAGGCGAGGACGTCTACGTGCGTTCCTCGGCGCTGCCCGAGGGCGTCGAAGGCCTCAAAGCCGGCCAGCGGGTCGAGTTCGGGATGGCCGCGGGCCGCCGCGGACCGCAGGCACTGAGCCTGAAGGTTCTCGAGCCCGCACCGTCGGTGCGTCAGAACACCGGCAGCACCCGCCGCGAACCCGTCGAGCGCAAGCACACACCCGACGAACTGCACGGGATGGTCGAGGACATGATCACGCTGCTCGAAGCGACCGTGCAGCCCGAGCTCCGCAAGGGCAAGTACCCGGACCGCAAGATCGCGCAGCGCATCTCCGAGGTGGTCCGGGCCGTCGCCCGCGAGCTGGACAGCTGATCCCGGGAACGAACTACGGGCGCGTGCCGATCGACCAGATGGCGTGGCTGACGAAGCCCTCCTGATTGGTGTCGGTGTCGATGATGCCGGTGGGCAGACGAATTTCGATCCCCAGCAGGGTCCGGTCGCTGTCGTCCGTGGTGGGCACCGTGACGCTGAGCCTGGTTCCGGGTTCGTTGAACTCGCTGTCCTCGACGACGTTCCCGCTGTCGTCGCCGTAGACCCGGGCCAGCACCCACGGCGCCGAGTAGACGGCCTCGGGGAGTGAGAGCTGCACCGTCGGGGCCTTGCCGACCTCGATTTCGGTCGTCTCGCCGACATTGGTGCACAGCGGGTCGGTGACGGCGCAGTACAGGTACGGCTCGACCTCGACGGCCCGGCCGTTGGCGTAAGCGGAGACGGTCGGTTCCTTCTCCGGTGCGTTCCCGATCAACAGTGCGAGGACCGCGACGAACGCAGCGGCGACGACGAACAGACCAGCGACGGTCAGGGCGGCGATCTTCTTGGTACGGGGAGCGAGATTCACTTGGTCACGTTTTCGCCGAAGGAACCGTCGGACACTTCTTGTTCGACGTGGTCGGGTCGGTTGCCGCCGAAGCCGGGCAGAAGCGATCTGCCGCGGTAGGTGAGGAATGTCTGCACGAGCCCGATCGTAAGCAACACCGAGACCACCGTGAAACCGAGCCAGTACTCGGTGGGGAGCAGGACGCCGAGCGTGCCGCCGAGGACCCAGCACAGCTGCATGACGGTCTCCGAGCGGCCGAATCCCGACGCGATCGATTCCGGCGGCAGGTCGGCCTGCAGCGATGCGTCGAGGGAGACCTTGGCGAGTGCGCTGGCGCTCGACGCGACGAGCGCGGCCACCGCCGCGGTCAGCAGGCTGTCGGTGATGGCAGCGACCACGGCCACCACGGTCACGGCGATGGTGCATCGCAGGACGACCAGGGAC
This sequence comes from Rhodococcus sp. 14-2496-1d, assembly GCF_002259365.1. NCBI lineage: Bacteria > Bacillati > Actinomycetota > Actinomycetes > Mycobacteriales > Nocardiaceae > Rhodococcus > Rhodococcus sp. 14-2496-1d. The sequence goes on along the minus strand of NZ_NPFV01000005.1, from coordinate 319,559 downwards.
GGCCGACCGAGCTTGATCCTGGCACCGAGCGCGTTGCCCGAGAAGTTGCCGAGACCGGCGGCGGCCCCGACGAGTCCGAGCATCGCAGCCTGCTGAAGCGGCTCGTGTTCGGTACGGGACTTGGCGACGAACGCGATGTAGAGCGTGAGGAACCCGGTGAGAACCCGGATGGTGCCGTTGCCCCACAGACCGACGATGACCGCGCGGCCGAGGGGCTGTCTGCGGTTCTTGGTGCTGCTCGACGTCGGCGGGGCCGAGACCGTGCGGCGGAGGTTCTCGGTCGGGGCACCGCTTCCGGCGTAATCGCGTCCACCGTGCTGATCGGCGTGGTAGCTCAGGGTCGCGGGCACTTCGCCCTCGGTGATCTCGACCCAGGACGGGATGCGCATGCTCAGATAAGCGCCGAGCACGGTGATCGCGGCGACGAACCACAGGGCTCCCGGTGAACCTGCGACGAACGCGATGCCGCCGGCGAGCGCGCCGGCAGCGATGGTGCCACCGAGCAGACCGAACACCGTCAGACGGGAGTTGACGCGAACGAGGTCGATCTCCGGCGGCAGTACTCGCGGCGTCACCGCGCTCTTGAGCACCGCAAAGGACTTGCTCAGGACGAGCATGCCGAGCGCGGCCGGATACAACACCCAGCTGTCGAAGTTGAACACCAGCACCACCGCCAACACGGTGCGCAACCCGAACGAGGTGGCCAGCGCGATGCGACGGCCGTGCTGCAATCGGTCGAGCAGTGGCCCGATGAGCGGCGCGATCAGCGCGAACGGTGCGATGGTGATGACGAGATACAGCGCGACCTTGGTCTTGTCCTCACCGGTGGCAGCCGAGAAGAAGAGCGTGTTGGCCAATGCGATCGCCAGGGCGGCGTCCGAAGCGAAGTTCGCCATGGTGGCGTAGGTGAGTGCGGTCAGACCGGACTTGTCGGCACCGTCCGCCTTCGCGGCTCGCTGGAAGGACGCGATGCCCTTGCCGGTCAGCTCGCGGCCGCGCATGGCGGCGACGCGGGTGACGGTCAGCTTCTTGGGCATCGGCGGCGGCTTGCGTGCGCCGGCCCTGCCACGCGCGGCAGTGATCTGCTCGGTCCGCGGCGGGTGCAACGGCGGCAACGGCTGACGCCGACTCGGCACATGGGTGGACGTCAGGGGAACAGCGGGTGGGTAGTTCGCCAGACCGGGGTGCTCGGTGGGGTCAGGAGCGGAGCCTGCGGAGTGACCGGTGGGGTCGGGAGCGGAGCCTGCGGAGTGACCGGTGGGGTCGGGAGCGGAGCCTGCGGAGTGACCGGTGGGGTCGGGAGCGCCGTTGCGCTCGGGGTCGTCCGCACCCGGTGGGGTGTGGGGGAGACGTGGATCGGTCACGGGTCAATTCTGTCCTACCGGCGCGGTATCGGTGAATCGCACCTCGAAGATCTTGGGCCAGTATTTGCCGGTCACGAGGAACCGGTCGGTGCCGGGGATCTGTGCGATGCCGTTGAACACGTCGGCACCGCCTCGTTCGGTGGCCGACATCGAATTCCACAGTGGGGTGCCGTCGATCACGGCGGTCACCGCGCCGGTCGCGGGATCGATGCGCATGATGTCGAACGTCTGCCACACGTTGGCGTACACCGATCCATCGTCGGCGCATTCGAGTTCGTTGAGTCGCTCGACCGGATTGCCGTCGAGCGTGACGTTCACGGTGGACTCGACGTCGAACGACGTGGGATCGCGGAAGGTGAGGGTGGACGAGCCGTCGCTCATCACGAGGCGGTCGTCCGGTGTCTGCGTGCACAGCCCCCAGCCCTCGCCGTCGTAGTTCACCCGGCGTCGCTCGGCCAGAGTGTTCGGGTCTCGGGCGATCGCGACGCCGTCCTGCCAGGTGATCTGCCACAGAGTGTCGCCGTCGACGGTGATGCCTTCGCCGAACAGGTCGGCCGGCAGATCCACGCGATCGAGTTCGGTCATGGTCGCGAGCGAGGTCCGCCTGACGAACGAAGAGCCTTCCAGTCCGGTGCCCTCGTAGAGGACGTCGCCGTCGATCTCGAAGCCCTGGGTGAATGCGTCGTCGCCGCGGTCGTATTCGCGCACGATCTCTGTCGTCAGGGCCGGAACCGAGTCGGACGTCACCGGGGCCGGCTGCGTCGACGACGAGCAGGCGGACACAGCCAGCAGCGAGGTGACTATGGCGGCGTAGGTGCGAGCGCTGGCGGTCATTGCACCCATGATGGCAGCCCGAACTGGGCGTCACCGAGTCGATGCGGCAAACTGAATGTGTGAGTTTCGTATCTTCTCCAGAGCTCGATTCCATCCGCCCCGTCTTGGCCGATGCCGTGGACCTCGCGCGGCAGGCTCTGCTCGACCTGGGAGAGGGCGGTGTCGGGGAGTACCTCGGGGTCACCGCTGAGGACGCCAGTGCGGCCACTCACCGGTTCGCCAGCGATCTCGAGGGGTACCGAGGATGGCAGTGGGCCGTCGTGGTCGCCGCCCCGGAGGACGCGGACCACGCCACGATCAGTGAGCTGGTTCTGCTTCCTGGCCCCGATGCTCTCGTGGCTCCGTCCTGGGTGCCGTGGGACGAGCGCATCCGTCCCGGCGACCTGGGACCGGGCGATCTGCTCTCTCCGCGTCAGAACGATCCGCGGCTCGTGCCGGGGTACATGGCATCCGGTGACCCTGCGATCGACGAGGTGGCAGGCGAGATCGGTCTGGGCCGAACACAGGTCACCAGCCTCGAGGGACGCCTCGACGCTGCCCAGCGGTGGCACGACGGTGATTACGGTCCCGATACCGAGATGGCCAAGGCCGCGCCGTCGACCTGCGGGCTCTGCGGCTTCTATCTCCCCATCGCCGGCTCGCTGTCGGCCGCATTCGGGGTGTGCGGCAACGAATTCGCCGCCGACGGACGCGTGGTGCACGCCGAGTACGGCTGCGGTGCGCACTCCGACACCGAACTCCCCACCGGGGCCGGATCGCCACAATTCGAGCCGTACGACGACGCAGCACTCGACGTCATCGCAACGCCGGTTCCCCCGGTGAAGCCGGCCGACAGCGTCGAGACAGCCGACAGCGTCGAGACAACGGACAGCGTCGAGACCGCCGACAGCGTTGAGACCGCCGACAGCGTTGAGACCGCCGACAGCGTCGAGACAGCGGACTCTGTCGAGACAATTGAATCGGCCGATACGGTCGAGACGACCGACACCGTCGAGACGACGAAAGTCACCGAGGCTGCCCCGGTAGAGTCCGCGGCTGCCGATCTCGTTGCGTCCGACGAGGCCGACACAGTGGCCGATGATGCCACGACCAACACCGATCGCGCTGCGCAGGAAGAGGATTCGGCATCTCCGAGCTGATCGATCCGTTCGATACCGGGTCGTTGCGGGAGTCTGTTCTCGCGGCGTGGGGCTCGTCGCCCACCCGGCTTCGGGAGGATTCGGCGTCCGAGTCCGATCTGGTGCGCGGGGGCTACCGCGACCGGCTGTTGACCGAGCTCGCGCAGAACGCAGCGGATGCTGCCCGACGCGCCGGTGTCCCGGGTCGCATGGCGGTCTGGACCGATCACGCCGGTGCCGTCCATGTGGCCAACACCGGTGCTGCGCTGGATGTTTCGGGTGTGCATGCGTTGACCGCCTTGAGGGCGTCGGGCAAGACTGCTGCGGATTCGGGCGTCGGACAGTTCGGGGTCGGGTTCACCGCCGTGCGGTCGGTGTCCGACGAGATCGAGGTGCGATCCCGCAACGGCGGCGTGATGTTCAGCGCGCATCGCACGCTCGAGGCGCTGCGTGAGCGAGACATGCGTACGCCCGACACCGGCGTGCCGGTGCTGCGGCTCGCGTGGCCGGTCGCCGTCCCGCCCACCGATGGGTTCGACACCGAGATCGTGCTGACGGTGCGAGCCGACGCGGCAGCGAATTCTGTCGCCGCGGGCTTCGCGGACGAGGCGGTCGACCTGCTGCTCGAACTGGAGGCGCTGAACTCCATCGAGATCGATGGTGTCGTGATCGACTGCGTCAGAACGACACTCGATGACAGCAGCGCCGAGATCACGATCGGATCGCGAACTTGGCGGCAGTTCGTCACCCCGGCGGCGCGCTGGCTCGCTCCGGTCGTCGACGGTGTGCCCGTTCCCTCGCCGCCCGACGTCTTGCGCGCGCCGACTCGCTCGGACGAGCTGATGTCGTTGCCCGCGTTGGTCATTGCCGATGTGCCGATGCAGCCCGATCGGCGGCGCGTGTTGCCGGGTGTCTCGTTCGACGCGGTAGCGCACGGGTACCCGGACTTCGTGGCCTCGCTGCCTGCCGGGTCGAGGGCGTCGTTCGTACCCGAAGTCGGATTCGCGCGCAGTGAGGTCGACGGCGCACTGCGTGAACTGATCTTCCGTCGATTGTCCAGTGCGCCATGGCTTCCCGGTGCCGACGGACGTGACCTCGTGCCCGAGCAGGCGAACGTCATCGCGGACGCCACCGAGGAACTCGTCTCGGCGCTGGTCGACGTCGTACCGAATCCGGTCGACGCGTCGCTGTCGGGTGCGCGGCATGCATCGGCGCTGTCGGCGGTGGGTGTGCGCCGGATCGGGTTGGCGAGGCTGGCGGAGATGGTCGGTGGGCTCGATCGCGAGCCGAGTTGGTGGCGGCGAGTGTACGACGCCTTGACCCCGCTCGTGGTCGATGGCGTGGCTGCGGAAGAGCTTGCCGCGCTGCCTGTTCCGCTCGCAGACGGTCGTACGGTGACCGGCCCGCGCACGACGGTGATCGGCTCCGATGCCTCTGCCGCGGTCACCTGGGTCCGGCTGGTGCATCCGGACGCGGTGAGTTCGCTGCTCACACGCTTGGGTGCTCGGGAGGCGACTGCGACCGAACTGCTCAGCGACCCGGCACTCGAGGCGGCTCTGGACGATCTCGACTGGGACGAGAGCGAGGAGGTCGACCGGCTGGTCGATGCCGTGCTCGCGCTGGCGGGAGAGGCGGGTGAGCTACCGAGTTGGCTGGGCGGCCTGCCCCTCGCGGACGACGAGGGCGAATTGCGCAGCGCCGACGAATTGTTGCTTCCCGGAGCGCCGTTGGCGGATCTGCTGGTTCAGGACTCGCCGTTCGGTGTTCTCGCGTCCGCGGTGGTGGACAGGTTCGGTGAGCGTGCGCTGCGTGCAGTGGGAGTCGGGTGGGGATTCTCGGTGGTGCGTGACGAGCTGCCGACCGGGCCTGATCACGATCTCGACGACGAGGCGGCGTGGTGGTCGAGTCTGTCCGATGAGCCGGAGACACTTCTCGCGGTCCGGGATCTCGACCTCGTTCGATCTGACGCATGGACCGAGGCCCTGACGGTGCTACTCGACGATCCCGTTACCTGTGCGGCACTGGTCGATCGTGAGGGCTACACCGCGTGGTGGCTCAGGCGTCATGCACGACTGCACGATTCGCGTCCGATCGAGTTCCGAGCGCCTTCGGACGAGACGTTCGCCGGGTTGCTCGATCCGCTGGATCATCCGCGTGCCGCCGAACTGCGGGCGGTGCTCAGTGCGTCGAACTGCGAGAACGCCGATACTGCCCGCGTGTTGCTGGCGGCGCTGTCGGATTCGCAGCGCACCCCGACTCCCGCGGTGATCGCGCGAACCCACACGCTCATCGCCACCGCTGTTGCAGAGCAACGCATCGAGGTCTCGGACATCGATCCACCGGATCGCGTCCGCACGCTCGGCGGCACAGTCGTGGACGCGTCGGATGCGCTGGTGATCGACGCTCCGTGGCTGGCGAGCGTGGTGCCGCCGGAGGTCGCCGTGCTCTCGGACATGGCAACCGCTGCCGCACTGGCCGATGTTCTGGACGTCGGGCAGGCGTCGGAGGCGATCGGCGGAGAAGTGATCGGCGTAGGACGCGTCAGCTCGTGGGATCGTGAACCGGGAGCCGTGTTGGCCTGTGCCGTAATGGGATTGCCGCTGCCGTCAGGAGGGGTGGTGGTCCATCACGAGCTGGTGGTTCGGCTGTCCGGTGACGTGAGCGGAGATCGAGAAGTGCCGTGGTGGGTGACCGCCGACGGAACGGTCCACTGCACGCAGAGTTGGGAGCGACCTCGTGGGGCTTGACGGTGTGATCCTGGACTGGATGGTCGAGCATCGAGTCGGTTGGGTCACGACGATGTTCTGGATCATCACCACGGTGGGCAACACGGTGTCGATGTTTCTGTTGTCCACGGTGATCGTGGGTGCGTTGCTTCGCGTCGGACGCAGATCGGATGCCGTTGTCGTCGCGGGCTCGATGCTGACCGGGTGGGGTCTGATGAATGCGCTCAAATTCGCGTTCGCGCGGGAGCGTCCACCGATTCCGGAGCGGCTGGTGGACATTGCGAGCCATTCGTTTCCGTCGGGCCACGCGATGGTGTCGATGGTGCTTGCCACGGTGGCGATCGCGGTGATGTTGCGATCGCCTGCTCCGTGGCTGCATCGGCCGGCCCTGCTCGTACTACCTGTGGTCGCGTCCCTGCTGATCGGATTCTCTCGGATCTACCTGGGTGCGCACTGGACCACGGACGTGCTGGCCGGCTGGGTGTTCGGTGCCCTGTGGGGGCTGGGGTCGATCTATGCCGTCAGGCTGATCAGCGCGAGAAATCGGAGCGCTGGGCGATGACGAGCAGCTCGTCGCGCATGGCCGGGCTGGAGACAGCGTTGGCGCGTGCGTAGAGGGCGCGGAGCGAGCGGACGTGGTTGCGGCGGTTGCGGTACTGAGAGACGAGCTTCATGGCCTGGCTTTCGTGGATCTAGTGGTTATCTGAACTGACATAACCCATGGTCCACGTTAACTTTGTGTTACTCAACCGGCTGACGGGTTAGTTTGCCCACGTCAGGGGCGGTGCGGTGACCGGGCTAACGTGATCCTGATCTCAATCGAGGCCTCGTTGGGCGGTTTTGCTTCCGCGACGTGACGCCGCTCTCTGCGCGAGGAAGATTCCGAACCCTACTGCACCCACGGCGATACCGGACCAACACGTCGCCAGTGCGTCGTCGGTGCGCTCTCCGGTGGCGGTGAACACCACCAGCGCGACGATCCAGCCGAGTATGCCGATCGTCAACACCGGCACCGGATCGGTGAGGCTGCGCGGAATCTGGGGGAGGTGGGCCACGAAATCACGCTACGCCACTGCGTTGGTCTCGGTTGCGTCGCTGCAGTTACCCAACTGCTTCGGTGTGCTTTATCGTTCGCTCATGCAATTGTCGTCGCGGCTACTCGACAACTACTTCAAGATCACCGAACGCGGCTCGACGGTCGGATCCGAGGTTCGAGGTGGCGTGGTCACGTTCGTGGCCATGGCGTACATCGTCGTCCTCAATCCGCTGATCCTGGGCAGCTTCTCCGCCGACGACGCAGCGGCCAAGACGGACGTACTCGGCAACATTCTGCCGGTCGCCCAGGTCGCCGCCGTCACGGCGCTCGTGGCCGGATTCATGAGCATCGCCTTCGGCATCATCGCCAATTACCCCTTCGGCATCGCAGCGGGCCTCGGCATCAACACCCTGCTCGCGGTGACAATCGCGCCGCAGGTGACGTGGCCCGAGGCGATGGGGCTCGTCGTCATCGACGGCATCATCATCGTGCTGCTGGCCGTCACCGGGTTCCGCACCGCGGTATTCAACGCGATCCCGCCGGAGCTGAAGGCGGCGATCGCCGCCGGTATCGGCGCGTTCATCGCGTTCATCGGATTGGTCGACTCGGGCTTCGTGCGTCGCATCCCCGACGCCGCAGGCACGACGGTTCCCGTCGGGCTCGGTATCGACGGGTCCATCGCGTCGTGGCCGACGGTGATCTTCGTGTTCGGGCTGCTGCTGATGGGTGTGCTCGTGGTGCGCAAGGTACGCGGCGGACTGCTGATCGGCATCGTCGTCACGACGATCTTCGCGGCGATCGTCGAGGCCGTCACCGATGTGGGGCCCTCCAACGGCGTCGACCCCAAGGGGTGGAATCTGTCGGTGCCGCAGTTGCCGAGCCAGTTGGTGCAGTCTCCCGATCTGTCGCTGGTCGGCAACGTCGATCTCTTCGGAGCGTTCACGCGCATCGGCGTGCTCGCCGCGAGCCTGCTGGTCTTCACGCTGGTGCTCGCGAATTTCTTCGATGCGATGGGCACGATGACCGGCTTGGGCAAGGAAGCGAAGCTGGACAAGGACGGGACCCTGCCGAACATCGGAAAGGCACTGGTCGTCGAGGGAGCAGGAGCGATCGTGGGAGGCGGTGCTTCGGCGTCGTCGAACACGGTGTTCGTGGAATCGGCGTCCGGAATCGCCGAGGGGGCGCGCACCGGACTGGCCAACGTCGTCACCGGACTGCTCTTCCTGCTGGCGATGTTCTTCACCCCGCTCACGGCCGTGGTTCCGATCGAGGCGGCTGCGCCTGCGCTGGTCGTGGTGGGTGCCCTGATGATCGGGCAGGTCCTCGACATCGACTTCCGCCGGTTCGACTACGCACTGCCCGCCTTCCTGACCATCGTGGTGATGCCCTTCACGTACTCCATCGCCAACGGGATCGGCGTCGGTTTCATCACCTGGGTCGTACTTGCGGTCGGTTCCGGTCGCGCGAAGTCGGTTCATCCCCTGTTGTGGATCGTCGCGTTGCTGTTCGTCGCATATTTCGCCGTCGGACCCATCACCGAGGCGGTTACATGACGCATGGTCGGTACCAGGGCGTATTCTCTGCGCTGTGACGTCGGGAAATGGTGTGAAGGACAATCGGAAATTGGCAAGCGACCTGTCGCTTGCGGTGGTGAGGCTGACTCGCCACCTTCGGGGTAGGCGAGTGGACTCGCAAGTCTCGCTCACTCAGCTGTCGGCTCTGGCCACGCTGAGTCGGGAGGGCGATATGACGCCGGGTGCATTGGCCGCGCGGGAGAAGGTCCAGCCGCCGTCGATGACACGGGTGATCGCATCGTTGGCCGAACTGGGCCTGGTGGCGCGCACCCCCCATCCCACCGACGGGCGGCAGGTGATCGTCTCGCTCTCACCGGCCGGTCGAGAACTGATCGCCGACGAGGCCAGTGCCCGCGAAGCATGGATGACGGCGCAGCTCGCAGGCCTCGGTCCCGAGCAACTCGACACACTCCGTGACGCGGTAGCGATCATCGGGGCCCTCGTCAGCGACTCCGAGTAGTTACCTAGGTTTATTATTTGAACGGTGGCCCCTGCTTCCCGTACCCCCGGCTCGACGATGTTCGCTGCTCTGAAGACCCACAACTACCGATTGTGGGCGTCGGGGCAGATCGTCTCGTTGGTCGGCACGTGGATGCAGAGGGTCGCCCAGGACTGGCTCGTTCTGACGCTGTCCGGCGGAAACGGCTTCGCCGTCGGCATCGTCATGGCCCTGCAGTTCGGACCGACGCTGTTCCTCTCGGTCTGGGGTGGGGTCCTGGCAGACCGCTACGACAAGCGCAAGCTGCTGATGATCACCCAGGTCTTCGCCGCGGTCTGCGGTCTGGTGCTCGGCGTCCTCGACGTCGGGGGGATGGTCGAACTCTGGCACGTCTACGTCATCGCATTCGTCCTCGGCTGCTCGTCGGCGATCGACGCTCCGGTACGGCAATCGTTCACCATCGAGATGGTCGGCAAAGAGACCCTCGCCAATGCGATCGCGTTGAACTCGATGACCTTCAACATGGCGCGCATCGTCGGCCCTGCCGTGTCCGGAGTACTGATCACCCTCGTCGGCACCGGCTGGGTGTTTCTCATCAACGCCGTGTCGTTCGCGGCGGTCTTCGGTGCCCTCGTGGCGATGAACGTCGGTCAGCTCTTCCGCGTCGAACCCGCCCCACGCGCCAAAGGGCAGGTGCGAGAGGGCTTTCGTTACGTCTGGGGGCGCGGTGACCTACGAGTACTGCTGGCCACGGTCTTCATGGTCTCGACGTTCGGCCTCAATTTTCCGCTGAGTCTGTCGGTGTTGGCGCGCAACACGTTCGGTAGCGGGGCAGACGCCTACGGTCTGCTCTCGACAACCCTGGCAGTGGGCACATTGGCCGGCGCGACCCTGGCGGCCCGGCGGGCGAGCGCGCCGCGCCTGCGGCTGTTCATCGGTGCCGTCATCGCATTCGGAGCCTTCGAGCTGATCGTCGGATTGATGCCCAACTACCTGCTCGTCGCACTTCTGCTGATACCCACCGGTGCCCTGACGTTGACGTTCACGACGTCGGCGATGAACATTCTGCAGATGTCGGTGCCGTCCGACATGCGCGGACGCGTGATGGGCATCTACATGCTGTGCTTCCTGGGCGGAACTCCGCTCGGCAGCCCGGTGCTCGGCTGGCTCGCCGACGTCCTCGATCCACGCGCACCACTGGTATTCGGCGGCGTCATCTCACTGGCGACGGGGCTGTTCGCGGCCGTGTATCTACTGCGGCACAACAATTTGCGGATCACCGTGGTGCCGCCCGCAGACGGGCACCGGCTGCCCACCCTCGACACCGTGGCCGCCACCGCGAAGGTGTGAGGCGTTCAGATCCAGCCGTGGCGTCGGGCGAGAGCGCAGGCCTCGTGCCGGTTCGCTGCACCCAGTTTCGCAGCCGCCGCAGACAGGTAGTTACGAGTGGTGCCGGGCGAAAGATGGGCGCGGCGTGCGATCTCCGCGATCGACGCGCCGTCGGCGGCGAACTCGAGCACATCGGCCTCGCGCGGTGTCAGCGGCGAGTCTCCGGCCCCGATGGCTTCCGCGGCCAGCGTCGGGTCGACGTAGCGCCCGCCGCCGTGCACGGTGCGCACCACCTCGGCCAGAGTGGCGGCCGAGGTGGTCTTGGGGAGGAAACCGCGCACGCCTGCTTCGAGCGCCTTCTTGAGGTAGCCCGGCCGGCCGTGGCTGGTGACGATGATCGACGCGCAGGCGGGCAACGTCTCGGCGATCTTCTGGGCCGTCTCGATGCCGTCGATTCCGCCCATCTGCAGGTCCAGCACGGCCACATCGGGGGAGAGCGAGGCTGCGGCGGTCAGCGCCTTCTCCCCGGAGTCGGCCTGCCCGACGATCTCGATGTCGTCCTCGAGATCGAGCATGGTTGCCAGCGCAGCACGGATGAGATTCTCGTCGTCGGCCAAGAGAACTCGGATCATGGTGTGGTCCTTGCGTTCTGGGGCGAGGTCGGCAACGCCGCAGTGAGGGTGAATTCGTCGGTGGTCTGCTCGGTGTGCAGGGTACCGTCGACGGCGACCAGCCGTTCTCGCAGTCCGCTCAGGCCTGTGCCGTCGTCGCGGCCGGTCGATGGTTGCGGATGATCGTTGATCAGTCGAATACTGTTGTCGGTCAGCTCGATCCGGCAATAGGTGGCCTCGGAGTGACGCAGAATGTTCGTCACACCCTCACGGACCACCCACGCGGCGGCCTCGGCTGCGCGCTCGTCGAGCATCGAGGTTTCACCGACGAGCTCGGTGGCGATGCCCGCGGCGGACAGCAGGGATCGAGCGCCGTCGAGTTCCGAGGCCACATCGATCGATCGATAGCCGCGGACCAGCTTTCGGGCGTCGGCCATGGATTCCTGGGCCAGAATGCGAACCTCGTCCATCTGGGCCGCAGCTCGATCGTCACCTCGACGCGCCAGTGCCGCGGCGAGTTCGCTCTTGACCGCGATGGCCGAGAGTGCGCGGCCGACGACGTCGTGCAGATCTCGCGAGAATCGCAGACGCTCCTCGGCAACCGAGAGCGCGGCAGCAGCGTCGCGGGTGGCATCGAGTTCGGTGACGATACGCAGCAGCCACGCCGACAGCTGGACGGTGAAGGCCATGAAGGCGATGAGGAGACCGAGCACCAGTGTTTCCACTGCCGGCGTGCCGAGAGCTGCTGCAAGTCCAGCAGCGGCCACGGCCGCCGCCAGGCACCACCGCAACGGGATCAGCGTTGCGACCGCACTGGTGACGAGCACGACGGCCCACAATGCATTGTTCGTGGCCCCGCCGGCAACCAGCACCACAGCGGCGACTGCCATGATCGCCAGGGGAATTCGTGGGCTCGCCGTCGACTGGCCGCCGAGCGCGGGGGTGCGCTGAACGACCACGAAGGTCGCTGCGGCACAGACTGCCACGGCCGCCATCGACAGGTAGTCCTCGAACTGCAGTGACGTCAGCATCGCAGCGGCGGCAACACCGACGGTGATCAGCAGAAACGACTGGCGGGTGTAGACGCGCACCTTGTCCACTGCACTGCTGTCGTTCCAGCCGTGCAGTGGATTGAGGTACTGGTGCAACTTCATGATCTCCAGCCTTGCAGACGGTGCGGCGAAAGGGGCGATCTAGGACCGCGGTTCCCAACGGAAGTGCGTGCGGGCGATCAGCAGGCTGCCGACGATCCAGGCGAGCATCACCAGCAGCGGCATTCCGGCTTCGGTGAAGGTGGCAGCGAAGCCGATGGGCGCGTCGCCAGGCGTGGTGGTGCCGAACCAGCCGAGGTTCAGCAGGTCCGAGACCGCAGCCATCGGGGTCAGCTCGATGACCCGGCTGAACGAATCCGGGAGTACACCGCGAAGCAGTGACGAGCCGACCATGGCGATCAAAATGACCGGAAGACTGGTGATCTGCGCCGCTTCCGCATTGCGGGTGAAGGCAGACGTGATCAGTGCCAGTGCGGCGAACAGAGCCGCGCCGCCGAGCAGGGCCACCGCGACGAGCAGTGCGTTCGTAGGAACCGGGCCACCGAAGGCCAGAACCACGGCTCCGACGATCAGGCCCAGTGCCACGGTGAGGATGAACGAGGGTACGGCCGGCCCCAGCAGAATCTGTAGGTCCGAGCTCTCTCCGGTCCGAAGTCGCTTGAGTACCAACTCGTCTCGACGCGTGGCGTAGATCGAGAGCATGTTGTAGTAGACCATGAACACCAACAGGAACAGTACGAACATCTCGAGCGCCGCTCCGACGCCCACGTCGGTCAATCCGTCGTCGCCCCGACTGCCGATGATCAGCAACGCGATCGGCAGCACGAGGGGTATGACGGTTGCGTTGAACAGCAGTACTCGGTTGCGTCCGAGCAGCGTGAACTCTGCTCGTGACAGGGCGGTCATCGTGCTCATGCGCTCATCACCTCGTTGTTCTGGATAGCGGAATTGTCGAATTCGTCTGCAATGGAGAGGAATACGGTCTCGAGCGATGCCGCTCGGGCGTCGAGACCGTGGAGGGTCACTCCGTTGTCTCGCGCCCACAGCAGCAGATCGGTCAAGGTCTCCTGTACCGAGGACGTCTGGATCGAGATGGTGTCTCCCGAGACGTCGATCGACGTACCGGGCAAAGTCGGCAGTGCCGTACCGGGGGCCTGCAGTTCGATCTTCGCCGGATGGTCGGCGACCACCTCGTCGACCGTTCCGCTACGAACGACGCTGCCGCGGTGCATGATCGCCAGCCGATCGCACAGTGACTCGGCCTCGTCCAGGTAGTGCGTCGTCAACATGATCGTCACGCCGGAATTCTTCAGCTCCTGGATCAGACGCCACGTGTTGCGGCGAGATTCGGGATCGAGTCCGGTGGTCGGTTCGTCGAGGAACAGCACCCTCGGGCGGCTGATGATGGCGCACGCCAGATCCAACCTGCGCTGCTCGCCGCCCGAGAGAAACTTCACCCGCGTGTCGGCCCGGTCGGCCAGGTCGACGCGCCCCAGCACCTCCGCCGTCGGCAGTGGATTGCTGCACGTGCCCGCCCACATCCGCAGGCTTTCCGCGGTGGTCAGATCCTGGGGCAGGCCGCCCTTCTGCAGCATGATGCCGAGAGACGGTCGAACCTTGCGGCGATCGGACACCGGATCCATTCCCATGATCCGCACCGTGCCCTCGCTCGGCCGTGAAAGTCCCTGAATCACTTCGAGAGTGGAGGTCTTGCCGGCACCGTTGGTGCCCAGCAAGCCGAACAGCTCACCCTCCGCGATCTCGAGATCGAGCGTCTTCACGGCCTCGAAAGCGGTTTTGCCCGAACCGTAGCGGCGAGTCATGCCGCTGACTTCGATGATGGTCATGATTGCTTCTCCCAGTTGCGGAGTCCGATGACGAACCGCACGCCCATGAAGGCGACGATGACGCCGAGTGCGACGAATGCCGGAAGGGACGTGCCGACGATCGCGAACAACACGGCGACGATCGCGAGACTGATGACGATGACGACGATCTCACGCGCCATCGTCGGAGCCGGCCCGAGCTCCATGAGATCGGTGAACAGGTTTCCCTCGTCTGGTTGCTTCATGACTACGAGTCTGCTGCGCCCGAACCACCGAAAACAGTGCGGCGCATCATGACCTGAAGTGACACCGTCACGGTCCGGCCATGACAAAAGTCATGAGCGCGCTCGTGGCGACGGCGGTTCTGTCGCTCGAACGGCGAGCGGTAGGGCCGCGGGCCGGGTACCTTCGCCTCGTGAATCGCACCGAGTCGGCGAGCCCCGGCCGTCGTCCGCAGATCCGCGTCATTCTGGCCGGTTCGGTGCCGAACCTGGTGCAGTGGTTCAACCTGTACCTCTACGCGACGTTCGCACCGTACTTTCGGACCGAGTTCTTCGATCCGGCCTCGACGAATTCGCTCGTGTACGTCTACGGACTGTTCGCACTGACCTTCGTCGTACGGCCACTCGGCTCGTGGCTGTTCGGCAGGCTCGCGGACGTGCGGGGCCGGCAGTTCGCGCTCGTCGCGGCGGTCACGCTGATGTCGGCCGGATCTGTTGCCCTTGCGGTCACTCCGACGGTCCACGGCATCGGTGTCTGGGCGGCGGTGATCCTCGCGGTCGTGAGCATCGTGCAGGGCATCGCAACCGGTGGCGAGTACGCGGCGGCGACGGTGTTGCTCTCCGAATCGGGCACGCGCGGACACCGGGGATTGTTCGCCTCGTTCCAGGCCGCGACCATCGTCGGCGGTCTCGTGCTCGCGCAGGCCTGTCTGCTCGTGCTCCTCGCGGGTACGGATCGCGCGGCAATTTCCGAGTGGGGCTTTCGTCTCGCGTTCGCCGCGGGCGGCGCGGCGGGCATGGCGTCGTTGTGGTGGGCGCGTGGACTCGATCGCGTGCCCCGTGCACCGGGAGCGCCGCGGGCGGACCGAGACGCCACGATGGGGGCGCTCTTTCGCGATCACCGGCGTCCGCTCGTCTGGGTGTTCTTGCTGACCGCGGGAGGGAGTGCGGCGTTCTACACCTACACGGTCACCGTTCCCTCGATCGTTCGCGAGACGTTCTTCGCCGCGGACGGTGCCAGGGGCGAGCTCACCGCGACCGGCCTCGTGCTCGCGGCCTTCGTGGTGTTGATGGTGCTGCAGCCGGTCGGCGGCGCACTGAGCGACCGCATCGGGAGAAAGCCTCTTCTCGTCACGTTCGGGGCACTGGGCATACCGGTCACCGGCGCACTGGTGCTGGCCACCGACCGGCTGACGTCTCCGCCTGCGGTGTTCGTCATGCTGGTGAGCGCATTCGCCGTTCTCACCTGTTATCTGTCGGTGAACGGCATCGCCAAGGCCGAAGTGTTCCCCGCTCACATTCGTGCCCTCGGCGTCGGCTTCGGCTACGCCGTGGCGAACTCCCTGTTCGGGGGTACGGCACCGTTGATCTACCACGCCACCAGCGGCCGTGGCAGCACCGACTTCGTCGTCTACACGACGGTGCTGCTCTCGGTGACGCTCTGCGCAGCCCTGTGGATGCGGGGTGGCTCGGCCACCGCGCTCGATGCGTCGACCGGTCCTAGAAACCCCAGCCCATGACGGCCGGGCGCGCAGTTCCGAACGTCAGGTCGAGTGCGTGCAGCGACGCGTCGTTGCGGGCGGTGAGGCGGTTGGCCGCGGCGAACAAGCGGGCCCGATGGGTGCCGAAGTAGATGCTGGCGAGCACGTCGATGTCGAGTTCGATGTCCGGTTCGGATTCCACCCGGGTGCAGGTGGCGCGGCCGTCGGTCACGGTCAGCGAGTAGGTGCCGCCCGCATCGAGGAAGGGATCTCGCACAGCGATGATCAGCGAGGTGTCGAGCGCGTAGGTGCGTGCCTCCAAAGCTGCCTCGACGTGCATGATGCGGCCCCACAGAGCGTCGTGGTGAGCCGTGACCTTCGGTAGCCGATTGTTGGTCAGCAGGAACGGCAGCGCTTCGTCCCGTGCCTGCCGTACCTCGATGGTGTCGACCAGGTCCACGCCGACGAGGATCTGCCACAGCGCGGCGTACGCGTCGTCGGTCACCGCGATGAATTCCTCCACCACCACTCGGCTCGGGTTGCGGCCGCGTCGGTAGGCGACGTATCCGTCGGGATGAACGACGAAGAACAGTGCCGTCAGTCCGCCGCGCCGGTTCTCGCGGTCGGCGAAGAACCGCTCCCAGCGGATCGGCGGCTTGGGCTGCGCGCCTGCGGTCTGCTGCTGCCAGCGGTGGTAGATGTCGGGGAGCAGTTCGGTGGCCTCGGCCGATTCGATCAGCCGGACGCCGGTGGCCGGGGGAGTGTCCTTGCGGAACTGCGCGAATCGACGATCGATCGAGACGCTGATCTCCTCGGTCACCGGCCCGTAGCCGAAGCGTCCGTAGATCGTCGCCTCGCTGGCCGTGAGCAGCGAGAGTGGTGCGCCCGCGTCGTTCAGGGCGCGGTGCTGCTGGGTGAACATCGATCGCAGGATGCCGCGTCGTCGATGCGTCGGCGCGACCGAGACCCAGGAGACTCCGGACGCCTCGACCTGCGCACCACCGGGAACGGTGACCGACATCGGGAAGTGCATGGCCACACCCACCGGGGTCTCGCCGTCCCAGGCCAGGTACACGTGCTCGGACTGGGTCAGGATCTGCGTCTCGGCCAGGTCCTCGGCGTTCTGGTGCTCGCCGAACGCGTGGGCGTCGAGCAGCGCGACGGCATCCCAGTCGTCGTCGGTGGCGGTGCGGATGGTGATCGATTCGTCGGTAGTCATCGGACTTTACTTTTCCATACAGGAGTGGAGCCCGCGGAACGACCCGAAAAATCTGCCATACGGAAGCAGGCCTTCGCCGAGGGAGTCTCGAAATCGGCCGGGTGACAAGATGAGCACGTGGTGCATGTACTCGACATCGACGACCCCTCGGACCCGCGACTGGACGATTTTCGCGATCTCAACTCGTCGGATCGGCGACCCGACCTGCCCGAGGGCAAGGGCCTGGTGATCGCCGAGGGTGTGTTGGTGGCGCAGCGGCTGCTGACCTCGCGGTTTCCGATGATCAGCCTGCTGGGCGTGGATCGACGGCTCGACGCCTTGCGCGACGATCTCGTCGATTCGGACGTTCCGTTCTACCGGACGTCCGCGGAGGTGATGGCCGAGGTCGTCGGCTTCCACCTCAATCGTGGTGTGTTGGCCGCGGCGAACAGGCCGCCGGCCCTCGATCTCGACGAGGTGTTGGACGGTGCCAGGACGGTGGCGATTCTCGAGGGCGTCAACGATCACGAGAATCTCGGGTCGATGTTCCGCAACGCGGCGGGCCTCGGGGTCGATGCCGTTCTGTTCGGGGCCGCGTGTGCTGATCCGCTCTATCGTCGTTCGGTGCGAGTGTCGATGGGACATGTGCTGCGGGTGCCGTTCGCCAAGGTGCCCGAGTGGCCCCGTGGCCTCGATCGTGTTCGCGCGCACGGGTTTCAGCTGATCTCGTTGACGCCCAACCCGGCGGCGGTGTCGTTGGCGACGGCGATGACGGGGGAGAAGGTTGCCCTGCTGCTGGGTGCCGAGGGGCCGGGTCTGACCGAACATGCCATGCGAGCAACGGACATTCGCGCGCGGATTCCGATGGCCCCTGGCACCGATTCGCTGAACGTGGCGACGGCCGCGGCGATGGGGTTCTACGAACGTGTGCGCCTGACGTGAACGACCACGACCCGAGCGTCCGCTGGACCGGAGTCCCGATCGCCGTCATCTCGGCGGCGCTGGTGGGTGTGGCACTGACGACGTTCGGTCTGGAGCTGGCCAGAATTCATCCACTGCTCGCACTCGGTCTGAACATTATCGTCGTCGCGGGTGCAGCTCCGACGGTCATGCGGTGGCTCGCGATACCGGTGTGGCGCTGGGCGGTGTACGGAGCCGGTATCGGTTCCATCCTCAGCTTCGTGGCACTGGCGGCGCTGGCGTTCTGACGTTCGCCGGCACCCAGGACGGCCCTGCCGCATCTACTTGCGCGAGAACCAACGCTTCTTCGGACGCGGTGCCTGTTCGTCGGGGGCGTCGGGCATCGGTTCCTGTGCGCCACGGCCGTTCGCACTCCGGTTCGGTGGCGGCGGCTCCTGTCCGGGAACGTACATCGTGAAGCCGCAGACCGGCAGGGTGTCGGGATCGAATTCGTCCGCGTGCGGCGCGCCGGTGTAGCGGAATCCGAGCCACTCGGCGTTGGCCGCCTCGGCGAATTCCTGTGGGTGGAACGGCAGCGATTGTGGATCCGGCATCACTCCGGGCGGATAGATCAGCGGATGCTCACCGGCCCAGAACGATCGCTCCCACACCAGTGGCAGGCCGGCGTCCTCGTAGATGTACACCGGGGTGGCGCTGAACGATCGGCGGAATTCACCGCGCTCCCAGTACGCGAATGCACCCCAGGCGTGCTGGGGATCCGAGGCGACGAGGTAGGTGTGTTCGGACGCCAGAGGGCGGGTGAAGGATTCGGGAAGCGTCGACGGTGTCGGCACCGACAGGTTCGATCCGCAGACCACGGTGACGCCGGGGTAGCAACCGATGAAGACGTGATCGTCGTCCACGCCTGCCGATGTCGATATCGGACCCTGTCCGAGGGGCACTGCCGTCAGGTGGGGGTACAGACGTCCGACGAGTGCGCTCGCAGCATTCCAGTCCGAGGTGGTGGCTTCTCGGAGTACCGAAATGGGATCCGGTGCGTCCACGTACCAGATCGTTGATGCTTTGGCCCCCACTACCGGCACCTCTCTCTCCGTAAGCTCCGTCGAAAGCCTACGGTGTGAGCGTCGGCAATCTGTCACCGAGCGGCAAATCGGCCATCGAAGAGATCAGTTGTGCCCGCTGCTGCGAACGCCGAGCAGCACGTCCTCCCACGACGGCATGGCCGGCTTGCCGCGCTTGTCCTTGCCGCCGGTGTGACCGGCGGCAGGCTTGGGTGCGGGCCTCGGCTCCCTGGCCACCGGTTCGCGTGGCTGCTCGGGCTCGGGAGTCGGCGCATCGTCCACCTCGACCTCGATGGTTTCGGCGTCGAGTTCGCTGTCGGCGGTGGTGCCGTAGTACTCGTCGAAGCTCTGCTGCGAGGCCTGGTCGTCATCCTCGGCGGACGTCAGTGCGCGCACCGGTGCGAGGCCGCGCAGTTGGCGTCCGAAGTCGGGATCGATCAGTTCGTGGGCGGTGTCGTCGAGCGGCGCGATGGTGCCGCCGTGGCCGTCGGGCAGGAACTGCCAGTGCGCCTTGTTGGTGGTGCGGCCCGCCTGCCACTTCAACTGTGCGACCCACTTGTTGTCCTCGTCGCGCCAGGCGTCCCACTCCGCGTCGTCGAGGTTGTGCCCGCGAGCACGGAAGGCGAGGGTGACGATCTCGAGCAGGGTCTGCACGGCCGGGCCGTCGTGGCGCAGCGGATGACCGGCCTGGGCCATCGACGCGGCCTGCGAACGTTCGAGCAGCACCGGGTGAGCGAACACCTCGACGCGACTGATGGCCATTCCGGAGTCGGCGGCAACCTGTTCGATGGTCGCTCCGCTGCGGATGCGGGCCTGAATTTCTTTCGGCCGAAGCAAGCTGTCCATTTCGATCTCAATCTGTCCTAGTCGAGCGATGTCACCGCGTGAGGCCGCGCGGAGCTTGTCGTCGGCTGGAAGCCGGAATCTGTCGCCGGTCTTGGGATCTGCGCACACGACGAACTTTCCGTCGGCCTCGAGACCCACCACACGTAAGTCTCGCACCTTGACCTCCTCATCGCGCCGGCTCGCGATACCGTCGAGTTCGAGCCTAGTTCACCTGCCGTATTCGGCGGGTGTTCGACACGCATCGCTTCTGCCGACGATCGTTTCCCTGTCAGAGGGTAGACAGCTGCGGGCTCGGCTGCACCCATTCGGCCGATCTTGCGTCGATTGCTTTGTGCGACAACGCCGATGCGTCCCTGCGCAGGTAGAGGGCACCCAGGCCGAAACCGATGGTCAGGGCAATCGCGTGCCCGACGGCGGTGAAGGACGGATCGGACACTCCACTGATCGTGACGACGCCGATCCACAGTGCGGCCCAGCCGACACGCCACGGCATCGGCAGGTACCGGATCATCGACCCTGCGACCGCTGCTGCCGCGTAGCTGACACCGACGTCGACGGCCATCGCCAGTGAGTCCGCGAGCCAGTCGTTGTGAATACCGATGAGCAGGCCGACGGCCACCAGAGCAGTGGCACCGACATGTCCGGCACCGAAGGTGAGAAGGAAGCGTCGCCAGCCGGAGACCCATTCGGCGACGGCGAACAGCACGGCGACCGCGGCCAACCACAGCCAGTTCACCCGACCCTCGGTGAGAAAGACGCTCGTGACGACAGTGGCGAGGTGACCGTCGGTCAGATTGTGCAGGTTGGTACTCGCCGCATGCAGCACGTGCCAGCGATCGTGCGGCCCGATCTGGCCGAGCGCTACCGTGCCTGCCACCGCGAGGGTGCAGTAGACCAGTGTCACGCGGATCCGCAGCGCGACGGTGAGGAGCCTGAACATACGAGCGCTCCCTCCGAGGTCGTTACGCTTGCTTACTTGATAGCAAGTGTAGGCCTCGAAGGGAGCGCCGGAGCTGTGAGCTTGCTGGGAAGGGTCGTTCCGCAGGCTCCACTCCTGCCCTGGGAATGGTCGTTCCGCAGGCTCCACTCCTGCCCTGGGAATGATCGTTCCGCAGGCTCCACTCCTGCCCTGCCAACTAGCTCAGTGTGGACACGACCCAGTCGATGCTCTTGGTCAGTGCGGTGATGTCGTCCGGCTCGATGGCCGGGAACATACCGACACGCAGCTGGTTGCGGCCGAGCTTGCGGTACGGCTCGGTGTCGACGACGCCGTTGGCGCGCAGGATCTTCGCAACCTGGGCTGCGTCGACCTTCTCGTCGAAGTCGATGGTGCCGACGACCTGGCTGCGGTGATCCGGGTTCGTGACGAACGGCGTTGCGAATTCGCTGTTGTCGGCCCAGTCGTACAGGCGCGAGGACGAATCGGCGGTGCGCTTGGTGGCCCAGTCGAGGCCGCCCTGCGAATTGAGCCATTCGATCTGATCGGCGAAGAGCAACAGTGTCGCCACGGCCGGGGTGTTGTACGTCTGGTTCTTGCTGCTGTTGTCGACGGCGATCGGCAGTGACAGGAAGTCCGGGACCCACCGATCCGTGGCGGCGATCTCGCTGACGCGCTCGAGCGCGGCGGGGCTCATCAGCGCGACCCACAGGCCACCGTCGGCGGCGAAGCACTTCTGCGGAGCGAAGTAGTAGACGTCCGAGTCGGCGACGTTGACCGGGAGACCGCCTGCGCCGGAGGTGGCGTCGATCGCGATGAGGGCGTTCTCGGAGCCGGCCGGACGGCTGACCGGAATGGCCACGCCCGTCGAGGTCTCGTTGTGCGCCCAGCCGATCAGGTCGACGGACGGGTCGGAGGTGGGCTCGGGCGCGCTGCCCGGCTCTGCCTTGACGACGATCGGATCACCGATGAACGGGTTGTTCTTGGCCACCGAGGCGAACTTCGAGCTGAACTCGCCGTTGGTCAGGTGCAGCGACTTCTCGCGAATCAGGCCGAATGCAGCAGCGTCCCAGAATGCGGTGGTGCCGCCGTTGCCGAGGACGACCTCGTAGCCCTCGGGGAGGGAGAACAGATCCTTCAAACCACTGCGCACACGTCCGACGACGTCCTTGACGGGCTTCTGGCGATGGCTGGTGCCGAACACGGAAGCGCCGACATCGACCAGGGATTGCAGCTGCTCGGGGCGAACCTTGGACGGGCCACAGCCGAAGCGTCCGTCGGCGGGCAGGAGATCGGCGGGAATGATCGGCAATTCGGCCATGGAGTAGCGCGTCCTAGCGTCGATGGAATATGGCCCTTACAGGGTAGTCGGGTGCCATATCAGCTTCGACTACCGGATCAGGTCCCAGCCTTCGACGGACTCGGGTGACCGCGGTTCGGGGCCGGTGTAGAGGGCAGCGGGTCGGACGAGCTTGCCCAGGCGCTTCTGCTCCAGGATGTGCGCGCACCAGCCCGCGGTACGTCCACAGGTGAACATGGCGGGCATCATGTGCGCCGGTACCTCGGCGAAGTCGAGGATCACCGCGGCCCAGAATTCGACGTTGGTTTCGATGGCTCGATCGGGGCGGCGTTCGCGCAGTTCGGTCAGCGCCGCCTGCTCGAGTGCTGCGGCGACCTCGTAGCGCGGTGCGTTCAGTCTCTTCGCCGTGGCGCGCAGTACACGGGCGCGCGGGTCCTCGGCGCGGTAGACGCGGTGCCCGAAGCCCATGAGCTTCTCTTTGCGGTCCAGGATTCCGGTGATCAGAGCCCGTGCGTCGCCGGTCTTCTCGACCTCTTCGATCATCGGCAGGACGCGGGCGGGTGCACCGCCGTGCAGCGGTCCGGACATCGCACCGATGGCACCGGAGAGGCAGGCGGCGACGTCTGCCCCGGTGGAGGCGATGACACGTGCGGTGAACGTCGAGGCGTTCATGCCGTGCTCTGCAGCCGAGACCCAGTATGCGTCGATGGCGGCGACGTGGGCGGGATCCGGTTCGCCCTTCCACCGGACCATGAATCGCTCGGTGACGGTTGCGGCCTGATCGATGCGGGTCTGCGGAACTGCGGGCTGGTAGATGCCGCGAGCGGACTGGGCGACGTAGGACAGGGCCATCACCGACGCGCGGGCGAGGTTGTCGCGAGCGGTGGAGTCGTCGATGTCGAGTATCGGCTGGTATCCCCAGATCGGAGCGAGCATCGCCAGACCCGCCTGGACGTCGACACGGACGTCGCCGGTGTGGATCGGCAGTGGGAAGGGTTCGGCCGGCGGGAGTCCTCGTCCGAACTCGCCGTCGACGAGCAGGGCCCAGACGTCGCCGAAAGTGACGTTCTGCGCGACGAGTTCCTCGATGTCGACGCCGCGGTAGCGCAATGCGCCGCCGTCCTTGTCGGGCTCGGCGATGTCGGAGGTGAACGCGACGACACCTTCGAGACCGGGGACGAAATCCTCGGGAACTCGTTGAACAGCCATGGCCTGTGGACTCCCTCGTCGCAACTGCACCCGGCTCTGCGCCGCATCCGGGCGTACTTCGTCAGAACCATAGCCGGGATCGACGCGGGAGTAGCGTCTGGGCTTGTGTCTGCAGATGAACAGCGCCTGGCGAACATGCGGGTGGACTACGGAGAGCCCGAGGACCTGGACGTCGATGCTCTGGCGGGCGGGTGGTGTTCGCTGGCGCAGCAGTGGTTGTCCGACGCGATGGCCGCGAATCTGCCCGAGCCCAACGCCATCGTGTTGGGGACGGTCGACGAGTCGGGTAGACCCGCCACCCGCACCGTGTTGTGCAAGGACTTCGACGCGTCCGGTGTGGTCTTCTACACCAACTACGACTCGGACAAGGGCCGTGCGCTCACCGCGACGCCGTATGCGTCGATCACGTTCCCGTGGATCGGAATTGCCCGCCAGCTCACCGTCCGCGGTCCGGTGGTCAAGGTCGATGCCGAGACCACCGAGGCGTATTGGCGCACGCGGCCCCGGGGCTCCCAGCTGGGGGCATGGGCGTCCGAGCAGTCGCGACCGGTCGGCTCGCGGGAGGATCTGGTTGCGCGACTGGCCGAGGTCACCGCGACGTTCGACGGAATCGACGTGCCGGTTCCGCCCAACTGGGGCGGCTTTCGCGTCGAGCCGGAGACGGTCGAGTTCTGGCAGGGCCGAACGAGCCGCATGCACAACCGAATTCGCCTGACGGTGGCAAGCGGTGTGATCGAGCGTCTGCAGCCGTGAGCCGATTGCGCGGCATTCTTGCCGATACCACTCCGCTGAAGACTCCGGCCTACAAGCGGTTGTGGCTCGCGAACATCGTCACCGTCATCGGTGCCCAACTGTCCATTGTTGCTGTGCCGCAACAGGTTTTTCAGATCACGCTCAGCTCGGCCTACGTGGGCCTCACCGGTGTGTTCGCGTTGGTGCCGCTCATCGTCTTCGGCCTGTGGGGTGGGGCGTTGGCCGACGTGATGGACCGCCGCACCCTGTTGATGATCACCACCTGCGGCCTGATCGGTACGTCGGCGCTGTTCTGGTTGCAAGCGTTTCTCGACCTGAACAACGTGTGGATCATCCTGGTGCTGTTGGCCGTTCAGCAGGCATTCTTCGCGGTCAACCAGCCGACGCGCAGCGCGATTCTCCCGCGGATCCTGCCTGCCGAGCAGTTGCCCGCTGCGAATTCGTTGAACATGACGGTGATGAACTTCGGTGCCATCGCCGGACCGCTCAGCGCAGGCATCCTCATCTACTACATCGGACTCGAGACCCTCTATCTGATCGACACCGTCGCACTGTTCGCCACCCTGTGGGCGGTGATCCGGCTGCCGGGGATTCCGCCGGCGAAGTCGGGTCAGCGCGCCGGATTGCGTTCGGTGTTCGACGGTTTCGCCTACCTCGCGACGCAGAAGGTGCTGCTGGCCTCGTTCGTCGTCGACATCATTGCGATGGTGTTCGGTATGCCCCGCGCGCTGTTCCCGCAGATCGCGCACGAGAGCTTCGGCGATCCCGCGTCGGGCGGTCCTGTGCTCGGCATGCTGTTCGCCGCGATGTCCGCGGGCGCGGTGGTGGGAGGCGTGTTCTCCGGCTGGTTGCCCCGAGTACGCAGGCAGGGGCTGGCGGTGCTCATCTGCATCGTCGTGTGGGGCGCGGCGATGATCGGCTTCGGTCTGGCCGTCGGCGCGGCCACCGACGGGGCCACCACTGTCGCCCTGTGGTTCGCGTTGGCGTTCCTGGCCCTCGGCGGTGGCGCCGACATGATCTCGGCGGCGTTCCGCAGCACGATGCTCCAACAGGTCGCGACCGACGAGATGCGCGGTCGACTGCAGGGTGTGTTCATCGTCGTCGTCGCGGGAGGTCCGCGAATCGGCGACGTACTGCACGGCGCAGCGGCCGCATCCGTCGGTACGGCGGCGGCTGCTGCCGGCGGTGGGGTTCTGGTCGTCATCGGCGTCTCGATCGCCGCGCTGGCTCTTCCTGCATTCATTCGGTATCGCGTGGGTGCGGTGGTGAAGAATGTCTCTCATGGCTGACGCGCAGACGTACTCGTTGACGAGCGGCAAGTATCGGGCAGACATCGCTGCCGTCGGAGCGGGCCTTCGGGCGCTCGAATACGACGGCGCAGCGCTCACCGAGACGTGGGAGGCGGGCTCGAAGCCGCCGTTGTCGGCGGGGCTGGTGTTGGCCCCGTGGCCCAATCGGACGGCCGATGGGACGTTCACCTTCGAAGGCGTCGAGCATCGGATGGAGATCTCCGAGCCGGCTCGTAACAACGCCAGTCACGGATTCGTTCGACGCGTGGCGTGGACTCTCTTGGAGCACACCGACTCTCGCGTCGAGCAGAGCGTGGACATCGGAACGCATCAGGGTTGGCCGTTCTCGATCACGGTGACCGTGGTGCACGAGCTGTCGGCGGACGGTCTCACCGTCACCGCGTCGGCGACGAACACCGGTGACTCGCCCGCGCCGTACGGGATGGGCTTTCACACCTTCGTCCGGGTGGGGGACGTGCCGCTCGACGAGTGCACCCTCGAGCTGTCCGCGGGAACCCGGCTGCCGCTCGATCCGGTACGCAATCTGCCCGTGGGCAACTCGGTGCCGACGGCCGATACCGAGTACGACTTCCGGCAGCCGAGAGCCCTGGAGGGCGTGCAGCTGGACACTCCGTTCAGCGCCTCGTTGCCCGAGGTCGACGGCCGAGCGAACCACGTACTGCGCGGCCCGGACGGCACTGCGACGGTGTTGTGGACCGACAGCAGCTTCGGATGGGTGCAGGTGTTCACTGCCGATCCCGCCAACGATCAGGCATATCCCGAGCGCGGCCGGGCGTTGGCGATCGAGCCGATGACGTGCCCGCCCGATGCGCTGAACTCCGAAATCGATCTGATCGTGCTCGATCCGGGACGAACCTGGTCCGGCACCTGGGGAATGAGGTACGAGAAGTGACCATTCTGGTGTGCGGTGAGGCGTTGGTCGATCTGGTCCCGGTGCACGAGGGGCCGCTGCTCTCGCCGAAACTCGGCGGCGGGCCGTTCAACGTCGCCGTCGCGATCGGTCGACTCGGTTCGCCCGTCGCGTACCTCTCGCGTATCTCGCGCGACCCGTTCGGCGAGCAGATCCTGGCGAGTCTGCGCGACGCGGGTGTGGACACCACGTGGGTGCAGCGCGGCGACGAGCCGACGACCTTGGCGATGACCACCCTCGCCGACGACGGCAGTGCCGAGTATTCGTTCTACGCCGACGGCACCGCCGATCGTCTCGTTGCCGATCCCGGCGATCTACCCGACGAGATCAGCGTGCTCTCGTTCGGCACGTTGTCACTGCTCTACGAACCCGGGGCGTCGATGTACGCGGGCCTGCTGCACCGCGCCCGGGCGGCGGGCAAGCTCACGATGCTCGACCCCAACATCAGGCCTGCCGCGATCGACAGCACCAGCGGAGACATCACCGCCGACGGGTTCCGCGACCGTTTCCGTTCGTGGTTGCCCAGCATCGACATCCTCAAGGTCTCCGAGGACGACTCGCATTGGTTGGGGCTCGGAACCCAGGGCACAACGGTGGATGACTGGCTCGCGTCGGGTGTCACCGCAGTGGTCATGACCCGCGGCGGCAACGGAATCTCGGTCTTCACCGCAGCCGAGGAGACGTCGGGTACAGGAATTGTCACAGCCGAGGAGATCTCGGTGCCGGGAGTTGCGGTCGACGTCGTCGACACCATCGGGGCAGGTGACACCGTGCACGGGGCTCTGCTCAGCTTTCTGGAGAAGGAGAGCATTATCACATCGAACGCGGTGAAAGAGATGAGCAAGCAAGATTGGCGGGAAGCGCTCGATTTCGCCGCGAAAGCGGCGGCAATCACGGTTTCTCGACCCGGTGCCGACCCTCCGTGGGCGTCCGAGGCGTCGAGAGACTAGTTTCACTATCGACGTTAGAACTGTCCGCTTCAAGTACGTGTCCGTTACACGAGTTCGAGAGGGACCATTCGTGCCCGCTGAGAATGATGCCAAAGCCACCCTCACCTATCCCGGTGGCGAATACTCCATGTCGATTGCCGAGGCCTCCGAAGGCAACAACGGCATCGAGCTGGGAAAGTTGCTGGCCACCACCGGCTACACGACGTTGGACGGCGGGTTCGTCAACACCGCGTCGACCAAGTCGGCCATCACCTACATCGACGGTGACGCAGGCATCCTGCGCTACCGCGGATACCCGATCGAACAGCTTGCGGGCAAGTCTTCGTTCATCGAGGTCAGCTACCTGCTGATCTACGGGGAGCTGCCGTCCGAGGCTCAGCTCGAGAAGTTCACCGACAAGATCCGTCGGCACACTCTGCTGCACGAGGACCTCAAGCGGTTCTTCGACGGGTTCCCGCGCAACGCTCACCCGATGCCGGTGCTGTCGAGTGCCGTCAACGCGCTGTCGGCGTACTACCAGGACTCGCTCGACCCCAACGACCCGGAGCAGGTCGAGCTGTCGACCATCCGTCTGCTGGCCAAGTTGCCGACCATCGCGGCGTACGCCTACAAGAAGTCGGTCGGTCAGCCGTTCCTGTACCCGGACAACTCGAAGAGCCTGGTCGAGAACTTCCTGCGTCTGACGTTCGGCTTCCCGGCCGAGCCGTACGAGGTGGATCCCGAGATCGTCAAGGCACTCGACATGCTGCTCATCCTGCATGCCGACCACGAGCAGAACTGCTCCACCTCGACGGTGCGTCTCGTCGGATCCTCGCAGGCCAACCTGTTCACCTCGATCTCCGGCGGCATCAACGCGCTCTGGGGCCCGCTGCACGGCGGAGCCAACCAGGCCGTGCTCGAGATGCTGGACAAGATCAAGGCCGAGGGCGGCGACGCCACCGACTTCCTGCGTCGAGTCAAGAACAAGGAAGACGGCGTCAAGCTCATGGGCTTCGGGCACCGCGTGTACAAGAACTTCGATCCGCGCGCGACGCTGGTCAAGGAAACTGCGCACACGATCCTCGGCAAGCTCGGCAACGGCGACGAACTGCTCGAGATCGCTCTCAAGCTCGAGGAGACCGCGCTGACCGACGACTACTTCGTCGAGCGCAAGCTGTACCCCAACGTCGATTTCTACACCGGCCTGATCTACCGCGCGATGGGGTTCCCGCCGCGCATGTTCACGGTGTTGTTCGCGATGGGCCGTCTCCCGGGCTGGATCGCGCACTGGCGCGAGCAGAACGAGGACACGACCGGCAAGATCGGCCGTCCGCGCCAGATCTACACCGGCTACACCGAGCGCGACTACCAGGACGTCGGCTCCCGCTAGCTCCCGCTGTACAACGACGCCGCCGGCTCCCCTCGGGAGTCGGCGGCGTAGTCGTTGGTCCGGCTTCGCTGAACTCGAAGTGATGGACGGTTTTCCGCCGAATTCCATCCCCGACTTCGAGTTCGCGGCGGCGTGGCTGCTAGGTCATCGCCACCTCGCGCAGCACCTGTCCTGCACCGTCGCTCAGGCGCAAGGTGTCCGTATCCGTCGGGGCGACCACGAGGTTGCCGCCGACGGGTAGGTCGATGGTGCTGACGAATGCAGACCGTGACCCCCGAGCATCCTCGATGGCGACGGTGTAATCACTCGTGGTGGGGGCGTCGGTCGTGAGCGTCAACGATCGCTCGGTGGGGCTGACCTCGGCGACGATCGACGCGCCCGCAGGCAGGCGAAGGGAGGTCGATCGAACCACCCATCCGTCGGACAGGATGGAGATGTCGATCGACGCGTCGCGATCGTTGTCCGCGACGTCGGAGAGCGTGAGCCGCATCGGTGTGTCGGTCGAGGTCTCCAGTAACGCCGTGTTGTCGTTGTTGATGAACGCGGACCGTCGCACCCGGTCGGTGTCGGACACCGACAAGCTCCATTCGACATCGGTCGCATCGACGGGATCGTTGGTGTCGTCGGTGACCAGCACCAGGTAGTCCTGGCCCGGCTCACCGACCTCCGTGCAGGAGGGGCACCGATGAACGCCGGTCATCTCGGCCAGAGGAAACAACTTCAACTGATTGTCCGGAGTCCCGGAGAACAGGTAGCTGTCGTCGGCGGGGTCTGCCGAGGTGGTGTAGTACCACGTATCGGCGGCCGGATCGGTGACGATCATCTTCTCGACACCGGGATAGTTGTTGTCGTAGATGACAATTCCACGTTTGCTGTCTCCCAGATCGCGTATCGCGATCGGTGTCACGGCATGGCCGGACGTTCCGTCCTCGGTGTAGAAGGCGAGTAGATGGTCCTGCCCTTCGGCCCACGCGGACGTGAGTCGATCGATCACCTCGTCCACAGGTTCGGACATCTCGGAGTCGGCTGTCGGTTCGACCTCCTGAGTGTTGAAGTATCGCGCGATCACGGCATCGGTCGCGGGGGAGGGGCGTGCATCGAACAATGTCGCTCCGGGGGCGACGAAGGACGAGGTGTCGATCGAGTTGCGGTAGGCCAACCCTGCGACCGCGGCCATTCCGAAGCAGTGACCACCGTTCATTCCGTTCTCGAACACCTCCGAGGTCACCCGTCCCATCGGCGAGAGAACGCACTGGGCGCTCTCGGTTCCGGGAGTGCACACGGCATCTCCGAACAGCGATTGCATCGAGGCCGGTGTGAGCCCTCGGCCATGCTCCGCGGTCGGCGGTCCCCAGTTGGGGAACGAGAAGCCGTCCCGCCGGACGTCGAAGCCGGACGAGGCCACGAGCGTGCCCGAACCGGGGTCCATCTCGGTGAACCCTTCCTCGCTCCGGTCCTCGGACGAAGAACATGCCGTCAGGACGAGTACGACCGCGAGAGCCAACGTGGCCCAGCCTCGACCGGAGGTGGTGGCGGAGCGGAGAACCATGGCCGGCTCCTCCTTCTCGGTTGTCAGTGTTCGAGTACGACCTTGAGAACTGTGACGATCAAACCGACGACGATGGCAACCAGGCCACCGAGAATTGCCCCACGCCATTTCCTCCTGCTTGCGTGCCAGCCGCTGGCGGCTCCGAGGACGAGAAGGAACAGGAACGCAAGATCGGAAATGGTGTCGAGTGCGCCGTAGGCCGACCACAGACCGCTCACCCGTCCGAGCCCGATGATGATGAGAGGCACCACTGTCAGCAGCAGGAAATGCGCCGAGTGCCAGAGCAAATGGCGCCTGTCGGCACCGTCGGGCATGTGGTGGTGGCTGTTCACGTATCCCAGCCACGACGAGAAGAGGTGCGCGACGGCAGTCGCGACCATCGGCCCGAGGATCATTCCTGTCGCGTCACCGAAATCGACGTCCGTATCGTCCGCTCCCACCACCATCACGGTCATGATGATCACCGTCCCGTAGATCAACGGTTCTGCGTCGAACACCGACCACGACGGTCGGCTTCGTCTCCGGTCGTTGTGGCCGGTACTGGGACGCGTGCTTCCGGTCATGCCTGCTCACCGCAGATGGCATGATTCGGCGTCGATCCATCGAGGCAGGCCCGAAGTGGTAGTCGTTTCATGTCGAAAGTCCCTGTGCGAGAGAGGGAGCGGGGATGGCATCGTGGATGCGATTCGTGTTGCCGTTCACACGGCCTCGTGTTCTGCGGTCGATCGCGGAACGTTCGGCCTCGCGTGCCGTGGTCGCTGTCGAGCCGCCGAGCATCGCCGCGCTCAGCCCGAGTGCTACCGCATCCCGTCGGTTGACCTGCACCATCGTCGTCTCCTCGTGAAACGATGGAAGTGCCCCGCCACTTCTCCAGTTCGACAAGCGACATCACACCACGTTTTCACGGCGGAGGTGACCCGAAACCGCGTTCCCGCCCCAGATCTCGCGAAAAGCCGAACCTGCAACGAGCAGGATTCGTCACGCGAAATGGACTCGGTTCTCCAACACCGGCAGAGTCTTGCGTACGGCGTCGACCAGTCCTGTGTCGATGTCGATGGTCAGCATGCCCGGTGTCGCGTCGAGCTGACCGAGAATCTCGCCGGTGGGGGAGCAGACGATGCTGTGTCCCACGCCCAACGGCGCATTACCCTCGGCGGCAGCGGGTTCGGCTTGGTCGCAGGCTGCGATGAAGGTGGTCGAGTCCAACGCGCGTGCGCGAGCGAGCAGGGTCCATTGCTCGACCTTGCCGTCACCCGATCCCCACGACGCGGGAACCACGACGACCTCTGCTCCGAGGTCGCCGAGTTTCTGGAACAGCGAGGGGAATCGGATGTCGTAGCAGGTCGCGAAGCCCACTCGAACTCCGGCGATGTCCACCACGAGCGGATCCGAACCCGGTGCGACGGTATCGGATTCGGCGAATCCGAATGCGTCGAACAGGTGGATCTTGTCGTAGCTCGCGTCGATGCCGGGCCCGGTGACGAGCAGGGTGTTCGTCACCCTGTCGTCCGGGGCTGGAGTGAACATTCCGGCCACGACGGTGATGCCGGCGTCGGAGGCGATGGAGCGCACGGCGTTCGCCCACTCGCCGTCGAGAGGCTCCGCGATTTTCCTGATGGGTCCGCCGAAGCATCGCATGGTCGCCTCGGGGAACACGACGACGTCCGAACCGGCGTGTGCGGCGGCACGGGCGTGGGTGTCGACGAGTTCGAGGTTGTCGGTGGGGTGTTCGCCACTGGTGATCTGGGCCAGGCTGATGCGGATAGTCGAGCTCACGGTCTGACTCCTGGTTTCGTCGGGGGAAGACAGGTATACATATCGTATGCAACCACTGTCGGGGAGGGACAAGGCATATCTGTTCGTACGCGATCAGGTGTTGTCGTCACCGGCGGCCACCGGCACGTTTCTCAACGAACAGGAGCTCGCGACGCGTATCGGAGTGTCGCGGACACCGGTGCGTGAGGCGCTGCTGATGTTGCAGTCCGAGGGACTGGTCGAGATGGTGCCCAAGCGCGGCGCGCATGTGCCGGCCATGTCCGGACGGCAGATCGCCGAACTGATGGATCTGCGCGGCGTTCTCGAACGGCATGCGGCCACCCGTGCGCTGCGAGCCGGGGACGCTCCGATCGAGGCGATGCAGCATGCGCTCGAACAGCAGGAATTGCTGATGAACTCCGACAGTGCCGATGCGCCGAAGGAGTTCATCGACTGGGACGGGACCTTCCATCAGAGTTTGATCGATTCGGCGGGCAGCGATCTCCTCTCCCGCACCTACGCGGGTCTGCGTGCTCGGCAGCTGCGGGTCGGTCTGAGCGCTCTGTTCACCGCGGCCAACCGGCAGCACCGCGTGTGCGCCGAGCACCAGGCCATCATCGACGCACTGAGTGTCGGCGACGAGGGCCTGGTGCACGAGAAGATCGACGCTCACCTCGAGGTCACACTTCAGACTCTGCTGCGCGCGTAGCCTTTTCGTGTTCCTGATTCAGTAGCACGTAATGCTCGTCCTCGGTGGGGTCGGGGTTGCGTCCCAGTGCCAGGCCGCCCAGCGTCACCGCGCCGACGATGACGATGTATCCGGCGATCGGTACCCAACTGTCGGTCTTGTCGAGCAGGTACACGAAGATCAGCGGTGCCATCGCTCCACCGAACACTCCGGCGATCGTGTACGCCAACGAGCTGCCGGTCGAGCGGAGTCGAACGCTGAACTGCTCGGTGACGAAGGCGGCCTGCGGTCCGTACATGAACGAGTGGAACGCCAGGCCGACGACGACGCCGAGGATCAGCAGCGGCAGGGATCCACCGCCGATGACGAGGAAGAAGATCGCGCTCCAGGCAACGCCGCCCACGGCCGCGACGCCGTAGACCAGGCGTCGGTTGATGCGGTCGGAGACCGCTCCGGCCAGCGGGATCAAGCCGAGTTGGCAGGCCGATCCGACCAGAATTGCCGTCAACACCTCGCTGCGCTCGAAGCCCAGTTTCTGAGTTCCGTAGGTGATCGAGAAGACCGTGAACAGTGCGTAGATGACGTCGGGTGCGACGCGGGACATGATGCCTGCCACCAGTGGTCGCAGTTCCGTCTTGAACACTTCGCTGATCGGGGCTTCCGAGCGATCGCCGCTCTCCTGAAGTGCTTTGAACACCGGGGTGTCCTCGAGCTTCAAGCGGATCCACAGACCGAAACCGACGAGAACGGCCGAGAAGAGGAATGCGACACGCCAGCCCCAGGACTCGAACTGCTGGTCGGTGAGCGACAGAGTCAGGATTGCCAGTGCGCCGTTGGCGAGCAGGTTGCCCGCCGGTGGTCCGATCTGCGCTGCGGAGGACCAGAAGCCGCGCTTGCGGGGATCGCCGTATTCACTGGAGAGCAGAACGGCTCCGCCCCACTCGCCGCCGACGGCAACGCCCTGGCAGAAGCGCATGGTGACGAGGATGATCGGGGCCGCGATGCCGATGGTGTCGTATCCGGGGATCAGACCGATGGCGAACGTCGTGACGCCGATCAACAGCAGGGTGATGACGAGAAGTTGTTTTCGGCCGATGACGTCGCCGAGTCGCCCGAAGACGAATCCACCTACTGGACGGGCGATGTATCCGACCGCGTAGGTCGAGAAGGCAAGCAATGTGCCGGTCAGCGGATCGCTGTCGGGGAAGAAGACCAGCGGGAACACCAGCGCTGCTGCGGCCGAGTAGACGGCGAAGTCGTACCACTCCAACGCCGTTCCGGTCAGGCTGGCGGCAAAGGCCTTGGCCAGGCCTTTTCTATCCACCGAAACTGGTTCGGTCATGACGACTCCTTTGTGTGCCTGGGATCACTCTATCCGTTGTACGCGCTCCATACTTGCTGTATACAAGACGTATGCGCAAGGCTTTGAGCGCATCGGAAACAATTAATTTACGAGGAGAGGGTCCTTACTGATGCTCACATTCACGTTGCCCGACGGCACGACCGAGTCGGTAGAAGTGACCGCGCTGCTCAATGCGGGCTATGCCGGTCGCAACCAGGAAGAGGTGGCGTCGCACATCGCGGAGTTGGCCGAACTGGGCGTGCCGGCTCCCACGGTTACCCCGGCGCTGTACCCCATCTCGCCGTATCTGGCGCAGCAGACCGATGCCGTCGCCGTTCAACACGGACGCACCTCGGGCGAGGCCGAATGGGCTCTGGTGATCCTGGGCGAGACCATCGACGACGTGCTGCTCACGGTCGCATGCGACCACACCGACCGTGACCTTGAAGTGCACAGCGTCGCATGGAGCAAGAACGCCGCTCCCGACGTGCTCGGTACCGGTGCGTGGCGGTTGAGCGAGGTGGCCGACCGACTGGACGAGATCACCTTGACCGGTTGGGCCGACGGAGTTCTCATCCAGTCCGGAACTCTCGGTGATCTTCTCGCTCCGCAGTACTGGCTCGACGTACTCACCGAGCGCGGTCTGTTCGCGCGTGGAACGGTCTTGATCTCGGGCACCATCTCGATGCAGCACGGGGTGAATCAGTTCTCCGACGCGTGGAAGGTCGAGATGGCCGACCCCGCAACCGGCAACACGCTGACCTGCGAATACCAGACGAATTTGATGCCAGCTCCGATCGGTTGACCATCACGACGTAAAGTCGAGGTGGAATATGCCCAGAGCTTCACAGCCGGCGTCGGCGGGCCGGCATCAACCGCAGGAGACTTCAGTGACGAAGCCAGTGATCGAATTTCAGGCCGGACCAGCACCATTGGACCTGGTGACGGTCGACCTCGTCGAGGGTGACGGCGCAGAGGCAGTCGCAGGCGGCACCGTGGAGGTGCATTACGTCGGAGTCGAGTTCGATTCGGGCGAAGAGTTCGACTCGTCCTGGAACCGCGGCGAATCCATCCAGTTCCCGTTGCGCGGACTCATTCAGGGTTGGCAGGACGGCATCCCGGGAATGAAGGTCGGCGGACGCCGTCAGCTCACCATTCCGCCGGAGCTCGCCTACGGCCCCGCCGGCGCAGGTCACCGCCTGTCCGGCAAGACGCTCGTGTTCGTCATCGACCTGCTCGACGTCAAATAACTGCACTCGAAGCACCAGCAGGTCAGGTGACGGCGCTGCGTACCCGCTCGGCCTCGCGGGTTGCCGAGGTGTTGGCCTTTCCCCCTCGGGAACCCGCGAGCTTGGCGGCAATGTGCTGGGCTACCGTCACCGGTTCGTACCGGGCCACGTCACCGGGCTCGATGCACGACGGCAACGGCGCGATCACCGCGTCGAGGTTGCCGTCGTGGAAGAACGCGGCAGAGCGCCTGCGCTGAATCGTTCCGTCGGCAATCGGCGGACGCACGCGATGTAGCGTCGACACCCAGCGATCGTTGGTCAGTCGGGCCGTCAGATCACCCAGGTTCACCAGCATCGCTCCCTCGACGGGTTGCACGTCGTGCCACCGTCGGTCGATGCCGAGAACCTGCAGACCGGGCACTCGATCGGCCCACAGCACCGTCACCAATCCGTAGTCGGTGTGCTCGCTCATCCCGGTGAGCTCGGTGTCCGGCACACGTAGGCCGGGGTCCAGCGCGTAGTTGTTCATCCGCAGGGTGTCGAGCGAGCGATCGGTGATGTCGGAGAACACGGTCGGGGCCACACCGAGTGCGTCGGCGAACACGGTTGTCAGCGTGCGGGCCACGCGCGCTGCCTCGGCGAAGTACCGTTCGACGGCGCGCTGGAACCCCGCGCACTCGGGCCAGGTGTTCGCCTCGCCCGTCCCGACGTTGAAGGCCTCGAACCAGTCGTTCGTGCCCGACGCCGATTCGACTCCCAGGCTCAGGCTCAGCGATTCGCTCTTCGGAGCGGTGTACCCGCGGTTGCGTTCGGGTGGGCAGATGTAGGCCCGCTTCGCCGCCGGTTCGAGTCCGAAGAACGAATCCATCGCCGACGCCAGGCCGGTCACGGTGTCCTCGGGGATCCCGTGTCCGAGAATCTGCATGAAACCGACTGTGCTGCAGGCGTAATCGATGTCCGACGCGACGCTGCGCCGGGCGGTCCCGTCGGCCGCCGCGGTGGCACCGTCCAGAACGTACGGTGAGATGTCGATGGTGGGGACGAAGAAGTCCGACGACGTGTGCATGGGTACATGATCCTCGGATCGGATGGACCCGCAGGTTTCCCCCGCGTAAAGACTGCCGTACTTCAGCTGTCCTGCAGCTCCAGCACCAATCTCGCTCCGCCCAATGGACTGTCGGTGAACCAGGCCCGCCCGCCGTGCAATTGGGCTTGCTGAGCGACCAGCGCCAGGCCGAGCCCCGAGCCGCCCTTGGCCGCTCGGGTGCCGCGCTCGAATCGGCCGAAGACCGTCTCGCGTTCATCGAGGGGAACGCCGGATCCGTTGTCGTCGACCAGGACGCGTACCGTCGTGCCCTCGCGCTCGGCGGTGATGACGATCGACGTCGCGTCGCCGTGCCGAACGGCGTTTCCGATCACGTTGTCGACGGCCAGCCGAAGGCCGGTCGGCAGGGCACGCATCGTGATCTCGCAGTCGGGGGCGGACTCGACCCGTATGTCGAGGCCCGGATGCAGTCGCTGCGCATCCTGGGCTGCGACGTCGCAGATGTCGATGATGTCGGTCTCGACTCTGTCGGCCTCGCTGGACAATTCACCCGACGCCAGTCGCTCCAAGGCTGTCAGCGTCGTCTCCACTCGTCCCTGTGTCCGTTCGAGGTCGCCCAGAATCTCCTGCTGCTGCGCGCGCTCGAGATCGAGGGTTCTGAGCACCTCGATGTCCGTGCGCATCGCGGTCAGCGGGGTGCGGAGCTCGTGCGCAGAGACGGCCGCGAAATCGCGGGCAGTGTCGAGCGCGGCATTGGTGCGTTCCTGAGCCTCGTTCAGCCTGGTCAGCATGCCCCCGATGGCGACGGCGAGTTCGTCGGCTTCGGTGACGCCCGTGCGGGTTTCGGGAGCGGTCGGTGGCTGGGCACTGACCTGACGGGTCAACGTCACCAGCGGTCTCACGGCCCGTCCACCGAAGAGCCAACCCAGGCCCGTCGACACGGCGATCGCGGCCAGTCCCAACAGGAGTACCTGCTTCTGTTGCTCGTCGGTCACTTGTTGAGCTTCGATGGCGGGCACACCGATCGAGATGGAGATGGACGAGACAACGGTCGATACTGCCGTGTAGACCCGGAACCGTTGACCGTCCACGTCGACGGTCTGGGATCCGGCCGCCAGCGCAGGCAGCCGCGTCGGGGTCGATGCGACCACGATGTCGCCACTGCGAATCGTGACGGCGAACGCGCCGGACAGCTGATCGATGAAGGCCTCCAACGTCGACGAGTTCGGGACCAGCACCTGCGAGGCCGTCGTCAGACGTTCGTCGAGCTGATTGACGTTGTTGCGGGAGATGGCGACCGAGGTGACCACCGCGAGGGCGGCCACCACCAGGGTGGCTCCGAGAGCGGTGGCCGCGGCCACTCGGGCGCGCAGCGAGAAGCTCATGGGGCGTCCCGGACGACGAAGCCGACCCCGCGGACCGTGTGCAGGATGCGCGGCGACCCGTCGGCCTCGAGTTTGCGTCGGAGATATCCGACGAACACGTCGACGACGTTGGTGTCGGCAACGAAGTCGTAGCCCCAGACCAGTTCGAGCAGTCGTTCACGTGTGAGAACGACGCCCTTGTTGCGAGCCAGGATCGCCAGCAACTCGAATTCGCGCTTGGTCAGGTCGATGTCGGCTCCGCCGCGGTGGACGCGATAGCCGGGGATGTCGACCACCAGGGTTCCGATCGCGACGGCCGAGTTCGGTGCGCCCGAATCTGCCACCGGCACAACCGGACCGGTGCCGCGACGGCGCAGCATGGCTCGGATCCGAGCGACGAGCTCGGCCAACACGAACGGTTTGGTGAGGTAGTCGTCGGCACCGGATTCGAGTCCGGCGATGCGATCGTCGACCGAGCTGCGGGCACTGAGTACGCAGATCGGGATGTCGTTTCCCATGGCGCGCAACGCGGTCACCACGCTGGCACCGTCGAGCACCGGCATGTTGATGTCGAGCACGATGGCGTCGGGCATCGATCGCGACACGACGCCGAGCGCCTCCGCGCCGTCCGACGCGGTGATGACGGTGAACCCGGACAGGCGCAGGCCGCGTTGCAGTGACGACAACACGTCTGCGTCGTCGTCGACGACGAGAACGGTGGCGGGGGTGCTCGGCGATTCGGTCACCGGACCAATGCTATGCAACCCAGCTGTCGACGGTGGTGCGGCGTTCCTCGGGCGTCTTGGCGAAGAAGTCCTCGAGGGCACTGCGGCGGCCGGTGTCGGCATCGAGCGACCAGGCCAGTGCGGGTGCCTTTGCGTAGAGCTGCTCGTAGTACTTCTCGAAGGTGCAGGTGCTGTCGATCAGGGAGAGTGCACCGGGGAAGGGGCGTGTGTTCGTCATGATGTTCTCCTTGTCTGTTCGGTATATCCCAAGCTAGAGGTCGTTGTTGCGGCCTTGGTGAGTCGTGGTTGGCGGTTCTCTGAGAATCGAAGGGTCGAGCCGGGGATTGCTCGGGACCGCGGTGGGTAAGACTGAAAGCATGTCGATCGTCTGGTTTCGCCGTGATCTCCGTCTGGGGGATCTGCCCACCCTCACCGCCGCTGCCGAGTCGGGAGACCCGGTGCTCGGGCTCTTCGTGCTCGACGATCGGCTGCTGAAGCCGTCCGGCGGACCGCGCAAGGATTTTCTGTTTCGGTCGCTCGAAGCACTCGACGAGCAACTCGACGGCCGGTTGATGGTCGTCCACGGTGACCCCGCGACGGTGGTCCCGAAGGTGGCGAAGGCGATCGGCACCGAGGACGTGCACATCAGCGCCGACTACGGTCCGTACGGGCGTGAGCGAGACAAGCGTGTGGGCGAGAAGGTGACTCTGGTCGAGACCGGGTCTCCGTACGCGGTCGCCCCCGGGCGGATCGTCAAGAACGACGGGGAGCCGTACAAGGTGTTCACGCCGTACTCGCGCCAGTGGCTGGAACACGGGTGGCGCGGTCCGGCGGACACATCGGCCGACTCCGCCGACTGGATCGACCCGGACGAGGTGAAAGGCGTTCGGCGAGTGAAGATTCCCTCCGAGATGGATGCGTCCGATGCGGCGGCGGGTGAGGCAGCTGCGTCGAAGCAGTGGAAGGAATTCCTCGACGAGGTCTCGGCGTACGACGACGAGCGCAACCGTCCCGATCTCGATTCGACGAGCCGGATGTCGGTGCATCTGAAGTACGGAACCATTCATCCACGGACGATGTTGGCCGACCTGGGAAAGCTCCGCAGCGAGGGTGCGGCGTCGTACCGCAGACAGATCTGCTGGCGAGACTTCTACGCCGACATCCTCTTTCAGCGACCCGACAGTGCCAGGGAGAACTACGTCAAGAAGTTCGACGCCATCGAACTGGACTCGGGCAAGCACGCCGACGAGTTGTTCGACGCCTGGTGCAAGGGCGAAACGGGCTTTCCGATCGTCGATGCCGGTATGCGGCAGCTGA
The DNA here is from genome assembly GCF_002259365.1 of Rhodococcus sp. 14-2496-1d. Classification (NCBI taxonomy): domain Bacteria; kingdom Bacillati; phylum Actinomycetota; class Actinomycetes; order Mycobacteriales; family Nocardiaceae; genus Rhodococcus; species Rhodococcus sp. 14-2496-1d. Next base: position 280,170 of record NZ_NPFV01000005.1, on the reverse strand, counting down.
ACTCCGAGAAGTGGATGCACAATCGAGTGCGGATGATCGTGGCGTCGTTCCTCGTCAAGGATCTGCATCTGCCGTGGTGGCGGGGAGCGCGCTACTTCATGCAGCACCTCGTCGACGGCGATCTGGCCAACAATCAGCACGGGTGGCAATGGACCGCCGGGACCGGTACCGACGCCTCGCCGTACTTTCGTGTGTTCAACCCGATCACTCAGGGCGAGAAGTTCGACCCCACCGGGGACTACGTCCGACGCTGGGTGCCGGAGCTGCGCGGCGAAGAAGGAAAAGCCGTGCACACGTTGAAGTTCGGTCGACCCAAGGACTACGTGGATCCGATCGTCGACCACAAGCACGAGCGTGAGGTGGCGATCGCCCGCTTCAAGGCGATCTAGCGCGGGAGCGGAGGCTGCGGAGTGACCCCTAACTCCTGCGGGAGCGGAGCCTGCAAAGTGACCGCTATCTTTTGCGGGACAACCCGACGCCCACCAGGCAGATCACTCCACCGACCACGGCGAGGTAATGCGGCACCTCACCCAACAGGAGCCAGGCCAGCGTGATCGTGATCGGTGGCACGGCGTACGTGGTGATTCCGAGCTTGCCGGCGTTCATCCGCGTCAGCGCATAGGCCCAGGTGCTGAAGGCCAGTGCCGTCGGGACCAGGCCGAGGTAGATCAATCCGCCGGTGGCACCGGCCGAGGCAGCCCCGAGGTCGTCGAGCAGCGCCGGTGCGAAGGGCAGCGTGCACGCCGCGCCGATGGTGCATGCCATCCACGTCACCTGAAGTCCGGGGATTGTGCGCAGCACCGGCTTCTGGCTCAGCACTCCGATGGCGTAGGTCACCGCGGACACCAGGCACAGAGCGATGCCGAGGAAATCGGCGTCGGTCTTGGTGGTCGACGTCGTGGTCACCGCCGTGACGACACCGACCATGACCGCGCCGGCGAACGCTATGCCCGCACCGATCACCAACCACTTCGGAAAGCCCTCGCCCAGAAGCAGACCCGCGAACAGGGCGACCAGAATCGGACCGATCTGAATGATCATCGACGTCGTACCGGCATCGACGCGTTGCTCGGCGGCATTGAGGGCGACGTTGTAGATGCCGAACCAGAACACGCCGATACTGACGATCTGCAGCCACTGTGTGCGGTTGGGCCTGACCCACTGTCTTCTGGCCACAACTATCGCGCCGAGTGCCACAGATCCGATCAGCAGCCGACCCAGCGCGAGCGGGCCCGCCCCGAAGGATTCGCCGACGCCGCGAATCGCGACGAAGGCCGAGGCCCACGAGATCACCGTGACGGTGACTGCACCGAGGGCGAGCCAATCGACGGCGGGACGGGTGTCGAGATCTGTCATGAGCACGACGCTATCTCGCGCGAACGACCCCTGGCGCGCGGGTTTCGGCCATCGTTGCGCGAATTGGTGCCGCCTATCTGCCGAGCAACTTCTCCAGCGCATCGAGCACGGCGGGATCCTCGATGGTCGACGGCACGCCGTACTCCTCGCCGGCGACGATCTGCCGCATCGTCTTCCGCAGGATCTTGCCCGAGCGGGTCTTCGGCAGGGCACCGACGATCGTCACGTCCCGGAACGTCGCGAGTGCACCGATCTGATCGCGGACCATGGCCACCAGTTCGGTACGCAGCTGATCCTCGGTGATGGTCTCCCCGGCCTTGAGCACCACGTAGCCGCTGGGGCGCTGGCCTTTGAGGTCGTCGTGGATTCCGATGACGGCGCATTCGGCGACGGCGGGGTGACCGGCCAGCACGGCCTCCATCGACCCGGTGGACAGGCGGTGGCCGGCCACGTTGATGACGTCGTCACTGCGGCCCAGCACGTAGACGTACCCGTCGGCGTCGATGTACCCGGAATCGCCGGTGAGGTAGTAGCCCGGGAACGTGTCGAGATACGAACGCTGGAAACGTGATTCGTCGTTCCAGAGTCCCACCAGCGCGCCCGGTGGCAGTGGCAGCTGCACGACGATGTTGCCCTCGGTGCCTGCCTCCACCGGCGCACCGGCCGCGTCGAGGATACCGACCTGGAATCCCGGCACCGGTACCGTCGGTGATCCGGGTTTGATCGGAAGTGGTTCGAGGCCACGAAGATTGGCGCAGATCGCCCAGCCGGTTTCGGTCTGCCACCAGTGGTCGACGACGGGGCGGTCCAGGGTTCGCGAAATCCACTCGTAGGTATCGGGATCGAGGCGTTCACCGGCGACGAACAGTGTCTCGAGCGACGAGGTGTCGTACTTCTCGAGCTCGGCGGCGTGTGGGTCGACCTTCCGGATGGCACGCAAGGCCGTCGGCGCGGTGAACAACGCGCGGACGCCGTGATCCTGGATCACCCGCCAGAACGCGCCTGCATCGGGAGTTCCGACGGGTTTGCCCTCGTAGAGAACCGTTGTGGCACCTGCGAACAGCGGTCCGTAGACGATGTAGGAGTGTCCGACGACCCAGCCGACATCGGACGCCGTCCACATCACCTGACCGGCACCGACGTGGTAGATGTTGCGCATCGACCACGTCAACGCAACCGCATGACCGCCGTTGTCGCGCACCACACCCTTGGGCTTACCGGTCGTGCCCGAGGTGTAGAGGATGTACAGCGGATCCGTCGCCTGCACCGAAACCGGTTGGGCGGCGGGGGCGTCGGCGATGAGGGCGTCCCAGTCCAGCCAGTCGTGGCTGCCTGCGATACCGTCGCGGGCCTTGACGATCACCGCGGGGACGGTCGCCGTCGTGAGAGTCAGGGCGCGCTGCACCAAGGGGAGGTATTCGACGACTCGACCAGGCTCGAACCCGCCGGCGGCAGTGATCAGCAGGACCGGCTCGGCGTCGTCGATTCTCGCCGCCAGCTCTTTGGCCGCGAAGCCGCCGAACACCACCGAGTGCACCGCGCCGAGCCTGGCGCACGCGAGCATGGCGATCACTGCCTCGGGAATCATCGGCAGGTAGATCACCACGCGGTCGCCGGGGGAGACGCCGTTGCTGCTCAACACCCCGGCGAAACGAGCGACCCGATCGAGCAGTTCGGCGTAGGTGTAGCTGCGGGTCAGTCCGAGCATCGCCGAGTCGTAGATCAATGCGGTCCGGTCGCCGTGCCCGGCGTCGACATGCCGGTCGAGGGCATTGAAACAGGTGTTCAGGCGGGCACCGGGAAACCAGTGCGAGCCGTCGAACGCGGTGGTCGGTGGGGTGTCCCAGTCGACGTCTGCCGCCGCAGACAGCCAGAATTGCTCCCGGTTGTCGACGCTGTCTCCGAATGCCTGCCGATACTCGCCACTCATGCCACCGAGCCTAGTTGGGCACGTGCTGCCGTTTCGGGTTATCGCCAACGGGGCGGGTGCGTAGCCTCCGAAGTACTTCGCGGCCGCCGTAGAACGCCGCGCTGGCCGCGAACATCCCCGCGACCAGCAACAGCCATCGCATCGCGTACGGCTCCTGGGTCTGACCCGTGGCGGCCTCGTATGTCTCGCTTCCGTGCGCGAAGATCCCCGGTGCGAACAGCAACAGGCTCAGTCCCGCTCCGAGCGCAGGAATGCGTACCGCGTTGACGAACCTGCCCAGTCGAGCAACCAGAGTTCTGTCGAGTACCGCGTACAACGGGAACAGGATTGCATCGTGCACCACGGCCGCGCCGACGAACCACAGTCCGATGGACTGCCACCACTTGTCGGTGTTCCACAGGGCCGGAAAGCCGATCGTCAGGACCACCGCTCCGGACAAGGCGAGACAGAAGGCCGTGACCGCGAGATGCACGGGGCCTGCGCCGTACCTCGCCCGAAACGTACTCATGCTCCCTCCCCGAAGAATTCGACTGATTCGATCCATTTGGTGGCATGCACTCCGGGTATCGCCGGCATCATGATCCGAGCGGGATAGCCGTGATCGAGGGACAGGTCGGCCCCGTTGACCTTCAGTGCGAGAAGCGAATCGGGATGCATCATCTGATGTCCCCCGAAGGTGACGCGATTGAACGAACCGACGGGTTCGAGCGACCGCACCTCACCGGTATCGGCAGAATCGATGCCCACGAGCGCCGCCAGATCGCGCAGTGGAACACCGGTCCACGTCTGTACCGTCGACCAGCCTTCGACACAGGAGATCGGGAGTTCGACGGTATGCAGGTCCATCTGCTCGAGTTGAGCTCGAGTGAGTACTACGGCGGCACCGCCGGCCGATACGGTCAGCCGCCACGAATCTCCTGTCTGCGCGTCGGTGACGCCCGCGGATCGTGCAGTGCGATTGATCTGGAAGTCGTTGGGGCCGTTGCCGTACGAACGCCCTCGGGGGAGCAGGAGCGCTGCCCCGCGCAGTGGCCCGCCTGTCGTCTGCCCGACACTCAGCACGGCGACGAACAATGCGCTGCCGCCCACGAGGCTGAGGGCACCGCGGCGGCTGATCGTCGCCGGAGCGGGATCGGTTGCAGCAAGGCCTGATTCGTCGTCGGCGTCGGGCACCGTGTCGGCCACCCTGATGCGCATCAGCTCGAGGAACGGGCGGGTTCGCAGCGCGGTCACCATGGTCGGAAACTTCAACACCACATGGGCGACGAAGCCGGCGACGAACACCCAGGCTCCCCAGTAGTGCGCGGTGTAGAAGCTGAATCCGAAGATGTAGTCGTACTGAATGTTCAGCACACCGGTGATGATCTCGAAGAGTATGCCACCGACCAACGCCAGTAACGACACTCGTTCCAGCAGATGCGCCACGCTGCGAATCGGGGGCATCTCGATCAGCTTCGGAATCACCGACCACAGCTTGGCCAGCACGATCGGCACCATGACCAGACCGAGTCCCACGTGCAGGCCCTGGGTGAGTCGGTAGAGCCAGGCGGGTTCGGTCGGCCAGTCGAACGACGGTATCCGTAGCCATCCGACGTCGCCGGGCATGGCCTGGCCGAACTGAGGACCGTACGCGGCCCAGGAAAAGAATCCGGTGATCGTCACGATCGGCAGGACGACGAGCAGGACGGATGCGAGGACCGACGTGAACCAGACGCCGCGGATCGGGCTTCGGAACGTGGGAATTCGTTGCATTCTGGTTCCCGTCTGCAAGATTGTACCCAGTAGTACAAATCAATGAGTCGAGGTTAGCGCACCGAGAGTGCTTTCGCCAGGGTGCGTCCCGGCGTCGCTTCTCAGGTCGCGCGTCGACGCAATGCGGCGACCGCTGCGTTCAGCGTGTCGCGCAGTGGTTGCACATCGCCCGCGATGCGGGCGATCAGCATGCCCCCCTGCAGTGAGGCGATCAAGGTGGCGGCAGCGGCGGCCGGATCGGTCGCGACGTCGAGTTCGCCCCGGTCGATCATGCGACGAAGTCCCTGCTCGAGAGGTTGCTCCCAGCGCCGGAACGCGGCGTGCAGGGCGGGAACGAACGCCGCGTCGTTCTTCAGTTCTGCAGCGAGTGAACCGAGGGGGCACGAGAACGGACCGCCTGGTTGTTCGTGATTTCGCACGATCTCGGCGGCCCAGGCGTCGATGTCGTCGAGGCTGTCGATGTGGGCCAGGCGTGGCTGAGCGGCGAGCACGCGCTCGAGTTGACGTGTGATGACGGCCTCGACCAGGTCCGACTTGTCGGAAAAGTAGTGGTAGAGCTGCGACTTCCCGGTCTCCGATGCGGCAAGAACGTCGTCGAGAGTAGTTCCCGCGACGCCGTGGTCGTACATCATCGATGCTGCGGCGTCGACGATCGCAGCTCTGGTTCGTCTGCCTTTGGCCGTTCTCGGCAGCTCCTTGCTCACGGGCCCTCGGCTCCTCGGTCGATGCTGTGAACAGCGAGTTCGATGAACACTCGGCCGTTCGATTCGATGGTTCGGCGGACCCGAAGCCCTGCAGCCACCGCCAGCGAGTACAGCGCACCCGCGCCGACACTGGCCCACGTGAACCACTCGCCCACCGAGTCGCCGGTCTCCCATCGAACCATTCGGTTCCGATCGTCCAGATCGGGGGTCGGCTCGACTTCGACGATGGCTGTTCCGCTCTCGTGCAGCAGTCTTCGTACGGTCGTCAACAGCGCGGCAGGATCGCCGCCGATACCGATGTTGCCGTCCGCGAGCAGTACGTGGGACCACTGCCCGGCCCTGGGGAGCGCTGAGAAGATGTCCTGTTCCACGGCGAACCCACCGCGGTGATTCGTCATCTCCACGGCGACCGAGGACGTGTCGACCCCCAGTGCGGGAACGCCGGCACGGGTCAGTGCCTCGGTCAACCGCCCTGGCCCACAGCCGAGATCGAGGGTGGGGCCGGTGCAGAACGCAATGGAGGCCTCGTCGGCCCGGAGGTCGTCGACCGTCGAATGGGCTCCGCCCATCCAGCGTGCGATCGGCAGTTCGGTGCGTCGACCGTCGTAGTCGGAGATCCACGAGGGTAGGCCTGCGCGGCCGCGGCGATAGACGTCGTCTGCAATCACCCGATCGAATGTACCAGTGAGTACAGTCAGCGGCATCGCGGGGCGAAGCGCGTCAAATTTCCCGTAGGTGCCGTCAAGATTGCGTCAACACCTCTGTTCGACGCCACCGCGCGGCGTGAGACTTGCTCTCATGACACTTCTCGACATGCTTCCGTCCCTCGGTGCCGCATATGTTTCGCGGTGCGATCCAACGCTCTGGCCTGCAGATACGCATTGCGTCTGCGGCCGCATCACCGTCGACGGCGTTGCGCTGGAGGATCTTGCGGACGCGCAGGGCACTCCGGTGCAGTGGGGTTCGATTCTGGTGACTCGGGTGCGTTCGGTGATTGCCGGCGAGGTGGGCGTCGACGCCGAGTTCGCGGATCTGCGCCAGGCCGTGGTGGTCAACCGGCATTCGGTGGGTCCGGTGGTCAAGGTCGATGTGCACGGTCCGGGTCGACGCTGTGTCGGTCCGGTGGAGCTTCCCGCCGACCTGCGTGCGGGTGACGTATTGGCGCTCGTGACCTCGCAGGTGCACGAAACTTCGTAGCCTGCTACGAACTTCTGCTCACAAGTGGCGAAGCCGCGTCAGCCCAGCGTGCGATAGCGGCCGAGTCTGGATCGCGTGCGGGTGGTGGAATCGACGGTGGACAACGTGCGCAGTTCTCGAACGATGGCATCGGCGACTCGGGCGGAAAAGGCGGCCGGTTCGTCGGCGGCGTCGGGGAGTTCGGGGACGATGGCGTCGACGATGCCGTCGCGCAGCAGATCGACCGAGCGGATGCCCTGCGCCTCGGCCATGTCCGGGGCGTGAGCGGTGTCCCGGTGCACGATGGCGCTGGCGCCCTCGGGCGGAAGCGGTGCGAGCCAGGCATTCTGGGCACACAGCACGCGATCGGCAGGCAGAAGTGCGAGCGCTCCGCCGCCGGTGCCCTGGCCGAGCAGCACCGACACCGTCGGGGTATCGACGGTCACCAGGTCGGAGATCGAGCGGGCTATCTCGGGTGCCAGGCCGCCTTCCTCGGCTTCCTTGGAGAGGGCAGCGCCGAACGTGTCGATCACCAGCACCAGCGGGATGCGTAGTTCCTCGGCCAGGCGCATGCCGCGTCGTGCCTCACGTAGTGCCGCAGGACCCATCGTGGCGGTGGCGGTGCTGCTGCTCCGGTCGTTGCCGAACAGGACGCAGGAGGTTCCTCGTATTCGGCACAGTGACAACAGAATCGAGGTGTCGGCCTCGCCCTGTCCGGTGCCGCTGAGTGGAACGTGTTCGCTGGCAGTGTGTTCGATGAGTTGCCGAATACCCGGCCGGTCGGTGCGGCGGGACGACTGCACCGAATGCCACGCCGAAGTCTCGGGGATGTCCACCGATTCCTCTCCGGCATCCTCGGGCCACACGGCGGCGTCGACGATCACTCGAAGCGCGCGGATCAACAAGTGGCGCAGGTCAACCACCGGCACCACACCGTCGATGACGCCGTGCTGGTAGAGGTTCTCGGCGGTCTGGACGCCGTCGGGAAATGGCTTGTCGTACAACGCCTGATAGACGCGGGGCCCGAGGAACCCGATCAGTGCGCCGGGCTCGGCCACGGTGACGTGAGCAAGCGACCCCCAGGATGCGAACACGCCTCCGGTCGTCGGATTGCGGAGGTAGACCAGGTATGGCAGGTGCGCTGCCTTGTGCGCGGTGACGGCCGAGGCGATCTTGACCATCTGCACGAAGGCGAGTGTGCCTTCCTGCATTCGGGTGCCGCCCGAGGTGGGGGAGGCGATCAGGGGCAGCCTCTCGGCCGTTGCGCGTTCGATAGCGGAGGTGATGCGCTCGGCCGCGGCAACGCCGATCGATCCGGCGAGAAAAGCGAACTCGCACGCAATGATCACCACGCGGCGGCCGTCGATGGTGCCCTCGCCGGTAACAACCGATTCGTCGACGCCGCTCTTCTCCCGAGCTCTCGCCAGGTCCCGAAGATAGGACTCCCCAGGATGGACGTCCACCGGCGCGGAGTCCCAGGACGCGAACGATCCGCCGTCGAGAACGGAGTCGAGAATCTCGGCGGCGGATGTCCGTTGGCTCATATCGGGGAGCCTACGCAGCGAACCCTAGCGAGCAAACGCTTCCTTCCACGAGACGGTCTTGCCGATCCGAAGAATGGAACGCTGGTAGATCTTCGCCGCACCCATGGCCAGGATCGCGGTGGTGACCACCATCAGAACCGCCGAGCCGACGATCTGCACCGGCGAGGTCACGCCCGCTGCAATTCGCAGAGGCATCATGATCGCGGAGAACGGCGGGATCCAGCTCAGCGTGTTGGCCAGGGTGCTCTCCGGATCGCTGACGGAGTAGAAGGCCGCGAAGAACATCGCCATGATCAGGATCAACAGCGGCATGGTCGTCGAGTTGACGTCCTCCTGCCGCGAGACCATCGACCCGCCCGCAGCGTAGAGCACCGCGAAGAATGCGAACCCGAGAACGAACCACGCGAGGGTTGCGGCGAAGACGCTCACCGCAGCACCCGTGACCGTGAGGACGCCCGTACCCAATCCTGCACCGACACCGGCTATTCCGTAGAGAGCAAGCTGCACGATGCCGACCGCGCCGATACCGAGGATCTTTCCCCACAGCAACTGCAGGGGGCGGACGGTGGAGAGCAGCAGTTCGACCACCCGAGAGGACTTCTCCTCGACGACGCCCATCGCGACGTACATGCCGAAGCCGATGATCTGGGCATACAGCAGAAACACTGCCGACAGGGCAAGTGCGGTCCGCTGACCTGCCTCGGGATCCGGGGGATCGATGGCGTCGACGGTGACCGTTGCGGCGCTTGTCGCTGCTCCGAGTTCGTTCTGGTCGACACCCTGTTGCGCCAGTGCAGTATTGGTGGCTTGTGTTGCAACACTGCCTTCGACGACGGCGCGCAACGTTCCGGTCAGGTCGGACTCGGTGACGGCGGTGTACGCACCGTCGGTTCCGTCCGGAACCAACGCCACGTCGAGATCCCCGGATTCGACGCCGCTGCGTGCGGCCGCCGCGTCGGCGATCTCACGGACCTCGACCGGCGAACCGACGGCGTCGCCGGTTGCTTCGACCACGGCCGCGATGGACTGGTCTCCGGCGATGCCGACGACGTCGCGCTCCTCGTCACCGCTGCCGGAGAAGATCGAGAACGCGACGATACCGCCGACGATGACGGCCAGGATGATCGCGTTGCTGATGACGAAGCTCTTCTTCATCACCTGAACGGTGAACTCGCGCTTGGCTATCAAGGACACAGCGCTGAAGGAGTTCAGTTGGGAGCTCATGCCACTACCGCCTCTCGGAACAGGTCGCTCAGGGAAGGTTTCTGGATGGAGAAGTCGTGTACCGGACCGGTCGCCAGTGCCGCCCGCAGGATCTGCTGGTCGTCGGCCCCGGGTGCCAAGCCCAGGACGGTGACGCCGTCGCTGTGGCCGAGGGTGCTCACTCCGGTGATGCCCGACGCCCATCCGGGTGCGGCGTTCGGTGCGTGGACGCGTAGCTGCGAATCTCCCGACCCGCGTAGCTCGTCGACGGTGCCGACGGCCTTCATCGAGCCCGCGGCGATGATGCCGACGCGATCGCACAGGCGTTGCACCAGATCGAGCTGGTGGCTCGAGAACACCACCGGCACTCCGGCAGCGGCCTTTTCGCGTAATACCTCGCTCATGACGTCGACGGCAATCGGGTCGAGGCCGGAGAACGGCTCGTCCAGGACCAGCACCGCGGGGTCGTGCACCAGTGCGGCCGCCAACTGCACGCGCTGCTGGTTGCCCAGGCTCAACGCGTCGACGGTGTCGTTGACGCGCTGGTCGATGCCGAGTCGTTCGGTCCAGCGGATCACCGCAGCCTTGGCGTCCTTGGACGACAGGCCGTGCAGCTCGGCCATGTAGGCCAACTGCGGGCCCACCTTCATCTTGGGATAGAGGCCGCGCTCCTCGGGCATGTAGCCGATGGTGCGTCGGACGTCGAGGTCGACGGGCTTACCGCCCAACAGAACCTGGCCGGAATCTGCCGACAGGACTCCCAGCGCGATGCGCATCGTGGTGGTCTTGCCTGCGCCGTTGCTGCCGACGAAGCCGAACAGCTCGCCCGGGCGGACGTCGAAACTCAGGTTGTCCAGGGCGATCTTGTCGCCGTATCTCTTGGAGACGGAGTCGATCGTGAGGGTGCTCATGGTGCCCTTTCGGTCGTTACTGCTGGTCGAAATTCGGGATGTCGTCGAGTTCGGGGTCGGGGGTGATCCACGCGAGAATCATTGCTGGAGAGCAGATTCCGGTCATCAGTGCGGCCAGAGTCCAGCCGCCACCTGCGTAGGCGAGCCGGGACATGTCCTCGAACGACACCGAGAGGAAGATGGACGCGAATGCGGCTGCCATCACCAGCGTCTGCGTGACGGTGAGGCCGATGGATCGAGCTTCGTTGCGCTGCTGCACTTCCCATTCGTCCAGTGCTCCGACGGGTGCGTCGCCGTGCCGGCCGGAGACAATCTGTAATGCCGTCCAGATCGGAATGAACAGCAGTGCCGCCGGTATCCATCCGAGTGCGAACCACTCGGAGAACAGGCTGCCGATGCTGACGACGAAGAAGGCGAAGAGGAGTACGGCCACAGCTACCACGAGGATCTGGCGTCGACGCTGTGTGCGCCACTTCGGAAGCCAATGGCGAGTCTTGGCGTCGTTCTCCAGGAATCGGCGGGTGCGATAGGCCTGATAGCGGGTGAGGATGTCGGGTCGTTCGCTCATGGTCAGCCGTCCTCGGGATCGGGGTCGGGGGTGATCCACGCGAGGATCACTGCCGGGGCGCATCCACCTGCAAGCAGGGCAGCGAGCGTCCACAATCCTCCGGCGTAAGCCAGATTTTCGTTGTCGTACGCTCCCGACAGCACGATCAAGACCAGAAGTGCCACCAATACCAGGGCCTGGGTTACGGTGAGGCCGATCGAACGTGCTTCGTTGCGCTGCTGCACTTCCCATTCGTCGAGTGCTCCCACCGGTGCATCGCTGTGGCGACGGGACACGGTTTGCAGCATCGTCCAGGCGACGAGAAACATCACAGTGGCCGGGATCCATGCGATCGGTGCCCACCGGGAGAAGAGTGACCACACGGCTATCACCAACAGGGTGAGCAAGGACGTCATCAACATTACGGCGAGTATGCGTCGACGTTTCTGGGTGCGCCAGTTCTGAAGCCAGTGATGGGTTTTCGCGTCGTGCTCCAAGAATCGGCGCGTGCGATAGGCCTGATAGCGGGTGAGGATGTCGGAGCCGGGTGTCGTCATCGATCCTTCTCCCTTCGGAAGAGTTCGGCGGAGAGCGGTCCGAGTTCGGTGCGCGAGAACACCGCTTCGATCGGCAGATCGAAGACGTCGCAGATGCGCATCGCAAGGTCGAGGCTCGGGTAGTGGTCGCCTCGTTCGAGGGCACCCACTGTCTGGGGGTTCACTTCGACGAGTTCGGCCAGTTGCGCGCGGCTCATCTTTCGTTCTGCCCGCAGAACACCCACCCTGTTGAAGATCGGGAGCGCGGTACCGCGCTTGACGGGGCTCATGACAATGAAGTGTTGTATAAACCCAACGATATGTCAACCAGTAATAACAGTTTTATCGATGTGTCTACTGGCTCTGGTGTTCGCGAGCGGCCACGACCACCGCGTGCATGGTCGTCAGAAAGTCGTCGATCGTTGCCCGTTGCTCGGGTGTGAAACGTGCCAGCTCGTCGACTGCTCGGCCGATGACGGGGCCGAAGAACCTGGTGCCGAGTTCCGACGCGTGAGCGGTCACGCGCAGCAGTACTCGGCGGCGATCGGCTGGGTCTGCTTCGCGTGATACCAAGTCGCGCTTGCTCATTCGATCGACCAGGGCGGTGACGGATGCCGATTCGAGGCCCAGCTGTCCGCCGAGCCAGCCGGGTGTGGCACGCGTTCCGGCCCGGTCGGCATCGAGGAGGCAGATCAGCGCGCGGATGTCTGTCGGGTGAAGTGAGTGCTTCTGGGCGAAGTCTGCGCCGAGGAGATCGAGTTCGACGGTGAGCGCTCGCAACTGATGTACGGCGGCGACAGGTTCGGTCATGTGTCGATCCCTCGGGAGTTGCTGTACGAGTAGTCTCTCTATTGTCTACTATCTCGATCATCGAGAGAATAGAGGGTCGCAATGACGCTGGACGGATTCTTCACCGCCTACGACCGAGTGCTGCAGAAGTGGCCGGCTGATACCCAGGCCATCGACGCGAATACGGTGCACGGCACCACACGGATCAACGCCTGCGGACCCGTCGACGGCCCGCCCCTGGTGCTGCTCCCGGGGGCCGGTGCGACGTCGACCGTGTGGTTCGCCAACGTCGCGGCGTTCTCTCGGCACTATCGGGTGTACGCGGTGGACCTCATGGGCGACGTCGGGCGCAGCGTGCCCGGGGAACGCGCCATCGACTCTGTCGAGGAGCTACTGGGTTGGGTGACGGCCGTCCTTGATGAGCTGAACTTGCCAACCGCGGCGCTCTGCGGCCATTCCTACGGCGCGATGATCGCGCTGGCGTACGCCCTGCGCAACGACAGCCGCGTCGACGCGCTGACCCTGCTCGATCCCAATGCCTGCTTCGGCTCCATGAGTCCGCGGTACCTGCTGCACGCGATTCCGATTCTGCTTTCTCCCAACGAAAAGCGACAGCGACGCTTCGTAGCGTGGGAGACCGATGGCCAGGCTTTGGATTCCGACTGGCTCGACGTCCTCGCGCTCGGGGCCGCACATTTCCCGACGGCCAAGACCATCGTTCCGAAGCGGCCGAAGCCCGCTGCGTTCGAGGGATTCGATGTGCGCACCACCGTGGTCCTGGCAGGGAAGGGGAGGGTGCACAACGCCGCTCGGATCGAATCGGCTGTGCATGCCGTTCTGCCGAGTGCGAGGACGGTGATACTCGGGAGCGCCACGCACCACGGGCTACCGATGCATCCCGCCGCCGAGGTGAACGAGATTCTGATGGACTGACGTCAATCGGGTGCAGCCGACCGCGCTCACCGCGGTCGGCTGCACCCGATTTCACTGCGACCTACAGTTCCGACAGCTGCCCGTCGGCCATCGTCCAGTGCCTCGTGCTGCGGACGGTGTCGAGCATTCTGCGGTCGTGCGTCACCAATAGCAGCGTGCCCTCGAAGTTCTCCATCGCGCGTTCCAGTTGTTCGATGGCAGGCAGGTCGAGGTGGTTGGTCGGCTCGTCCAGGACCAGCAGATTGACTCCGCGGGCCTGTAGCAACGCGAGCGCTGCGCGGGTTCGCTCACCGGGCGAGAGCGACGACGCCGGCCGCAGTGCATCGTCGCCGCGTAAACCGAACTTCGCCAGCAGTGTGCGGACATCGGCGTCCGGCCACTCGGGAACTGCAGCGCTCAAAGCGTCGGACACCGTGCCCTCGCCGACGAAATATGCTCGCGCCTGGTCGATTTCGCCGACCGCGACCCCGGATCCCAAAGAGGCCGTGCCCTCGTCCGGGCTGAGCCTGCCCAGCAGAACCGACAGCAACGTCGTCTTGCCGGATCCGTTGGGCCCGGTGATCAGAATGCGATCGCCCCAGTCGATCTGCGTCGTGACCGGTCCGAACGTGAACCCGGATCGCCGCACGAGTGCACCGCCCAACACCGAGACAACGGTGCCGCTCCGGGGAGCCGCCGCGATCTCCATTCGCAGCTCCCATTCCTTGCGGGGTTCCTCGACCACTTCGAGGCGCTCGATGCGACGTTGTGTCTGACGAGCTTTCGCGGCCTGCTTCTCGGTCGATTCGGCGCGGGTCTTGCGGGCGATCTTGTCGTTGTCGGTGGCCTTGCGGCGCGCATTGCGCACCCCCGACTCCATCCAGTTTCGCTGCATCTGCGCCCGAGACTCCAACGCGGACTTGGTGTCTGCGAACTCGTCGTACTTCTCCCTGGCGTGCTGGCGCGCGATTTCGCGCTCCGCCAGATACGACTGGTAGCTGCCGTCGTACACATCGATGCGACGCTGAGCTCGATCGAGCTCCACGACGCCCGTCACTGTGCGTGCCAAAAATTCGCGATCGTGACTGACGACAACGATGGCCGCCCGCGTCGCGACGACGAACTGCTCCAGTTGCTCGAGGCCGGCCAGATCGAGGTCGTTCGTGGGCTCGTCGAGCAGCAGGATGTCGTAGCGCGCGAGCAGAATCGCGGCGAGCCCGGCGCGGGCGGCCTGCCCACCCGACAGGTCCGTCATGAATGCGCTGCCGTCGACCTCGAGGCCGAGGTCCGCCAGCACCTTTGCTGTTCGCTCCGCCAGATCTGCGCCGCCGAGCGCCAGCCACTTCTCCAGCGCCGGGGTGTAGAGGTCCTCATCACTGGACCCCAACGCCTCGGCGGCCGCGTTCATCGACGATTCGGCCTCGGTCACCCCGGTCCGTCGACCGAGGAAGTCCAGCACCGTCTCCCCGGCGATGCGCTCGGGCTCCTGAGCCAGGTAGCCGACCGTGGCGTCGGGCGGGCTGGTGTGGATCTCACCCTCGTGATCGGCGGTTCCCACCCCCGCGAGCAGCGTCAACAGGGTCGATTTGCCCGCACCGTTGGCCCCGACGAGCCCGATCACGTCACCCTCGGCCACCGTCAGATCGAGGCCGGAGAACAGGGTGCGATCGCCGTGGAAAGCGGCGAGATCATCGATACGAAGCGTTGCGGTCACCGAACAAGTATCTCCGGCGCAATGGGAACAGATTCACCGTGCCGCCCGTTGCCATTCGTATGACGTATTCAGCCGAGACCAGTACTGTCCCGACCATCGTGCTCAACGACGGCACGTCCATTCCCCAGCTGGGGTTCGGTGTGTGGCAGGTGCCCGACGACGGTGCCCAGGCCGCGGTGACCGAGGCACTGAAGGTCGGCTACCGCAGTATCGACACCGCCAAGGTGTACGAGAACGAAACCGGCACCGGCCGGGCCATCGCAGAATCCGGCATCGCCCGTGACGAGCTGTTCGTCACCACTAAGCTGTGGAACGACGACCAGGGCTACGACTCCACGTTGAAGGCGTTCGACGCCAGCATGGATCGCCTCGGACTCGAGTACCTCGACCTCTACCTCATCCACTGGCAGCAGCTCGACCGCGACAAGTACATCGACACCTTCAAGGCATTCCAGAAGCTGAAGGCAGACGGCCGCATCGGATCCATCGGCGTCTCCAACTTCACCATCCCCACCCTGGAGAAGCTGATCGACGCCGTCGGTGAGACCCCGTCGGTCAACCAGATCGAGCTGCATCCGCGGCTGATCCAGGAAGAGCTGCGTGCGTTCCACACCTCGAAGGGCATCGCCACCGAGGCCTGGAGCCCACTGGGATCGGGCACCATCCTCGACGAGCCGGTGTTCGCGACCATCGGTGAGGCACACGGCGTCACCCCTGCCCAGGTCATCCTGCGCTGGCACATCCAGCTCGGCAACGTGGTGATCCCCAAGTCGGTCACTCCGAAGCGTATCGCCAGCAACTTCGACGTGTTCGGCTTCGAGCTCAGCAACGACGAGATTCAGCAGATCAACGCCTTGGACTCCGCAGACGGCCGCACCGGCCCCGACCCGGACAAGTTCAGCAGCTGATGTGAGCGGAACTTCGTAGTGGGCTACGAAGTCCGGAGTGGAGCCCGCGGAACGACCACGGGCACAGCGTGCGCATAGGGGGCCTAGTCTGTACCCATGTCCGATTCGCTCGACGGCAGGACCGTTGCCCTCACCGCCGAGCGGCGTGCAGACGAACTGGCCACCATGCTCGAACGCCGCGGCGCGAACATCGTTCACGCCGCGGCGATTCACGTTCTGCCCCTGATCGACGACTCGGAGCTGAAGTCCGCCACCGTGGGCATCGTCGAACGACCGCCGCAGATCGTGGTGATCAGTACCGGCATCGGTTTCCGGGGCTGGCTCGACGCGGCCGCGGATTGGGGTGTCCGCGATGATCTCGTTGCTGCTCTTGCACATTCGCGCGTCATTGCCCGAGGCCCCAAGGCGCGCGGAGCCATTCGCGGTGCCGGGCTGCGGGAGGAATGGTCCCCGGCCACCGAGGCCTCGCAGGAAGTGTCCGCTCATCTCGCCGCCGAGGGTGTTGCCGGCGTGGACATCGCGGTTCAGCTGCACGGGGTGATCACCGAGTGGGAACCGACGATCCATCTCGATGCCGCACTGAGCGAACTCGGGGCACATGTGCGGCCGGTTCCGGTGTACCGGTGGATCCGCCCTCTCGATCAGGCTCCGCTCCTCGATCTGTTGGGGCAGATCATCGACCGCCGCGTGGATGCGGTCACGTTCACCAGCGCCCCGGCGGTGGCCTCGCTTCTCTCGACAGCGAAGGACAACGGCCTGCTCGACGCTTTCCTCGACGCACTTCGCGGCCCTGTCGCCGCCATCTGCGTGGGGCCGGTGACGTCGGCACCGTTGGATGCTTTGGGTGTTCCGACGTCCATGCCGAGCCGGGCGCGGTTGGGCGCGCTGGCGAAGTTCGTGACCGAGCAGCTCGGCTCGCCGTGAACAGTCAGCCCAAGGTGTCGAGCAGCTCCGTCACCGCGGCTCGTCCCGCGCGATTGGCCCCGATCGTGCTTGCGGACGGCCCGTAGCCGAGCAGATGGACGCGATGGTTCGCGGCGACCCGGGTGGTGAGCCTGCCGTCCATGACGATTCCGCCGCCGTGCCCGCGCAGGCGCAGCGGAGCGAGGTGGTCGAGGGCGCTGCGAAAGCCGGTGGCCCACAGGATCACATCGGCGTGCTGACTCGACCCGTCCTCCCACACCACCGAATCTTCCGTGATGGACGAGAACATGGGCTTTCGATCGAGCGCGCCGCGTTTGCGAGCAGCGGCCAACGACGGCGTCAGCAGGAGCCCGGTCACCGAGACGACCGAACCGGGTGGCAGGCCGGCCCGCACCCGCTCCTCGACCATGGCGACGGCCTTGCGTCCGGCATCGTGATCGAATTCGCCGTCCCGGAACACCGGTGGTCGACGTGTCACCCAGGTCGTCGTGGTGACCTGGGAGATTTCGTCGAGCAGTTGGACGGCCGAGATGCCGCCGCCCACCACGACGACGTGCTTGCCCGTGAACTCGTCGGCGGTCCGGTAATCCTTGGTGTGCAGTTGCCTGCCCGTGAACGTCTCGGCACCGTCGTAGTGCGGAACGAACGGCTTCTCCCACGTCCCGGTCGCGTTGATCAGTCCCTCGGCCATGACGACGGTGTCGCCGGCTTCGACCCGGAATCGGGGTTCTCGGTCGCACACGACGGTCACCGTGACGGGGCGTCGAACATGCAGTTCGAAGCGTTCCTCGTACGCGCGGTAGTAGCGGGGGACGGCGTCGGCGGCGCGGATCGTCTCGGCAGGCTCGTCGCCGAGGGTGTCGGCGAAGGCCATACCGGGCAGGTCGTGCACCCCGTTGACGGTGCTCAACGTGAGCGAGGGCCAGCGGAACTGCCACGCGCCACCCGGGCCGGGCGAACGGTCGAGCATCACGAACCCCTCACCGGCGGTCAGTCCCGCGCGATGGAGGTGATAGCCGGCCGAGAGTCCGGCTTGGCCGGCACCGATGACGGCGACCCGAGTGTCGATCATGCAGACCAGTAGATCAGGCCCCGCACTGTCGATTCCTGTACTGGTGGGTAACCTCTGCTGTCGTGATCGGACTTTCTCGTGACGGCGACGTCGTCACCATCGAACTGCAGCGGCCGGATCGACGGAACGCGTTGAACTCCGAGCTGTGCCTGGCGGTGCATCGCGGAGTCGAGCAAGCCGAGCACGACGGCGCGCGGGTCGTGGTCATCACCGGGCAGGGCACCAGCTTCTGCGCGGGCGCGGATCTGACCGGTGATGCGTTTCCCGAGCATTTCGGGCAGATCCTCGAGGAGATGCTGGTCGCCGTCGAGTCTGCGTCCATTCCGGTGGTCGCGGCCATCAACGGCCCGGCCGTGGGGGCAGGCACCCAGTTGGCCATCGCCTGCGATCTGCGGGTCGTCGCGCCGGGTAGCTTCTTCGAGATTCCGTCGACGCGGCTCGGTATCGCGGTGAGCAACTGGACCATCCGACGGCTGGCGGCGCTCGCGGGCGGGGGAGTGGCACGCACGATTCTGCTGGGCGGGGAGCGGGTGCACGCAGATCAGGCGTACTCGTGCGGGTTGGCGAACAAACTCGGCGACGTCGATGTGGCGACGCAGTGGGCGCAGTCCATCACCGAGCTCGCTCCGTTGGCGCTGAAGCATCTCAAGCTGGTGTTCAACGACGATGGAGCACACGATCTTCCGACGCCGGAACAGGCCGCGGCGTTCGAGGCTGCGTGGAGTAGCGAGGACATGAGGGAAGCGCGACGGGCACGTACCGAGAAGCGCGCACCGAAGTTCGTGGGCAGGTGATCTTCGGCGCGCCCGACGCGGGCGATACTGCGTGGTTGCTGGCCAGTACTGCGCTGGTGCTGTTGATGACGCCCGGTCTGGCGTTCTTCTACGGCGGCATGGTGCGCTCGAAGAGCGTACTGAACATGATGATGATGAGTCTGTCGGCGATTGCGGTCGTGTGGTTGCTGTGGCTGGCGTTCGGATTCTCGATGGTGTTCGGCGACAACGTGATCGGCGGGTGGATCGGAAACCCGCTGCAGTACGCCGGTTTCGAGGGTCTGCTGGGCGGGGTGTACACCTCGGCCGGGGGAGCAGTGTCGATCCCGTTGGTGGGAACGGTTCCCGCGCTGGTGTTCGCGGCGTTCCAGGCGGGCTTCGCGATGGTGACGGTGGCGTTGATCTCGGGGGCCGTGGCAGACCGTATGCGCTTCGTCCCCTGGGTCCTGTTCGCGGCACTGTGGTCGACCCTGGTCTATTTCCCGGTGGCGCACTGGGTGTTCTCGCTCGACGGGCTGACGAGTGAGTTCGGTGGGTGGATCACCAACAGGCTCGGTGCCATCGACTTCGCCGGCGGCACAGCGGTGGAGATCAACGCCGGTGTGGCCGGGCTCGTGCTCGCCCTCGTGGTCGGTAAACGTCGGGGTTGGCCGCGAGATCCCATGCGCCCGCACAACCTTCCGGCCGTCATGCTCGGTGCCGGGTTGTTGTGGTTCGGTTGGTTCGGGTTCAACGCGGGATCGTCGCTCGCCGCGGACGGTGTCGCCGCAGTGGCTCTGGTGAACACCATGGGTGCCGGAGCGATGTCCATGGCGGCGTGGCTCGTGGTCGAGAAACTGCGGGACGGGCATGCGACCTCCTTCGGCGCTGCCTCGGGCGTCGTGGCCGGACTGGTCGCCATCACACCCTCGTGCGCGGCGGTCACTCCTGTCGGTGCCGCGGCGATCGGGATCGTGTCGGGTGCGCTGTGTGCTCTGGCCATCGGCCTCAAATACCGCTTCGGCTACGACGATTCGCTCGACGTCGTGGGTGTGCACCTCGTCGGCGGCATCGTCGGAACGCTGATGATCGGACTCGTGGCCAGTGCGCAGATGCCGGCGGGCGTGGACGGTCTGTTCTACGGCGGTGGGCTGCATCAGCTGTGGGTGCAGGCGATCGCGGTGGTGGCGGTGTTCGCGTACTGCGCCGTCGTCACCACCGCAATCACGTTCGCGATCAAGGCGGTCATGGGAGTGCGCGCCGACGCGCAACACGAAGCCGACGGACTCGACGAGCACGAGCACGCCGAGTCCGCCTACGACTTCGGAGTGAGTCACGGCGGCAGCAACAAACCGGGTCTTTTCGGTAAGTAGGGACAACCCGCGCGAGTCGTTTACCAACGGATTTTACTTCGAAAGTCGTTCTGTCCCTTTTGAGTCGATGCGTCGGATCGTTGTTCGGTTCGACCCCGTTCGTTCATCTTCGGTTCGCCTGGCCCGCGTGTTCCACCCATAGTTTTTCGCTGCTCGCATCGAGTGATGGACACGACGAAAGACTGAGGAACATGAAGCTGACTCGATTCGCGGCAACGTCCGCATTGGTCATTGCAGCGATGACGACCGCCATGGGCACCGCCTACGCCGATCCGGCACCGGCCGTTGCCGCTCCGGTCGGTTGGAACGTCACCCAGGCCGGTAGCCAGGTAATCGTCGACACGACGGCCGGCACCCTGAGCAACGAGGACAACCACCTCGTCGTCCGCGACGCCAATGGCGTCCTGGTGGACTCCGTGCCCCTGGCCATTGCCGCAGACGGGTTCTCGCACCCCGTCGCCGCCGTCATCGACGGAAACCACGCCACCCTGACCGCCGATGTCTCGCCCGCCGCGGCAACCCCGGTCTCCGCAGGCCTCCCCGGCCTGCAGCAGGTCGACCTGCCCGCCGCAGTCTCCGGCGTCAAGGACAACATCAGCCTCTCCGCATCGGTCGGCGGATTCCTCGGAGCCGCAACCGGTCTGGTCACCGGTTGCTTCCTCGGAGCCATCGCTGCGGGCACCGTCTCGGCTCCTGCACTGCTGCTCTTCGGTGCCGCACCGGTTGCCGGATGCGTCGGCGGCGCACTGCTTCTCGGCTCGGGTGCGTCCCTCGCCGGTACCGCCATCGGTGGCCTCGGTGCCATCGCAGGCAACGCAGGTCAGTTCATTCAGCTCCTCAACGCTCCCCCCGCTGCCAAGAAGTAGTTCTCGGTAGTGCTGTGGCCCGCAACGGACTTTCGTCGCGGGCCACAGTCGTCGGGACGTTGTCGGTGCTAGCGGGCCAGCGCCAGGTCTGCCACATGCGCGCGTCGAGCCGCCGTCACGAGTTCGACGACGGCCTCGGCCACCTCGTGTGCTCGTTCGAGAATCACCATGTGCCCGGCCTGCGCGACCCGTACGAGGCGGGCGTCGGGCAGGTGGGCGGCAAGGGTTTCCGAGTGTCGCATCGGGGTCATCAGGTCGTCCGAGCCGCACAGCACCAGCGTGGGAATCGAGGCGAGTGCGGCCAGGCCGGCCACCTCGTCGAGTGCGCAGAAGGCCCCGAGAAACCCCGCCATCGTCACGATGGACGTCTCACCGAGCATCGCCGTCGCCAGCGTCACCACCCGGGGACTCACCTTGCGGGATCCGCATCCGGCCGTCCGCACTATCGGCGCACACACCCCGCGACTGAGCCTCTTGGCACCCGACATCAGTCGAGGGGCGCGTCGAACAGCGGCTCGAAATGCCGACACTGCGGGATGGGCGAGGCAACTGCCGAGTCCGTCGTCGGTGATCCCACCGGCCGACGTCGCGATCAGACCGACCCCGACCAGACGCGAGCCGATCGCCTCGGGGTTCTGACGCGCATAGGACAGCGCTGTCATTCCGCCCATCGAATGCCCGACGACGACGAACGGGCCGGACGGAATCACCGCGCGGATGACGTCTGCCAGATCCTCTCCGAGTCGGTCCATGGTGCAGCTATCCGGTGCGGCCGCGGTCGACTCGCCGTGACCCCGGTGGTCGTACATCACGATCCGTACGTCGTCTCCCCAGCTGCGCTCCACCTGTCGGCGCAGATCGGTCCACGACTGCATGCGTAGACAGTGCCCGTGCACGAACACCACGGTCAGGGGCGCATCGGGATGGCCGAACTCGCGCACTGCCAGCGCCGTGCCGTCGCCGGCGGCGACTGTACTGCGGCGACCGACCTGATGGGTCTGCTCGCTGGTGATCATGGGCGCTCCGTGGGTCGGGTGGCACGTGCTGCGAGGACGGTGTTGTCCGGTACTTCGTTTCCACGACACGCCGTGTTACCTGAATCACATTGTCTTTCGATGTGATAGCCGATCAGACCAAGCCGGGTGGCAATCTGCACCGAAGTACTGGTGAGCGTTCAGGAGAGGACGCGCGTTGCCAGTGAGGAGATCGGCCATGAGTTTCGGCATGGACAGGCTCGAGGATGTTGTGCCTCGCGCCGTTGCGGGAGATCGACTCGCTCTCGAACAGGTGCTGGTGCTGATCCAGCCACCGGTTCGGCGCTACTGCGCCGCCCGGATCGGGAATCTCGACGTGGCCGCCGACGATGTGGTGCAGGAGGTCTGCCTCGCACTGGTCACCGCCATTCCCAAGTACCGAGACATGGGCAAGCCGTTCATGGCCTTCGTGTACGGGATCGCCGCTCACAAGCTCGCCGACGCCGGCCGCAAATCGGCTCTGCGACAGTCGTTCTCGATCGACGAGATGCCCGAGGAGCAATCCACCGAAGCCGGGCCGGAGCAACTCGCGCTCGGCGACGAACTGCGTAGCCATACCCAGGCATTGATGGACACCCTGCCGACCAAGTACCGCAAGATCATTCTGATGCGAGTGGTGTGGGGCCTGACGGCACCGCAAACCGGTGAAGCACTGGGGATGACGGCCGGAGCTGTGCGGGTGGCCCAGCATCGGGCGATGAACATGTTGCGCGCCGAGCTGTCGAACTTCTCGCTGCTGGCAGCGCGCGCCGCCGCCGCCTGATTTCCCGGCGCAGCGCACGCATTCGGGTCGGATGTCCGAATCGCCGGATTGAGTAACAGTAGCTACATCAACGCAAGACACCCTGGCAACGTGGCGGTTCTACGTTGTTGATCCATGACCGCCGTACAGCCAGCGCCGACAGACACCGCGCTCAAAGAGACGAGAGGACTACACGCTGCGCTTCGCGCCGCGTAGCTACCGTAAATGGGGAACCGGTGTTGTCGCGACGTCTGCGCTCGGCGGAATCGCGTATCTCGCGGACTTCGCCATCGGTGCCAACATCGGAATCTCCTACGGAACCGGCAACGCACTCTGGGGCATCCTGGTGTTCGCGGTCGTCATCTTCCTGACCGGGCTCCCGCTCGCCTACTACGCTGCTCGATACAACATCGACCTCGATCTGATCACCCGTGGAAGCGGATTCGGCTACTACGGATCGGTGGTCACCAACGTCATCTTCGCGACGTTCACCTTCATCTTCTTCGCGCTCGAGGGTTCGATCATGGCGCAGGGACTCGAACTCGGCTTGGGTGTCCCGTTGCCCATCGGGTACGCGGTGTCGACGATCATGGTTATTCCGTTGGTGATCTACGGCATGAAAGCCCTTGCCAAGCTTCAGGTCTGGACCACTCCGCTCTGGTTGGTGCTGATGGTGCTGCCGTTCGTCTACCTGGTGATCAGCAATCCCGATTCGGTCGGGGAGTTCTTCGCCTACGGCGGTCAGGACGGTGCCGACGGCAAGGGCGTCAACATCGGATCGGTGATGCTCGCGGCGGGCGTGTGTCTGTCGTTGATCGCTCAGATCGCCGAGCAGATCGACTACCTGCGATTCATGCCGCCCAAGACTCCCGAGAACTCCCGACGCTGGTGGACGGCAGTGCTTCTCGCTGGACCGGGCTGGGTCATCTTCGGCGCACTCAAGCAGGTCGTCGGCCTGTTCCTCGCCGTGTACCTCATCGCCAACGTGGTCGACGGTTCGAGCATCGCCAACGAGCCGGTGCACCAGTTCCTCGAGATCTACGAGAACTTCATGCCGGGCTGGCTGGCGATGACCCTCGCGGTGATCCTGGTCGTCATCAGCCAGATCAAGATCAACGTCACCAACGCCTACTCCGGGTCACTGGCGTGGACCAACTCCTACACCCGCCTCACCAAGACGTACCCGGGCCGCATGGTGTTCGTGTTGTTCAACCTCGCCATTGCACTGATCCTGATGGAAGCCAACATGTTCGACTTCCTCAACAGCATCCTCGGCTTCTACGCCAACTGCGGTATCGCGTGGATCGCCGTGGTGGCGTCGGACATCGTGTTCAACAAATACATCCTGGGGCTCTCGCCCAAGGTGCCCGAGTTCCGACGCGGCATGCTCTACAACATCAACCCGGTCGGCTTCGGATCGATGGCGGTATCGGCGATCCTGTCGATTCTGGTGTTCTTCGGCGCATTCGGATCTGCGATCAAACCGTATTCGCCCATCGTGGCTCTCGTTCTCGCTCTGGTTCTTCCGCCCATCCTGGCGGTGGCGACCAAGGGCAAATACTACCTGCGTCGCACCGACGACGGCATCGATCTGCCGATGTTCGACGAGCACGGCAACCCGTCCGACGCGCTCGTGATGTGCCACGTCAGCGGCATGGAATTCGAGCGACCCGACATGATCGCATCCAACGTGCCGGGGCCGAACGGGGAGAAGCAGTACATCAGTTCGCTGTCGCTGAGCACCGACAAGACGGGGGAGCACATCCTGCCCCCGCAGTGAGTGCGGCTGCGCCGCAGTGGTGTGGTTGTGCGCCGCCCAGGGCACATGACCACACCACTGCCGCAGGCACTCAGATCGTGCGGGTCAACCGATCGGCGAGCAGCTTGGAGAATTTCGCCGGGTCCTTGAGCTCGGTGCCTTCGGCCAACAAGGCCGTCGCGTAGAGCAATTCGGCGGTCTCGGCGAGATGCGGATCGTCGCTGCGATCCTCGCGAGCCTTCTTCAAACCCGTCACCAGATCGTGGGTGGGGTTGAGTTCGAGGATGCGCTTGGAGGTCGGTACGAACTGGCCCGAGGCCTTGTACATCTTCTCGAGCTGCGGGGAGAAGCTGAACTCGTCACCGACGACGCAGGCCGGTGACGTCGTCAGTCGTGTCGACAGACGTACCTCCTTCACGTCCTCGCCGAGGGTCTCGGTGAGCCAGGTCAGCAAGTCTGCGAATTCCTTGTCCTGCTCCTCGCGCTTGGCCTCGGACTCCTTCTTCTCCTCTTCGGTGTCGAGGTCCACCTCGCCCTTCGCGATGGACTGGAACGACTTTCCGTCGAAGTCGGTGACGTTGCCGACCCACACCTCGTCGACCGAATCGGTGAGCAGCAGCACCTCGAGCCCGCGAGCCTTGAACGCCTCCATGTGCGGCGAGCTCTCGATCTGCTGACGCGATTCGCCGGTCATGTAGTAGATCTGCTGCTGGCCGTCCTTCATCCGGTCCACGTACTCGGCGAGGGTGGTCACGCCATCCTCGGAGTTGGTGGACGCGAACGACGCGATGCCCAAAAGGGTTTCGCGGTTGTCGCTGTCGGAGATCAGGCCCTCCTTGAGGACCGTTCCGAACTGCGACCACAGCGTCTTGTACTTGTCGGGCTGCTCGCTCTGCAGCTCCTTGACCGTGGAGAGCACCTTCTTGGTGAGGCGTCGACGGATCGCGCGGATCTGCCGGTCCTGCTGCAGGATTTCGCGAGAGACGTTGAGCGAGAGGTCCGCTGCGTCGACGACACCCTTGACGAAGCGCAGGTACTCGGGCAGCAGTTCCTGCGAGTCGTCCATGATGAACACGCGCTTGACGTACAGGTGCACGCCGGCCTTGCTCTCGCGCATGAACAAGTCGAACGGCGCCTGCGACGGAATGAACAGCAGCGCTTGGTATTCGAACGTGCCCTCGGCCTTGAACGGGATGACCTCGAGCGGCTCGTCCCAGGCGTGGCTGACGTGCTTGTAGAACTCCTTGTACTCCTCCTCGGACACCTCGTCCTTGGAGCGGGTCCACAGCGCCTTCTGCGAGTTGATCGTTTCGGTCTCGATCGTGACGGTGTCCTCGCCGCCTTCCTCTTCGCTCTTGACGCGCTTCTCGACGTCGATGCGAATGGGCCAGGCGATGAAGTCGGAGTACTTCTTGACCAGTTCCTTGATCTTGCGCTCGGACGCGTAATCGTGGAGGTGGTCCTCCTCGTCGGCCGGCTTGAGGGCCAGCGTCACCGAGGAACCCTGCGGGGCGTCGTCGACGTCGGTGATCTCGTAGGTGCCCTCGCCGGTGGATTCCCACTTGGTGGCGGCGGCTTCGCCGGCCTTGCGGGTGAGCAGCGTGACCTTCTCGGCCACCATGAACGTCGAGTAGAAGCCGATGCCGAACTGGCCGATGAGCTCCTCGGAGGCGGCCGCGTCCTTGGCTTCCTTGAGCTTCTTGCGTACCTCGGCGGTGCCCGACTTGGCCAGTGTGCCGATGAGGTCGATGACCTCGGAGCGGGACATACCGATGCCGTTGTCCCGGATGGTGAGGGTACGAGCGGAGGAGTCGATGTCGATCTCGATGCGCAGATCCGAGACGTCGACGTCCAGGTCCTTGTTGCGGTACGACTCCAGGCGCAGCTTGTCCAGCGCGTCCGAGGAGTTCGAGATCAGTTCACGGAGAAAGCTGTCCTTGTTGGAGTAGATGGAGTGCACCATCAGATCCAGGAGCTGACGCGTCTCCGCCTGGAATTCGAGCTGTTCGGTACTCAATGTCTCCCCTTCTAGCAGCAAAACCGACGCGAATAATATACGGCAAGGCTACGGGTGAGCTGCGAAGACGTCGGCGCCGCCTACTCTGGGGACCGTGACGAAGACGAAGTTCGTACTGGGAGCCGCCGCAGCACTGAGCGGTGCATGGTTGGCACGCGCGACGTGGGGGCTGCCGTCGGCGATCGGTGCCAGGCGCGTGCACATCACCCCGTACGCCGCCGGCTCTCCGCGCTACCGCGATCGCCGGTTCCACAACTCCGACCCGAGCTCGAGCTACGTTCCCGGGCGCGGCGAGAAGGGGCAGCAGAACATGTTCGTCTCGCTCGTCACCGAACGTGGCAAGGGCAGGCCCCAGCGCCCGATTCCGCTGGCGCCGCCGATCGCGCCGGTGGACGCGGGCGAACTGGCGGTCACCTGGTACGGCCACTCGAGTGTGCTCATCGAGGTCGACGGTTACCGCGTTCTCGCCGATCCGGTGTGGAGCAACCGCGTGTCCCCGTCCTCGGTGGTGGGGCCGGCACGGCTGCATCCGACGCCGGTCGAGTTGGTCGATCTGCCGCGCGTCGACGCCATCGTGATCTCCCACGATCATTACGACCACCTCGACAAGGCGACGGTGCAGAAGCTGGCGAGCATTCAGTCGGCACCGTTCGTCGTGCCACTGGGAATCGGCGCGCATCTGCGCAAGTGGCGGGTGCCCGAGGCGCGCATCGTCGAACTGGACTGGGACGAGCAGACGAACATCGGCGGCCTCACCGTCACGTGCACAGAGGCTCGGCATTTCTCCGGCCGCGGTCTGACCCGGGACTCGACGCAGTGGGCGTCCTGGGCCTTCGCCGGCCCCGTTCGACGCGTCTTCTTCGGCGGCGACACCGGCTACACACCGAAGTTCGCCGAGATCGGCAGCAACTACGGCCCCTTCGATCTGACGCTGCTGCCCGTCGGGGCCTACGACGTGCGGTGGCCGGACATCCACATGAACCCGGAGGAAGCGGTCACGGCGCACATCGATCTGACGGCGTCGGGCATCTTCGTCCCGATTCACTGGGCCACGTTCAATCTGGCCTTTCATCCGTGGTCGGAGCCGATAGTGCGGCTGCACGCCGCCGCCGAGGACGTCGGAGTGCAGGTGGCGGTGCCGATGCCGGGGCAACGAATAGACGGCACGCGAACGCTGCACGACGATCGTTGGTGGTCTCGGCTGGGCTGACCGAACCCTACTAGGCTGCACCCATGTCTATCGACGCCGATGCGCAGCGGGACGCCGGGCTGACCGAGGCGGACGTCGCCAGGCTCAGGGCCGAGGGAAAGTCGAACGACGTTCCGGCCCGAGCTTCTCGGTCGGTCCGCGACATCGTCCGTGGCAACGTCTTCACTCGCATCAACGCGATTCTGGGTGTGCTGTTGATCATCGTGCTGTCCACCGGTTCGGTGATCGACGGCATGTTCGGGCTGTTGATCGTCGCCAACAGTGGCATCGGCATCGTGCAGGAGATCCGCGCCAAACGCACCCTGGATCGGTTGGCCATCGTGGGGCAGAACAAGCCCCAGGTTCGACGCGACGGCGTCTCGAAGCAGATCCCGCCCGACGAGGTCGTACTCGGCGACGTCGTCGAACTGGGTCCCGGTGATCAGATCGTCGTCGACGGTGAGGTGATCGAGACCGCGAGCCTGGAGGTCGACGAGTCGTTGCTCACCGGCGAGGCGGACACGGTGCACAAACTCGAAGCGGCGCAGGTGCTTTCGGGCAGCTTCGTCGTGTCGGGCAGCGGTGCGTACCGCGCGACGAAGGTCGGGCGTGACGCCTACGCAGCCAACCTCGCCGAGGAGGCCAGCAAGTTCACCCTGGTCAAGTCCGAGTTGCGCAGCGGCATCGACAAGATCTTGAAATTCATCACGTACCTGATGATTCCGGCCGGTGCGCTGATCATCTACAACCAATTGTTCTCCAGCGGGCAGGCTTTGGGTCCTGCGCTCAACGGCATGGTCGCCGCGCTCGTCCCGATGGTCCCCGAGGGCCTGGTGCTGATGACGTCGATCGCCTTCGCGGTGGGCGTCATCAGGCTCGGTCAACGGCAGTGCCTGGTGCAGGAGCTGCCCGCGATCGAGGGACTCGCCCGCGTCGACGTGGTGTGCGCCGACAAGACCGGAACCCTCACCGAGAACGGGATGCGGCTGTCGGAGTTGGTGCTGATGGACGAGGACCACTCCGGCCCGGTGACAAGTGCATTGGCGTCGCTCGCCCACGACGACCCGCGGCCCAACGCCAGCGTGCAGGCCGTGGGCGAGGCGTATCCCGACGCGCCGGGGTGGACGCAGACGGCCGTTGCGCCGTTCTCCTCGGCCAAGAAGTGGAGTGGACTGTCGTACGGCGAGCACGGGCATTGGTTGCTCGGTGCCCCGGACGTGCTGCTCGACGCCTCCTCCGACATCGCCCGTCGTGCCGAGGAGACAGGCTCGCGTGGTCTACGGGTGTTGCTGCTCGCCAGCTCCGACCGCTCGGTCGACGACGGCGAAGCGCCCGGAGTCGTGACCCCGCGTGCACTGGTGATTCTCGAGCAGAAGGTGCGCGAGGATGCCCGAGACACGTTGGAGTACTTCGCCAGCCAGCACGTCCAGGTCAAGGTCATCTCCGGCGACAATGCCGTCTCGGTCGGTGCGGTCGCGGGATCGCTCGGCCTGCCCGGTGGCGACGCCCCGATCGACGCGCGCGATCTGCCCGAGGACTCCGAGAAACTGGCCGACACTCTCGCGAATTCCACCACCTTCGGCCGAGTCCGACCGGATCAGAAGCGGGCGATGGTGGGCGCGTTGCAATCTCGCGGCCACACGGTCGCGATGACCGGCGACGGTGTCAACGACGTGCTCGCGCTCAAGGACGCCGATATCGGTGTCTCGATGGGTTCGGGAAGTGCCGCCACCCGAGCCGTCGCGCAGATCGTGTTGTTGGACAACAAGTTCGCCACCCTGCCCTACGTGGTAGGGGAGGGGCGACGCGTCATCGGCAACATCGAACGCGTCTCCAATCTGTTCCTCACCAAGACGGTGTACTCGGTACTGCTGGCGTTCCTCATCGGGCTCTCGGGCGTGCTGTCGCAGATCTTCCACTTCGAGCCGATCCCGTATCCCTTCCTCCCGCGGCACGTGACGATCGCAGCGTGGTTCACCATCGGCATCCCGGCCTTCGTGCTCTCGCTCGCGCCCAACAACGAGCGGGCGCGCAGTGGATTCGTCTCGCGGGTGATGCGGCTGGCCGTCCCGTCCGGATTGATCGTCGGCTCCTGCACGTTCGTCTCCTACCTGCTGGTCTATGCCGGCCCGAACGCCACCGAGACCCAGGTGACGCAGGCCAGTACCACCGCGCTGATCACCCTGATCATGATCGCGCTGTGGGTGTTGGCCGTCGTCGCGCGGCCCTACAACTGGTGGAAGATCGTGCTGCTCGGCGGGTCGGTCGGTGGCTACCTGCTGCTGTTCGCGATCCCGTTCTGCCGCACCTTCTTCAAACTCGATCCGTCCAATGTGGGGGCCACCACCAGTGCTCTGATCATCGGCGGTATCGGAATCGCGCTCGTCGAGGTTGCCCATCGATTCGGATCGGCGCTGCGCAATCGAACATCACTACGCAACACGCAGTACAAAACGTAAGCTTCCGGATGTTCGATCATTCCAGCGACAGGAGACAGTCATGGGCTTCGCAGACAATCTGAAGGGCATCGTCGACAAGGGCAAGGATCTTGCGGCCGAGAACTCGGACAAGATCGACGACGTCGTGGAGAAGGCGGGGGACTTCATCGACAACAAGACCGGTGGCAAGTACTCCGATCAGATCGACAAGGTCCAGGAAGCAGCCAAGAAGGCGATTCCGGACAAGTAGGACCTTTCGGTCTCCTCGTACAGGTGATCGTGGCCGTCGGTCGTGCCCCAGGGCGCGGCTGACGGCACAATCGTCGGGGTGGACGGACCGATTCTTCTTCTCGTAGTCATCTTCGCGATCGCAGTCGCCGGTTTCGCCAGGCGCATCGATCTGCAGGTTCCGCTCGTCCTGGTCACCGTCGGATCCATCGCCTCGTTCGTTCCCGGGGTCCCGCACGTCAGCCTGTCGCCGCAGCTGATCCTCGGCGTCGTGCTTCCGCCGCTGCTGTACTCCGCCGCGCTGGATTTCTCGTTCGTCAGCTTTCGACGCAATCTCGGCCAGATTCTCCGACTCGGTCTCGTCATGGTGATCGTGACGACATTGGTCGTCGGCTGGTTCGCCAATCTGTTGATCCCGGAGCTCACCCTCGGCGCGGCCCTGGTGCTCGGTGCCGTCGTGGCCCCGCCCGACGCGGTCTCCGCGATCGCCGTCGGGCGCAAGCTCGGTCTGCCCGCGCGGATGATGGCCATCCTCACCGGCGAGTCTCTGGTGAACGACGCGGCCGCGTTGACTCTGTTCACCCTGGCCGTGGCCTCGGTGACGGGCAGTCGGATCGAACTGGGCTCACCGGTGTTGTTCTTCCTGTACGAGATCGTGGGCGGCGTGTTGGTGGGGTTGGTGCTGGCGCGCATCGTGCGGTTCGTCCGCAATCGGATCGCGGACTCGGCGCTGGAAACCGTGCTCGGTCTGGTCCTGCCGTTCACCGCGTATCTGGCGGCCGAGGAAATCCATGCGTCGGGAGTTCTCGCCGTCGTCACCGCCGGTTTCGTGCTGGGGCGCGTCACCGCCGACGTCTCGGTGTCCACCCGCGTTCAGGAACGGCAGGTGTGGCCGACGCTGGATCTCTTGCTCGAGGCATTCGTGTTCGCCTACATGGGTTTACAGCTGAAGTTCGTCATCTCGGAGGTGCAGCGCGAAGGGTTGCCCGTCCACCATGTGTTCGCCTATGCGCTGCTGGTGCTGGTGGTGGTCATGGCCGTCCGACCAGCTTGGATCTTCGCCAATTCCGGCCGAAACATGCTGCTTCGCAAGCTGTTCCGGCGATCACCGTCAGGCGAAGCAGGTCTGACGTGGCAGCAGAACCTGGTGCTGTCCTGGGCGGGCATGCGCGGGGTGGTGACGCTTGCGGCGGCGGCCGGTGTACCGCTGACCACGGTGCTCGGCGACGAATTTCCCGGGCGGGCCGTGATTCAGGCGGTGGCCTTCGTCGTCGCGGTCGGTACGTTGCTGCTGCAGGGCCTGACGCTTCCGTTGTTGATCCGCCGCCTCGACGTCGCAGATCCACTCGAGCAGCAGCGCAACGACAATCAGCGGCTGCTGTCGCAGGCCATTGCCCGGACTGCGGCGGAGGACTACCTCCAGCGCGCGGCGAAGGACGGAATCGACGGAGTGGACAGCGAGCGCGTCGACGAGGTCATCCAGCGCGTCCGACGCTCCGTGCGCGCTCGGTTGGATGCCGACGAGACCGAGGATCGCGAGAAGCGGATCGCGGCGGCCGGGGCGTTGTTCGACTCGCTGCGACACAACGTCCTGGTCGCGCAGCGGGCGGCGCTCATCGCGGCCCGCGACTCGGGGGAGCTGGAGGACGAAGCTCTGCGGGCAGTGTTGAATGGCTTGGACGTGGAAGAAATTGCGGCCGAGGCTCGCATCGCACGACGCACACCGTAGGAGCGCAGAGACAGTGAGGTCGACCCGGCTGGTCGCCGCCGCGGCACTGGTGTTCGCCGTTGCTGCGTGCAGCACTCCTGCCGAGGATCCGGCCACACCCGCCCCGGTGTCGATCGCGGCACCCGTGGGCTCGGAGCGAGGCGCGATTGTGTCGTCGATGCTGCTGGGGCAGGTCGACATCGGTGTCGCCTATCTCGGCGGGACTGCCACCAAGGTCGTGTACCGCACCACCGACGGGGTCACCGGGGGCGGGACCGAGGCATCGGGAACGGTGTTCGTGCCCAAGGGTTCTGCTCCGCCCGGCGGCTGGCCGATCGTCTCCGTCGGGCACGGCACCACCGGTGTCACCGACGAGTGCGCACCCTCGCTCTATCCGAACCTGTTGGGCACCATCGGATTGGTGACGCCGTTCCTCGAACGCGGCACCGTGGTCGTGGTGACGGATTATCAGGGTCTCGGAACTCCGGGAGATCCCGCCTACCTCGACCGGGACGCCGCAGCGTACGACGTGATCGACGCGGTGCGCGCGGCCCGCAACGTGGTTCCCGACGTCGGCACCAGGTGGGGTGCAGTGGGCACCTCCCAAGGCGGACAAGCGGTCTGGGCGGCAGCCGAGCGCAGTGGCGACTACGGCGACGGTCTGCAACTGGTCGGTGCCGCGGCGCTGTCGCCCGCGGCCGATCTGACGCGGTTCTTCGCGCCCGAGACCGAGCAGACCGTGCCGCGTCAGCTGCTGGTGCCGTACCTGTACGAGGGTCTGCACGCCGCAGATCCGAGTGCCGAACGCGCGGACTACATCCGCGGCACGTTCGCCGACAACGTGACCGCGCTGACCGCCTGCAGTGATTTGCTCGGCTTCTCCAAGGCCGACGCCGGAGCCGTTCTCGATCCGGCCGACGCCCTCCCGGACTCCGCGGATGCATCGGATCGGATGACGCGGTGGCTCGAATCGGTTGCGGTACCGACTTCTCGCACCGAGGTACCGCTGCTGGTCCTGGTCGGTGAACGCGACGACCTCATCGATCCCCGATGGACCCGGGACGCGGTAGCCGAGGCCTGCGCGCTGGGCGACGACGTCGAGCTTCGCTCCGAACCGGAGCAGGGCCATGCCGAACTGGCCGCAAACGGCATCGGAGTCGACTGGCTCGTCGAACGCTTCCTGAACGTGCCCACCTCGACCACGTGCGCGCGATGACCGCGGCACTGGCGTCGATGGCGGTGATCGTGGCCGTGATCGTTTCGGTCATCGCGGTGATCAGTCTGCGCGGTCGACGGGACCTCACCACACCGGCCGAGCGAGCCGTCCACGCCACCCTGCACACCGCGTCGCTGGCGGCCAAGCCGTTGCGTGACGGTCTCGACACTCGTTCGGCTGCCGCGGCCGCGCCGCACCTGCGGGTCCTGACCGGTGCGGACGCACTGGGAATCTGCGACCCCGACGGTTCGCTGCTGGCCTGGGACGGCCCGTGGGACGAGCTGACACCGGCCTTCGTCGAGGCGGCGAAGCGGGCGGTGGACGGGCAGCGGCGCGTCCTGGTGCGTCTGCCGCTCGGTTCGATCCACGAGGTCAGGGCGTTGGTGGTGCAGCCGTTGGTCGTCGACGAGTCTCCGGTGGTCGGGGTGTTGGGGGCAGCCGTGGTCGCCGAGCCGGGACCGGGCATGCTCGGGGCCATCGCCGAGGTTGCGCGTTACGCCTGCGGTCAGATCGAGCTCGCCGAACTCGACGCGTCCCGGGCGCGGTTGGACCGCGCCGAGGTACGGGCGCTGCGCGCACAGATCAGCCCGCACTTCATCTACAACGCACTCGGCACGATCGCCTCGTTCGTGCGCACCGACCCGGATCGAGCGCGTGAGCTGGTGCTCGAGTTCGCCGACTTCACCCGATACTCGTTCCGCAACGCAGGCGAGTTCACGGTGCTCGCGGACGAGCTACGCAACATCGATCGGTACCTGACGCTCGAACGGGCTCGCTTCGGTGATTCCCTCCAGGTCACCTTGCAGGTCGCGCCCGAGGTGTTGGGCGTCGCGCTGCCGTTTCTCGCGCTGCAGCCGCTCGTCGAGAACGCCGTCCGACACGGCCTGTCCGGCAAGGCCGACGGCGGCCGCGTGACGATCATCGCCGCCGACGAGGGCACCGACGCAGTGATCAGCATCGAGGACGACGGGGTGGGGATGGATCCGGACGTGCTGCGCTCGGGAAGCCTGCACACCGAGGACGCGGCCCATGTCGGATTGGCGAACGTGGACGATCGGCTGCGGGCGGCCTTCGGAAACGACTACGGTCTCGTAGTGGACACCGCACCGGGCGCAGGCACCAAAGTGAGTCTGCGGGTGCCGAAATTCAGGCCGGGTGTACGAGCATGACGCAGGCTGCCAACTCCGCCCCCGGCCGCGGGTTGATCGTTCTCGCCGTCGACGACGAGCGCCCGGCACTGGACGAACTCGCCTTTCTGCTGCGTCAGCAGGACACCGTCGCCGAGGTGTTCACCGCGCAGGACGCGACCACCGCGCTCCGCCAACTCAAACAGACCTCGGGGCAGAACGTGGTGGACGCGGTGTTCCTCGACATCAACATGCCCGGACTCGACGGGCTCGAACTGGCTGGCATCCTGTCGGCATTCGCGCGACCACCCGCCGTCGTGTTCGTCACCGCCCACGACGACCGGGCGCTGGCTGCCTTCGATCTCGGTGCCGTCGACTACCTGCTCAAGCCCTTGCGCGAGGATCGGCTCACCGAGGCGCTGCGCCGGGTGCTGCTCGCGCGGCGTCGACCCGCGGAGTCCGCGGACACCTCGGCCGACGAGGTCATTCCCGTCGAGCTCGGCGGAACCACCACCCTGGTGCACCGGTCGTCGGTGGCGTGGGTCGAGGCCGACGGCGACTACGCGAGATTGCACACCTCCAACGGCTCGCATCTGGTGCGGATCCCGATCTCGGCCCTCGAAAGTCGCTGGGCCGATGCCGGATTCCTGCGCGTGCACCGCTCCTACCTGGTCTCGCTGCGTCTGGTCACAGGGATCCGCAGTGTCGGTTCGGGACTGGTGGTGTGCCTGCGGGCCAGCGGAAACCTCGCGGCCTGCGAACTGCCGGTGAGCCGACGGCACGCGAGAGAACTCAAGGACAGACTGGTCCGCGGTCCGCTGCAATCGTGGTCCACCCGGTGACGAGGATCGAGCGATGACCCAGCCACACCGACAGCGGGTGGTGCTTTCGCAACGTCGCGGCGCGCGGATGGTGCGCACCCGCGTCGAAGTGCAGGAGCAAACCGAAGTGGGCGACGCCCTGGTCCGCAGCCTGGTTCGCGCGCAGCTTCTGCTGTCGGTGCGCCTGGCGGTGATGACGCTGTCGATTCTGTTCGCAATTCCGTTGCTGGGCATGCTCCTCGCACGCTTCACCGACGTCGCGCCGTCCGGCATCGGTCTGCCGTGGTTGGTGTTGGGGGTGGCGATCTATCCGTTGCTGTTCGGTGTCGGCTGGGCGTACGTGCGCCGAGCCGAGCGCAACGAGACCGAGTTCGTCGGCCTGGTCGAGGACTAGGCGCACGTGAACGGATCCATTCCGGTCGCCACCGTGATCGCGCTGATCCTGGCGGCCGTGGCCACGGTGGGCATCGGCATCTACGGAGTTCGGCTGGCCCGCACCACCTCCGACTTCCTGGTGGCCTCGCGCACCGTCGGGCCGCGGTGGAATGCTGCTGCCATCAGCGGCGAATACCTATCGGCTGCATCGTTTCTCGGGGTTGCAGGGCTCATCGCGAAGTACGGAGCCGATGCGCTGTGGTACCCGGTCGGCTTCACCGCGGGATACCTGGGACTGCTGCTGTTCGTCGCGGCTCCACTGCGCAGAAGTGGCGCGTACACGGTGCCCGATTTCGTCGAATTCCGGCTCGGCGCACCATGGTTGCGGACCGTGGCGATGCTGGTGGTGGTGGTCATCTGTGCGCTGTATCTGGTGCCGCAGTTTCAGGGTGCAGGCCTGACACTGAACATTCTGCTCGGAGTGCCCGGCTGGGTCGGTGCCCTGGCGGTGGGGCTGATCGTGATCGCGAACGTCGTCGGCGGTGGCATGCGCTCGATCACCTTCGTCCAAGCGTTCCAGTACTGGCTCAAGCTCACCGCGATCGCGATCCCGGCACTGGTGCTGGCCGTGCACTTCTTCGCCGACGACCGCAGCGTCGGCAGTCCTGCCCCACCGACGGTGACCGAGCAAACCGTCGTCGACATCACCACCGATGTTCTCGTGCAGGTGGATTCGCCGATCGTCGTCGCCGTGACGGGAACCCTCGACGACGAAAGCGTCGACGGGCGAGTCCTGCTGGACGCAGGCGAACATCGGCTCGCCTCGGGCACGTCGTTGACGCTCGACGCCGGATCACCCGTTCCCGTCGTCGCGGGAGCGCCGACCACCGACCGGGCGTGGGCGATGCCGGGCGGGGGACTGGGCGGGGCCCACCCGCTGTATCAGGTGTACTCGCT
Organism: Rhodococcus sp. 14-2496-1d; assembly: GCF_002259365.1. Classification (NCBI taxonomy): domain Bacteria; kingdom Bacillati; phylum Actinomycetota; class Actinomycetes; order Mycobacteriales; family Nocardiaceae; genus Rhodococcus; species Rhodococcus sp. 14-2496-1d. The sequence continues at coordinate 243,590 of NZ_NPFV01000005.1, read as the reverse complement.
GATCCTGGCCACGTTCCTCGGAACCCTCGGCCTGCCGCACGTGCTCGTGCGCTTCTACACCAACCCGGACGGTCGAGCGGCCAGACTGACCTCGCTCACCGTCCTGGCGTTGCTCGGCATGTTCTACCTGTTCCCGACGGTGCTCGGCGTCTTCGCCCGGCTGTACGTGCCGCAACTGCTCATCACCGGAGCATCCGACGCAGCGGTGCTGCTGCTGCCCGGCTCGGTGCTGTCCGGAATACCGGGACAACTACTGGCCGCACTCGTGGCCGCGGGCGCCATCGCTGCCTTCCTGTCGACCTCATCCGGACTACTGGTCAGCATCGCAGGAGTGCTCAGTACCGACGTCCTCTCGGGCAAGGTCCGAGACTTCCGCGTCGCCGCGATCCTCGCCGGAGCCGTGCCGTTGGCGCTGTCGATCGGCGTCGTCTCACTCGACCTCTCGCGCACCGTCGGACTCGTCTTCGCCGTCGCCGCGTCCACCCTGTGCCCACTGCTGGTGCTGGGAATCTGGTGGCGCGGACTCACCGCAGCCGGAGCGGCAACCGGACTGCTCCTCGGCGGCGGCATCTCACTCGTCGCCGCGTCGATCTCCGTCGTCACCCCCATCTCCGACGGCGTCCTCGGCGGCTGGGCGGCGGCGATCCTCGGCTACCCCGCCGCCGTCAGCGTCCCCGTCGCCTTCGCCTCGATGATCGCCGTCAGCCTCGCCACCCGAAGAACGATCCCGTCGGACATCTCCCGCATCTTCGCGCGACTGCACCTGCCGGAAGGCCTCGACATGGGCAAAGACCGAGAGCGCGAACTGTAGAGCCGCTCAACTGCCATTCTCGACCGCTCGTCGCACACTCCCGCAGCCCATCGTGTGATCGACACCACCTCCTGATTTTGTGACCTGACTCTCATTACTGTTCCCATTCAGCTACAGCTCACATCAACTTCAGGAGTCCAAGGTGACCGCACCGGAAACCAATTCGCCACCGGACGCGCAAGCGTTCGTCGACATGCAGGCCAGTCCCGAGTTCCAGGAACTCCGGCGACGCCTGCGTAGCTTCGTGTTCCCGATGGCCGGGTTCTTCCTGGTCTGGTACATCCTCTACGTGCTGCTGAGCACCTACGCCGTGGACTTCATGTCGACAAAGGTGTGGGGCAACATCAACATCGGCCTGCTGCTCGGCCTCGGCCAGTTCGTCACGACGTTCGCCATCACCGGCATCTACGTGAAGTTCGCCAACCGTGAACTCGATCCTCGCGCCGCAGCCCTGCGCGCCGAGATGGAAGCCTCCCAGGGAGCGAAAAACTGATGATCGGTCATTCCGCAGGCTCCACTCCCGCCGTGAACGTATTGGCCCAGGCCGCCGACACCACCGTCGGTGAACCCCTCGTCAACATCGCGATCTTCGGCGCGTTCGTCATCATCACGATGGCCGTCGTCATCCGCGCATCGAAGAAGAATGCGACCTCCGCGGAGTTCTTCACCGCAGGCGGCGGATTCTCCGGACCGCAGAACGGCGTTGCCATCGCCGGTGACTACCTCTCGGCCGCAAGCTTTCTCGGCATCGCCGGTGCCATCGCCGTCTACGGTTACGACGGCTTCCTGTACTCCATCGGCTTCCTCGTCGCCTGGCTCGTTGCACTGCTCCTCGTCGCCGAATTGCTCAGGAACACCGGCAAATTCACGATGGCGGATGTGCTGAGCTTCCGGCTCAAGCAGGGCCCGGTTCGTACCGCAGCTGCGCTGTCGACGCTGACCGTCTCGCTGTTCTACCTGCTCGCGCAGATGGCAGGCGCAGGCGGACTCGTTGCACTGCTCCTCGACATCTCCGACCGCACCGGGCAGTCCATCGTCATCGCCATCGTCGGTGTGCTGATGATCGCGTACGTGCTCATCGGCGGCATGAAGGGCACCACCTGGGTACAGATCATCAAGGCCGTTCTGCTCATCGCAGGTGCGGCGTTCATGACCGTTCTGGTTCTCGCCAAGTTCGGCCTGAACTTCTCCGAGCTGCTCGGCAGCGCACAGGCCATGGTGGCCGGATCGGCCAACGAGGCCGTGGCAGCACGTGACGTCATCGAGCCAGGCGCTCAGTACGGCGGCAGTGCCACCTCGAAGATCAACTTCCTCTCGCTCGGTATCGCACTCGTGCTCGGCACCGCGGGTCTGCCGCACGTGCTGATGCGCTTCTACACGGTGCCCACCGCCAAGGAAGCTCGTCGCAGCGTCGTGTGGGCCATCGCGCTCATCGGTGCGTTCTACCTGTTCACCCTGGTGCTCGGCTACGGTGCCGCAGCGATCGTCGGACCCGACCGCATCCTGGCCTCGGCCGGCGGTCAGAACTCCGCAGCTCCGCTGTTGGCCTTCGAACTCGGCGGCGTCATTCTGCTCGGTGTCATCTCGGCGGTCGCCTTCGCGACCATCCTGGCCGTGGTCGCCGGATTGACGATCACCGCGTCGGCGTCGTTCGCTCACGACATCTATGCGAGCGTCATCAAGAAGGGCAAGGTCGACGACAAGAAGCAGGTCAAGGTCTCGCGCATCACCGCCGTCGTCATCGGCCTGCTGGCCATCGGCCTCGGCATCCTCGCCAACGGGCAGAACATCGCCTTCCTGGTGGCACTCGCGTTCGCCGTCGCTGCGGCCGCGAACCTGCCGACCATCCTGTACTCGCTGTTCTGGCGTCGCTTCACCACCACCGGCGCACTGTTCAGCATGTACGGCGGCCTGATCTCGACGATCGTGCTGATCATCTTCTCCCCGGCCGTCTCCGGATCGCCGACGTCGATGATCCCCGGCTCGGACTTCGCGTGGTTCCCGCTCTCCAACCCGGGCATCGTGTCGATTCCGCTCGCATTCATCCTCGGCATCGTCGGAACTCTGATCTCGAAGGACACCGAGAGCACCGACAAGCAGGCCGAGATGGAGGTTCGCTCCCTCACCGGTATTGGTGCGGAGAAGGCCAGCGCCCACTGATCGATCGCAGCACCATCGAAAATGCCCGTGTGAGCAAGGCCTCACGCGGGCATTTTCGTTTCAGCGGTTACCATCCCTGCTGTGGCCAAGCTGAAGGTTTCCCTCGACGTCCCGCTGACCCCCGAGCAGACGTGGGCGCACGCGTCCGATCTGTCCGGATACGAGCAGTGGCTCTCCATCCACGAAGCGTGGCGCGGTGAGCTGCCCGAGCAGCTGGCCGTCGGCACCACCCTGGACTCCGTCGCCAGCGTGAAGGGCATGCGCAACCGCGTGTCCTGGAAGATCGAGTCCTACGACCCGCCCAAGAAGCTCGAGCTCAAGGGCAACGGCAAGGGCGGGGTCAAGATCGGTCTGAACATGTCCGTGAAATCCAAGGGTGACGGTTCCGAGATCACCATCGACATCAACCTCGGCGGCGCGCCGCTGTTCGGTCCGATCGGCTCCGGCGTCGCGCGCGCTCTCAAGGGCGACATCGAGAACTCGTTGAAGACGTTCGTCAAGATCTACGCCTGACAGGTCGCGCCATGCCCGGTAGACACAGTGCCCCGTCGTCCACCTCGCGCAGTAGGGGCATGGCCAAGTACGGCATCGTGGCCGTTGTTCTGTTGCTGGTTCTCGGCGGCGGAGTGTTCGTCGGTCTGAAGGCCTTCGGTTCCAAGTGCGGTGATCCCGAGGCCTACTCGCTGGCCGCGGATCCGGCGATCGCACCCGTGTTGCAGCAGATCGTCGACAACACCTCGTCGGAGGAGTTGGGTTGCGCCGCCGTCGAGGTCACCGCCACCGAGTCGGGTCAGGTCTCGGCCGCGGTGGCCAAGGGCGACGACGTGCCCTCGCTCTGGGTTCCCGATTCGTCACTGTGGATCGGCAAGACGGTGCGGTCCACTGCGTCGTTGATCGACTTGGCGAGTCAATCGGTGGCGGCTACCCCCGCCGTGCTCGCGGCACGCAAGGACGAGGTGCCGTTCTTCGACACCTGGCTCACTGCCTTGAAGCTCGAAGGTCTGCGCATCGGTAATCCGTTGGCCAACACCACGTCCGACGCGGCCATCCTGGGCGCGGTGGCAGAGGCCGGATCGGACGAAACCGCGCTCGACTCGGTCTCGGCGGCGCTCGTCCCCATCGCTCAGGCTCAGGCCGCCACTCGCGGCGAGGCCGATCCGACGGTGCGCCTCGACGATCTGGTCGCCGACGGGGGAGTCGCGGTGGTGTCCGAGCAGGCCTACCTGGACTACCAGCAGGACAAGAACGTCGAACTCGGCGCGACGGCTCCGCCGACCGGTGCCTTCTTCCTGAACTTCCCGCTGGCGGTGACCGAACCCGCGGGCGATCGACACGAGACCGCGAAGTCCGTCGGGACGGCACTGGCCACGGCCATTCAATCCGAACAGGGGCAGCAGGCTCTGTCCGACGCCGGGTTCCGCTCCGCAGACATGGCCCCGCTCGATTCCGATCGCGGGATCGGGGACGTCACGCCCCTGACGATTGCCGATCAACAGGCCGCCGAATCGACGTTGCGTCAGTACCAGATCCTGGCGCTCCCGTCGCGGGCGTTGGTGATGGAGGATGTCTCCGGATCGATGAACTACAGCGCCGGGGCGAATTCACGTATCGCCATGACGGTGCAGGCCAGTGAGACCGGAAATCGGCTGTTCCCCGACAACGCGTCGATGGGGTTGTGGGCGTTCTCGATCGGACTCGGCGGTGGCGATCAGGACTACCGTGAGCTGGCACCGATCCGGCGAATGGACGAGCAGGTCGGCAACACCACTCAGCGTGAGGTGCTGTTGCAGCAGACCCGAACGCTGCCGTCCCTGGTCGGAGGTGGTATCGGGTTGTACGACACCACGTTGGCCGCGTTCCGCACCGTGCAGCAGGGCTACGACCCCGATGCGGTGAACAGCGTCATCATCCTCACCGACGGCACCAACGAGGACCCCGACAGCATCTCGCTCGACGAGCTGCTGTCGACTCTGCGAGCCGAACAGGACCCGTCCAAGCCGGTCGTCATCGTCACCATCGGAATCACCGACGATGCGGATGCCGGTGTACTGCAACAAATTTCGGCAGCCACGGGCGGTACGAGCTTCGTCGCACGAAATCCTGCGGAGATCCCCAACGTGTTCGTCAATGCGCTCAGAAGTCGCTCCGGTCGCTGAGGAGGCTACTATGCTGTGCGTCGCGTCACTTCTGAGTGTGCGTGCGGTTGCATTCGTGAGTGCAGCTGGGGGCCGAGCAGGGGGTTGCATCGATGTCGGGACGTCACAGCGGTAGTCCGCGCCGGTTCGGTTCGGCCGCGACCTGGTCGGTGCTCGCGCTGGTGGCAGTCGTCGTCGTGGTCGGTAGTTGGTTCGGAGTGCAGGCCGTACGCGCATCCGGTGCGGACACCTGCGATTCCCTCGACACGGTCTCGCTGGCGGTGGACATGTCGATCGCCGAACCGGTGCAGCAGATCGTCTCGCAGGCAGGCGAGGTCGAGCGCGGCTGCGTGAACTTCGAGGTCCGCCCCGAACGCCCCACCGATACGGCCACCGAAATCGCCGGAACCGATGACGAGCGTCCGGATCTGTGGATCCCGGATTCGACGCTGTGGCTGCTCAAGACCCTGCGCTCGACCGGGGCACTTCCCGAGCTGGCCAAGGCCTCGGTCGCGAACACGCTGCCGGTCCTGGTCTCGAGATCCGATGCCGTGCCGGTGACCGATACCTGGCTCAGCGTGCTCCAACTTCCCGGTCAACGCATCGGTGACCCCCTGACCAGCAGCGCCTCGAATGCCGCGATCCTCGGTGCACTGGCCGAATCCGAGGTGGCCATCTCCGACGCCAAGGCCGTGTCGGCGGCACTGGTGCCCATGGCGCAGGACTTCGGACGGATCGCGGACGCCCCACACGACACCCCGGATCTGGTGGCCCAGGTGGCCACGGACGGCGGCACCAGCGTGGCCACGGAGCAGGCGCTGCTGGCGTACGAGGCCGACAATCCGGGATCGGAGTTGACCGAGTCGGTTCCGCCGACCGGGAGCTACTTCCTCAACTACCCACTGGCCGTCACGGCACCGGCCGGACCCGAGTACGACCGCGTGAAGAAGGCAGGAGCGGCGTTGGCCTCGGTGCTCGCCACTACGTCGGCCACCGACACCTTGGTCGCAGCCGGGTTCCGAACGTCGAGTGGCACACCATTACCCGACGGCCGAGGCGTCGGATCGGTGGCGTCGCTCGAGATCAAGAACCCGCTGTCCATCGAAACGACATTGCGAGACTGGGCCGTCCTGGCGCTGCCGCTGCGCACGCTCGTGGTCGAGGACGTCTCGGGTTCGATGGCCGCGAAGTCGGGCGACTCGACACGTATCGCACTCACCGTCGACGCATCCGTCGGTGCCAACTCGCTGTTCAGCGACCAGACGGAAATGGGCCTCTGGGCATTCTCGATCGGCCTCGGTGGCGGAAAACAGGACTACCGCGAGCTGGTGCCGATGGGCAAGGCCGACGGTACCTTCAACGGAAAGTCGCAGCGCGACGCCATTCTCGATTCGATCCGAGGTCTTCCAGCTCTCGTCGGAGGCGGAACAGGGCTCTACGACACCACCTTGGCTGCGTTCCGGCGGGTCAAGGAGGGATACGACCCCGATTACGTCAACAGCGTCATCATCCTGACCGACGGAGCCAACGAAGACGAGGGCAGTATCTCCCTCGATCAGCTGCTGGCAACGCTGCAGAAGGAACAGGATCCGGTGCGGCCCATCGTGATCATCACCGTCGGCGTCACCGGTGATGCGGATCCCGTTGCACTGCAACAGATCTCGGCTGCGACCGGCGGAACGAGTTACGTGGCGGAGGATCCCCGAGACATCCCGGACGTGTTCGTCAAGGCCTTGAACTCGCGCACCGAGCGTCTCGCGGGCGGGTAGCTCAGCCCCACAGGACACTGATCGTGATGGCTGTGGCGCACGCGAGAGTCACCACGGTCAGCGTCACCGCGTCGGAGGCCTTGAACCGTGCCTCGGTGGCGGTGATCATTCCGGTGCCTCCGCGGGCGGTGATGGCCCCACCCATTTCGTCGGCCCGTCTGATGGCAACCGACATCACCGTCGTGACGATGTCGACCAGGGAATTGTCCGAGGCGCTGTTGACGACCGGCTTGGGGCGCAGGCGTCGAGCCGCGTTCAGGGTGCGCATCTCTTCGATCAGCAGCGGAAGCGACCGCAGGCTCAGAGCCACGGCGACGGCCCACTCGTCGACCGGCAACTTCAGCTTCTTCAGCGGCGTGCCCAGTTTGGAGACCGCAGGTGCGATGTCGCTCATCGAGGTGGTCCAGCCGATCATCATCGATGCGCCGAGCAGGACGAAGATGAAGAGCGTCGCGCGCAGATACACCAGTACTGCTGCGCCTCCGATCGGCAGGTTGATCAGTGCTCCGACACCGAACAGCGCCCAGATCCACCACGGTGGACGCGGCACTGCGGTGATCGGGACGTGCGCGACGATCGCGGCGACGACCAACAGTGCGAACACGATCCCGAGGGCGGGCCACGTCGGTGCCACGACGAGAGTGATGCTCAGCAGCAGTACCGCGACGAGTTTGGTGCCGGCCCACAGGCGGTGGATCGGTGAGAATCGTGGGACCTGACGCAGTACGACGGTGGTCACGAGTGCACGCTCCCCAGGATCGAATCGGAGACGATGTGGCCGTCGGCCATCGTGATGGTGCGGCTGCAGACGGTGTCCATTCCGTCCACGTCGTGCGAGATCACGACGATGGCGACTCCGCGATCGCGTAGTCCGGCGAGAACACCGATGATGTCGTCGCGTCCGGGAGGGTCGAGCCCGGCCAGTGGCTCGTCGAGAACCAGCATTCGAGGTCGACGCGCAATGAGCCCCGCCAACACGACGCGTCGCATCTGACCACCACTGAGCGAATCGATGTCGCGAGCGGCCAACGATCTGTCCAGGCCGACGGCATCCATCGCGGCCGACACTGTGGCAGAGCCTGTTTCGGGGCCGGCGGCGGCCGCGATGTCCTCGGAGACGGTGCGCCGCTGCAACTGCAGGCGGGAGTGCTGAAACGCGAGCCCGACATCGCCGACGCGTGAGGTCATCGCCTTGCCGCCGAGCTGGGCGGTGCCGCCGGTCGGGCCGGTGAGGCCGGCCATGATCCAGGCGAGTGTGGATTTGCCCGAACCGTTGCCACCGAGAACGAGCACACCCTCACCACGTTTGACGGTGATGTCGACGCCGTTCAGTGCTACCTGCGCCCAGGGGGTGCGGCGGTTGTACGTGTGCTCGACCCCGCTCAGTTCGAGGAGTCGTTCACTCGAATTATCGTGCAGCGCAGTCGGATTGTCCGTTCGAGCGTGCATCCAGGCGGTGTCGTACTGCACCTGGTAGCCCTCGTGCAGATGTACGACTCGGTCCGCGGCGACGGTCTCCGAGACGTGATGGGTGACGAGCACGACCGACATCTCGTGCCTGCGGGGTAGTTCGGCGAGGAGCGAGACCAGATGTTCGCGCCCGGAGGCGTCGATCATCGCGGTTGCCTCGTCCGCGATGAGAAGTGCCGGACGGCGAGCGAGTGCGGCGGCGACGGCCAGTCGCTGCATTTCGCCGCCGGACAGGGAGGCAGTGTCGCGCGCCCCCATGCCGCCGAGGCCGACCTCGTCGAGCAGGGCCTCCACGTCGGGGCGTGAGTCGCCGGGAGGCAGTCCCCACACCACGTCGTCGGCGACGCGGGTGCCGAGGATCTGGCTTTCGGGGCGTTGCAGCACCACCGCGGTGCCGCCGTACCGTCCGAGACCGGTCGAGCCGGGCCTGTCCACGGTTCCCTCCGACGGTTCGAGGCCGGCGAGGATCCGGGTCAGCGTCGATTTGCCGGAACCGTTGTGGCCGACGATCGCCACGAATTCGCCGGTCTCGATGCGGAGGTCGACGCCGGTCAGCGCGGACGTCGTGCTGCCCGGGTAGCGGAATCCCACCGCGGTGAGCGTGACCGGCAGCGGCCCGATCTCGTCGTCGGTGCTGGGGGCCAGCGGCTCGGGGGTGGGAATGGTGGAGAGCCGATCGAGGATCGCGGTGAGAATGAGCCATGCGAACAGCGTTCCGGTGACGATGCCGAAGGCGATCGATCCGCCTGCCCACCACCACCAGTTGTCGAGCACGGTCGTGGAGCCGGTGCGGATCACGTCGGCAACGCCTTGCAGTGCCGATGTGCGCTCGAGCAGTCGTGAAATGCCCTCGAACGTGTTGCGGAGAGTCTCGAGGAACAGCTCTCGCAGCGGAACGAGGATGAGGAGCATCAGCACGGTCAACGCTCCGAGTGCCGGCCCGACGACCATCGAGGTGACGAGAACGCCGAACAGTCCTTGCTTCTTGCGCTTGGCCCGCCCGACCAGGCCTCCGAGTAGAGCGGCGCTGGCGACGGTGATGGCCGTCTGGGTGCCGGCCGCGACGAATCCGACGAGGGTGCCGGCGACCGCGGAGGTGACCAGTGCGCGCGTTCGATACCGGAGCGCGACCACCGACATGGGAATCGCCGCGACGACCTGAAGGATCGCCGCCATCGGCACCAGCACACCGATCACCGTCAGGGCGACGGTGAAGCTGCTCATGACGGCAGCGGTCGCCATCTCCTGCGGACCGAGGGGCCCTGACTTGGTCGTGTGGGAAGAGCTGACGGTCACCGCTCCAGTGTGCCAGCCGACAAGGCGCACAATGTCACCGTGACTTCCGACATCAGGACGCGCAGGCGGATTCACCCGGCCTGGATCGTTGCCGCCGTGGCATTCCTCGCTCTGGTCGGCGCCGCGGGCTTCCGGGCGGCACCGAGCGTGCTGATGGTGCCGCTGCAGGACGAGTTCGGCTGGCCGCGGTCGATGTTGTCGCTGGCGGTGGGCGTCAACCTCGTGCTGTTCGGATTGACTGCGCCGTTCGCTGCGGCCCTGATGGAACGCTTCGGAATCCGGGCGGTGACATCGACGGCGTTGATCGTCGTGGCGGCAGGCAGCGCTCTGAGTGTGTTCGTGACCCAGGCATGGCAGTTGGTACTGACCTGGGGCGTCATGATCGGCCTGGGTACCGGATCGATGGCCCTCGTCTTCGCGGCGGTGGTGACCAATCGGTGGTTCGTGCAGCGGCGTGGGCTCGTGTCGGGAATCCTGACGGCAGGCAGTGCGACGGGGCAGCTGATCTTTCTGCCCCTGATCGCTCAGCTCGTCGACAGGTCCGGCTGGCGCGCCGCCTCGTTCCTCATCGCAGGCGGGTCGCTGATCGTGGTGCCCTTCGTCCTGCGGTGGCTGCGCAACATGCCGGCGGACATCGGCGTGACCCCCTACGGAGCGCCGGAGGATTACACAGCGGTCGTCGTGGAGTCGACGGTGAACCCCGCCAAGGCCGCGATACAGGCGTTGCGCGACGCGAGCCGGGTCCGAACCTTCTGGGCTCTGGTGGTGGGCTTCGCGATCTGTGGGGCAACGACCAACGGCCTCATCGGAACTCACTTCATCCCGTCGGCGCACGACCACGGAATGCACGAGACCACCGCAGCGGGCCTGCTGGCGGTGGTCGGGATCTTCGACATCGTCGGAACGATCGCATCGGGGTGGCTGACCGACCGCGTCGACCCGCGCTACCTGTTGGCGGCGTACTACGGATTTCGCGGCGTGTCGTTGCTGTTCCTGCCGTGGTTGCTGTCCGCGACCATCCAGCCGTCGATCGTCATCTTCGTGGTGATCTACGGATTGGATTGGGTGGCAACGGTTCCGCCCACTATTGCGCTGTGTCGCGAGGTGTTCGGCGACCGAGGCTCGCTGGTGTTCGGCTGGGTGTTCGCCTCACATCAGATCGGTGCCGGCATCGCGTCGGTCGTCGCAGGCGTCGTGCGGGACGCGACCGGTGAGTACACGATGGCGTGGTTCGGCGCAGCTGGTCTCTGCGCGGTTGCGGCGGTGGTGAGTGTGAGAACAGCGAAGCGCGGAAAGCCCTCGTAGGGAGGACTTTCCGCGCTCAGGCCGAAATCAGCGGCTGCGCTGGCTCGTGGCCGGTCCTGCTGCGCGACGGCTGTGGCCACCACCACCGCTGCGCGGCTGTCCACCACTGCGGGGCTGTCCACCACTGCGGGGCTGACCACCACTGCGGGCCGGGCCGCCGCGTCGCGCGTTGTTGCTGTTGCGGGGATTCGCGGTGCGAGCCGGTGCCTGCTCGGCCTTCGGCGCGGGCTGGACGTAACGAGCCTGCTCGCCGACGAGGTTCGCCACGGCGGGCGAGTCGGCGGTGACGCGAATGGGCGTGACCTTGATGTCGGCCTTGCGCAGCAGTACTGCGGTGTCCTTGCGCTGCTCGGGCAGAACGACGGTCACGACGTCTCCGGCGCTTCCCGCGCGTGCCGTGCGGCCGGAACGGTGCAGGTACGCCTTGTGCTCGGCCGGGGGATCGACGTGGACGACGAGCTGGACGTCGTCGACGTGAACGCCGCGAGCTGCGACGTCGGTGGCGACGAGGACGCGAGCCTCGCCGGAGGAGAACGCGGCGAGGTTGCGGTCGCGTGCGGCCTGAGAGAGGTTGCCGTGCAGGTCGACGGACGGGATTCCGGCGTCGGTGAGCTGCTTGGCGAGCTTGCGGGCCTGGTGCTTGGTGCGCATGAACAGGATGCGGCGTCCGGTGCCGGAGGCGAGCTGGTGGACCAGCTTCTTCTTGGCTTCGACGCCGTCGACCTCGAACACGCTGTGCGTCATGGCCTCGACGTGCGAGGTGGCCTCGTCGACGGAGTGCGTGATCTGGTTGTGCAGGAAGCGCTTGACCAGCTTGTCGACGCCGTTGTCCAGGGTCGCGGAGAACAGCATGCGCTGGCCCTTGTCCGGGGTGGCAGCGAGGATGCGGGTGACGACGGGCAGGAACCCGAGGTCGGCCATGTGGTCGGCCTCGTCGAGGACGGTGATCTGAACGCCGTCGAGGGTGAGGTGACGCTGCTTCATCAAATCTTCGAGCCGACCGGGGCAGGCGACGACGATGTCGACTCCACCCTTGAGCGCGGAGACCTGACGGACCTGCGAGACACCGCCGAAGATCGTGGTGACCTTCAGCGAGTACGCGGAGGCGAGGGGTTCGATCGCAACGGCGATCTGGGTGGCGAGCTCACGCGTCGGCGCGAGGATCAGGCCACGGGGGCGGCCGGGCTTCCGGTTACCGGGGAGCTGGCCGGCGAGTCGAGCGACCATCGGGATGGAGAAGGCGAGTGTTTTGCCGCTGCCGGTCTTTCCGCGTCCGAGCACGTCGCGTCCCTGCAATGTGTCGGGAAGGGTGTCGGCCTGGATGGGGAATGCCTCGGTCTTGCCCTGGCTCGCGAGTACATCCGCGATGGCCTGGGGTACGCCGAGTGCAGCAAAAGTCTGTGGGGTCGTCATAGTGATGAAAAGTGCCTTTCGGGCAGGGTGTTGCACCTGCGGGCCTTCGGGCCGAGATGCAAGGTGGCGAGACTGCCGGTGGGCAGTTTCGATCGCCGTAAGAGAAGCCTGTGCTGGGTGCACATGGAGGTTCGGGAGCATTCCACGACGTCTGGCGTGCAGCTGGGCGCGCCGTTGACGAGTGTAACCGAGTCGGTGCTCGGTATCTTCCCGCCGCGACCTGTCATGCGGCGTCGTCGTCGAACAGACCGGTGATGATCACGTTCTCGATTCTCGAGTTGTAGACCTCGACCACCGGGATCGGCGGCGCGCTCGAGTCATAGGTCTGCCCGGTGGGTGAGATGAGCCGGTAGCGATGTCGAGCGCCCCGTTTGTCTCGTAGGGCCTCGGCCGTCCAGCCCTCGCCCTCTTTCGCGTAATTGCATGCGGCACAAAGGCCTGCGCCGTTCTCGGCGCTTGTTCTGCCGCCTGTGGAGTGGGGTCTGATGTGGTCGTGGTGACGGATCGGCGCGTCGCACCACGGAGTGCGGCAGGTGCGATCTCGCAGATCGATGAGGCGTCCCAGCGCGGTCGGAAATGCGCGTGATGTGGACTCGACAGCCGTCAATGCGCCGGACGTCGGATGCGCGTAGAGGCGACGCAATGCGACGCGCGTCTCACTGTCGAGTGTGTGTCGGATGAGTTGCCGGGCGACGTCGGACGGAATGTCGCCATAGCCGTGCACGTACGCGGACGTGGAACCGCCGGCCAGGAGGGCGGCGTCGGCGATGACGATGTCGACGGTCACCGGCGGGCCCTGTGCGGCGGCTGCGCCGGTGACACGCTCGAACACGAGGTCGGCCATGATCTGGTCGCGGGTCCGTGTCTCACCGCCGGAGTTGACGATGGTGTCGGCGTCTCGTCGCAAGGTCGCCCACATGCAGACCATCTTCTCCATCGAGGTGAGGACCGTGAAGAAGCCCATCGATTCGGGGGCTGGCCGGGTGCTCGTGCGGCGGGCGGCGTAGGCCTTGGCGCGTCGTTTCACCTGGGAGGCGGCGTCGAGTTCGTTGGCCAGGGCGCGGGCGCGGCCCTCGATGGTGCGGTCGCCCGCGCCGGCCAGTGTGGCGGGGTCCGCGCACAGTCGTTCGTCGATGGTGCGGCGGTCGTCGACGGTGAGGCATGCGGTTTCGCGGGCGAGGATCATGGCGCGCCACTCGTTGAGTTCTCCGGCTTTCAGGCGAGCCAGGGTGTGCGGCATTTCGTGCACCAGGGCGCGAGCGAGGCCCAGATGAGTGCCGCCGCGGTTCGGTGATTCGCGTCGAGCCAGGCCGATCTGTGACGCAATACCTATGCGCCACTGAGCTTTAGGCTTGCCGCGCTCGCGGCGTTCTTTACTGATGGTCGTCGCCACGGCGTCGGTCACGATGGCTTGAACGGCCACGCTGGCGCACTTGATCGTCTCGAGGGCGGAGATCAGATCGATGCCCGCTGCTGCGTCGACATCGAACTCCGATGACTGAAGGCGCGCAACGAACCGCAGCACTTCATCGGACGTCAACGGCAAATCTTGTACAGCTGTGACCACGAGTTCCTCCCCAGTACTCGAATATATGTTCGATAGTAACGGGGATTTCCAGGCAGCGCAACAGCGGCACGCAACTGATGGAGGGCATGGATCGGACTCGACTGATGGTGCCCTCGGCAGGATTCGAACCTGCGACCTACCCTTTAGGAGAGGGTTGCTCTATCCCCTGAGCTACGAAGGCTGGTGATCGTTCCACTCACCAAAAGCGCTTGTCCAGCAACGGCTTTCGATCCATCGAACAATCGGTTGCGGATGGGTTCGCTGCCTCCGGTGCTCAGCTGGCCCACATCGCGCTCGCTAGTCTAGCGGCCCACCGTGTCGATCGTGAAGCAGGTTGCCGCTGCTCGTCACCGTCCCGGTCAGCGAGGCGATCAGGTTCAGGGCAGTGCGGTGCTGGTGAGCGGTGTAATCGGCGATCGATTCGATGCCGACGAAGCACTGGATGTCACGGGCGAAAGCGTCGAATGTCGTCGGTCATCCTCGTGCAAACGCGCGCGCATTTGCCAGACGCGCGCACAATCGCCGGCCACGGGCTGTCGATTCCGCTCGCACCTGACGAACGCGCGCGCGTTTGCGGATCCCGAGGCCCCGCAGAGCACCTAATCCGCCGCGATGGCGTCCACGATGTTCAGTCGCGATGCGTGCACAGCAGGTGGAGCCGAACCGAGCAGTGACAACCCGAGGGCGACGAGGCCGTACAGCAGCACCGACCAGCTCGCGGTGTAGGCGACCGGAATCCCGATGCTGGCTCCGAGGATCAGGGTGCTCAGGTATTGCAGCCCTGCGCCGATGATCAGGCCGAGGACACCACCGACGATGCCGACCGACAGCGCCTCGGCGAGCACCATTCGCGCCAGGGTTCCTCGGCCACCGCCCATGGCGCGCAGCACTCCCAGTTCGCGGCGACGTTCGAGCACCGACAATGTCAAGGTGTTGAGCAAGGCGACGGCAGCGACGAGCGCGACGATCCACTGCAGCGCGATCGCCAATGCGCCGGACTGTCGGATGGCCGCACTGGTGCCCTCCAGAGCCGCAGCGCCGGTGTAGACGAAGGCTTCGGGCGGCAGTGTCGAACGCAACGAATCCTGTACGGCGGCAACGTCTCCGTCGACGCCGATCTCGAGGTAGGTCGCCCCGGGTCGGTCGTACCACCGTTGCATCGAATCCAGCGAGATCGCCATCGTGCCGCCGGCGGCGTTGATGTAGTCGACCAGATCCAACACCTGCACGGTCTGGACGCCGGTCGGCGTCGGCAAGTCGATGGAGTCGCCCACCGAGACACCCAACGTTCTGCCGAACCCCCGGGACAGCACCACCCCGTCACCGGCGAGCACCTGGGAACGCACGTCCTCGGTGAGCGAGGTGAGAGTCACCGCGTTGCTGCCGTCGGCGACGCCCTGGATGGAGACCGTCTCGCCGTCGATCGTGGCGTACGCCCACTGTCCCTCGACGATGCGAGACACACCGGGCGTCGACGCTACGGCGTCCTCCACCTCGGCGGGAACGATCGGGCCCGACGGTATGGCGTCGGGCGAGGTCATCGACACGTACAGGTCGGTATCGGCCAACGACGACAACGACTCGGCCGCCGAGTCGGTCATGTTGGTCAGTGAACCCGACACTCCCACACTGACTCCCACCGCGATCACGATCGTCATCACGGTTGCCCATATACGCCGCGGGGCGCGTTCGATGGTGGCGGTCGCGAGGCGACCGGCACCACCCCAGCGGCGGGGGACCGCTGCGGTGATCGACACGATCGGTCCGGTCGCGCCGACACACAGTGCGACGACGCCGAACATGAACAGTGCGCCGGCCCCGAGGGTCAACTGCCCGTCGACGTTGACTGCGAACAGGAAGGATCCGGCCACGGCGAGCACGCCGAACACCGTTGCAGCCAGGGTGAATCGCAGACCGGGGCCTCCCGAGGTCTCTCCGCCGCCGACCGCGAGCGCCTCGATCGGCGAGATGCGATAGACCTGAACCGCCGCGACGGCCGAGGCGCCCGCGCAGGCCAGTACACAGGCCACGATCGCCACCGGAATCGCGAAGCCGGGCAACACGTATTCGATCCGCGCATCGAAGGCCTGCGAGAGGAACGGCGGCAGACTCTCGATCGCGATGCGGCCCATCACGATTCCCAGCGGAACGCCGACGGCACCGCCGACGAGCCCGACCAGAACGGACTCGAACAAAAGGTCGCGGACGATATCGCCGCGGCGGCCACCGACTGCCCGGAGCAGAGAGATGGTGGGTCGACGCTTCGCGATGGCCATGTTCATGACGTTGAAGACGAGGAACGCCGCGACGACGAACGCGATGAGCGAGACCATCAGTGTGGCATTGCGAGTCAGGCTCATCGCCTGGTTCGCGCGGTCGGCCCTGAAGTCGGGATTCATCACCGACACCCGGCCCGCCAGTGCGGCGTCGAGGTCGGTACGCACAGTGTCGCCGCCGCCGAGGACGAAGATCGAATCGAGTTGATCGGGGCGGTCGGTGAGCGTCTGAGCCGTCGGGATGAGCGCGACGGCGAACATGCCCCCGCCGATCCGCTGCGTCCCCGGGCCGTCGACCACGCCGACCACCGTCGTCGGAACATCGTCGATGGTGATGGTGTCGCCCTGCGTCAAACCTGTTGCGGCTCCGACCAATACTCCGGCCGGGTCGGTGAGCAACCCGGCCGCGTTTTCGACTGCGCCTTCGAGATCGGATTGCAGTGCCGTGATGGACGAGTCGACACCGAGAATCGTCAGGTCTCCGACGTCGGACCGAACGGTGCTGCGCAGCAGTGGGACTGCGGTCTCGACACCGGGGACCGCGCGAACTGCGTCGAGCTCGCTCTGATCGAAGCCCGAGTCGGTGACACCGACGACCTCGTAGTCGGCGTTACCTGCGATCGACACCGCGAGACGCTCGACGGATCCGGTCAAGGACCCGTACGTGCCGAGGACGGCGATGAGCAACCCGGCCGCGACGGCGACGACGCCGGCCGAGACCAACGAACGCACCCAGTGCATGCGGAGGTCGCGCAGGCTGATGACTCGAAATCTGCTGAGCGCGGTGCCTATCACCGATCGAGGCCGGCCGTGGGAGTGTCGGTCTCGACGCGACCGTCGATCATGCTGACGATGCGATCGGTGGACCGTGCCGCTTCGAGGTCGTGGGTCGCCATCACCACCGCTCGACGCCCGTCACTGGCGTGCGCCACCTCGGCGAGAATCTCCAGGACGTTGTGGGAGGTCTTCGAGTCGAGATTGCCGGTCGGTTCGTCGGCGATCAGCAGTGCCGGATCCATCATCAACGCCCGTGCGATCGCGATGCGCTGGATCTGACCGCCCGACAACTGCGCCGGACGGTGCTCGGATCGGTTGGAGAGTCCGACCATGTCGAGCAGACGCATCGCGTCGGACTTGGCCTTCTTGATGGGGGTGCCGTCGAGCAGCTTGGGAACGGCGACGTTCTCCCATGCGGACATCGTCGGCAGCAGGTTGAAGAACTGGAAGACGAACCCCACCTGGTGGCGTCGAAAATCGGATTGAGCATTGTCGTCGAGGGTGGTGACCTCGACGTCGTCGAACCGGATGGAACCCGACGTGGGCGTGTCGAGTGCGCCGAGCATGTGCAGCAGCGTCGACTTGCCGGCACCGGACGGCGCGACGAGCGAGACGAACTGGCCACCCTCGATCGTGAGATCGATACCGTCCAACGCGCGTACCGGTTGCTCGCCGGTGGGGTACTCCTTGACCACACCGGACAGCTCGAGCTTCAACTTCGTCATCCAACAATCCCCTGCTCCTCGAATACTTCCGACGCTACCTGCCGTCGGGTCGAGAAACCGGTCGGAGTTCTCAGATCACGCTGCGCCGCGCGAGGATTCGAGGCGTCGGGCCACCAGGGCGGCCTGCAGGTGTCGGATACCCGAGGGACGGGTCGGGTCGAACCCGGTGAGCTGGGCGATCCGTTTGAGGCGGTAATCGACGGTGTTGGTGTGCAGGTGGAGCTGGCGTGCGGACCGCTGACGGTTCAGATCGTGGGAGATGTGGATCTCGAGGGTCTCGAGCAGCTCCGGCGACGAGTCGAGTGGCTCGAGGATCTGGGTCAGGTGGCGACGGCCGGGTCCCGGTCGCGTGAGCTGGTATTCGAGCACGAGGTCGTCCATGCGGTACAGCCCGGACGGACGGTGCAGCTGGTGCGCCAACGACAGCAGTTCGTGGACCTGATCGGCTGCGGTGGGGATGTCGGCGGTAGCGGCCTGCTCGGCGGTGACGGTGACGGGAACCTCGGCGGCGGTACCGATGCGGTGCACCAGGGCCTCGACCCACTCTTCGTCGTGAACACCCGGGATCAGCACGGTGCCGCCTTCGGTGCTCAGCAGAGACAGGGGAGTGCGACCGCAGATCGTGGCCAATTCGGCCTGAACGCGGCGCAGCTTTCGACGGGCGGCGACGGTCTTCTGGATGTTGGGGTCGTTCTCGTCGGGGTGCGGCGGCACCGAGATGGCGAGCACGAGGTAACTGTCGGCGAGCTCGATGCCGGACTGACGGGCCATCGACACCGCATTGTGGCCGCTGAGCAGCGAGGTCACCAGGGTGTGCGCTGCCGTGTGATGCTCACTGGCCACCGATTGGAGTTCCTCGACGTAGCTCTTGCTGGCCGCGATGGACACCTTCTCCGACAGCAGCACGAACATCCGCGCGGCCTCGATCAGCTGGGCGGCGTCGCCTTCACCTGCCCGCTTGGACACGAGATTCCAGCCGATCTGGATGCCCTCGTGGTAGACGCTGAGCACGGACTCGAGGGGCACACCCTCGCGCGCCCACTGACTGGCCTTGGCGCGGAGTTCGGCCAGGTCGGACTCCGCCGGAGCACGTCTTTCGTCGAGCATCTGCACGGCGATACTGATGCACTTGACGGTGAATTCGGTGACGTCGCCGTGGAGCTGTTCGCCCGGCAACGACCCGCAGGGGGTGTTGGCGGCGAAGTGCCCCACGAGGAGCCGAGCCACCGCGCGGAAGTCGCGAAGAGGAGCCGACGCAGGCTGACCCGCGACCATGATTCCGAGGCTAGTCGAGTTGTGAACGGTCACAGATCAACCCTTCGTGTTGGATTCTTCAGGTCTCGAGAAAGCAAACTCACTCACGCGTATCGACGCGCTTCCACGGCTCAATGTATGCAATCCCCGACGAAACCGCGGCGTTTTCGTACTTCAAGTTTGTTTCCGGGCCTCTAACAGGATCGATCATAGGTTGTTATCAACGCGTGATCCACCATTTCGGCAAAACTCGTTGTGACCTATCTCGAGCGCGTGCCGTGGGCGCTTGCGACTTGCCCTAAACAATCGCCAAGCCGTCCCGACGGACGGGCCGCGCATCTACGTTGATCTCCGTCGGAGTGGGTGTGCGGGCGGCGAAGGGGTGGGTATGCGCAGTGACATCGGGCAGTTCGCGGTTCTGCGAGAACTGCTGCCGAGCATCGAGGCGAATCTCGTTCGTCATCGCGCCGAAGCCGTGCAGTGGGAACCGGCCGACTTCGTTCGGGCCGAGATGTACTGGGGTTCGCGCCCCTCCAGCCTGACCGAGGCCGCCAAGGCGGCATTGGTGACCACTCTGCTTGTAGAGCAGAACATTCCGCTGTACCGGCGCGACACCGCCGCCTCCGAGATCGGGGCCTGGCCGTCGTGGCTCACCGTATGGAGCGAAGAACGAACTAGGCATGCAGTGGCGGTCACCGACTACCTGGTCGCCACCCGCAGCGTCGATCCGATCGCCCTCGGTCGCGCCCGAGCTCAGTGCATGACGGTGGGTTTCGACGCCCCGATGAACGGAGCGCACCTGCTTCGGTCGCTCGCTCAGGTCGCCCTGGACGAGTCGGTTGCGAGCATGTGCCACCGCAACACCGCCGCGCAGTGCCACGATCCGGTGGCCGATCGCCTGCTCGGACGCATCGTCGCCGACCAGGACCTACACGTCCGCTTCTTTTCCGACCTGGTCTCCGCAGCGCTCGAGGTTGCGCCGTCGCTCACCGTCACCGCGATCACCGAGGTCGTCATGAACTTCCAACTGCCGGGCAGCAACCTGCCGGGGTTCGCGCGCAGTGCGATGCTCATCTCGCGTGACGGAATCTACGATCTACGCCGCCACCTCGACGAGGTCCTGCGTCCCTTGCTGGCACAGTGGCGCATCTTCGAGCGCACCGACCTCGGTGCCGGAGCCCGCAGTCGCGACCAACTGGCCGACTATCTCGATCATCTCGACGCGCAGGACACCGCTGTCGAGCTCAGCCGCACGCGAAGCCGAGAGTACGCAAACGCATTGCGCGCCAGCTGACACCACATACCCCGGGGGTCCGTGGGACCGGCGCCTCTTCGATTCGATTCGAATCGAAGAGGCGCTTCGGCGGGGTCCATCGACTAGCCTGAACTCCTATTCGTCATACGCCCGAGGCCCCGGTTCTCGCGCAACGACCGGAGGCCCGAAACGTGACAGGCTCTCGACCGATCATCGTCGGCATCGACGGATCCGCTGCAGCGGACAAGGCCGTGATCTGGGCGGCGCTCTGTGCTCACCGACGCGATCGGCGATTGCACATCGTGACGGCCGTGGACATGCCGGGTGTGGTCGACCTGAGCGAATTCGCCGGAGAAGCAACCGAATTCGTGGCCACGGCCAAATCCAGATTGGTGGCGGCGGAAACTCTGGCGGCACTGGTGGTCGACGATCCGGCGTTCGAGGTGACCTCGAGTGCCGTCGAGGGCGGTGTGATGGACGTTCTCATCGGGGTCTCGGCTCAGGCCGAGCTCCTGGTGATCGGGGCGAGCGAAACCGGTGCTGTCACACTCTCGTTGGCTGCTCACAGCGTCTCTCCTGTCGCGGTGGTGCGAGGCCGTGACATCGACGGTCGGCCGGTCGCCGAGGGGCCGGTCGTCGTCGGTATCGACGGCTCGGAGGTCAACCAGGCTGCGGTCGAGTGGGCGTTCGTCGAAGCATCGGCCCGCGGAGCCGTGCTGATCGCGGTGCACGTGTGGTCGGATGTCGATCTGACCCAGTCGTTCGGCCGTGCACCCAAGGACTGGCAGGCCATCGCCGACGGTGAAGAGGCTCTGCTGGCGGAGAGCCTCGCCGGCTGGCAGGAGAGGTTCCCGGACGTCGAGGTGCAGCGCATCGTCGCTCAGGACCGTCCGGTGAGGATTCTGAGCGGACTGTCCGAAACCGGAGCGTTGATCGTGGTGGGCAATCGGGGGCGCGGCGGATTCGGCGGAATGCTGTTGGGCTCCACGAGTTTCGCGCTCGTCAACACCGCGGACTGCCCGGTGCTGGTCGTGCGGAAGTCCCCTACATAGCGACGGTCAGCAGAAAGCTCACGTCTTCGAGGGCCTCGACGCTGTGGCGGGCGTCGGGGATGACGAGAAGGTCGCCGGTCGAACCCTTCCAGGAGCGTTCGCCGGAGATCAGTTCCAGCTTGCCGCTGAGCACCAGGACGGTCGACTCGCCGGAGAGGTCGTGTTCGGCCAGTTTGTTACCGGCGGCCAGCGCCACGACCGTCTGCCGTAGGTGGCGTCGGTGACCGCCGTAGACCGTCTGCGAACTGCGGCCACTCGACGCGCCGACTGCAAGCTTGAGCTGTTGGCGGGCAAGGGCGGTGAGTGACTTCTTGTCCATGATCGTCAGTATGACGCACCACTCGCAGTCGCGACGGGGGAATCCTGAACGCGCTCAGGAAGGTTGGGTAGGCTTTCCGTACTCGACCCAGCGGAATCGGGTGCCGTCGACCCGGCTGCTCTGCCAGTCGCCCGCCCTGGCGACCCAGCCGTCGGGAATCTCCGGAGCACTCGTATCGCCCACGACGTCGAGATCGACCTCGGTCACCTCCAGGTGGGTCGCGATATCCATTGCACTGCGATAGATTTCGCCGCCCCCGATGACCCACACCGGGTCGGCGTCGGCGAGCGCGATCGCGTCGGCGACGCTGTGTGCCACCTCCGCGCCCTCGGCCGACCACGATGCGTTGCGCGTGACGACGATGTTCCGACGCCCGGGCAGCGGCCGGAACTTCGCGGGAAGTGAATCCCAGGTCTTGCGGCCCATGACGACGGCATGACCGCCCGTCACGGCGCGAAAGTGTGCCAGGTCCTCGGGAATGTGCCAGGGGATACCGCCCCCGTCCCCGATGGTTCCCGTGGTGCTCTGCGCCCAGATCGAGCCGACGAACGGAGCACTCACACCGCTACCGGGGCCTTGATCGCCGGGTGGTGCCGGTAGTCCACGATCTCGATGTCCTCGTAGGTGTAGTCGAAGATCGAATCCCGTTGCGCCAGTTTCAGAGTGGGGTAGGGGTACGCCTCGCGCGAGAGCTGCTCGGTGACCTGATCGCGGTGGTTGTCGTAGATGTGGCAATCGCCGCCGGTCCAGACGAACTCGCCGACCTCGAGACCGGTCTGCGCCGCCACCATGTGCGTGAGCAGCGCATAGCTCGCGATGTTGAACGGCACTCCGAGGAACATGTCCGCACTGCGCTGATACAGCTGGCAGGAGAGCTTGCCGTCGGCCACGTAGAACTGGAAGAACGCGTGGCACGGCGGCAGCGCCATTCGCGGGATCTCGCCGACGTTCCAGGCCGAGACGATCATCCGCCGCGAATCCGGGTCGGTCTTCAAGGTCTCGATGACCTGGCTGATCTGGTCGATGTGCTCGCCCGACGGGGTGGGCCACGATCGCCACTGCACTCCGTAGACGGGGCCGAGCTCGCCGTCGGGAGCAGCCCACTCGTCCCAGATGCTCACGCCGTGTTCCTGCAGCCACGTGGCGTTCGAATCCCCACGCAGGAACCACAGCAATTCGTAGACGATGGATTTGAGATGGACCTTCTTGGTGGTGATCAGCGGGAAGCCCGCGGCCAGGTCGAAGCGCATCTGATGCCCGAACACGCTGGTGGTGCCGGTTCCGGTTCGGTCGGATTTCGCCGTCCCGGTATCGAGGATGTGGCGCAGCAGATCTTCGTACGGAGTCGGAACCATCACGACGGTCATCGTAGCTGCATACTGAATACATGCCGGAATTACCCGAGGTGGAAGCCCTTGCCGGCTTTCTGCGCGAGCATGCCGTCGGTGCGGTGATCGGTCGCATCGACATCGCTGCACTGAGCGTTCTCAAGACGTTCGATCCGCCGATCACCGAGCTGCAGGGCAAGGACGTCACCGATGCCGCCCGCTTCGGGAAGCATTTGGCACTTCGCGCCGGTGATCTCTGGCTGATCACCCATCTCTCTCGCGGGGGGTGGTTGCGGTGGGTGGACAATCCCAGCGTCGCACCGCCGAAGCCGGGCAAAGGACCCTTGGCGCTGCGGATCCATTTCTTCACCCCCGAGGGAGCGACGCCCGCCATCGATCTCACCGAGGCGGGTACCAAGAAGCGGCTGGCGGTGTGGGTGGTGCGCGACCCGCAACAGGTTGCGAGCATCGCCCGGCTCGGTCCGGACGCGCTGACGGTCACCGAGCTCGAATTCGCCGAGATCCTCGCAGGCACCACCGCGCGACTGAAGACCTCGTTGGTGGATCAGTCGCTGTTGGCAGGCATCGGCAATGCCTACTCGGACGAGATACTGCACGTAGCGAAGCTCTCGCCCTTCGCGTCGTCGAGCAAGCTCGATCCCGAATCCGTCGCGACGCTCTACGCGGCGATGCGATCGGTTCTGTCCGACGCGGTGACCCGCTCGGCCGGGCAGGATGCGGCGCGTCTGAAGGGGGAGAAGCGATCGGGGATGCGTGTACACGCCAGGACCGGACTTCCGTGCCCGGTGT
The DNA here is from genome assembly GCF_002259365.1 of Rhodococcus sp. 14-2496-1d. Classification (NCBI taxonomy): domain Bacteria; kingdom Bacillati; phylum Actinomycetota; class Actinomycetes; order Mycobacteriales; family Nocardiaceae; genus Rhodococcus; species Rhodococcus sp. 14-2496-1d. The sequence goes on along the minus strand of NZ_NPFV01000005.1, from coordinate 219,868 downwards.
GCGGCGACCCGGTACGTGAAGTCGCCTACGTCGATCGCTCTTTTCAGTACTGCGCGACGTGCCAGACGGCCGGCAAGATTCTCGCCGACCGTCGCATGTCGCGACTGCTCAAGTGACGGGTTCGAGCTTCTGGCTGTCGTAGCCCCGGTAGCCTTCCCATGCCTTGCGCCGGTCGCTCCGTGGGTCCTTCTGTACCCGGGTGCGGGTGTCGAAGATCAATGTCCGACGCGAGTCCTCGTCGTACGCCGGCCACGTGTCCAATGGTTTTCCGTTGGTGGCGAACGCAATCCAGTTCGACTGCACCTGCTCGGTGACCTCGGCGAAGGCCTTTCGTCCACCCGTGAGTGTGAGCGCCTTGCCGAAGAGGGTCTCGTTGATGCCGAACACGGCGAACAACTCGAATCCGTGGGTGGCGTCGAGGCCGAGCACCTTCATCGATCGCGGAGCGAAATCGAAGCGGTAGAAGTACGTGGGTGCGTGACGCGAATGTCCCTCGGCCACTTCGAGAGACGGCTTCCAGAAGGTGAAGTCGCCGCCGAAGTCGATGGCCGACCGCTCACTGGGGTAGCCGCGATAGCCTGCGGTGACCACGGCCTCGGCGTCGGGATCGGTGAGCGAGAACAGCTTGCCGATGCGTTCGGGGTTGGTGGGCAGTGCGTCGAGGAACTTCGGAAACAGTGTTCCCTCACGGGCATTGGTGCCGATGATCAACGGGACGCGGTGCGCGGTGCCCTTCGCGTACGCCTCCACCGGGCTGACCGGCAGGAAATCGCCGTCGATCACGGGTCCGAACGGAAGCAGTCCGGGAGTGCGGTGCAGGGTGGTCAGGCCAAGCTTGGTGCCGGCCCGCCCGAGCCGTAGTACCTCGGCGTTCTCCAGGGTCTCGGCCGCGTTCTCCGCGGTGCCGCCCAGGTAGCCCACGTACTCGCGTGCCCATTGATCGGCACGCTCCTTGGTGGCCGTCATGCCGGGAGCAGAGCTCTCGGAAATGGCCTGTGCGAAAAGGCCTTTCGCAGCGGGAACCGTCATGAGTGTGGTGACCGCATTGCCGCCCGCGGATTCGCCGAAGATGGTGACGTTGTTCGGATCGCCGCCGAAGTTCGCGATGTTGCGCTGCACCCATTCCAGCGCTGCGACCTGATCCCGCAGGCCCAGGTTGGAGTCGAACGGCCGCTCGGGAGTGGAGAACTGGGACATGTCCAGGTAGCCCAGTGCGCCGAGTCGGTAGTTGACCGAGACGTAGATGATGCCGTCGCCGTCCTTCAGCGAGCGGCGCACCAGCGAGCCGCCGCCGTACAGCGGGGTCGCCGAGGTGCCGAGCGTGTAGGCACCACCGTGGATGAACACCATGACCGGGCGCGGGTTCTTGCTCGGTGCGCTCGGGGCCAACACGTTGAGCGTCAGGCAGTCCTCGCTCGACGGCTGGTACTTGCCGACGGCGAGCATCGTGCCGCGCTTGTGCTGAACGGAGGCGTTGCCCCATTCGGTGGCGTCGCGCACGCCCGACCACGGTTGGGTCGGTTGCGGCGCTCGGAAACGAAGCGGTCCGACGGGCGGGGCGGCGTACGGGATGCCGCGCCAGGTGGTCAGGTCGCCCACCGGCTTGCCCTCGATGATGCCGTCGGAGGTGGACACGCGTGTCGTCACAGCCATGTCGCGAGTGTACTGATCAGTTCTTACCCGCGGGTAAGAACGGATGGAGATCGGTACCGGGCAGACTCGAGGGCATGCTTTTCGAGTATCGCGCCGAGATCGTGCAGTTACTGCGCTCGCCCACACACGCCTACTTCGGTAGATCCAAGGACGGCCCGGCCGAGTCGGCGACGGACCTGCCGACCAGCGTCGAGATCGTGGCGCACAAAGGCATTCGTGGAGATCGGTTCTTCGGCGTGAAGGCACACACCGAGGCGGCGGTGAGCTTTCTGGCCGTCGAGGCCTGGGAGGCCGTCGGCGACGTACTCGGGGTCGATGTGCCCGATCCGTCCGTGGCCAGGCGAAACGTCGTCGTACGCGGGCTGGAGCTCGACCCGTTGCGAGGGCTGGAATTCGAGCTCGATTCCGGTGACGGCTGGATTCGGTTCCGTGGTGGCCGGCCGGCCCATCCGTGCGCGTGGATGGACCGGATGGTGGTGGACGGTGCACGTAAGGCGCTGATCGGTCGCGGCGGACTGCGTGTCGAGCCGCTGTCCGACGGCATCCTGCGGGTCGGGGAACTGCTGGTCCGCTCGCCCGTCGAACTCGATCCCTCTCGGGCCGCGCTCTCGATAAGGCGCGCTCAGCCAATCTGACCTGGCTCTCGGCGGACCTTCGTGGTTCCGTGCTGCCCAGGCTCTTGCTCACGAAGTAAATCTGTGCCCATAATGTGGGTATTGGTGTGATGGATCACACCGAGCCGCATGCCATGGCAGCGGTCACTCTCATTCAGCGGGAAGAATTGCCGATGTCCGATATGTGGATCGTGATCAACACCGTCGTCGCCGTCCTGGCGGTGGTGGTCTTCATCGTTCGTTTTCACTTCAACCCGGTGATCTCGCTGGTGCTCGGGGCCGCGTACCTGGGACTGGCGACGAAGCTCGGAGTCGGCACCACCGTCGACACCATCACCGGCGGCTTCGGCGAGATCATGGCCGAGGTGGGCCTGCTCATCGCCTTCGGCGTTCTGATGGGTTCGGTACTGCAGGAGATGAACGCGATCCAGCGACTAGTCGGCACGTTGCTGCGAACATTCGGACCCAAGCGGCTGCCGTACGCACTCTCGCTGACCATCGCGACCCTGCTGCAGTCCATCTTCCTCGACGTGCTGCTCGTGATCTCCGCTCCGCTCGCCCGCAACCTCGCCCCGAAGATCGGCAAGTACGGCACAGCGCGAATGGCCACGGCGCTGGCGATCGCGCTCGAATGCGGCATCGTGTTCATGGTCCCCGGTGTCGCGACGCTCGCACTGGCCGGACTGCTCGGCGTGCCGCTGGGCAAGATGATGATCTACGGACTCATCCTGATCGTTCCGGTCGTCGTGCTGTCGGTGGCCGTCATGTCGTTCGTCTTTCGGCACGGATGGTGGAACGAGGAGAAGGACGAGCAGCAGATCGTCGTGGTCCCAGAGTCTGTGGTCCCGGAGCCTGCCGATTCCGACGACGAGCCTCTCGAAACCGGAGGTGGCGTAGCCCAGAAGGTGCGCACCGAGAAGCAGACGTCACTGCTGGTGTTGCTCTCGCCGCTGCTGCTCGCGCTCGTCCTCATTGCCATCGGAGCCGTACTCGAAGTCGCCGAGATCTCGATTCCCGTCGTCGAGTTCATTGCCAGCCCGGTCATCGCGCTGCTCATCGGCTTGGTGGGAACGTGCCTCATCGGTCGCTACCACGTCGGACAGGCTCGGGTGGAGAAGGCTCTCGCCCGTGGCTTCGCCGAGAGCGGCCAGATACTGATCCTCACCGGCGTCGGTGGATCGCTCGCGGCCGTCATCAACGAGGCGGGTCTCGGCGACATCCTCGGCCAGTACTTCACGGCGAGCACCGCAGCGCCGCTCCTGATGGTGTGGGTCATCGCGGCCGCATTGCACATCGCCGTGGGATCGGTGACGATCTCCGCCATCACCTCGGCCGGCATTCTCGCCCCGGTCGCTCCGCTGATCGGTCTCGACCCGGTGTTCATCGCACTCGCCGCCGGTGCCGGATCGTTGTTCGCCGTCCACGTCACCAGCAACACCTTCTGGCTCCTGCAGTCCTTGATGGGCCAGTCGACCCGAGGCACACTCAAGACGTGCTCGGTGGGCGTCTCGGTGGCATCGGTCATCGCCATCGCGTTGATCGTGCCGATGAGCTGGATCCTGTGAGCCCAGATTCCATGAACCCTGCTTCCGGGAGTATCGAAAGGAACACGATGGCACTGCCGCTCAGCGGAGTTCGAGTTCTCGAACTCGGCAACTACATAGCCGCCCCTACTGCGGCACGCATGCTCGCCGATTTCGGTGCCGAGGTCATCAAGGTCGAACGGCCGGGAACCGGCGACGAACTACGCAACTGGCGGCTCTACTCCGGCACCACGTCGATGCTCTATCGCACGATCAACCGCAACAAGAAATCGATCGTGCTGGACCTGCGTACCGAACAGGGCCGCAAGGACGTCGTCGACCTCGCAGCGAAATGCGACATCGTGCTCGAGAACTTCCGGCCCGGCACGCTGGAGAAATGGGGTATCTCGCCGGAAGTGCTCAGCGCAGCCAACCCCGAATTGATCATCACGCGCATCTCGGCCTTCGGCCAGACGGGCCCCATGTCGCAGCGACCCGGATTCGCCGCTGTCGCAGAGGCGTACGGCGGCTTTCGCAATCTCGTGGGTGACCCGGATCGGCCACCCGTCCGGGTCGGGGTCTCGATCGGGGACTCAATCGCCGGGCTGTACGCGGCGTTCGGATGCGTCATGGCCCTGTTCCAACGGCAGACCCAGCGCGCGGCGCAGGCCTCGGACGGGCAGTCTCCGCTGTCGCTGGCACAGCGTTCCATCGATGTGGCGCTGAACGAATCGATTCTGTCGATGATGGAATCGCTGATTCCGGACTACCTCGCCTACGGTGTCGAACGCGAGCGCACGGGCGGCCGAATGGAAGGCATCGCACCCTCGAACGCGTACCCGTGCAACGACGGACACTCGATCATCATCGCCGGCAACGGCGATGCGATCTTCCAGCGCTACATGGAGACCATCGATCGTCCCGATCTGGGAGCCGACCCGGACCTGGCGTCCAACGCCGGTCGGTGGCGTCGACGCGACGAGTTGGACGCCGCGATCGCGGCGTGGACCGGGTTGCACTCGCGCGAGCAGGCGTTGAAGATTCTCGACGCCGCCGGGGTGCCGTCGGGTCCGATCTACACCGCGGCGGACATCGTCGCCGACGAACAGTACGCCGCCCGCAACATGATTCAGCACTTCTCGGTCGACACCGGAGGTGACGAGCCCACCGACGTCGGATTCGTCGGCGTCGTCCCGGTGATCGGTGACGCGTCCCTGCCGATTCGTTCGGTCGGACCGGATCTGGGCGAACACACCAGGGAAGTACTGTCGACTCTGCTCGGCCGCACCGACGAAGAGATGAGCCTCTAGATGTACCGATTCGCTCCCGCCGCACAGCTTCGCGACGTCACGATGCGCGACGGTCTGCAGCTCACCGGCAAGATGCTCGCCACCGAACGAAAGCTCGAGATCATCAGAGCGCTCATCGAACTCGGCGTGCCCTCGCTCGAGATCGGCTCGATGGCTCGGGGTGACAAGGTGCCACCGATGGCCAACACGCTTGAGGTGATCGGTGAGCTCACCGCCGCCGAACTCGCTCGATGCTGGGTGTGGGTCGCCACTCCACGTCACATCGAGAAGGCCGCTGCCGCCGGAGCCCGCAACTTCCAGTACTGCTTCTCCGCCTCGGACTCGCACAATCAGGCCAACATCGGCCGTACCACCGAGGTGTCCCTGGCTGCGATGCCCGACGCCGTCGACATCACTCGATCGGTCGGCGGTGAGATAGAGCTCTGCATCGCGACCTCCTTCACCTGCCCCTTCGAGGGGCAGGTGCCACCGGACCGGGTCATCGAGATCGCCAACGACGAACGAGCAACCGGTGCAACGGATATCGTCATCTGTGACACCCTCGGGCAGGCGGTACCGGTACAGGTGCAGTCGCTGATCTCGCGGGTCCGCGAGGAAACCCCCGACCGCAGAGTGGTGTTCCACGGACACGACACCTGGGGCCTGGGCGTCGCGAACACCCTCGCGGCGATCTCGGCCGGTGCCACGATGGTCGACGGTTCACTGGGCGGACTGGGCGGATGCCCCTTCGCTCCTGGCGCCAGCGGTAACACCTCGTCGGAGGACATTCTCTTCGCGACACGGCCGGACTGGTTCGAGCCGGCGACGCTTGCGTCCATGGCGTCTCTCTCGGAGGGGCTGCTCGCCGAGCTGGACGAGCCCATGCGATCGAAGGCCGTTCAGGGTGTGCGGTCCGAGGCGCGCGCCTTCGAGTGGGTCGCATGAGCCGCATCCTGGTCACCACCGAGATCCCGGCACCGGGGATGGACATTCTGCGGGCGGCGGGGGAGGTGGACCTGAGGGCGGTCGATCACGAGCAACTCGTCGCCGCCTGCTCCTCCGGTGAGTACTCGGTCGTCGTGTCCCAGTTACGTGACCGGTTCGATGCGGAGTTGCTGGAGACGGCGTCGATCGTCGGGATCTCCAACTACGCCGTCGGATTCGACAACATCGACATCGCCGCCGCGACGCGGCGCGGGATCACCGTCGCCAACACCCCAGGGGTTCTGACGAACTCGACCGCCGACATCGCGATGCTGTTGATACTGTCCACTGCTCGCCGCGCCGTGGAGGCCGATTCATTCGTCCGTTCCGGCTCGTTCACCGGGTGGGAGCCGGAACTGCTTCTCGGCAGCGATGTCTCGGATCGAGTACTGGGACTGGCCGGCTTCGGCCGCATTGCCCGCGCCACCGCTCGCCGGGCACTGGGGTTCGGCATGACGGTGAAGTTCTGTCCGCGCCCGCCCGGTGATCGAGAGGTCTCCGACGACGAGCTCGGTGAGTTCGCGGGTCGCGTCGAGCATGCGTCGTGGGACGAGATCGTCACGACCAGCGATTTTCTGTCCCTGCACGTTCCGCTGTCGGACTCCACCCACCATCTGGTGGACGCCGCGGTACTCGGGGCGATGAAGCCGTCGGCGATCGTGATCAACACCGCGCGAGGACCGGTGATCGACGAGGCCGCTCTGGTGACCGCGCTCCGCGAGGGGACCGTTGCCGCAGCAGGATTGGACGTCTACGAGCGCGAGCCGGCCCTCGAACCCGGCCTGGCCGATCTGCCCAACACGGTATTGCTCCCACATGTGGGGAGCGCGACGGTGTCGGTGCGTTCGGAGATGGCCCGGCTGTGCGCCACCAACGCAGCTGCGATGGTCGGCGGTTCGATGCCTGCGCATCCGGTGAATCCCGACGCCTGGTCTCACGCAGGGTAGCGGCCGCCGAGGGTCCTCGTGATCTGCTCGGCGTGGGAGATCAGCAGATCCACCCAGTCCTCGCACTGCGACTGCGGCATGCGCAGTGTCGGTCCGCTGATGGTGACGGCACCGACGATGTCCGCGGCCGAATCGAACACCGGTGCGGACAGTCCCGACGCGCCGGTCTCGCGCTCGCCGGTGGTGATCGCATAACCGTCGGCTCTGGTCTGCGCCAACAGGGTTCGCATCGTCTCGGCTTCGGTCACCGTCTGCTCGGTCATCGATTCGAGTTCACGGGACAGGACACGCTCGGCCAGGTCGTCGTCCCAGGCCAGCAGGACGCGGCTGGCCGATCCCGCGCTGAGCGGGATCACCTTGCCGACGTACATGTCCCGGCGCAAGGCGTGGCGGGTCTCGGCGATGGCGACGCACACGCGGTAGTTCTGTTCCGGCCGAAAGAAACACGCGGTCTCGGTCGTCAGATCGCGCATGTCCTTGAGCACGGGGTTGACGACCGACAGCACGTCGAGGTCCTTGGTCGCCGTCGCTGCCCAGTAGGCCATCCGCACTCCGATACGGATCCGATCGCCGCCCCGGTCCAGAAATCCTTGCTGCACAAGGTTGGTGACGAGACGCTGCACCGTCGAGGTGGGCAGGCCGGTGGTCTGTTGGATCTCACCGAGCGTCATCGAGGGGCGGTCGAACGAGAAGGCGTCGAGAATCTCGGTGATCTTGCCCAGCACGAGAAGCGGTTGCTGCTTCGACGCGCTCTCGGTACTCACCCGACCAATCTACTCGTCAGACACGGCCGAGGAGGCGGTTGATCGGCGCTGTCAGGAACAGGAGGAGTAGCGACCACAGGCCCAGCGGTGTGAACGTCAGTCCCAGAGCGGCCAGGATGAGAACCGAGGTGATCGCGCCGTTGCGCACGCCGCCGTGACGAGGTGCGTCGTCGGCGACGATGTTCGGATGCCGGGAGACGATCACGTCGGCCGCGAACATCGAGACGACCGACACTGCGATGGTCGCGACGTACAACGGTGCCGCACTGGCGTCGTACCCGCTCTTCTCGGCGATCAACTTGGTGGGGAACGGCAGGAACACGATCGAGAGCAACCAGACGAAGTTCACCCACATCAAACCCTTGGTGTAGCCGACCAGGGCACGGAACACGCGATGATGGCTCAGCCACTGCGAGAAGATGACCAGAAAGCTGAGTACGAATGCGAACAGCTCGACACCGTGGTCACGCAGAATATCGACGAATTGTGCGCTTTCGTCCGGTTCGGCCAGTTCCACCAACGGCAGAATGAGCAGTGTCGCGGCAATCGCGACCACGGCGTCGCTGAAGTTGACGAGTCTGTCGAATCCACGTTCGTATTCCATGTCAGCATTGTGCACTTCGGACGAGTAGCGTCCGAACGATGTCCGATCGACGTACTCTCACCACCGGCCGAGTGGTATTTCTCGTGGTTGCTGCGGCGGCCCCGATGGCGGCCATGATCGGCAACGTGCCGCTGGCCCTGATACGCGGCAACGGTGCCGGTCTGCCTGCGGCCTACGCGATCAGTGCCGTTGTGCTGCTGTGCTTCTCGGTGGGTTTCGCGGCGATCAGTCAGCAGGTGTACAGCACCGGAGCCTTCTATACCTACATCGGTCTCGCACTGGGGAAGCCGCCGGGAGTTGCTGCCGCGTATGTCGCAGTTGTCGCGTATACCTCGCTCGCATGTGGACTTTCGGGTGCGTTCGGCTATTTCACTCACCTGGTGTTCGCCGATTCCGGTATCGACATTCCGTGGTACGTCTTCACGGCGGTCGCTGTCGTGATTGTCGCTTTCCTGGGTTTCAGGAATGCCGATCTTTCCGCGAAGGTGTTGGGAACGCTGATGGTTCTCGAATTCGCTTTTCTGACGGTGTTCAACGTCCTGGTGGTGGGTGAGAAGGGAACCGCGGCGATACCACTGGAATCGTTCACTCCCACGCAGGTGTTCTCCGGATCGCTGGGGATAGCGATGATGTTCGCCTTCTCGAGTTTCATCGGTTTCGAGTCGGCCGCCCTCTACGGAGAGGAAACCAAGGACCCCAGACGCAGCATCCCACGCGCGACGTTCATCGCGGTGTCGCTCATTGCGGTCTTCTATGTGCTGACGAGTTGGATCATCGTCGGGGCCGCGGGCGGGGTCGATGCGCCGGTGCTGGCGCAGAGCGAACTGGGCAATCTTCTGTTCACGCTGGCGCAGCAGTACGGAGGAACGGTGCTGTACGACGGTACGGCAGTATTGTTGTGCACCAGCGTGCTCGCGTCGTATCTCGCCGTACACAACGCAGCGAGCCGATATCTGTTCGCCCTCGGGCGTGAGCACGTACTTCCGGCGCGGTTGGGCCGAATTCACCCGCATCACTCGAGCCCGCACATCGGCAGCATCACCGCCTCACTGGTGGCTGCCGTGGCGCTGGCGGTGTTCGCGGTGACCGGTGTCGACCCGTACCTGATCTACGCCGCCGGGGCCATCGGACTCGGAACTCTGGGGGTGATCGCCCTGCAGGCCGCCGCAGCGCTGTCGGTGGTGGTGTTCTTCATCGGCCACCCCGACCGTTCCGTGTGGCGCACCGCTGTCGCCCCCGGCATCGGCTTCGTCGGTTTCATGACCGGATTGATCCTCGCCGGAACGCATTACAGCGTTCTCACCGGTTCCGATTCTGCGGTCGTCAACGCGATACCCGTGGTGTTGATACTCGCCGCGATCCTCGGTGTCCTGGTGGCTCTGCGCATCAGGAAAGCGGACCCGAAGACCTACGAGGGAATCGCCGCGGCCTACATGCGTCAGTGATCGGCTGTTCTGCGAGCCTCGAGGAGTCTGAGCCAGATTTCGCTGACCGTCGGGTACGACGGCACCGCATGCCACAGGTCGTCGATCGAAACCTTGCCGACCACAGCCACAGTGGCTGCGTGGACCAGCTCGGCGACTCCCGGACCGACGAAGGTCGCGCCGACTATCGTGTCGGCGGCGCGGTCGATCACCAGCTGCGCCCGTCCCGAGTAATCGTCCTGCTGCAGAGACGAACCCGCGACGGCGATGTCCTGAGCGACGATCTCGACGTCGATGCCCGCCTCCCTGGCCTTGGCCTCGGTCAGCCCGACGGAGGCCACCTCGAGTGGAGTGAACACCACCTGGGGAATTCGACCGTGATCTGCGGTCGCACGGAATCTCTTGCTGTCCAGGGGCTTTCCCTCGGCCCTGGCGGCGATGACGTCGCCGGCCACCCGGCCCTGGTACTTCCCCATGTGCGTCAGCGGGGCTCGTCCGTTGACGTCGCCCACCGCGTAGAGCCACTCGTGGCCGGGAACGTTCAGGTGATCGTCGACATCGATGTAGCGCCCCTCCTCGAGTCCGAGGCTCGACAACCCGAGGTCCGCACTCGCCGGGTTACGTCCCGCGGCGACGAGAATCTCGTCGACCGTGATCTCGCTGCCGTCGACGACGAGACCGACCGGGCCACCGTGAATCCGACCGATGCCGGTGTCGGCGGGGTTCTCTCGTGACACGGACTCGAGGGTGGCGTCGAGCATGATGGTGGCACCTCGCGCCGTCAGCGCGTTCGCGACGAGTTCGCCTGCGAACGGTTCGGAAGCGGCGAGCAGCGACGAGCCGCGCACGATCATCGTGACCTTCGCTCCGAGCGAGAGCAACCAGGTGGCCGCTTCCGTCGCGACGACGCCACCGCCGATGACGGCGACGTGGCCGGGGGTCTCGTGAATGTTGGTGGCATCGCGGGAGATCCACGGCCGGGCGTCGCGCAGCCCCGGTGTGTTCGGTACCGAGGCAGTGGTTCCGGTGGCGAGGACGACGGCATGCCGGGCGGTGAGCGTGCGCCCGTCGACCTCGACCGTTCTGTCCCCGGTCAGGCGTCCGTGACCGCGCACGACGGAGATCCCTGCTTTCTCCGCCCACGTCATCTGCGACGAATCGTCGAGGCCGTGGGTGAAGGATTCGCGTCGGGCCAGGACGGCGTCGGCATCGAGGGGCTGATCGCCGACCAGTTCCTTGACCCCCGGCATGTTTCGTGCGGTGTCGAGAACCTCGCTGGGGCGCAGCAGCGCCTTGCTCGGCATGCACGCCCAGTACGAGCATTCGCCGCCGAGCAGTTCGTGCTCGACGATCACGACCGTGCGGTCGCTGCCCTGTATCGCGTACTGAGCGGCGTTCTCGCCGACCGGGCCACCGCCGATGACGATGACATCGAATTCCGAGCTTTCTGAGGCCATTGCTCCACAGTGACATAGGCTCGCCGCTTATGGCGACCACTCGGAACAAGATTCTGATCACCGGAGCGAGCTCGGGGCTCGGCGAGGAAATGGCGCGACGGTTCGCAGGCATGGGCCGGGATCTGGCGCTCTGCGCCCGGCGGGTCGAGCGGCTGGACGACCTTCGTGCGGAGCTGATGCACCACAACCCGAACATCACCGTGGTGGTCCGAGCACTCGACGTCACCGATCACGACGCGGTGGGTGAGGTGTTCGGAAAACTGCGAGACGAATTGGGCGGCCTCGATCGAGTGATCGTCAATGCAGGTCTCGGCAAGGGCGCGAAGATCGGAACCGGCCGCGCCGACGCCAACCTGCAGACCGCGCACACGAACTTCATCGGAGCGCTGTCGCAGGCCGAGGCCGCACTGTCGATCTTTCGTGAGCAGAAACGCGGGCACCTGGTGTTCGTCTCGTCCATCAGCGCCGACCGGGGACTACCGGGGGCCAAGGCGACCTACTCGGCCAGCAAAGCGGCAGTGGCGTCGTTGGGTGAATCGTTGGCCACGGAACTGTCGCGAACCGACATCACCGTCACCACCCTGCTACCCGGGTTCATCGCCACCGACATGTCCGCCAATGCGGGCGACAGTGCCGCTCTCACAGCCACTCTGGACGAGGGGGTGTCGGCGATGGTCGACGCCATCGAGAGCGAGACCCGCCGCGCCGCGCTACCCGGACTCAAGTGGCGGGGCATCGACGCGGCGCTGAGGTTCCTGCCGAATGTGCTGACGGATCGATTGGTGTAGCTCCAGGGCCGGGGGTTACTGCAGGTACCCCTCGACCTGGTCGATGCTGTTGGCGGTTGCGGTGTCGGGGTTCTGGCCTGCGTCGATGCGCGCCCGGCGCTGGCGGAGCAGGTCCCAGCACTGGTCGAGGGCGTGCTCGAGGGATGCCAGTTGAGCCTTCTCGGTGTCCGGGTCGATATCGCCCGACTGGGCCTCGGTGCGAAGTTTGTGCTCGGTGGCGATGAGCTGCTGGATCTTGGTGTGGATATCGTGCTCGTTCATGGCGACAACGCTAGACCTACCAGGGTTCGGCGGCCAGGTTCCGTGTCGCCAGGGCTCGATGTACGGCCGCGGTGAGCTCGGCGGTCGATCCCGCCAGGGCGTTGTCGGTGCACACGAGTGAGAGTGTGTAGTTGCCGTCCAGTCGGGAGAGGTAGGTCGACATCCTGATCGTCGACAGCGCGCCCGACGGGTTCGGATGGATCGCGCGGGTCGCGAGTCCGCACGATCGGTGGGAGCCGAGTGCGGTGAGGCCGTCGGGAATATCGCCGATGTTGGAGCACAACACTTCTCCGCGGCCCGGGGTCGACGTCAGCTTCGCGGCGAGACGGTGGGGGAGCAGCTGGACGATCTCGGGTGGATAGCCTGCCGGGGCCCCGACAGGTTTGCCGAACGCCGCCTTGCACGCTGCGCGGATGGCCGCGGGCGAGTCGTCTCCACGGACGGCGACGGTGGCCATGCCGATGGCGTTGGCATCACCGGACCCGGTGCGAAAAGGAATGTCGACGGTCACCGCGGGTGACCCGAGTTCTCTCATCGTGGCGGCGACGACCGAGACGAACAACGAATTGGCCGATCCGCCGACACTTTCTGCCGCCGAATCCCACTCTGCGGCATCGATATCGACGATCACCGACTGCATTGCCCGCGCCCGGTGCGGGGTGACGCTGCCGCTGTCGGCGGTGGTGAATGCTCTCAGTTCGGCTCGGGCCTTCTTACTGACCCACAACCTCGCCGTCGCTGCGATGGATCGTAGGAGAACGGTGAAGATCATCGAGAGCGCGTCCTTCACATCCGATCCCGGGTGCAGCGCCGGTACGGGTGTCGATCCGGAGAATGCGCGGGCAGCCGCGTCGATGAGCTCACGGGCATCGGCCAGTGCGTGCGAACACACCAGAGACAGCACGGTGCCGCCGTGCGCAATGGGCGCGGCCGTCAACCGCCAGCCGGGCCCGTACTGCGGGTCGAGTCGAACGTCTGCCTGCGCGTCGGCCCATCCGATGATGTCGTCGACCGCGTCGGTGCCGTAGTCGAGTGGGAGCGATTCGGACGAGATGTCCCATCGAAGTCGGGCCCCGGGTGTGCGGGGCTTGCCGACTCGACGGCCGAGCTGTCCGATGGCCAGCTGGTCGTGGACCCGGTGTAGTTCTTCTGCGCTCACCGTCTCGGTGGTGCGCCAGATGCCTTGCAGCGCAATCGGAATTCCATAGCCGCGGTGGGTCCGGAGAAATATCTCGTCGATCACCGACAGCCGCGTGGATTTCACGGGCTCGCGGTGCCGTGTCGTCCCGCCCCCGATGCGAACCGGCTCGCGCCACTGAGCGCATCGGCGTTGATCGAGATGGCACCGTGTCGGAATTCGTTCCTCAAGGCGGACTCCTCGTCGAGGCCGTCCTGTTCCAGCAGGGACAACCGATCCTCACGCATGCAGGTCTGCGGTAGCAGCGCGAGTTCGGCGGCCAATGCCTCCGCTTCCGACCTGGCTCGGCCCACCGGAACCACTCTGGTGATCAGTCCGATGTTCAACGCCTCTTCGGCATCGACGGCGCGACCGGTGAGGATCATGTCCATCGCCCGGCCCGTACCGACGATGCGCGGCAAACGCACTGTGCCGCCGTCGATCAACGGAACTCCCCATCGCCTGCAGAAGACGCCGAACGTGGCGTCGTCCTCGGCGATGCGGAGGTCGCACCACAGAGCGAGTTCCAGTCCGCCCGCGACGGCGTATCCCGACACGGCCGCGATGACCGGCTTGGACAACCGCATTCGCGTCGGGCCCATCGGTCCGTCCCCGTGTTCGGTCGCGTGATTCGAGCGCGGTGTGCCCAGTGCCTTGAGGTCGGCTCCCGAGCAGAACGTGCCGCCCTCGCCCCACAGCACTGCCACCGAGGCTGATTCGTCGGCGTCGAACTCCTCGAACGCCTGGATCAACTCCTGGGCGGTGGGGCCGTCGACGGCATTGCGCGCCTCGGGGCGCGACAGGACGATGGTGGTGACGGGGCCTGAGCGCTCGATCCGTACCGACATGTCAGTGAACGTTACTCGAGTTCTCTTGCGTGAAGCAATGAATCAGTGCTTCAATCCTTGCGTGCCGTATCGACGAACCCCAGCAGTGCAGGCCAGGCTCGACGCCGGTCGCGACAAGCTGTTCGCCGCCGCCATCGAGATCCTCTCGACGCAGGGATATGCAGGCCTGTCGGTGGCCTCGGTCGCCGCGGCAGCAGGAGTGTCCTCGGGCAGCGTCTACACCCATTTCGAGGGGAAAGCAGATCTGGTGGTCGCGATCTTTCGCGAGGTCTGCAGTCGGGAGGTCGCCGCGGTGGTCACCGCGTGCGAGCACGGCAGCGCCGTCGAGCGAGTGACCGCAGTGGTGCAGACCTTCGCCGGACGCGCCCTGAAGAACCGGACGATGGCGTACGCCCTGCTGGCCGAACCGGTCGACCCGGCCGTGGACGCCGAGCGTCTGGTGTTCCGGCAGAAGTTCACCGACGCCTTCGCCGACGCGATCGTGGCGGGCATCGACGCCGGAGAGATCCCCGAGCAGGACGCGGCCATCTCGGCAGCAGCGCTGGTCGGTGCCGTCGGCGAAGTGATGGTCGGCCCGTTGTCCTCGCACGAATCGGTGGATCCAGTACCCAGTCTCGTCGCATTGTCGTTGCGCGCGTTAGGAGTTCGAGATGGACACGCATGAGGTATTCAACCAGGCCACCGACCTGACGCCCTATGACACCTCCGCGGACCCGTCGTTGCGCGACGGCGTGAAGAGGGCAGGCGCAGGCTGGGCACTCGACGAGGTCGGCCGGCTCGGGGCGCTTGCCGGTGGCGTGCAAGCCCAGGAGTGGGGCAGGCTCGCCAACGAGAACCCGCCGGTGCTGAGGACCCACGATCGCTACGGGCACCGAACCGACGAGGTCGAATTCCACCCGCACTGGCACGATCTGATGACCGTTGCCGTCGAGCACGGACTGCACGCCACCCCATGGACCGACGACCGCGTCGGTGCACACGTCGCCCGTGCCGCCAAGTTCTACGTCTGGGGCCAGGCCGAGGCCGGGCACATGTGCCCCATTTCGATGACCTACGCCGTCGTTCCGGCGTTGCGGCACAACCCCTCTCTGGCTGCACAGTACGAGCCGCTGCTGGCGTCGCGGGAATACGACTTCGGTCTGCGGACCCCGGCCGAGAAGCGTGGACTGATCGCGGGCATGTCCATGACGGAGAAGCAGGGCGGCTCGGACGTTCGCGCGAACACCACCACGGCCACCCCGTCGTCGGACGGCACCTATTCGATCGTCGGTCACAAGTGGTTCACCTCCGCGCCGATGTCGGACATGTTCCTCACCCTCGCGCAGGCACCCGGCGGACTCTCGTGCTTCATGCTGCCGCGCGTACTGCCCGACGGCACCCGCAACCGAATGATGCTGCAGCGCTTGAAGGACAAGCTGGGCAACAAGTCGAACGCATCCGGGGAGCTCGAATACCACGGGGCCACCGGCTGGCTCGTCGGCGAAGAGGGGCGCGGGGTCCGCACCATCATCGAGATGGTCAACATGACCAGGTTGGACTGCGTCATCGGGTCGGCGGCGGGAATTCGCAATGCCACCGTGCGCGCAGTCCATCACGCGCGTCATCGGGCTGCGTTCGGGGCGGCACTCGTCGATCAGCCGCTGATGCGAAACGTCCTGGCGGACCTGACCGTCGAATCCGAGGCCGCCACCGCCGCCATGATCCGCCTGGCTCAGGCCACCGACGGCTCGGCCCGCGGGGACGAGCAGGAGAGCGCACTGCGCCGAATCGCGTTGGCCGTCACCAAGTACTGGGTGTGCAAACGAGCTCCCGCCCACGCCGCCGAGGCCCTCGAATGTCTCGGTGGCAATGGCTACGTCGAGGAATCGGGAATGCCTCGGCTGTTCCGCGAATCGCCGCTGATGTCGATCTGGGAAGGATCGGGCAACGTCGCCGCACTCGATTCCCTGCGGGCACTGGCTCGTCAACCCGACAGTGTCGAGGCGTTCTTCGGTGAGATCGGCCAGGCGGCGGGCGTGGATTCTCGCCTGGACGACGCCATCGCCCGCGTCGGCAAGGAACTCTCCGACACCTCCGACATGGAATACCGGGCCAGGCGAGTCGTCGAATTGATGGCACTGACCTTTCAGGGCGCGCAACTGGTGATGCACGGCAATCCTGCTGTCGCCGATACCTTCTGCGCCAGTCGACTCGACCGAGACTGGGGCATCGCCTTCGGCACCCTGCCGACAGGAGTCGATACGACGGCGGTGTTGGCTCGGGTGTGATGCTGGGGATTCACGCCCCTCGTGGGAATTCGCACCGCCTGTAGGGTGCGCATATTCCTACGAGCGCCGTAGCCGCGGGGAGGGGGAGTTCGGCGTACCGTCCACTCGGCGGGCCGAGGAGCAACGCACGCCGATAGGCAGCATGGAGCCTGTCGATGATGACATGCGGAGTCGACAAGTCCCGCCAGTCGAATCTGAAGACGGTCCTGCCTTGCTCGGCGAGCCGGTTGTGGCGATTCTTCTCTGCGATGATTGCTTGCCGTGGCTGCGGACCGTACTTGTTTTCCCCGTCGAACTCGGCGATCACCTCGGCCAGGTCGGGAAACAGGAAGTCGGTACGGGCGATGCGTCGACCGCCGTCGTCGAAGATCGTCTGATTGGACAGCGGAGTCGACACTGTCTGCAGGATCAGTCGCGATCGACTCTCGCCGACACTGTCGCTGCGTGCACTCATCGCGCCGATAGCACGTCGAGCGCGTCCAGCACCGCTTCGGTATTGCGCCGCATCGCACGATTTCTCGAGTTCGTCGATCGTGGTGAGGCCGTGCCGCAATGCCCGATCACCGAGACACACCGCAACGTCGAGTGGATGAGTCCTGGCGACGTCGACGACTGTGCGCGCTGGGCGGGTGACCCGCATACCGTCGAGATGAAGCCACTCGTCGTCGAGTAGATCGGTGCCGTGAAGGAACCGGCGTCGACTTCGTTTGCCCGAGTGGCCGCGACGCGTGGTCATCGTCACCGTGTCCAGCGGTAAGTTCCACACGTCGAGTCCGAGAACCACCGCCGCGGATGCATGACTGAGTACGACGTCGTCGCCGCAATCGACATAGGTCGCCTGAGCCAGGAGCGCATGCTGCTGCGCAGAGTCCAGTGTCGCGAGAACATCCTCTCGAACGAACCAGCCTCTGCGGATTGCAACGATGGACTTGTGTGCGCGTGCCCGTCGAAGGTCATCATCGGTGAAGCCCGACGCGAGTGCATCGGCACGGGTGAAGAGCCCACGTTGGTCGAAGTCCATGCTCGATTGGACGCACGGCTGACCTGTTTGGATCCGCTGAGCGCGATCTACGGCCCGTCCAGGAATCCGCACCGCCTGCAGGGTGCGTAGCTTCCTACTGGGGCCGTAGATCCACCTACCGACCTCAGGCCGAACGACCCCGTTGTGATCGGTACCAGCGCACCAGTGCATCGGTGGATGAATCCGATTGTGCGGCAGGAGCTTCGGCGTCGGTGAGGACCGGCGTCAATTCGAGGGCCTGGGTCTTGCCCAGTTCGACGCCCCACTGGTCGTAGGAGTCGACTCCCCAGATGACGCCTTCGACGAAGACCTGGTGTTCGTATAGGGCGATCAACTGGCCGACCACCGACGGTGTGAGCTTGGGGGCGAGGATCGAGGTGGACGGGCGGTTGCCGGGCATCACCTTGTGCGGCACCACATCTGCCGGGGTGTCCTCGGCGGCGATCTCCTCGGCGGTCTTGCCGAACGCGAGCACCTTGGTCTGGGCGAAGAAGTTGCTCATCAGCAGATCGTGCATCGATCCGGTGCCGTCGCGGGTGGGCAGATCGTCGGTGGGTTCGGCGAATCCGATGAAGTCCGCGGGCACCAAACGTGTTCCCTGATGCAGCAATTGGTAGAAGGCATGCTGGCCGTTGGTACCGGGCTCGCCCCAGAAGATCTCGCCGGTCGGCGTGGTGACGGGGGAGCCGTCGGCCTTGACGGACTTGCCGTTCGACTCCATCGTCAGCTGCTGCAGGTATGCCGCGAAACGGGAGAGATCATTCGAATACGGCAGCACCGCACGGGTTTCCGCGCCGAAGAAGGAGCTGTACCACAGGCCGACGAGGCCGAGCAGAACCGGCGCGTTCTCGGCCAGCGGCGTGGTGCGGAAGTGTTCGTCGATGCGGTGAAAGCCGTCGAGGAACTCGCCGAACGCCTCCTTGCCCACAACGGCCATGACCGACAACCCGATTGCCGAATCGACGGAGTAGCGTCCGCCGACCCAATCCCAGAAACCGAACATGTTGGCGGTGTCGATACCGAAGTCCGCAACCCGCTCGGCGTTGGTGGACACGGCGACGAAGTGCTTGGCGACGGCATCTTCACCGAGAGCGTCGACGAGCCAGCGCCGGGCCGCGGTGGCGTTGGTCAGCGTTTCGAGGGTGGAGAACGTCTTGGACGCGATGATGAACAGCGTCGACGCGGGGTCGAGTCCGTCTAGCGCACCGACGAGATCCGCGGGGTCGACGTTGGAGACGAACTTCGCGGAAATACCCGCGTCGGCGTAGTGCCGGAGCGCGTTGTAGACCATGACCGGTCCGAGGTCGGATCCGCCGATGCCGATGTTGACGACGGTGGAGATCTTCTCGCCGGTGGCACCGACCCATTCGCCCGAACGCACTCGATCGGTGAATTCGCCCATGGCCGTGAGGACTTCGTGTACATCGGCGACGACATCCTGGCCGTCGACGGTCAACGACGCGTCGGCCGGCAGACGCAGCGCAGTGTGCAGCACGGCGCGGTCCTCGGAAGTATTGATGTGCTCGCCCGCGAACATGGCGTCGCGTTTGCCTTCGACATCGGCGGTGCGGGCCAGTTCGACCAGCAACTCGACGGTCTCACGTGTGATGCGGTGCTTGCTGTAGTCGATGTGCAGATCCGCGGCCTCGAGGGTGAACGTACGGCCTCGGTCGGCGTCATCGGCGAACAGTTGCCGAAGATGAGTTTCGGCGATCGCGGAATGGTGTTCGGTCAGCTTCTGCCAGGCATCCGTGCCGGTGATATCGACGCTCATACGAACCAACAGTAATCCCGTGCCCAGTCGCGCGCGCGTCGTTCTCGTTTGCGCCGGGCGCTGCGGAGGCATCATGGACGGTATGGACCAACGTGCATTGATCGAATCGATTCCGGCAAAACTGTGGATCGGCGGCAAGGCCGTCGACGCCGAAGGAGGTAAGACGTTCCCGGTGAACGATCCGGCCACCGGGCGGCCCCTGACGGAGGTGGCCGACGCCTCGCCCGCCGACGCGATGAAAGCGCTCGACGCAGCTGCGGCGGCGCAGAAGAGCTGGGCGGCAACACCTGCCCGCGAGCGCAGTGAAATTCTGCGAGCGGCGTTCGAGAAGGTCACCGAACGTGCCGACGACATCGCGCTGCTGATGACCCTGGAGATGGGTAAGGCCCTCGCCGAATCCAAGGCCGAGGTGAAGTACGGTGCCGAGTTCTTCCGTTGGTTCGCCGAGGAAGCAGTCCGCATCGGCGGTCGCTACACCCCGGCCCCGGCGGGCAATGGACGCATCCTCGTCACCAAGGCTCCGGTGGGGCCGGTACTGGCGATCACTCCGTGGAACTTCCCGTTGGCGATGGGCACCAGAAAGATCGGGCCCGCTCTGGCCGCCGGCTGCACCATCGTCGTCAAGCCGGCTCGTGAGACCCCGCTGACGATGCTGCTGCTCGCTCAGATCTTCGACGAGGTCGGCCTGCCCGAAGGTGTGCTCTCGGTGCTGACGACGTCGAAGTCCGGCGACGTCACCGGACCCCTCATCGAGGATCCGCGGATGCGCAAACTCACCTTCACCGGTTCGACGGGTGTCGGCAAGTCTCTCGTCCAGAAGTCCGCGACTCGGCTGCTGCGCACCTCGATGGAGCTCGGTGGCAACGCGCCGTTCGTGGTGTTCGACGACGCGAACATCGACGACGCGGTGGACGGCGCAATGCTCGCCAAGATGCGCAACGGCGGCGAGGCCTGCACCGCGGCGAACCGTCTGCACGTGCACAACAGCGTGCGCGAGGAGTTCACCATCAAGCTCGTGGCGAAGATGGCCGAGATGAAGCTCGGCCCCGGCGTCGACCCCGATACGAAACTCGGACCGCTCATCAATGCCGACCAACTCGAAACCGTGCAGGAACTCGTCGACGACGCGGTGGCCAAGGGTGCGACGGTGGAACTCGGGGGCACTGCGCCGGGCGGCGACGGCTACTTCTACCCGGCGACCGTTCTCACCGACGTGCCTGCGGAGGCGAGAATCCTGAAGGAAGAGGTGTTCGGGCCGGTGGCTCCGATCGTCGGCTTCGACACCGAGCAGGAAGGCATCGACGCTGCGAACAACACCGAGTACGGCCTGGCGTCGTACATCTACACCGAGAATCTGGATCGTGCGCTACGGGTGGCCGACGCCATCGACAGTGGCATGGTGGGCGTCAACCGCGGAGTGATCTCGGACGCGGCTGCGCCGTTCGGTGGGGTGAAGGAATCGGGATTCGGCCGTGAAGGCGGATCGGAGGGAATCGAGGAGTACCTCGAGACCAAGTACATCGCTCTGAAGTGAACGAACACAGGTCGGGTGCGCACGCGGCGCGCCCGACCTGGGTAAATCAGTGGCCGAGACGACCGCGGCCGAGGCGGAGCAGGAGCATGGCCAGCGTGTGGCCCTCCTGGCCCAGGCTGCTGAAACGCTCGAGAACCTTCATCTCACGGCTGTGCACCAGGCGAGGTCCACCGGAGGCCATGCGGGTCCGTCCGATGATCTGCGAGACCTCGGATCGACGTCGAACCGCGGCGAGAATCTCGGCATCGAGGCGGTCGATTTCCTGGCGCAGGTCGTTGATCTCGGCTTCGCTGGTGGGCAATGCGGTCTCTGAGTCGATCTTCGTCGTCATGGCCATCGTCTCTCCTCGGGTCACATCTTGGATCGTTGCGTCGTCCGTCACCGTTACGCCTTTCGTATTCGGAACTGCATCGCCGATCGTTCGGTTTCCGTCCGAAACCGGGGGCGTTGCGTCTATCGACAGGCTCCTGCACGCGTGGCCGAACAGCGGCCGACCCGATGCAAGCGATGACGTACGGTTTTTTCGATCACCGATCCAGTGTGCCACGGGTCAACCCTCCTGAAAAGTCGTCGGTTCGGCCGACGACCACGGGATGTGGGTTTGTCGGTACGCGCCGGTAACCTGACCAGACGATGAACACATTCCTCCAGGGCCTCCAATCCCGACAGAACACCTCGTCCGACACACTGCTGGAAGGGCTCAATCCTCAGCAGCGTGAGGCCGTTGTGCACACCGGATCTCCGCTGCTCATCGTGGCCGGAGCCGGGTCGGGCAAGACGGCGGTACTGACGCGTCGCATCGCGTATCTGCTCGCCGAGCGTGGAGTGTCGCCCGGCCAGGTTCTGGCCATCACGTTCACCAACAAGGCCGCTGCCGAGATGCGTGAGCGGGTCGCCGGACTCGTGGGGCCGCGAGCGAACGCCATGTGGGTGTCGACGTTCCACTCGAGTTGTGTGCGGATTCTGCGCGCGCAGGCTGCGTTGCTGCCCGGTCTGAACTCGAACTTCTCCATCTACGACGCGGACGACTCTCGGCGGCTGCTGACGATGATCTCCAAGGACCTGCAGATCGACACCAAGAAGTTCTCGGCGCGGCTGCTCTCGACGGCGATCTCGAACCTGAAGAACGAGCTGATCGGTCCCGACAAGGCGGCGGAGGACGCCGACGGCGATCCCGCCGAGCTGCCGCGGCTGGTGGCCAAGGTCTACGGCATCTACCAGCAGCGGCTGCGGGCGGCCAACGCCATGGACTTCGACGACCTCATCGGCGAAACGGTGGGCATTCTGCAGGCCTTCCCCCAGGTGGCGCAGTACTACCGACGCAGGTTCCGACACGTTCTGGTCGACGAGTACCAGGACACCAATCACGCCCAGTACATGTTGGTTCGTGAACTGGTCGGCACCCCCGACGCCGACGGCGCACTCGAGGGCACCGTTGCACCGGGCGAGCTGTGTGTTGTGGGTGACGCGGATCAGTCCATCTATGCATTCCGTGGTGCCACGATCCGCAACATCGAGGAATTCGAGCGCGACTATCCCGACGCTCGCACCATCCTGCTCGAGCAGAACTACCGGTCGACGCAGAACATCCTCTCGGCCGCCAACGCGGTGATCTCGCGCAACATCGGCCGACGCGAGAAGAAGCTGTGGACCGACACCGGCGAAGGCGAGTTGATCGTCGGTTACGTTGCCGACAACGAGCACGACGAGGCGTCGTTCGTTGCGTCGGAGATCGACCGACTCGTCGACGGCGGAGACGTGCGCTTCGACGAGGTGGCGGTCTTCTACCGAACCAACAACTCCTCGCGTGCGCTCGAAGAGATCTTCATCCGACTCGGTCTGCCGTACAAGGTCGTCGGTGGTGTTCGGTTCTACGAGCGCAAGGAAGTCCGTGACCTCGTCGCGTACCTGCGCGTGCTCTCCAACGAGGACGACACCGTCAGCATGCGGCGCATCCTCAACACTCCGCGCCGGGGGATCGGCGATCGCGCCGAGGCCTGTGTCGCCGTGCACGCCGAGCAGCGCGACATCAGCTTCTCGCGCGCTCTGCACGACGCGGCCGCAGGCAAGGTGGCGCTGCTCAACTCGCGGCAGCAGAAGTTGATCGCGCAGTTCATGGAGCTGCTCGACGAACTACGCGCCGTGCTCACCGCGACCGACGGGGACGGCAACGACATCGCAGACATCGGTGATGTCGTCGAAGCCGTACTCGACCGCACCGGCTACCGCGCCGAACTCGAAGCCAGCAGCGACCCGCAGGACGGTGCGCGCCTGGACAACCTCAACGAACTCGTCAGCGTCGCACGGGAATTCACCTCCGAGGCGCGCAACCAGGCCGCAGTGGCGGCGGAAGCTCTCGAAACCGGGGACGACGAGAACGGCGACGAGGACGGTGGCGTCGACGGGTTGGCCGAGCCGGGGTCGCTCGCGGCGTTCCTCGAACGGGTCTCGCTGGTGGCCGACACCGATCAGATCCCCGATTCGGGTACCGGCGTCGTCACGCTGATGACGTTGCACACCGCGAAGGGTCTGGAATTTCCGGTGGTCTTCGTGACGGGTTGGGAGGACGGCCAGTTCCCGCACATGCGGGCGCTCGGCGACCCCAACGAACTGTCCGAGGAACGACGCCTGGCGTACGTGGGCATCACCCGTGCGCGACAGCGGCTCTACCTCTCGCGCGCCATCATGCGCTCGGCATGGGGCCAGCCCATCGCCAACCCGGAATCGCGCTTCCTGCAAGAAGTTCCGCAGCACCTGATCGACTGGCGACGCGAGGATCCGGGCACCGGGGGAGGCCGTGCCATCGGCGGCGGCAGATCCGGCAGCTACGGCTCGAACAACTACGGCTCGAACAACTACGGTTCCGGCGGCTACGGCGGGTCCTCGAATCGCGGTCAGAGTTCGACTCCCAGTTTCGGTGCCGCCAAGGGCCGCAACTCCAATCTGGTTCTCGCCGTGGGCGATCGAGTCAGCCACGACAAGTACGGCCTGGGCACGGTGCTGGAATCGACCGGTGCCGGAGTCAAGGCGATGGTGTTGATCGACTTCGGTTCCGCCGGCCGCGTGAAGATGATGCTCATCGGCGGCGTCCCGATGACCAAGCTCTGAGTTTTTCAGCGCACGAAAAAGCCGGGCCCTGCGAAAGCGGGGTCCGGCTTGTTGTGCGACGAGCGAGAATTCAGTCCATCTCGGGGCCGAGGGAGATTCCTCGGGAAGCGAGCCACGGAAGCGGGTCGATCTTGACCTCGCCCGGAAGGTGTACCTCGAAGTGCAGGTGCGGTCCGGTGGAGAAGCCGCGGTTGCCCATGGTCGCGATCTGATCGCCTGCCATGACGTCCTGGCCGACAGTGACGGTCGAGGTGTCGATGTGGCCGTAGACGGTGATCGTGCCGTCGGCGTGCTGAATGCGAACCCACATGCCGAAGCCTGCGGCCGGACCGGAGTCGATCACCTTGCCGTCGGCGACGGCGTAGATCGGAGTTCCGATGGCATTGGCGACGTCGACGCCGGCGTGGAGTACGCCCCAGCGGGTGCCGAAGTTGGAGGTGTAGGTGCCCTGCGCGGGAAGTGCGAACAGGGGCCTGCGGGCAGCGGCTTCGCGTGCGGCACGCTCCTCGCTGAAGCGCTGGCCCTTGGCGAGCAGGTCGTTGAACTGGCTCAGATCCACCGGTGCAGCGATGCTCAGGATCTGCGGTGCCTCCGACGGCGTCGCGCTGGACGAGTCGGCATCGATCTCGGTGGTCTGCGGCGTGGTGGTGGCCGCGACTGCTGCGGCGGCGGGTGCTTCACCTGCGGCGAGGGCGTACTCGGAGGTGGCGACTGCGGCGGGTGAGTCGTCGTTGACGACGGCTTGGCCTGCTGCGACTACCGCACCTGCGGCGACTGCGAGAACGGCAGCTCGGCCCTTGAGTGCGGTGGGAGGAAGGGGGATGCGGTGTGCGCCTCCGCGACGGGCCACGGGGGTGGCGTCTGCGGTGGTGGCGTACGAGGTGACGACGGTCGGAGACTCGTCGGCTGCGATGTACGGGGTCTCGACGAACTCGGCCTCGGCGTACCGGTACGCGGGGTAGGAGTACGCGTCGTACGCGCTGTTGTCCTCGGCGGTTTCGGAGATGGGCTCGTAGCTGTAGACCGTGGTCGCGTCGTCGGCCGTGGGTCGAGAGAACCGGCTGGAAGTGAAGGACGCACGGTGTTGCTGCAAGACCTACAACCTCCGTTATCCGTGACCTGGCCGTTACTGAAAGACTCGGCAGACGGTAACGAAATGATTGCGGGGCGCGCAAGTTAACAGCCGAAACCGGCGGCATATGTGAGATGGCTCACAAGTCGACCAGCGGTTATGTCGTGACGGGCCACATTCGTAATCGGACACGAGAACCCGTGGACGGCACACGGCGACAGTAACGGTTCTCGCACCGATCGAGCCGATACCGTGATCCGAGTGCCGACTCCCACCTTCGACGACTCGTCCGCCCGCGGCTCCGAGCGAGCGGAACCGCAACGGATCCGACCTCAGGACGGAGAGTTCGGCCGAGCGGACGATCCGTCGCCCACCCCGCGTGGCGCGCTTGCCGTCGTACTCGCTCTGATCGCTGCGATTGCCACGGTCGCGGCCCAACTGATCGGCGTCGTCCGCAGCGCCGACGGGTCGCCGGTGGGTGACGGGGCAGTAGTGGCCGCGATCCTGGCCGGTGCCGTCCCCGTTCTCGTGGTGATCGGAGCCGCGGTGGGCCTTGCGGGCAAACGCGTCGAGCTTGCGGCGGCCCTGCTGGCCGGATACGGCGCGGTGGCGCTCGGATTCACACTGCTCGACGTTGCTCTGTTGTTCGATCCCATCGACGCGAATCGGCTCGAGCTCTTCCGCCCGCTGAGCGCCGCGATGCTCGACGCCACCCCGGGCGCCTATGTTCTGCTCGTCGGTCACGCTGTGTCGGTTCTGGCGGGTGTTGCGGGGTGGTCGGCAGTGCATCGCGCCGGGCTCGGTGACGGGTACGGCCACTCGGTGTATTCCGAACACGTGGGACGGGCGGCGGCGGGGCGCGTCGGGCCGATGCTCGCCGGGCTGCTCGGCGCGTTCGGTGTGCTTGCGGCCGTTGCAGCGTTCGCCTCGCTGTACCGCTCGTCCGATCCGGTCGTGATCGTGACGGCAGTGGTGGAGTCGCCGGTGTTCGTCGCGGTGGGCTCCGCAGTTGTCGGTATCGCGGCGCTCGTGGTGGCCGCATCGGCGTTGGCCGCACTGTCGCCGCAGGTGGCGTCGGGCGCATCCGTCGGAGCCGGGCTCGGGGTGCTCGGATTCGCCGGGGTCGGCCTGCTCGCGGGCCTCGGTACCGGTGACCGGGTGGATGCCGGACTCGGTGCATATCTGGGGACGGTCGCAGGGCTCGGACTGCTGATCTGTGGCGCACTGCTCGCGCCCGTCGCCGCGGCGCGTGACCGTCGAGCACTGGAGAGAGCGCAGCAGCGCGAGACGGGTTCGCGCGGTGTCCGCGGTGTCTCCGGTCCCGGAACGACGCGGTGGCATGCGGCAGCCGGAACTGCAGGCGTGCTGTCCGGTGTGCTGTTCGTTCTCGGATCGTTGCTGCCGATTCTGGAGACCGACTCGGGGATCGCCGCGCCGCCGATATTGGCCACTCGCGTGGTGTTGGTCGCCGGGTTCGTGATGATTCTGGGTTCGGTGCCGCTGCTGTTCTCCGAGTTCGCCTCGACCGCGCGACCGTTCGTGTCGATGTTCTGGCTCGGCGCGGTTGCCGCTGCGGCGGCGGTACTCCAGTCGGTGGTGCTCGCCGAGGACGTGGAGGGTGTGAGCACCGGCGTCGGCGCGCTGGGGATCATCGCAGGCGTCGTTGCCGCGGCTGCCGCCGGAGTGCTGGCTCTGTTCGCCGGATCTGCCGAGCGCGACGATGTCGACACGTCCCAGGACTCCGCGACCGATGGTGTGGTGCTCGGTACCGGATCGATCGGAGCCGTACTTCTGGCGGTGGGACTGGCGCTGCCCCTGTATCGCGGCAGCGACCTGACGGCCGCGACCGTCACCGAATTTCCGTGGGGCTGGGATACCTGGGGGCAGATGCTGCTCGCCGTCGGAGTGATCGTCGCAGCCGTCGTGGCTGCGCGTGCCAGGTCCGCTCGCGGTGCCGTCCTGCTCGCTGCCGCAGCCGTCGCGGGCATCGTGCATCTGTCGTCGTGGCCGCTGACATCCGCGCGCGCCACCGATCCCGAGATGGGACCCGGCGTGCTGCCGTCGGTGGCGGGAATCCTCGTTCTCGCTGTCGCGGCGGCACTTTCGGCCCGTCGCGCAGATCGGTGACGCCCGTTTCAACGAGCCGGTAGCGGTGAGATAGGCCACATAGCATGCATGCGCCCGATACGCCGTCGAGGCACCTGGATAAAGTCCATGCTCAGACCCGCTCACACCCGACGGAGCGGGCGTCAACGTAGACGAGACGGTGAGCTGATGGATCTCTTCGAATACCAGGCGAAGGAATTGTTCGCCAAGCATGGCGTACCCACCTCCGCAGGCCGTGTTACCGACACGGTCGCCGGAGCAACAGAGATTGCCGAAGAAATCGGCAAGCCAGTAATGGTCAAGGCACAGGTCAAGGTCGGCGGCCGCGGCAAGGCCGGCGGCGTCAAGTACTCCAAGGACGTCGCAGCAGCCACCGAGAACGCAGAAGCGATTCTCGGACTCGACATCAAGGGCCATGTCGTCAAGAAGCTTCTCGTTGCAGAAGCGTCCGACATTGCCGAGGAGTACTACATCTCCTTCCTGCTCGATCGCACCAACCGCACCTACCTCGCGATGTGTTCGGTCGAGGGTGGCGTCGAAATCGAGGTGACGGCGGAGGAGAACCCCGACGCACTCGCACGTATCCCGGTCGACGCCGTCAAGGGTGTCGACCTTGCTTTCGCTCGTGAAATCGCCGAAAAGGGCAAGCTTCCCGCCGAGGTGCTCGACGCCGCTGCGGTGACCATCCAGAAGCTGTGGGAGGTCTTCATCAACGAAGACGCTCTCCTGGTCGAGGTCAACCCGCTGGTTCGCACCCCGGACGATCAGATCCTCGCCCTCGACGGCAAGGTGACGCTCGACGCCAACGCAGACTTCCGTCAGGCCGGCCACGCCGAGTTCGAGGACAAGGACGCAGCCGATCCCCTCGAGGCCAAGGCCAAGGAGAACGACCTCAACTACGTCAAGCTCGACGGACAGGTCGGCATCATCGGAAACGGTGCCGGACTGGTCATGTCGACCCTCGACGTCGTCGCATACGCGGGCGAGGCACACGGCGGCGTCAAGCCCGCCAACTTCCTCGACATCGGCGGCGGCGCATCGGCCGAGGTCATGGCCGCAGGCCTCGACGTCATCCTCGGTGACGAGCAGGTCAAGAGCGTGTTCGTCAACGTCTTCGGCGGCATCACCGCGTGCGACGCAGTGGCCAACGGCATCGTCGGCGCGCTGAAGAAGCTGGGCGACGACGCCAACAAGCCGCTGGTCGTCCGTCTCGACGGCAACAAGGTCGAAGAGGGCCGCAAGATTCTCGCCGACGCCGCGCACCCTCTGGTGACGCTCGCCGGAACCATGGACGAGGGCGCCGACAAGGCCGCCGAGCTGGCAGCGAAGTAGAGGAAACAATGTCTATCTTTCTGAACAAGGACAACAAGGTCATCGTCCAGGGCATCACCGGCGGCGAAGGCACCAAGCACACCGCCCTGATGCTCAAGGCAGGCACCCAGGTCGTCGGCGGCGTCAACGCACGCAAGGCCGGAACCACGGTCAAGCATGTCGACGCACAGGGCAACGACATCGAATTGCCCGTCTTCGCTTCGGTTTCCGAGGCCATGGAGAAGACCGGAGCCGACGTGTCCATCGCGTTCGTGCCGCCGGCATTCTCCAAGGACGCCATCGTCGAGGCGATCGACGCGGAGATCCCGCTGCTCGTCGTCATCACCGAGGGCATCCCCGTGCAGGACTCCGCGTACGCGTGGGCCTACAACGTGGAGAAGGGCAAGAAGACTCGCATCATCGGCCCGAACTGCCCCGGAATCATCACTCCCGGTGAGGCTCTCGTCGGCATCACGCCCGCGAACATCTCGGGAACCGGCCCCATCGGCCTGGTCTCCAAGAGCGGCACGCTGACCTACCAGATGATGTTCGAGCTCCGCGACTTCGGATTCTCGACGGCCATCGGCATCGGCGGCGACCCGGTCATCGGAACCACCCACATCGACGCCATCGAGGCGTTCGAAGCGGATCCCGACACCAAGGTCATCGTCATGATCGGCGAGATCGGCGGCGACGCCGAAGAGCGCGCAGCCGACTACATCAAGGCCAACGTGACCAAGCCGGTCGTCGGCTACGTCGCGGGCTTCACCGCTCCCGAGGGCAAGACCATGGGCCACGCAGGTGCCATCGTCTCCGGCTCGCTGGGAACGGCGCAGGCGAAGAAGGACGCACTCGAGGCCGCAGGCGTCAAGGTCGGCAAGACGCCGTCCGAGACCGCTGCACTCGCACGCGAAATCCTGGAATCGCTGTCCGTCAAGTAGGACGCGCATCTGAAAAAGCCCGCCACCGATTTCGGTGGCGGGCTTTTTCGTGTGCCCCTGCTCTGCGTCAATGGACCACTGCATACGTCTGGGCGGTGCAATGTCACATTGACGCGGATGGGTCTAGATTGATCCGCGTGCACAGGATCTTCACCACAGCGTTCAGCTCGGTTTATCCGCACTACGTGAACAAAGCCGAACGCAAAGGTCGGACGAAAGCCGAGGTCGACGAGATCATCCGGTGGCTCACCGGGTTCGATCAGCCGACCCTCAATAGACATCTCGAGGCCGAGACGACGTTCGACGACTTCTTCGCGGCAGCCGACCTCAATTCGAACGCGGAACTGATCACCGGAGTCGTCTGCGGCATCCGCGTCGAGAATGTCGAGGACCCTCTGATGCAGAAGATCCGCTACCTGGACAAGCTGATCGACGAGCTGGCCAAGGGTAAGAAAATGGAGAAGATCCTGCGCGAATGACCGTTGCTCAGTAAATCGAATGGGTAAGGGTTGCGGTGTAGTCGTCGGCAACGACTCCCGTACTGGGGATGGCCACCGATATCGTCGACATCCAATCCGTCACACAGAGTGCACCGCCGGTCTTGGCTAGGGTGGGCGTGGGAGTCAGGCTGACGTTGACAGCACCGGAGTTGCCTGCGAGTCCCGCGGTGCACCGCGATGACGGCGCGCTGTAGGTCGCCGAGGTAGGGACCAGCGTTCGGCCCGTTTTCGCTCCCCGAAAATTGGACAGGCTGACGTCGGACTTCCATCCAGCGGTGCCGACCCCGAGCACGACCATGTTCATCGTCGCTGCCCAGGTCGATCCCGGCGTGACGCTCGATGGTGCCGCGATCGAAACCGGTGCCGCGATATTGAGCAGATTGTCTGCGGCCACGGCAGGTGCCGCAGCCCTGATAGCCGGTTTTCGAGGGTCAGTGATCGTCGTAGGCAATGAGGTTGTCGGTGCAGGCACCGTGGTTGTCGGGAGGCTGACAGTGGGCACCGACGAGGTGGTGTCGGCAGGTGGGGCCGGGGTCGAGACCGCCGGACCGACCTCTTCGGTTGTCGGCGGTGTCGATGCGGTTATCGAGGACTCGGTCGACTCTTCCGTCCTGTTCACCTGTGTCGACGGGGTGTCGCTACTGGAAGTTGCCCCAGGAACGAGAGTTGCACACGTCGGGGGCGGCGCGGCCGAGGTGGTCGGCGGAACGGTGATCGTTGGCGTAGGTACTACGGTTGCTTCAACCGCGCAGACCTGTTCGGTTACAGACGAATCGGGAATCGGCTGAGCGGAGACAGTCGGGGTGGTGGTGGCTGCAAGAGCCACCACCAACCCGACGGCTACCGCCAGGCGTCGCATCTCAACCGACCTTACGTCGCCGCATCACCGCGACGACTGCGGCTGCGATCGCGACGACGACCAGCGCCGCGAGTCCCCAGATCCATACCGGTGTGCCTGAATCCGACGATGTTTCCTCCGCCGCCACCGAGCCCTGATCCGGGAACGTCAACTCGACGCCGGAAGTCTTGCTCACCAACCCGCTCGTGATGGTGACCGCTGCCTGCCATGGACCAGCAGGGAGCGCAGGGTCCAGCGTGAAGGTGACACTTCCCGTTTGCCCTGGCGCAATTGATCCGCCCGAACCCTTCACCGGCGCAGTCGAAATGCCGCCGGGACCACCCGACAGCTCCACGGTTCCACTCGGGTCGAGGGCCCGCCCGCCTGTGTTGGAGACGGCGGCAACGATCTCCGGCGCGCCCGAGTCGTCGCGTGACGCGGTGACATCGCCGATCTCCAGGTCGGCAGCCGGGCCGTTGCCGGGTCCGACCGACAGATAAGTACGAATACCCACGCGGCTGACGTTCTGGATGCCCGTTCCGGTTGGGGCACCGGCAGTTTGCGCCCACACGACGGCGTACTGCTCGCCTTCGGCGGCGTCGGGTGGAACTGCGATGGTGACGACCGCTTCGGCCGCTGAGTTCGGAGCCAGCGTGAGGTCTGTCGGCGTCACCGACATCCATGTCGTGAGCTCGTTGACAGCGCGGTCGTCACCCACCTCGAAGCCGGAGTCGTCAGCTCCTATCGATGCGGCAGCGGGGTACAGGGTGATCGGCTGCTCTTGATCGCTGCTGTTGCTGACCTCGATTCGTCTGGTGATCGTGGTCCCAGGAGGCAGGTTGTCGATGATGTACGCCAGCGCACGCGGATCGTCCTGCAAGGACACCGGCGCTTCGAGCAAGCGAATACCCACGCTGCCCACCGGTGTCGGTTCGGCCGGTTGCTGAGCGGCCGCCGGAGCCTGCGTGACGAACGCCGAGGCGAACATCAGCACGGTGAGGACTCCGGCAGCCAATCCCCGATGAAGTGACATGTACAGATCAGGCGACCGAATG
This sequence comes from Rhodococcus sp. 14-2496-1d, assembly GCF_002259365.1. Taxonomy (NCBI): domain Bacteria; kingdom Bacillati; phylum Actinomycetota; class Actinomycetes; order Mycobacteriales; family Nocardiaceae; genus Rhodococcus; species Rhodococcus sp. 14-2496-1d. The sequence goes on along the minus strand of NZ_NPFV01000005.1, from coordinate 188,008 downwards.
CGTGACAACACCCGTGTACGTACCGGCCACGACATCGCTGGGCAAAGCGACGGAGACGGTGCCGGTCCAGGTAGCGGTGTTCGCTCCGACGACTGCCGTCGCGGTGACCACAGGCTTGTTGGAGTCGATGGTCTGAGGAACCAGTATTCCGGCCACCGTCGAGACGCCTGTACGCGCAGGCAGGAGCGGTGCGGAATAGGTGACTGCGGTCGCAGGGATGGACGCGGGGTCCGGCGCGGGCTTGTCGAACGCGGTGCTGATCGCCGACGCCGTCCAGCCATTGATTCCGAGTCGCTGGTCGGACACGACGACAGGGGTGATGCCTCCGCTCGCTGTGTTACCGGTGACGGTCAGCGCCTGGGATGTCGGGGCTGTGATCGTGAGTGCACCTCCCGTGACGGTGAACGTCACATTGGTGGGTACGGCATTCGAGACAGCGGGGGAGATGACGGCAGCAACGAGGGCACCGGCGGCGGCGACGGTGGCGAAGAGTGACTTGCGCATAGGGGACGTCCTTGGGGAGGGCGAGCGCTCGGACCCGCCGGTTTGTGATGTGCACAACATTAATCGCCGGATGTCGTGAGTCGTTACAAATCGGAACTATCTGTCCGCGAGCATGTTTTCGGGGTTCGAATCGGACCGTTTGTGCAGCTTTAAAATCTCGCTGAATCGAAGTGTGTTCATTGCTTCGGCGCAGGACTTCACTGTGCGTCATGACAACCACAGAAAATCGTGCTCTCACCAAGAACTGGCCCGACGCGCCCACCACTGCTGCCGGATGGATTTCCCGCGCGGGTGAGGTGGCTCAACTCCTCGCGGTCGATGCCGTCGCTCGCGACAAGGGCCGCGAGATTCCCACCGCCGAGGTGCAGCTGCTCAAGGACGCAGGTCTGGTCACGCTGCTCGGCCCCGTCAAACACGGCGGCGGCGGCCAGGACTGGCCGACGGCGTATCAGGTCATTCGCACCGTCTCGAAGGCCGACGGCTCGATCGGCCAGCTGCTCGGGTATCACCTGCTGTGGTTCTGGGCCGCCCGGCTGGTCGGCACCCCCGAGCAGATCGAGGCGGTCGAGGCAGACGCCACCAAGAACAGGTGGTTCTTCGGCGGGGCCGTCAACCCGCGGGACAACGACGTTGTCGTCACCGACGAGGGCGAGACCATCGTGTTCGACGGTTCCAAGACCTTCTCCACCGGCAGCCGCGTCTCCGACGTCACCGTGCTCGAAGGAGCACTCGAGGGCAGTACCGATCACGTGTTCGCGATCGTGCCGTCGAACATCGAGGGCTTGTCCTTCCACGACGACTGGGACAACATCGGCCAGCGTCAGACCGAGAGCGGCAGCGTCACCATCGACAAGGTTCGTGTCGATTGGGCCAGCGCAGCAGGGTTCGTGGACAAGGCCTTTCAGCCGCGGGTCTACAACACCCTCAACGTCCCGACAATTCAACTGGTGTTCGCCAACTTCTACCTCGGGATCGCGAGAGGTGCCCTCGAAGAGGCGGCGTCGTACACCAAGGACAAGACCCGCGCGTGGCTGCACAGCACCGTGGACAAGGCCGTGGACGAGCCGTACATCATCGACATCTACGGCGATCTGACCTCCAAGCTCTGGGCCGTCGAAGCCCTCGCCGACGCAGTTGCGTTGGAAGGACAGAAGATTCACGACAACGCCTGGAACGTCACCGCCGAGGAGCGCGGTGAGCACGAGGTTCGGGTGGCCGCAGTCAAGGCTCGCGCCACCGAGGTCTCGCTCGAGATCACCTCGACGGTGTTCGAGGCGCTCGGCGCGCGTGCGACCGCCAGCAAGTACGGATTCGACCGCTTCTGGCGCAACGTGCGCACGCACACCCTGCACGACCCGGTGGCCTACAAGCGTCGCGAGGTGGGCCGCTGGGTTCTCACCGGCGAGCTGCCCGAGCCCACCTGGTACTCGTAATCCCTCTCTCTCCGGCCCCGATCCGACCCCCGATTTCCGGATGAATGTGCCATTCACGCCGTCTGAGCGCGTGGATGGCACATTGATCCGCCGAAGGATGACGCACACATGAGCACCGAAAAAATTACCGACGCAATCAAGTTCGCGTACTGGGTACCCAATGTCTCGGGTGGTCTGGTCACCAGCACCATCGAGCAGCGCACCAGTTGGGATTACGAATACAACAAGAAGCTGGCGCAGACGGCCGAGAACAACGGCTTCGAGTACGCCCTGAGTCAGGTTCGCTACGAAGCCAGCTACGGGGCCGAGTTCCAGCACGAATCCACCAGCTTCTCGCTTGCGCTGCTGCTGGCGACGGAGCGGCTGAAAGTCATTGCCGCAGTGCATCCCGGACTCTGGCAGCCGGCGGTCCTCGCCAAGCTCGGTGCCACTGCCGATCACCTTTCGAACGGCCGATTCGCCGTCAACGTCGTCAGTGGCTGGTTCAAGGACGAGTTCACCCACCTCGGTGAGCCATGGCTCGAGCACGACGAAAGATACCGTCGCAGTGCAGAATTCCTGCAGGTGCTGCGCAAGATCTGGACCGAGGACGACGTCGACTTCCGCGGTGACTTCTACCGGATCCACGACTTCACCCTCAAGCCCAAACCGCTGAACACTCCCGATCGGCCGAACCCCGAACTGTTTCAGGGCGGCAATTCGTCTGCAGCGCAGGAGAATGCCGGACGGTACTCGGACTGGTACTTCAGCAACGGCAAGGATTTCGACGGCGTCACCGAGCAACTCGACAACCTCCGACGCGTTGCACGTGATCACCGGCGTGAGGTGAAGTTCGGGCTCAACGGCTTCATCATCGCGCGAGACAGCGAGAAGGAAGCCCGAGACACGTTGCGCGAGATCATCGAGAAGGCGAACAAGCCCGCTGTCGAAGGTTTCAAGAGCGCGGTGCAGCAGGCGGGCAATGCGACGGGCGACAAGAAGGGAATGTGGGCGGACTCGACGTTCGAGGACCTCGTTCAGTACAACGACGGCTTCAAGACGCAGTTGATCGGCACGCCGGAGCAGGTGGCCGAGCGAATCGTCGCCTACCGTCGCCGCGGCGTCGACCTGATTCTCGGCGGCTTCCTGCACTTCCAGGAGGAGATCGAGTATTTCGGGGCGAAGGTGCTGCCGCTGGTTCGGGAGCTCGAGGCCGCCGAATCGAACGACACCGAGCTGGTTGCTTCGCGCTGACCTGGAGTTCCGTGATCGGTCGGGTCCGTGCAGTAGCGTGAGTTCTCGGACCCGACCGACCTGGGGTACGGACAATCTCAGATGAGGAGACGCGATGACCTACTCGCCCGGCAGCCCTGAAGCAGGGGGCTCCAACTCTGGTGGCTACGGCGGAGGTGGACCGTCCTACGGCCCGTCGTCCTCGCCGAATCAGCCGTCGTCCAACCCACAAGGTCATCCAGGCCAGAATCAGCCCTTCCATCAGCCGTCGGTGTCCAATCCCTTCGGCCCTCCGGTCCCCGGCACCTCGGCGCCGGGCCCGGCTTCCACCGCACCGCAATCGAAGTCATCCGGATCAACGCTGTCGAACCTGCCGAAGGTTCTCACGTTCGTGATTCTCGGGCTCGGCATCGTCACCTTCCTGCTCGGACTGCTCGACCTCGTCACCGCCGAGGTCACCTCGTCTCAGGAACTGCCGAGCAGCATTCAGACGTCGTTCAGCACCACCTTCTTCGCGTCCGGTGGTAGTGCGGTGTCGATTGCGCTACTGCTGGCTGCGGGCCTGATCGCCGGTGCCTCGCTACTACAGAAGGACGCGAGGAACCAGGCCGTGGTGGCCGCCCTGGCGATCGCCGGTTGGCTGGTGCTGGTCTTCCAGTCGTTCAGCCTGCCCAGCGCAGAGGGCAACGAGTTCGCCAGCACCACCAGTTCGCTCGGTATCGGTGCAATCCTGGTGCTCGTCCTGGGCTTCGTCCAAGCCGCCGCCGCGGTGGGGGCACTGCTGCTCGATGCGGGCATCGTCAAGGCTCCGGCTCCCAAGCCCGCGGGCTACGGCAATCAGAACCAGCAGCCCGGATACGGCCAGCAGAACCCGTACAACGCACCGACGACCTCGTTCGGTGGACCGTCGCAGCCCCAGAACTACGGCAATCCGCCGTCGTACGGTCAGCCCCAGGGAACCTCGTCCAACTTCGGTCAAGGCCTCAGCGGTCAAGCACCGAGCGGGCAGGCGTCGGGACAGCATTCCTACAACCCGGGTGCCCAGCCGCCGTACGGACAGTCCGCCCCCAACACCCCGTCGCCCCAGGGCGGCTACACACCACCTCCTTACACCGGTCCCAGCGGCCCGGCCGCGGGGCAGGCCTACCCGCCGAATCAGTACCAGTACGGCCAGCCGTCCGGATACGGTCAGCCCCCGGCCAAGTCGGACGAGCCCGAATCGGGCGAACAGTCGACGCCGTACGGTGCGCCCACGCAATCGTTCGGTGCCACTCCCGCCGTGGAAGACGACAACAAGCGCGACTGATTCAGGCATCACAATCGACTTCGCGGCGCGCCTGACCGGCGCGCCGCGAAGATGATGCGACTCTCGTTGCGATGAGCGATCTATTGAACCGAGAGACGCGACGCGCGGCCGCCCGGGCTCCCCGCGCAGGCACCGGACCGACGCCCGATCAGTCGCGCATGCTCGCCGCAGTGGCCTTCAAGACCTCCGGGCTGGTCGTGGTGATCGCGACGACCCTGGCTCTGATCACCCTCGTCTCCGTCAACAGCGACCTGACCGGAACCCTCGGGGCGATCGCCGGGTCGTGGTTCGCCGTACACCTGGTACCCCTGAGCATCGGCGGGACGTCCCTCGGCGTCGCACCGCTTCTGCCGACACTGATCATCGGCTGGTCCGTCGCCCGAACCGTCCACCACGCCGTCGACTCCGACACCGACCGTCGCATGCTTCGATGGGTGTTCGCGGCGTCGATGGCCGGCCCGCTCGCCGTCACCGCCATCGCCCTGGCCGTCGCCAAGGATGCGTCCACCGTCATCGGACTGTCCAGCCCCAACGCACTCGTCGCGTTCTCCTGGGTCGCAGGCGTGCACGCGGCCGCGTCCGGCACCGGTCTGCTTCTCGCGCGCTGGGACTCACTGGTGGTCCGCCGCGGACTCCCGGACTGGGTGCGCGCGCTGGTTGCTCCGTTCGTGCGGGCGATATCGCTTCTTGCCGCAGGCGGCGCCGCCGTCGTACTGCTGGCCCTGCTCGCCTCCTGGGAAAGTGCGGGAGCGCTGGTCGAGAGCGGTCGCGATGTCGTCGGCATGCTCGGGCTGACCGTGGTGTCGGTGCTCTACCTCCCCAATGTCGTCATCGGTGCCCTCGCGGTGGCCACCGGCTCTACTGCCGGGTTCGGCGAGGCGTCGGTCAGCCTGTTCTCCACGACGGGAGGACCGCTCCCGCCGCTGCCGATCCTCGCCGTTCTCCCCGAAGGACCGGCGCAGACGATCTGGGTCGTGATGCTCGTCGTCCCGATCGGTGCCGGCCTGCTGCTCGGCCGCGACTGTGCTATCCGCAGTGCCGACATCCAGGTCGCCGTGTCGTCCGTGTGGGTCGTCGCTGCGGCAACCGGCGTGCTGGCAGCGTTGTTCGGCTACGCCGCAGGCGGCAACCTCGGCACCTTCGGCACCGTCGAAGTCACCGTGTGGAGCTTCGGGCTGCTGACATTCGCGTGGTTGGCCGTCGTCGGGTCCGCCTCCGCGGCCCTCGTCGTGTGGCGTCGAGCAGAACCCGAGCCGGTCCAGGACGAGTCCGATCCGACTGCAGTACCCCCGGCGGCCGAGTTGGCGATCGAGGCCGCCCCACCCGAGACCGAAGACGACGAACAGGCCGAGGAGGTCGTCGAAGCGGAGGTCGTGGACGAGGTCGGGGACGACGTCCCTGCCGAGATGCCCCCGGCCGAAGAACCGGACGCACCCGTCGAGGCCGCTACCGACGAACCGTTGGATGCCGAGGTCGTCGCTCCACCCGGAGACCAGGACGGACCTGCCCGGTAGGGCTCGGAGGCGCAGCGACTAGGCTTTCCGCTGGCTCGAACGATCCGCCTCGATACTTCAGGAGTAGTGCGCTGACTGCCTTGCGTGAGACACCCGCGCGGGTCGTCGTCCTCGCGTCGGGGACCGGCTCGCTCCTGCAGTCGCTCATAGCCGCGACTGTCACCGAGAACTATCCCGCTCGCATCGTCGCCGTCGGAGTCGATCGCGACTGCGACGCAGTCCGCCGTGCCGACGATGCCGCGATCCCGAACTTCCGGGTCGCCCTGCGAGACTTCGCCGATCGAGCGGCCTGGGATCACGCACTCACCGAGGCCGCATCGAGCTTCGAACCCGATCTGGTCGTCACCGCCGGGTTCATGAAGATACTCGGCCCGCAGTTCCTCGGGACCTACACCGGACGCATCGTCAACACCCACCCTGCACTGCTGCCGTCGTTCCCCGGCGCACACGCCGTCCGCGATGCGCTCGACCACGGCGTCAAACTGACCGGGTCGACGGTTCATCTGGTCGATTCCGGTGTCGACACCGGGCCGATCCTGGCGCAGGAAGCCGTACCGGTTCTCGACGGCGACGACGAATCCGCGTTGCACGAACGCATCAAGATTGTGGAGCGACGGTTGCTGGTCGACGTGATCGCAGCCGTGGCCGCCAAAGGTGTCACCTCCGATGGACGAAAGGCTCAGATAATCCGATGAGTGAACGTAAAGCAGTGCGCCGCGCGCTGGTCAGCGTCTACGACAAGACCGGACTGATCGAACTGGCGACCGGCTTGCACAGCGCAGGCGTCGCTCTGGTGTCCACCGGATCGACGGCGAGCAAGATCGCCGACGCCGGAATCCCGGTCACCAAGGTCGAGGACCTCACCGGATTCCCCGAGACCCTGGAGGGGCGCGTCAAGACGCTGCACCCTCGGGTGCACGCGGGCGTGCTCGCCGATACCCGTAAGCCCGAGCATCTTTCGCAGCTCGAGGAGTTGGGCATCGAGGCTTTCGAGCTCGTCGTGGTGAACCTCTACCCGTTCACCGAGACCGTCGCCAGTGGCGCGACGCCGGACGAATGCGTCGAGCAGATCGACATCGGCGGTCCCTCGATGGTGCGCGCCGCGGCCAAGAATCATCCGTCGGTGGCCGTCGTCGTCGACCCGGCTCGCTACGAGGACGTGCTCACGGCCGTCTCCGGTGGCGGATTCACCCTCGCCGAGCGCACGTCGCTTGCGGCACAGGCCTTTCAGCACACGGCTGCCTACGACGTCGCGGTGGCATCGTGGATGAGCAACGTACTGACCCCCGATACCGAGACGGTGTTCCCGCAATGGATCGGCGGCACCTGGGACCGCTCGGCCGTGCTCCGTTACGGCGAGAACCCGCACCAGAAGGCGGCTCTGTACGTCGACTCGTCCGCTGCCGCAGGTATCGCGCAGGCCGAGCAGCTGCACGGTAAAGAGATGTCGTACAACAACTTCACCGATTCCGATGCGGCCTGGCGGGCGGCGTTCGATCACGCCGAGCCCACCGTCGCCATCATCAAGCACGCCAATCCGTGTGGCATCGCCGTCGGCAAGGACATCGCCGAGGCGCACCGCAAGGCCCATGCGTGTGATCCGGTGAGCGCATACGGAGGCGTCATCGCAGCCAACCGTGAGGTCACCGTCGAGATGGCCGAGCAGGTGGCCGAGATCTTCACCGAGGTCATCATCGCGCCGTCCTACGCCGACGGTGCGCTCGGAGTGTTACAGCGCAAGAAGAACATTCGCGTGCTGCTTGCCGTAGCACCGCCCACCTCGGGCGTCGAACTCAAACCCATCTCCGGCGGCGCACTGTTGCAGCAGCGGGACGTGCTCGACGCGGACGGCGACAATCCGGCCAACTGGACCCTCGCAGCCGGCGAACCCGCCGACGAGGCGACGCTGAAGGATCTCGAATTTGCCTGGCGCGCAGGAAGGGCCGTGAAGTCAAACGCGATCCTGCTCGCCCACGACGGTGCGTCCGTCGGCGTCGGAATGGGCCAGGTCAACCGCGTCGACGCCGCCCATCTCGCCGTGCAGCGAGCCGGGGATCGCGTCGCCGGTTCGGTCGCTTCGTCCGATGCGTTCTTCCCTTTCCCCGACGGTCTGCAGGTGCTGATGAGCGCAGGCGTCAAAGCCGTTGTGCAGCCCGGTGGTTCGGTTCGCGACAACGAAGTGATCGCCGCGGCACAGGACGCGGGAGTGACGCTGTATCTGACGGGATCGCGGCACTTCGCTCACTAGTTCGTGACGCCGAACTCGAAGTTATGGATGGATTTCCGGCGAAATCCGTCCATAACTTCGAGCTCGGCTAGACCTTGGCCCCCGCGGTGCGCAACTTGTCGCGAACCCGCGCTGCGACTTCCCACGGATCGACGCGCAGTTGCAGTGCGCTCACCCGAATCACCGTCCAGCCCATTGATTCCAGAAGGTGTTGACGCTCGATGTCCCAGGCTCGCTGCCTTTCGTCGGACCAGTGCTGCTCGCCGTCGTACTCCACCGCCACCTTCCACCGTGCCCAGCCGATGTCGATGCGGGCAAACACCCTCCCGTCCGGACCCACCACCTCGATCTGAGTTTGCGGTCGAGGCAGTCCCGCGTTCATGAGAGCCAGTCTGGTGCGTGTCTCCTGTGGTGATTCCGCACCGGCGTCGACCACGGCGAGCACGGCCCTGAGCTGAACGATGCCGCGGGCACCTCGATGGTTCTCGGCAAGCCGGGCGATGTCGTGAACGCCGACTCCGGTGGCGCGGCACAGTGCATCCAGCCGTCCGACGGCGGTTCCGAACGGCCTGCGTCGGCCGAGGTCGTATGCAGTTCGCGCCGCTGTGGTGACGACCAAGCCGTCGACAGTCTCGGATTCTTCGGGCAACAGCTCGTCGAAGCCGATCCGAAGCCCGCCCAACTTCTGTCGATGTTCGGCCCAGATGAGCTCGGCATCGTGGTCCGCGGAGATCCAGCCCGATCCGTGCACCGCCGCGGCACTCAGGCCGGAGACCACTGCCTTGCCTCGCGAGTACAACCACGCTGCCCTTGCCTTGGTCGGCGCATCCAGTTCGGAACCCGGGTCGATGTAGACGTCACGATAGATTCGACGAAAGTGCTGCCGGAGCTGCTGGCGGGTGACCAACCCGTTTGCCAGTGCCTCGGATCCGACGAACGGTGCGCTGTCCATTCATGCACAGTGGCATCGGATTCAGGCGAATAGTGGGCCGAGCGCCGGCTGTGGATGAACAAAATTGTTGTCCACAGTTATGCCGCTGTGATCAATATCGGTCCGAGATGTGTATCGGCTGCCGAGCTCGAAGTTGTGGACACAATTCGCCCGATTTTCGTCCATAACTTCGAGCTCGGCAGAACGGGTGTTCGCCACTGCATGGCAGCATCGGCAAAACGCTCGTAGCGTGGAGAAGTGACCTCTACCAAACCTGGCATCTCCACACTCGGCGAACTCAAGGCATCCGGACATCGGCAGCGGTCGATCAAGGAAGAGCTGCGGGAAAATCTTCTGAAGGCATTGCGTGACGGCACCGATCCGTGGCCGGGGATCGTCGGTTTCGGATCGACGGTGTTGCCGCAGTTCGAGCGCGCGATTCTGGCCGGTCACGATGTTGTGCTACTCGGCGAGCGCGGTCAGGGCAAGACGCGTCTGCTGCGCACCCTGAATCTTCTGCTCGACGAGTGGGTGCCGGTGATCGCCGGAGCCGAACTCGGAGAGCATCCGTACGAGCCGATCACCCCCGCCAGCATTCGCAAGGCCACCGAACTCGGCGACGACCTGCCCGTCGAGTGGCGTCATCGCAGCGAGCGGTACGCCGAGAAGCTCGCGACCCCGGATACCTCGGTGGCGGACCTCGTCGGCGACGTCGATCCCGTCAAGGTCGCCGAAGGTCGCAGCCTCGGCGATCCCGAGACGATCCACTTCGGACTCGTGCCCCGCAGCCACCGCGGCATCGTGGCGATCAACGAGCTGCCCGACCTCGCCGAGCGCATTCAGGTCTCGCTGCTCAACGTCATGGAGGAGCGCGACATCCAGGTCCGCGGTTACACGCTGCGTCTGCCTCTCGACGTCATGCTGGTGGCGAGCGCGAACCCCGAGGACTACACCAATCGCGGACGCATCATCACCCCGCTCAAGGACCGCTTCGGCGCGGAGATCAGGACGCACTACCCCCTCGAGCTCGATGCCGAAGTGGCCGTCATCGACCAGGAAGCGGAGCTGCAGGCAACTGTTCCCACCTATCTGCTCGAGGTGCTGGCTCGATTCACCCGGCTGCTGCGCGAGTCGCCGTCGGTCGATCAGCGGTCCGGCGTCTCCGCTCGCTTCGCTATCGCAGCGGCCGAAACCATCGCTGCCGCAGCCGTTCACCGAGCAGCGATACTCGGCGAGGCCGAGCCCGTGGCGCGGCCGGTCGATCTCGGCACCATCATCGAGGTGCTGCGCGGCAAGGTCGAGTTCGAGTCGGGTGAGGAAGGCCGTGAAATCGAGGTCCTCGAGCACATGTTGCGCCGGGCGACTGCCGACACCGTTCGAGCTCACCTCGGCGGAATCAACCTCGCAGCGCTGGTGACGGCGGTCGAGACGGGCGAACCCATCGTCACCGGCGACCGCATCACCGCCAAGGCGTTGCTCGACGAGTTGCCCGACGTCGAGGTGATCGGCGACATCCACGAGCGACTGAATGCCACCTCGGACGGCGAGAAGGCCGCCGCGGTCGAACTCGCACTCGAAGGGCTGTACCTGGCGCGACGGATCTCCAAGGATCCCGACGACGACGGTCAGACGGTGTATAGCTGATGCGTCGCTCCAGATACGGGCGCTATCACGACGGACCGGATCCCCTTGCGCCACCGGTGGATCTGCGCGAGGCACTCGACGCCATCGGTGAGGACGTGCTCGAGGGCGCGTCGCCCCGTCGGGCACTGCAGGAGATGCTGCGCCGCGGGACCAAGAACATGCGAGGGCTCGACGACCTGGCAGCCCAGGCCGCCAAGCGTCGACGAGACCTGTTGAAGAAGAACAACCTCGACGGCACCCTGCAGGAAGTGCGGGAGTTGCTGGACAAGGCAGTGCTCGAGGAGCGCAAGGCCTTGGCGCGCGCTCTCGACGACGACGCACGGTTCCAGGAGATGCAGATCGGTGACCTGTCACCGTCCACAGCGCAAGCGGTGCAGGAGCTTTCGGACTACGACTGGCGCTCGTCGGAGGCACGCGAGAACTACGAGAAGATCAAGGATCTGCTCGGACGCGAGATGCTGGACCAGCGTTTCGCGGGCATGAAGCAGGCCCTCGAAGGTGCAACCGACGAGGACCGTCAGGCCATCAGCGAGATGTTGAAAGACCTCAACGAGTTGCTCGACGCCCACAACAAGGGCGAGGACACCGATGAGCAGTTCGAGCAGTTCATGGACAAGCACGGACAGCACTTCCCGGAGAATCCGTCGAGCGTCGAGGAGCTGTTGGATTCCCTGGCCCAGCGAGCCGCGGCCGCCCAGCGGCTCCGTAATTCGCTGAGTCCCGAGCAGCGGGCAGAGCTCGATGCGTTGGCGCAGCAGGCCTTCGGTGACTCGAACCTGTTGAGCCAGCTCGATCAACTAGATCAGAATCTGCAGCAGGCCCGGCCCGGTGAGGACTGGGACGGCTCGCAGAACTTCCGCGGCGAGAACGGGATGGGACTCGGCGACGGCACCGGTGCGCTCCAGGACATCGCGGACCTCGAGAACCTGGGTAATCAACTCTCACAGCAGTACAACGGGGCTGCCCTGGACGACATCGACGCCGATGCGTTGCTGAAGCAACTGGGGCCGGAGGCCGCGGCCGATGCGCGGATGCTCTCCGAGCTCGAAAAGGCGCTGCAGCAACAGGGTTTCATGGACAAGGGTGCCGACGGTCAATGGCGTCTGTCGCCGAAGGCGATGCGGCAATTGGGGCAGTCCGCACTGAAGGATGTGGCGGGGAAGCTGTCCCGACGCGGCGGCGAGCGAGACACGCGCAAGGCAGGCGCGATGGGTGAGCCCACCGGTGCGTCGCGAGCGTGGGAGTTCGGTGACACCGAGCCGTGGGACGTCACGCGCACGGTCAACAATGCGGTACTGCGATCAGCGGCAACAGGATCCGGTTTCCCGGTGCAGTTGCAGGTGACCGATGTAGAGATCAGCGAGACCGAGACGCGAACGCAGGCTGCGGTGGCACTGCTGGTCGACACGTCGTTCTCGATGGTGATGGACGGTCGATGGGTGCCCATGAAGCGCACGGCACTTGCACTCAATCACCTGGTGAGCACTCGATTTCGCGGAGACGATCTGCAACTGATCGGATTCGGCAGGCACGCACAGACATTGACGGCCTCCGAGCTGGCCGGGTTGGACGGTGCCTACGACCAGGGCACCAATCTGCACCACGCGCTGATGCTTGCGGTTCGGCATCTGCGACGTCATCCCAATGCGCAACCGGTGGTGTTGATCGTGACCGACGGTGAGCCGACGGCGCATCTCGAGCCCGACGGCCACGCGTATTTCGATTACCCACCGTCGTCGAAGACGCTCGGGCAGACCGTGCGTGAACTCGATACCGTCGCCAAGCTGGGTGCGCAGGTGACGATCTTCCGGCTCGGCGACGATCCGGGACTCGCGCGGGTGGTGGACAAGATGGCCGAGCGGGTGGGTGGACGCGTCATCGCGCCGGATCTCGACGGACTCGGTGCTGCGGTGGTGACCGACTACCTCAAGCGTCGGCGATCGTAGCTACTTCTCCGCTGCCTTGATCTCCACCGATACGCCACCCCAGAAGGCGAAACCGGTGATGATCACGCGCGGCGCGCCGGGGTGCGTGGCGCTGACGTGTTCGAAGCCGCCCATGATGCCCATGCCGCGGACTTCGACGCTCACTCCGGGTGGCACGGTGACCTCGATGCCGCCCATGATGGCGACGCAGTTGATGGTGGTTTCTTCTGCGGCGAACGACGCGCGGCGTAGGTCGAGTTCGATACCGCCCCAGAAGGCGAACGCGTCGATGCGCGCCGCGGGGGTCCACTGTCCTTTCCGCACGGCACCGCTCATGATCGCGATCACGCGGTCGTTCGAGGAGCCACCGGGCGGTGCGGCCGCAGGGGGAGGCGAGAGAACCAGGTCGCCGGTCAGCAGGTCGAGTTCTCCGTAGGTCTTCGCCTGGTACACCGCGGCGGTGCGCTCGTCGTATTCGCTCACGGTCAGTTGGCCGTTCGCGAAAGCGTCGCTCAGCAACTGCGCGACGAGGTTCCTGTCCGCATCGGCTGCGCGAATCCGGCTCCGATCTCGGTCGGGGAGATGATCGCTCACTGGCCGGACACTACCGAAGCCTGGGTCAGGCCGCATTCAGGATGGTGCGGCTCCCGAGGGGTGACGCGAGAGTTATCTGCATGGTGGCGTAGACGGCAACCATGATGCAGGACTTGTCCGCGGCATCGGGCCGGGTGCCGGTACGCAGTTCGATGGTGACGGTGGTGTCGGTCTCGGTGACCGACGCGTCGGCTCCGTAGCACTCGGGAGTGCCGGTGACGAAGTGGACCGCGATGGTGTTGGGGGAGATCTGGCTCCACGACTCGAACGGGGTGGTGGTGGCGCGGATCAGATCGGCCGTCGGCTCGAACATCGTGCCGACGTCGCCGACGGGCACCTCGTGCGGAACCGGAGGGGCGCTGGGTTGCTGGGCGAACCCCACTGGGGAGGTGGAACCGACTGTCGGGGTTGTGTCCTCGTCGCCACCGGAGGCGGTGCTGCAGCCGACCAGCAGCAGGCACAACATGACACCTGCAGCGAGAAACCTCATGAATCCAACGTAGCGCCGGGAGCTGAGGAGAACCTTTGTGTTCGGCTCATGCGAGGAAGACCGTCACGAGCGCTATGACGGGGATCGAGACGAGTGTGGTCACGAACGCGGTGTCTCGGGCGAGCACAACACCGCGCTGGTAGCGGCTGGCGAAGACGAACACGTTCTGCGCTGTCGGTAGTGCCGACACCACGACGATGGCGAACAGATCGTGCCCGTCCAGACCGAAGACGAACCGGGCCATGAGGTAGCCGAGCAGGGGCTGGAGTGCCATCTTGAAGACCGTGGCCAGAGCGACGTCCCGCCGCGGGCTGATGCCCTTCTGCAGCACCCGGGCACCGTAGAGGGACAGGCCGAAGGCGAGCAACGCGCCGGGGACCGACGCATTCCCGACGAGTTGGAACGGCTGCATCAGTGCCTCGGGCAGCTCGAGTCCGGTGATCGACAGCACCAGTCCCGCTGCGCCGGCCAACACGATCGGGTTCCGGAACGGCGTCGTGACGGTCTTGAACAGGGAAACCTTGTCGACCTTGGTGGAGATGTCGAGAATCGTCACCGCGATCGGGGTGTAGATCATGATCTGGAACAGCAGGAGAGGAGCCACGAAGTTCGCGTCGCCCAGAACGAACACGGCGATCGGGATGCCCAGGTTGGCGGCGTTGACGTATGAACTAGCCAGTGCGCCGACGGTCGCTTCGGGCACGGTCCGTTTCAGGGCGAGCTTGGCTATGACGAAATAGATCGCTCCGACGAGCAGTGCCGTGGAACCGGCGACGGCCAACACGGGCGAGAGGATGACCGACAGGTCCGAGTTCGCCAACGTGACGAACAGCAACGCAGGGGTCGCGACGAAGAAGACGAGACGGCTGAGGACGAACTGGCCGTGCTCGCCGAGCAACTTCAAGTGGGCGAGGAGGTAGCCCAGGGCGATGACGACGAAGATGACGGTGAAGCCCTCGAGGACGCCGGACATCTACGAACTGCTCATCTCTGGATCGGGAACGACAGAGAGGCCACGTAGCCGATGGCTACGTGGCCTCTCCGAAAGAAAGTGTGGATCAGCGGCTGGTGAACGGCAGCAATGCCATTTCACGAGCGTTCTTCACCGCGACAGCGACCTGGCGCTGCTGCTGCGGGGTGAGCCCGGTGACCCGACGGCTGCGGATCTTGCCGCGGTCCGAGATGAACTGACGAAGGAGGTTGATGTCCTTGTAGTCCACCGTGGTCACCTTGGCGGCGTTCAACGGGTTCTTCTTCGGTCGACGGCCTGCCTCTGCGCGGACCTTCTTCGACGGTGCTCTCTTGACTGCCATCTGAAACCTTTTCCCTTTACCAGCTCGACTTGTGGACGCCTGGCAGTTCCCCGCGGTGAGCCATCTCGCGCATTTTCACGCGGGACAGCCCGAATTTCCGAAGGTAACCGCGCGGACGTCCATCCGCAGCGTCACGATTGCGTAATCGTACCGGACTCGAATCGCGCGGCAGACGCTGCAGTGCTGCTCGAGCCTGCGCACGCTCGGAGTCGCTGCTCGAGGGCTTGCGGATGGTCTCTTTGAGCTCTGCTCGACGCGTTGCCCACCGGGCGACGACGATCTTGCGTTGCTCGTTCTTCGCGATCTTCGACTTCTTCGCCACTGCCTACCGCTCCTCTCGGAAATCCACGTGCTTGCGCACGACCGGGTCGTACTTCTTCATCACCAGTCGGTCGGGATCGTTGCGACGGTTCTTACGGGTGACGTAGGTGTAGCCGGTACCGGCGGTCGACTTCAGCTTGACGATCGGACGAACATCCGTGCTCTTGCCCATCAGATCTTCTCCCCGCGTGCGCGCAGTCTTGCCACCACGGCGTCGATGCCGTCGCGATCGATGGTCTTGATGCCCTTGGTCGAGAGCGTGAGGGTGACGCGTCGGCCCAGGCTCGGCGCGTAGTAGGTCTTGCGCTGGATGTTCGGGTCCCACCTGCGGCTGGTTCGCACGTGAGAGTGCGAGACCGATTTTCCGAATCCGGGGGTGCGGCCGGTGACTTGGCAGTGCGCTGACATGAGCACTCCTTTCTTGCCGTTATGACAATCGTTTTCGACAAAGCGTGTTCTCGAATGTAGCGTGCATTCGCAGGTAATGACAATCGTTGTCGAGAAGAAGGGTGCTCGTGAACAACTCACCGGACGATCGAACCCCGATGGTCCTCGTCTCCGGCTGGACCGGAGCCATGGACGCGGTCGTGACATCACTGCTCGCGCCGGGCACCGTCGCGGTCCGCCACGATCTGAGCCGCGTCGCCGAAGGAGTCGTGCGTCGCACACTGTCCGTACTGGGGGAGGAACCGCGCGAGAGCATTCTGGAGCTGGCGCACGGCTGCGTCTCGTGCACCCTTCGGGAGGATCTACTGCCACTGTTGCGGGCACTGTCGACGCGCAGCAACGTCGATCGCATCGTGCTCGCCATGGACCCCGCGCTCGAGCCCGAGGCACTGTGCTGGGCCGTGGACAACGTCGTCGTTGCGGGTGTCGTCGGGCAGATCGACGGCCCGGCCTCGCGTGACGTCCGCATCGAGGCAGTGATCGACTGCCTCGACGCCGCAACCTGGTTGGCCGACGCCACCGGCGACGACGCGTTGGCCGACCGAGGCGTCGTCGCCAGTGGCGACGACGATCGAACCGTCGCGCAGTTGGTGGTCGGGCAGGTCGACTACGCCGATGCACTCGTCGTGACCGCAGGTTCCGACGTCGACGCGTGGGAACGCGCCCGACTCGCTGCAGTCCTGGCGCGGTTGGCCCCGAATGCTCCCGTCGTCTGGGTGTCCCAGGACGCACTGGTCGATGCCCCGGCACTTCTCGCGAGTGTCCCTGCCGATGCGCGACGCGGTGCGATCAGCGACGCGCACTCACCGCTGTTGCGCGGACAGCCGCCACTGACCGTCGATTGCGGCATCACCCTGGTCGAGTTCACCGCCACGCGGCCGTTCCATCCCGAGCGGTTCCACGAGGCGATCGACGTATTGCTCGACGGCGTCGTCACCGCACGGGGGCGGGCGTGGGTGGCCACTCAGCCCGACGAAGCTCTGTGGATCGAATCGGCAGGCGGCGGCCTTCGCGTCGCCAGCGCCGGAAAGTGGCTTGCCGCAATGACTTCGGAGCAGCAGGACCGCGTCGACGCCACCCGTCGGGCAATGTCGGCGCTGCGGTGGGACGAGAAGTTCGGTGATCGAGACACGTCGCTGGTCATCCTCGTCCACGATGCCGACCCCACCGAGATCGGCCGAACCCTGCAGTGGGCGTTGGTGTCCGACGACGAAATGGCAGACCCTGCGGCCTGGTCCGCCTGGAACGACCCATTCGGTCAGTGGCACGAAGACCCCTGCGAGAGCAGCGAATCCCCTTACGCAGAACAATCACGAGAGGCAACAGAATGAAACCAGGCATCCACCCCGACTACCACCCGGTCGTGTTCCAGGACTCGAGTACCGGCAACAAGTTCCTCACCAGATCCACCGTCACGTCCGCCCGCGAGACCGAGTGGGAAGACGGCAACACCTACCCGCTGATCGTCGTCGACGTCTCGTCGGAATCACACCCGTTCTGGACCGGAGCCGCCCGCGTGATGGACACCCAGGGACGCGTCGAGAAGTTCGAGAAGCGATACGGCCGACGAAGCCGAAAGGACTCCTGAATCATGGCTGTTCCGAAGAGAAAGATGTCGCGCTCGAACACTCGGAGCCGTCGCGCGCAATGGAAAGCCGTTGCTCCTGATCTGGTGACCGTGCGTTTTCAGGGCCAAGAGTTCAGGGTGCCGCGGAGATTGGTCAAAGCAGTGCAGACCGGGGTGTACGACCCGAGCTGACTCGCTACGGGTCTATCTTCACTTTCATGAACGATGGACCCAGTGCGCGAGATGTGAAGCGGTGGCGCCAGTATCTCGCCGACGAGCGAGCCGAGGCCGCCGTCTATCGCGATCTGGCAGGCCGACGCGCCGGCGAGGAGCGTGAGATTCTGCTCGCCCTCGCCGATGCGGAGGGCCGTCACGAGCAGCACTGGCGACATCTGCTCGGCGACCGCGTCGGCATGCCGCTCAGAGGCGACGTCCGGACCCGAATCCTCGGGTTTCTGGCCCGTCGCTTCGGTTCGGTGTTCGTACTGGCGTTGGCTCAGCGAGCCGAAACCCGCTCGCCGTACGCCACCGACGACGACGCAACGGAGGCGATGACGGCCGACGAGCAAATCCACGCCGAGGTCATCAGGGCGCTGGCCGCTCGCGGGCGCAACAGACTGTCGGGCACGTTCCGGGCTGCAGTGTTCGGTGCCAACGACGGACTGGTGAGCAACCTCGCGCTCGTGCTCGGCATCAGTGGTTCCGGAGTGTCCAATCACATCGTTCTCGTCACCGGACTGGCCGGATTGCTCGCCGGTGCACTGTCGATGGGCGCGGGCGAATACGTGTCCGTTCGCTCGCAACGCGAGTTGCTCGAGGCGTCGTCCCCGGACAGCGCGGCCCGTGATGCCGTGCAACATCTCGACGTCGACGCGAACGAACTGGCTCTGGTGTACCGCGCCCGAGGAATGACGCACGACGAAGCCGACGCCAAGGCAGCAGAAGTGCTGCGATCGCTTCCCGCCGAGGAGATGGCCCCCGAGGTGGACCAGCACGAGTCGATCGGTACGGGGCTGGGTGCGGCGGCAGCCAGCTTCTGCTTCTTCGCCTCCGGAGCCGTCATCCCGGTACTGCCGTACCTGTTCGGCCTCGAAGGCTATGTGGCCCTTGCTGTTGCGGCCGTCCTCGTCGGACTCGCGTTGATCTGCACCGGCCTGGTGGTGGGACTGCTCAGCGGTGGACCGCCCGTCAAACGTGCACTGCGCCAACTCGCCATCGGCTACGGCGCGGCCGGGGCAACGTATCTGTTGGGACTCGCATTCGGTGGGGGAGTTTAAGGCAGGCGTACCCGACGGGATTGTCCGCGTTCGTCCCGTTGTGCATCGGTGTTCTCGTGTTGTTCACCCAACAACTTCGCTTGGTTAACGGATAGAGAGAGCGTCACCGTCACCATCGAGGCATGACGCTCAATCCCGCAGGCGAAACCGTCGCGACCGGAATCCCGGGCACGCTCGCCGAGAACATGACCATGGCCGAGCAGCACGATTGGCATCGGTCGTTCCTGCGGCGACACCCCGTCAGTCGACGCAACTTCCTGGTGGGAGCCGCCGCGACGGCCGCCGCGGTAGGCGTCGGGAACTCGGTGTTCGCGCGAACCGCGTACGCGCAGGACGCCCCGCTGGCCGTGGCCGGACGGCACATGGGCTTCGGAAACGACCCGGCGACGCAACTGCGGTTCTCGGCACAGCTCTCTCGTAATCCCGGGCTTACCGGTGTCTTCCTCGATCACGGCCCCACGCCCGCACTCGGCGCTACGACGTCGGCCGAGGTACGAAACCTGATCAGTCAGGTTCCACAGACAGACGGCGGAATTCTGTCGGCGGAGCAGTACTACGTACATGTGCCCGTCGACAATCTGACGCCCAAGCTGCCGCACTACTACCGCTGGCGCACCGCCGACGGCTTCGTCAGCGATATCCGGAGCGCGTCCCCGGCACTGCCGACCGGTCGCATCGCACCGTTCCGGTTCACGATGATGGGCGATCAGGGCGTCGACGAAACTCCCTCGCAACCGCCAGGTTTGGTCGCCGGTGATTACGACGACCAGTACTACAAGGCGGACAACGAGCCGTCGATCAAGCACGCGCGCAACATCAATCGGCAGATCGAGGCCTCGCACCCGGACTTCCACATCCTCGCCGGCGACATCGCGTACGCGGACCCGTCGGGTGCCGGTCTGCCGCCGCAGTTCGCGAAGCACGGTCAGACCCCACCGAAGGGATTCGACAAATTCAACCCGTTCGTCTGGGACGGCTATTTCCAGGCGATCGAGGCCAGTGCATCGACCGCGCCGTGGTTGTTCGCCACCGGTAACCACGACATGGAAGCGCTGTACAGCCCCAACGGCTACGGCGGACATGCCGCGCGGCTCGATCAGCCGACCAACGGACCCAAGGGATGCCCGTCGGCGTACTCGTTCGTCTACGGCAACACTGCCGTTCTGTCGCTCGACGCGAACGACGTCAGCTACGAGATCAAGGCCAACACCGGTTACAGCGGTGGAGCCCAGAACACCTGGGTGGAACAGACATTGGCGAAGTACCGTGCCGATCCGAACATCGACTTCATCGTCTGCTTCTTCCACCACTGCGCGTATTCGACCACGTCGACGCACGCGAGCGACGGCGGCGTCCGCGACGCGTGGGTTGCGCTGTTCGACAAGTACCAGGTGGATGTAGTGCTTCAAGCCCACAATCACGTCTTCGAGCGCACCGATCCCATTCGTGGCAACCGTGCGACGCGGGTCGCCGGTGACAACGCCACGGTCAACGGAAAGACCGACGGCACCGTGTATTACACAGTCGGCGGTGGTGGTCGTCCACGCTATACGTTCCAGGACGGTGAGGGCGTGAGCTACCGCGGCAACGAGTTGCCCGACACGGCAGTTCCGAACAGTTACGTATGGGCGCCGGACGGCACCAAGTCGGCCGAGTCCATCACCTGGTCTCGGGTGCGATTCCTCAACTACTCGTTCGTCAGAGTCGATGTGGTGCCGGGTATTCCGGGCACCACCGCCAGCAGGATGACGATCGGTGCAATCGACGAATACGGTAACGAGTTCGACCGTCTGACCTTCGAGCGAGACATCCCTGTGGGTCCGGTGTTCGGTTCGTCCTAGTGCCTGCGGCAGTGGTGTGGCTGAGTGCCGTGGAGGGCACCTAACCGCACCACTGCGCGGAGCGCACTACAACCACTTCTGACGCTTGAACACCACGAACAGTGCAGTGGAGCAGATCACCATGGCGATCAGAGCCATCGGATAGCCGAGCTGCCAAGTCAGTTCCGGCATGTCCTCGAAGTTCATACCGTAGATGGCGGCGATCAGCGAGGGCGCGAAAAGTATTGCGCCCCAGGATGAAATCCGTTTGACCTGTTCGTTCTGCTCCAGGCTGGCCACCGTCATGTTGCGCATCTCCTCGTTCTGCTGCTGCGCAACGATGGTCGAGTGCACGGTCAACGCATTCTGCAGGTTGGAGCGGAAGGACTCGATGCGGTCGGACACGCGGATCGCGTGATCGTGCACGTCGCGCAGGTATCGCTGCAGTTCCACGTCGACGTTGTACTTGTCCGAACCGCGCTTGAGTGATTCGATCATTTCGACGAGGGGCTTTGCGGCACGGTCGAATTCGGACACCTCACGGAGCAGTGAGTAGATGCGACGCGATACCGACGGGTCGCCGGTGAACAGCTGATCCTCGATCTCGTCGATGTCGTTCTGCAGTCCGGTCACCACCGGGACGTACTCGTCGACCACTTGATCGAGGATGCCGTAGAGAATTGCCTCGGGGCCGAGTTGGAGCAGTTCGGGAGATCCTTCGAGCCGCTTGCGCACCATTGCCAGATCGGGGGATTCGGCATGGCGAATGGTGACGACGAAATCGGGTCCGAGGAATATGTGCAATTCGCCGAATTCGACCTTTTCGGTCTCGTCGATGTATCGAGCGGGTCGGAGAACGACGAATAGTTGCTCGGCGTACCGTTCCAGTTTCGGTCGCTGATGGGCTGCAATGGCATCTTCCACGGCTAGGCGGTGCAGACCGAACTCGCCTGCTACAGCATTGATTTCGCTGATCTCGGGGCGGTACAGGCCGATCCAGGCCATGCCGTGCCGCTCGCGCATCAACTCGAACGTGATGTCGAGGCTCTCGGGATTGGCAGTGCGTTTGCCGTCGACGTAGACGGCATTGTCGATGATCGGCACCTGTTCGTTCACCTCGGCTCGAGAAGGAAATGTGCCGGACGGCATCACGACCGAGACTATCTCCTGCGAAAATGGGGCGGTGTTTTTCGGCGCAGCCATCACCGCGGGTGCGACGCCGATCACGACGCCGCATCCCTCATCGGCCGCCGGTTGTCACGCTCAGGTGGTAGACCCCAACGGGGTGATCCGGGAATCTGCCACAACTCGAGGTGGCCGTGCGGCTGGTCTAGTCGCTTATGACGATCACTTTGATCTCCGCGTTCTCGCTGACCTTCACCCCGACCGGGAAGTTGAGGCCGATCACGCGGGCGTCGGGGCGGTCGTAATTGACGGTGACGTTGTCGAAGCCTGCGTCCTCCAGGGCCGCGATGGCCGCAGATTGGGACATTCCGATCACGTCTGGAATTCTTTCGCGATCCGGAGCAGCTTGAGCGACTGCGCCGCCACCGAGCGCGATGGCTCCCGTCAATGCAACAGTGGCGACGGCTTTCTTGAATTCGATACGCATGATGTTCTCCTCGGGTGAGCCGGAATCTTCGAACACGACGGTGCCCCTCGATTCTAGGTCCGACCTCGGGTTTTGCTGTGAGGTTTCTGTCAGCACCATGACATGCTGATCCGATGCTTCTCGACGTACTCGGATTGATCGGTATCGCGGCCTTTGCGGCGTCGGGGGCGTTGATCGGAGTGCATCGCCGGTTGGATCTGTTCGGGGTCTGCGTCGTCGGAATCACGACGGGCATCGGCGGCGGAATCATTCGCGATCTGCTACTCGGCATCCACCCACCGACGTCACTGGACACGTGGCCGAACCTCACGGTCGGCTTGTTCGCCTCGCTGGTCGTGTTCGTTGCGCACCGACAGATGGGCAAGGTCAGGCGCGGTGTTCTGGTGCTCGACGCCTTCGGGATGGGACTGTTCGCATCGACCGGAGCGACGATCGCGTTGGCTGCCGGCGGTAGCGCGTTGGCGGGAGCTCTCATCGGCACCACGACGGCGGTGGCAGGCGGCGTGATCCGAGACGTGCTGGTCAACGAAGTTCCCCTGCTGCTGCATCGGGACCTGTATGCCCTGCCGGCCATGCTCGGTGCGACGGCCGTCGTGTTGGCCGATGCCGCGACCCTGCCGGAGAACGTGGGTCTGGTCGCGGGAACCCTGCTCGCGACGGGGTTGCGCCTGCTCGCGCTGTGGCGAAAGTGGAACCTCCCGCTGGCGAAGCACCTACCGACGCTCTAGGTCGCTATCCGCACCCCTCTCAGACATATCTCAGTCGACCAGGACAAACTGTACGAATGCGGATATTGGTGGTCGACGACGATCGGGCAGTGCGTGAGTCGCTGCGCAGGTCGCTGACATTCAACGGGTACACCGTGGACCTGGCGGTCGACGGGCTCGACGCGCTCGAGCAGGTCGCGGCGGCACGTCCCGACGCCCTGGTGCTCGACGTGATGATGCCTCGCCTCGACGGCCTGGAGGTGTGCCGTCGATTGCGCAGTGTCGGTGACGACCTGCCGATTCTGGTGTTGACGGCACGGGACTCGGTGTCCGAGCGTGTTGCCGGCCTCGACGCCGGTGCCGACGACTACCTGCCCAAGCCGTTTGCGCTCGAGGAGCTGCTGGCTCGCCTGCGCGCTCTGCTTCGGCGTACCGCGATGGAAGCGGGCATCGACTCGGAGACCATGACGTTCGCGGACCTGTCGTTGGACCCGGTCACTCGTGAGGTCTCGCGCGCCGAACGCTCGATAAGCCTCACCCGGACCGAATTCTCGTTGCTCGAAATGCTGATGACCAATCCGCGTCGAGTCCTCACCAGAAGTCGCATCCTCGAGGAAGTCTGGGGTTACGACTTCCCGACGTCGGGCAACGCGCTCGAGGTGTACGTCGGGTACTTGCGGCGCAAGACCGAGGCGGAGGGGGAGTCGCGGCTGATCCACACCGTTCGCGGTGTCGGGTACGTCCTGCGCGAGACGCCCCCGTGATGGTCGCTTCGTTCGGGCGAAAGTCGGCCGACAATGTCGGCTCCTCGCCGACGGCGATGCGGCCACCGATGCCACTGACACGGTCGGTGTCGCTGCGGTGGCGGGTGACCTTGCTCGCGGCCTCCGTCGTCGCAATTGCGGTGGCGGTCATGGCCATTGCCGCGTACACGGTGGTATCCCGAGCACTGTACGGCGATGTGGACACTCAATTGCGTTCG
Organism: Rhodococcus sp. 14-2496-1d; assembly: GCF_002259365.1. NCBI lineage: Bacteria > Bacillati > Actinomycetota > Actinomycetes > Mycobacteriales > Nocardiaceae > Rhodococcus > Rhodococcus sp. 14-2496-1d. Next base: position 164,182 of record NZ_NPFV01000005.1, on the reverse strand, counting down.
CGTGCTTCGGCTCTGGCGGAGTCCAGTCTGGTGTCCTACGACCCGCGGTTCGTCGCTGGAGCAACGTTGTACAGCACCGATGTCAGTGTCGCGCTGATCTATCCGGACATGTCCAGCTACAACCCGCCCGGGCCCAAGGTGCCGATCGGCGATGCCGAACTCGCTGTGGTGAGCGGAGAGCAGGAATCGTCGCTACGCACACTCGACGATCAGCGGGTACTGGCGCTACGCACCAAGGACGGCAGCACTCTCGTCGTCGCACAGAGACTACTGCCGACCGGAAAAGTACTCGACCGTCTGGCGTGGGTGCTGCTGATCGTCGGTGCCTGCGGCGTGGTGCTGGCGGCTGGAGCAGGTATGGCCGTGGGGCGCACCGGTTTACGTCCGATCGCCCGACTGACCGCGGCTGCCGAACGGGTGGCACGCACCGACGACCTGACGCCGATCCCGGTGACCGGCGACGACGAGTTGGCGCGTCTGACCGAGAGTTTCAACACGATGCTCCGGGCACTGGCCGAATCTCGCGGCAGGCAGAGCAGATTGGTCGCCGACGCGGGCCACGAACTTCGCACCCCGTTGACTTCGCTGCGGACCAACATGGAGTTGCTCATCGCGGCGGGACGCCCAGGAGCGCCGTCCATCCCGGACGAGGACATGGCCGAGTTGCGGACCGACGTGGTGGCGCAGATTCAGGAATTGTCCACCTTGGTCGGTGATTTGGTCGATCTGGCGCGAGAGGACGCGCCGGAGACGGTGTTCGAGCGAGTCGATCTAGCCGATGCCGTCGAACGCAGTCTCGAACGAGCACGCCGCCGTCGCAACGAGATCGACTTCGAGGCGACGTTGATGCCGTGGTTCGTCTACGGCGATCAAGCAGGACTCTCGAGAGCCGTGCTGAATGTGCTCGACAACGCGGCCAAATGGAGTCCGAGCGGTGGTGAGGTGCGAATCGCGATGCGGCAGATCGGCGATGGCCTGCTGGAATTGACGGTCGACGACGCGGGCCCCGGTATCCCCGAGGAAGATCGCGAGCTGGTGTTCGAGCGCTTCTATCGCTCGACGGCGTCGCGTTCGATGCCCGGATCCGGTCTGGGACTTGCCATCGTGCGGCAAGTGGTCGTCAAGCACGGCGGCACCATCGGAGTGGAGGTGTCCGAGCGGGGCGGCGCGCTGATACGAATCGTGTTGCCCGGCGAGGGTGCTCCTGATCCCACCACACTCTCGGCAAACTGATAGCCGGATCTCAGCGCGCTCTCAGTCCCGCCCTGCACAGTGAGTAGCAAGAAGGCGGGCGGACCTCGGATACCGAGGTCTCTACTGAAGGAAGCAGCAACGATGAGCGACGACCGTAACGAATCCGAACAGAGCGGACAGGGTGCCGGTGGCGAGCAGCATCCGGCGGACCGGGCTTCGCGCGGCGACGAGCAGAACTACTCGGCACAGCAGCATCCGACTCAGCAGCATCCGACTCAGCAGTTCCCGCCGCAGCAGGGTTACCCCCAGCAGTACGCCGGCTACGGACAGGGGGCCTACCAGCCCGGCTACGGCCCGTACGGTCAGCAGGGCGATCCGCAGCACACCCAGGCTCACCACGCACAGCCCCAGCACGTTGCGCCGCAGTCCGATTCGGCACCGACTGCGGTGAAGTCCCGCCCGGGTAGGTCGGTACTGGTGGCCGGAGCCATCGCCCTCGTTCTGGTCGGTGGCGGAATCGGCGGCGCGGTCGGTGCGATCGCCACCAACAACGCCAACGGCAACGGCGGGGGAGTGACCAACTCACTGAACTCCACGGTCACTGCAGCTCAGCCTGCCGCCAATTTCCCCGACGGCTCGATTCAGGCAGTAGCGAACAAGGTTCTGCCGAGCGTCGTGCAGATTCAGGTGAAGGGCTCCCAGGAAGAGGGTGAGGGCTCTGGCGTCATTCTCAGCAGCGACGGCCTGATCCTGACCAACAATCACGTCGCGACGGGTGCGGGTGCCAACGGCAAGCTCACCGTCGCGTTCTCGGACGGATCGGTGGCCGACGCGACGATCGTCGGTGCCGACTCGGTCTCGGACATGGCCGTCATCAAGGCCGAGGGCAAGTCGAACCTGACGCCGATCGAACTCGGATCGTCCTCGAACCTCGAAGTGGGCCAGCAGGTCATCGCGATCGGCTCCCCGCTCGGCCTGGCCGGCACGGTCACCACGGGCATCGTCTCCTCGCTGAACCGGCCCGTGTCGACGTCCGGCGAGTCCGGCAATCAGAACTCGGTGATCGACGCCATCCAGACCGACGCTGCGATCAACCCGGGTAACTCCGGAGGCGCACTCGTCAACACCGACGGACAGCTCATCGGCATCAACACTGCGATAGCCACACTCGGCGGCAGTCAGGGGTCCGCGCAGAGCGGCTCCATCGGGCTCGGTTTCGCCATCCCGGTGGATCAGGCCAAGCGCATCGCCGACGAACTGACCACGACGGGCAAGGCGACCCAGGCCATGATCGGCGTTCAGGTGCCGTCGCAGGACGACGCCAATGGAGCAACCGTCGTCGAGGTCACCGAGGGAGGACCGGCAGCAGCTGCGGGCATACCGAAGGGTGCGGTGATCACCAAGGTCGACGATCGCATCGTTGCCAGCGGTGACGCGTTGATCGCAGCGGTGCGGTCACACGCGCCGGGCGATTCGGTCACCATCACCTACACCGACGGCGGCAGCGAGAAGACCGCGACCGTGACTCTCGGCACCGCCGAGCCCGCAGCGGCGCAGCCACAGACTCAGCAGCAGGAACAGCAATTGCCGTTCCAGGTCCCGTCGTTCCCCGGTGGTCGCTGATGTTCGGAGAAGCGGGCAGGCAGAGCACGGTTGCAACGATTTACGCACAGCGTGAGCCGGGTGGAGGCCTTACTACTACGGTGAGCGGTATGGAACTCGACGCACCACTGGCAGGGCGCGCGTTGGTCGTCATCGTTGACGACCGAACAGCGCACAGCACCGAGAAGGATTCGAAGGGCCCACTCGTCACGGAGCTGCTGACCGAGGCAGGCTTTCTGGTCGACGGTGTCGTCGCAGTGACGGCGGACGAAGTGGACGTGCGCAACGCACTCAACACCGCGGTGATCGGCGGCGTCGATCTGGTGGTCTCCATCGGTGGCACGGGCGTCTCACCGCGCGATGTCACTCCGGACGTCACCGCGGAGGTCCTCGACCGTGAGATTCCGGGTATCAGTGAGGCACTGCGATCGTCGGGGCTGGCAGCAGGTTCGTTGGACGCAGGTCTGTCCCGCGGGCTGGTCGGTGTGTCCGGAAGCACCCTGGTGGTGAATCTGGCCTCGTCGCGGGCTGCGATTCGAGACGGGATGGCGACGCTGACGCCACTGGCGAGTCAGGTCATCGCCGAGCTGTCTGGATTGGACGCATAGCGATACCCATGAGCGACGAGCCGAACGACGATCGATCGGCCGAAGACGACGCGAGCCGGGCCCGAGCAGAACGGGCCCGGCTCGCTCGCATCTTCGGTGAGGTGCTGCCGGAGACGACCGGAGACGAACGGGGTGAGGGTTCGGGTGTCGAGAACGGCGGGTCGGCGTCGGACGAATGGTTGAAGCAACAGCGACCACCCCATTACTTCTGATGTGATCCACGACACATTTATTTGGCCTGAATGACAGGTCTGTTAGTTACTCGTTTACCTGCCGTTAGCGACGCGCGACCGGGGTACGGGTGGTTGGGGGACCGCACTGCTTCCGCTCAGTGTGGCGTGAGAAGTGACGATTCGCCCGTAACGGGCGGGCCGGTCCGAGCGTCTTCCCACATCAGAGCGGTTTTGCGGATTTGCGCAATGTGTAACGGTTTGGTCACGTAACCGGATAGTGTGACGCGCATTACCACCTAATGGGGTGTGAAAGTTGTTCACGCCGTTGAAACACATCACGCCGAGGCAACGATGTGGTCCCGATCGTAGGGATTGTCACGATCGGGCAACTCCTCTAATGTTCCCCTCAGCTTCCAGAGGCCAGAGCGTGGGACCAACCGGTTCCGCGCTCTTGACCTCGGAACAGTGTGATCAAGGATGTGGCCTTCGCGGCTACATCCGGCTCGGGCTCGCACACATCGTTGAGTGCGATCTAGTTCGAGGGTGAAAGCCACAAGCTTCCCCGTGCGACACCGCGCTGGGACTGAACATGATGAGGAATAAATGACGGAGATCCAGAAGTCGCGGCGCAGCCGGGGACTCAAGTCCATGAGCGTTGCAGTTGCTGCCAGCGCTTCGGTAGTCGGCCTGGTGCTCGGTACCGGAACGGCTTCCGCCGCAGTCGACAGCTCCAACTCGATCGTCGACGCCGACGGCAACACCGTGACGGTGACGCTGTCCGACACCTTCATCAACGGTGTTGCTCCGCTCGACGGCAGCCCGCTCACCCGTGAGTGGTTCGCCAACGGCCGGGCTTCCTACGACGTCCAGGGCCCCTCGGCCGACGACTTCGAAGGCACCCTCAAGATCGGTTACCAGATCGGCTACCCGCTGAGCCTCAACGGTGGAGTCACCGTCGAGTGGTCTTCGCCTTCGGCCGAGTTCAACCTCGGTTCGGGCAACGAGTCCTCCGTCACCGGCACGTTCCCGCTGGACGGCACTGCTCCGAGCGTCGGACCGCTCACCGGCACCGGCACCTCCACCAGCGGCCTCGACGTCGGCGTTCAGCTGATCCCGCAGGCCACCGGCACGATCGCACTGACCAACGGCCCCGGCGTCGTCCAGTCCGAGAGCGCATACGCAGTGCTCAACGAAGAGGCCGACATCACCTCTTCCGAGGGTGACGCAGCAGGCACCAGCGGATCCATCCAGGTCGCGAACCTGCACGGCACCGCCACCGGCATCCTGGGCAACGTCACGATCCGTCCGTACGTTTCGCTGACCAGCGCAACGGGCGACACGGCCATCACCTACGGCGTCCCGGTTCGCCTCAACTGATTTCCGAATCGGTTGTAGCTCGGTGACGTAACGTCACCTGCTGAAACTCGAGACAAGTTCAGGCCCGTACGGATAACTCCGTACGGGCCTGAACTATGTTCTGCACAGAAGTAGTTCGATGTACACAGAGAGGCACTGAACCGAAGATGCACTCGAAAGCCCGTTTCACGGTCGTCGCCGCGGGAGCGCTCGTTGCTCTCGGCCTCGCCGCCGGTTGTAGCAGCGACGAGTCCGCGGCCTCCGGCGAGAACACGGATGTCTGCAATACCTTTGCCGCCGACCACAACGCGTTCGTCGGACTGGCGGCAGCAGGACCCGGATCGGCCGAGAACATCGACAAGTGGACCGCCGACAAGCAGGCAGCTGTCGACAAGCTGAAGGCGCTGCCCGGCACCGCCTCCGGTGATGTCGCCAGTTCGTTGACGACATTCGTCGATGCGTTGCCCGCGGATACGCTGGACCTCTCGACCACCGACAGTGAGTCCGGCAAGGCCTTCGTCGACAACGGGGCGGCCGTTGCCTCGGCGTGCGAGGCAGACGGCACGACGATCACGCTCGACGCGCTTCCGCTCTCGACGTTCACCAACTGAGTGGGGCCGGCCGTGTCTCGGCCCTCCCCCCTGAACGAATGAATGCGCCATTCACGCTGTCAGACAGCGTGAATGGCGCATTCATTCGATAGGGGACCCGACTGGCTCGGGTGAGCGAATCAGTCCTTGGAGTGCTTGCCGAGATCCGGTGCCGCGTCGATTGCCTCGCCGCTACCGCCGGTGGTGTCGGCTGAAGTCGAAAGCTTCTGTCCCGCTTCGGTTCCCCCCGCGAGGATGTCGCGAATCTGAACCAGCACGTCGACGTCGCTCAGTTCCTTCTCCGGCTGACTGACGAAGCGCTTCTTGGCCGTGTTCACCGGGAGAATCAGTACGAAGTAGACCACTGCCGCGATGATGACGAAATTGATGACCGCGGTGATGACTGCGCCGACGTTGACGAACGATTCCGGCGACGACGTGATCTGAAACCCGAAGCCGTATTCGTTGCTGCCACCGAGCGCTGCGACAAGGGGGTTGATGACGTTCGTCGTGAATGCGGTGACGATGGCGGTGAATGCCGCGCCGACGACGACCGCGACTGCGAGATCCACGACATTGCCGCGGAGTAGAAAGTCCTTGAAGCCCTTCAGCATGAGCCCTTCTCCCAACGTTCGGTTTGTTCTGTCTCGACAGACGTTAGTGCAGGGTGACGGTGATTGCGCTGACCAACGAGGCGGCCGCAACCGTTGTCGCATCGTTCGTCGGTAGAGCCAGTAGTACGACGCGGTCTTGCTGCCTGCTGCCACCGGCGTCGGCGGAGACGAGCACGACCATCGCTCCCGACGCGAGAACCCGGGCCGCGGGGACTGCATCGGGGTTCTCCTGAGACTCGACCGTCAACACGTCGACGCGGTCGCCTTCTCGCAGCAGGTCGGTCACCGCGGCATCGGCCAGATGCACCGGTACGACGCGTGCCTCGGTCCCCAGGGCCGTCGTGGCGGTCCGAGATCCGAGTAGGCGTACGTCGGTGAGCAATTCACCCGATCGGACCGGTCCGGTGAGTGTTCGACCGTTCACGGCCTCGGACTCGACGAGTGCGCCCTCGGGGACGTTCGCCCGGTCCCACTCGGCCGCCGCCACATCGGCGGAGGTGAGTACGGTGCCGGGTGTCAGGTCGCGTCCGGCCGTGATCACTCGTACGCGGTCGTCACCGGCGGTGTCGTCGACGAACAGAACGGCGGCAACGGAGACCAGAACTCCCGCTGCGATCCGTCTGAATTTCGTGGATCCGACCCACGCCGGACGCACGGTGATGCGATCGAGCAGCGTCGAGTCGAGTCGATTCTTGCCGGCAGCCATGGCCGAAACGATATCGGTGGCCGTTCCGGTACAGGCACCGAAAAGGCCGGGCTGTGGATAACGGCCCGGCCTGTGGATGAAGCGGAAAGTTACTGGCTGGCAGCAGCTTTCGTCGTGGACGAGGAAGACGAAGAGTTCGACGACGACGAATCGGAAGATTTCTTCTCTGCGGGCTTGGACTCGGACTTCGAGTCCGACTTCGCAGCGGCCGCATCGGACTTCTTCTCGCCCGCGCCCTCGCTGGAGGTGCCCCCGCCGCCGCGGCTGTCGGTGCGGTAGAAGCCGCTGCCCTTGAAGACGATGCCGACGGAGTTGAACAGCTTGCGGAGCTTGCCCGAGCACGCGGGGCACACCGTCAGTGTGTCGTCGGTGAAGGACTGAACGATGTCGAAGCGGTTGTCGCACTCGGTGCATGCGTATGAGTAAGTGGGCATCGTGTTTCCTCCGCGCTGGTCACCGAGGAAATTCGCCACTCTGCTGGCCGAGGCCGAACACCGCCGGTGTCTTGTCTGTTCGTCGAAACTGTCGAAACTGGGGAGAGCATTAGCACTCTACAGTCAGGAGTGCCAACGAATCGAATCGTAGCGTTATTCCGTACCCAAGCGTAGGAGTCCGCTGCCGGGGGTCAACACGTGCGTCACCGGTCTGTCGTGCGGCTCGGCGGGTAGGCGATCGACCACTTCGCTCTCGCGCACCACCGCGACCAGCATTGCGTCGGGTCTGCACAGGTCGAGGGTGCGGTCGTAGAAGCCCGCGCCTCGGCCCAACCTGGTTCCGCGCCGGTCCACGGCCAGCGCGGGGATCAACACCAGTGAGCAACCCGACACCGCGTCGGGATCGAGCGTCGGCCCCGACGGTTCCAACAGCCCGAACGGGGCCGTCACCAACGACTCACGTCCGGCGTACCGAGCCCAGCGCAACGGACCCGGCTCGTGCGCACTCGGAAGCAGAACCGTCGACCCGGCCGCGGCCATCGCGTCGAGCATCTCGACCGAACCGGGCTCCCGGCCGACGGGAACGTATGCGGCGACCACCGAGTGTTCGGCCGCCAATTCGCCCAGGACGTGACAGAGTGCAGAGGACTCCATTGCGCGTTGCGCACCGTCGAGCAGTCGGCGTTCGGCGAGAACATACTTTCGCCATCGATCCTTGGACGTGTTCTCCGTGAAATCGGGAACGGTCACAACGATTCGTCCTCCCTTCCTGTGCTGTCGTTCAACGATATGCACTCGGGGGTAAAACGCGGCACACGGCAAGCAGATCACCAGAAACCATGGATAGGGTGAGCACCATGACAGAAGCCGTTACAGCGACGACCGCCGCCACGCCCGTGCATTTCCGCACGGCCATCGTTCCCGCAGCGGGCATGGGTACCCGGTTCCTGCCGGCCACGAAAACCGTTCCGAAAGAACTGCTTCCGGTGGTCGACACTCCCGGTATCGAGCTCGTCGCAGGCGAAGCAGCAGATTCCGGCGCGCAGCGACTCGTGATCGTCACGTCCCCCGGCAAGGACGGCGTCGTCGCCCACTTCGTCGAGGACCTCGTCCTCGAGAACAAGCTCGAGGCCAGCGGCAAGCTCGAGATGCTCGAGAAGGTTCGAGTTGCCCCCGGTCTGCTCGACGTCCAGTCGGTCATTCAGCACGAGCCGCTCGGACTCGGACATGCCGTCGCCTGTGCCGAAGAAGTCCTCGACGACGACGAGGATTCCGTTGCCGTTCTGCTTCCCGACGATCTCGTGATGCCCCGCGGTGTGCTCGACGTCATGGCCCGCGTGCGCGCCAAGCGCGGAGGCTCGGTGCTGTGCGCCATCGAGGTCCCCGACGACAAGGTCTCCTCCTACGGCGTCTTCTCTGTCGAGATCGTGCCCGACGCGGTCAACCCGAACGTCCTCAAGGTCACCGGTATGGTCGAGAAGCCCAAGCGGGAGGACGCCCCGTCCAACCTCGCTGCCGCGGGCCGCTATCTGCTCGACCGCGCGATCTTCGACGCCCTGCGCCGGATAAAGCCCGGTGCAGGCGGCGAGCTGCAGCTGACCGACGCCATTGCGCTGCTCATCGAAGAAGGCCATCCCGTGCACGTGGTGGTGCACCGTGGATCGAGACACGACCTCGGAAATCCCGGGGGATACCTGCGCGCTGCGGTTGACTTTGCTCTACAACGTGACGACTACGGTCCGGCGCTGCGCGAATGGCTGAACGAACGCTTGAGCGACAGCTGGGCACCGGAACTGACCACGTACGAATAGCATCGCGGGTCGATGCCATAGAGGAAGGGCCAGATGCGCTCGGTCGAAGATCAGCAGACCAGGGTGACCGCCGCGGCGGTGGCTCCACGGCCTGTCCGGGTCGCCATCTCGGAAGCACAGGGCCTGCTGTGTGCAGAAGAAGTGGTCACCGAGCGTCCCCTTCCCGGTTTCGACCAGGCAGCGATCGACGGCTACGCGGTACGGAGCGTCGATGTGGCGGCCGCGGGCACCGACCTGCGCAACGAGGACGACGAACGCATCGATCTGACGCTTCCCGTCGTCGGCGAGGTGTCCGCCGGATCGCGTCAACCCATCCGGTTGCAACCGCGTCAGGCGGTGCGAGTCGACACCGGCGCGCCGCTGCCGACACTGGCCGATGCCGTGTTGCCCCTGGATCGAACCGACAGCGGTCGTGCCCGCGTCAAGGTGTTCCGTCCGGTGCGGTCGGGTGACTACGTCCGCAAGATCGGCGACGACGTGCAGCCCGGTGACGTCGCGGTTCGCGCAGGCACGATCATCGGCGCGGCTCAGGTGGGGCTGCTCGCCGCCGTCGGGCGCGACAAGGTGCTGGTGCATCCTCGGCCGCGACTGTCGGTGATCTCCGTCGGTGGGGAACTGGTCGACACCGATCGGACACCGGGGCCCGGTCAGGTGTACGACGTCAATTCCTACGCGCTCGCCGCCGCAGCACGCGACGCCGGAGCCGACGTCAACCGGGTCGGGATCGTCAGCACCGATCCCAAGCGACTACGCGAGGTGGTCGAGGGCCAGCTCATTCGATCCGAGATCGTCGTCATCGCCGGAGCGGTGGGCGGCGGCGCATCGGACGGTGTGCGCGAGGCGCTCGGCGAACTCGGCGACATGGAAGTGGAACGAGTTGCCATGCACCCCGGGTCCGTCCAGGGCTTCGGTCAACTCGGACGCGACGAAGTACCCACCTTCCTGTTGCCTGCCAACCCCGTCAGCGCCCTGGTGGTGTTCGAGGTCATGGTGCGTCCGCTGATTCGGATCGCTCTGGGCCGACGGCAGCCGATGCGACGGACCGTGACCGCTCGAACCGTCGCGCCGATCACCTCGATCGAGGACCGTAAAGGATTTCTGCGCGGCCAGCTCATGCGCGACGAGGGAACCGGTGAATACCTGGTGCAGGCGCTCGGCGGCGCACCAGGATCCTCCTCGCACCTACTCGCGACACTCGCTGAGGCGAATTGCCTGGTCGTCATCGATCCCGAGGTCACCGAAATCCGCACCGGCGAAGAAGTGAAGGTCTCGTTCCTCGCTCAGAGAGGCTGACGCCATGTGAGCGGTAGTTCGTAGTGGGCTACGAGTTTCCGCTCACCTGCGCGTAGCGCATAACATCGACGGATGCCGCGAACGTGGTCGAGCCACCCAGGTTGGCCGGCGAAATTGGGTCCAGTGAGAGTGGCCGCCGGAACCGTCACCGTGCGGCCGGTACGGATGCGTGACGCGGCCGCGTGGAGCCGGATTCGCACGGAGGATCGCGCCCACCTCGAACCGTGGGAGCCCAGCGGAGAGGGCAGCTGGAATTCGCGGCATCACATCTCCTCGTGGCCGACGCTGTGCTCGGGCCTGAAGTCCGAGGCGCGCAAGGGGCACATGCTGCCGATGGTGATCGAAGTCGACGGTGAATTCTGTGGCCAGATCACCACCGGAAACATCGTGCGGGGGGCGCTCCGATCGGCCTGGATCGGGTACTGGGTGTCCAAGGAGGTCAACGGCAAGGGCGTGGCCACCGCGGCCTTGGCGCTCGGGCTCGACCACTGCTTCGGTCCGGTCGGCCTGCATCGTGTCGAAGCGACGGTGCGACCGGAGAACCTGGCCAGTCAGGCAGTGCTGCGCAACGTCGGCTTTCGTGAAGAGGGGCTGCTCTACAAGTACCTCGACGTCGACGGCGAATGGCGCGATCACAAGCTCGTCGCGATCACCTCGGGTGAGGTGCAGGGAACCGTCGTCGAGCGGTTGGTTCGCGCGGGCCGGGCTGCGTGGGCGTGATCTTCGCGGCCGCGGCGCGAGTACTCGTGTTGTCAAAGTGACAGGAGTGTAATTCGGGTCGGCGCGTCTGCGTCGTTCTCGTTCCTCCTCCGCATAGCCTGAGGACGTCTTTCACTGTCGCCGTCGTCCAAGGGGAGGAGAACAACGCCGATGCCGAACTCGATCATCTGGATCGGTCTCGTAGCCGTCTGGCTCTTCGTTCTTCTACCCATGCTCATGACCAAGCGTCCGCAGATCATGCAGACCACGGACGCTGCGCTCGCCACCCGCGTGTTGCATCGGGGTGGCACCCAGCGAAAGCAGCGCGGCCCCGCAACCGGGCATCGCAGCGATCCCGACTGGCGACCGGAAGACGACCTGCGAGTCTCCGCGCCGGCCCGAGAGATCTTCGGTGCCGCGATCGCGACCGTTCGTCCAGACTCACCCGATCTACCCGGTACCGCGGAGGACCCGATGGACACTCACGCTGCAGACAGCGACCTCGACAGCGAGGCACCGGACACGGAAGCACCGCGCGGAGGTTCGCCCGCGCACGAACCCGGTGTCGTCGACGACGATTTCGTTCCTCGCCGACGCGGACGCGGTGGTTTCGATCCCGAGGCCGATGCGATCGCCCGGGCCGCGCGGTACGCATTCCGACAGCGAGCCGTCCTGGGCCTGGTTTTCGCGGCGATCACCACCGCAGCCCTGGCCTTCATCATCTCCCCGGCGGTCTGGTGGCTGTGTGGACTGTCCGTCGCTGTCCTCGTCGGTTACCTGTACTACCTGCGTCGTCAGGTGCAGATCGAGGAAGAGGTGCGCAGGCGTCGGCTCACTCGGATGGGCCGATCACGTCTCGGCGTGGAATCGGAAACCGACGAAGAGTTGGAGCTCGTCCCGCAGCGACTGCGTCGCCCCGGCGCGGTGGTGCTCGAGATCGACGACGAGGATCCCGAATTCGAGCACCTCGACCACTACGAGGAGCCGTTCCAGGCCCGTCGTGACGACGACCGGGACCTGCGTAGAGCCCAGGGCGCGTAACCGACACCCGAAGCGACTTTGCTAGAGTTACCCAGCCGGTCGGCATGACGGCAAAGGGGCTGTGGCGCAGTTGGTAGCGCGTCTCGTTCGCATCGAGAAGGTCAGGGGTTCGATTCCCCTCAGCTCCACCGACACGAAGAACCGTCACTCACGTGAGTGGCGGTTTTTTCGTGGTCCCGGCAACTGCGGAGGCACGTGTTACCGCGAAGTGAATTCGAGATGGATTCATATCGAACGAATTGGGTGATCGGTTCGGGGTTCGATTTCAGAAGGCGTGTTTCGCAAACTGCAGTTGCATAATTGCCGCACAAAACCGTCGATTCGATTGTTTGAAGCGATGCGACCCGACCGAACGAACCTTTCGAGCCAGTGAGCTGCGGATATGCAATTCGGGGCAGCTTTAGGCAATTTCTGGAACATGTCGTAAGTTCGAATTCGTGGCTGAGCTGTATTCAATGTCCGAATTTGTCAGGGGATCGCGATGAACACTCTCAGTGTGGTAATTCCGGTGCTCGACGAGGTCGATCATCTGGGTGAATGTCTGACGCTGCTGCTCGATCAGGGCGACGACATCGATCGCATCGTCGTGGTGGACAACGGGTCGACCGACGGCACGCTTCGGTTGGTGAACGACATCCGCGCGGTCACGAACAAGGTCATGTTGGTCCACGAGCCCAACCGCGGCGTGGTCCACGCTCGCAACACCGGATTCGACCTGGTGGACTCGTCGATCATCGGTCGAATCGACGCCGATACCCGTGTTCGGCCCGGGTGGGCGCGCTCGATCGTCGACTTCTTCGACGAGCATGCCTCCGTCGCCGCCACCGGTGGACGGACGTTCCTCTACGAATCACCCTGGGCTCGGCCCCTGGCGTGGATGCATTCGCGCGCCGAACGACGTGAGCCGGCGGTGCGCGCCGCCCTGGCAGTATCGGGCAACAACTTCGCGATTCGCGCATCAGCTTGGCGCACGGTTCGCGACGCGGTCAGTGAGCGAACCTGTGTCCACGAAGACATCGATCTGTGCCTGTGCCTGGCTGCCGAGCGCTTACCTGTTGCCCAGAACGGGTCGATGAAGGCCGCAGTGTCCGGTAGGCGCGCAACGACATCGCCGGTGAAATACGTCCACTATGCGTTGGCGGGCTACCGCTCCTACCAGGAGCACGGTCTGGAGTCGCGCAAGCTCGGACGCATCGTGGCGATGGATTGGCTGATGCACACACTGCGGTGGCCGATCTCGCGACTGTTCGCCGCAGTACCGTGCCGGGCATTGCCCGTCGACGATCGTGCCGAGTCCGACGAACGGATGCGAGCCGCCGCGTGACGGCCGGCTCGCGTGTCCGCGACTGGATACGCAATCCGTCGGACGTCCGCTGGGCCCTCGCTCAGATGCGTCAGGCGACTGTAGTCTCGCTGGCGAATACGCCCTTCCTGCCTGCTGTCCTGCGCGCATCCGCCCTGCGTCCTGCGGGTGTGCGGACAACCGGTCCGTGCCTGATGTACGGCGGTTCCATGATTCAAGGACTGGCGTCGGTTCGGATGGGCACCGGTGTGTTCGTGAATTTCGGCTGCTATTTCGACACCGTTGCCGACATCGTGATCGGTGACCACGTCTTCATCGCCGATCACGTTCGGATACTCACCAGTACCCACGAGACCGGGCCCTCGCGGCATCGCGCAGGCGCACTGCGAGGAGAGTCTGTGGTGATCGGTCCGGGAACGTGGATCGGGTCCGGCGTGGTCGTGATGCCGGGCGTGCACATCGGTGCCGGCTGCATCATCGGAGCGAACTCGTTGGTGACCGGAGACTGTGAACCGGACGGGGTGTACGTCGGGTCTCCGGCGCGCCGTCGCCGAGACTTGAACGACCTTCCCGCAGCGCAGCAGTGGATCGGGGAGAAGGCCGATTTTCGTGATCGGGAAGCAATGCACAGATTGGTAATTCCTCCGAATTCCGAATTCTGATTCATAAAGTCCGAATAATTCGACGGGTTCTTTTCTTGAAGTAATGATGTAGCATCGTCAACGTCAGCGGCTCGAATTCAAATGCGTTCAGCGCCAATGGGTATCGAGCTACACGATTGCCAAAAATATGTCAGGGGTTGGCGTTGTGAATACTCTTTCCATTGTTGTGCCTGCGTTCGACGAGTCGGCTCACATGCGCGAATGCCTGGATGCATTGCTCGTTCAACGCGAACGCATTCACGAAATCATTGTCGTCGACAACAATTCGACCGACGACACCGCGGCCATCGTCGCGGAATACGCGCGGCGATTTCCGCAGGTGGTGCTGCTGCGGGAGTCCGAGCGCGGCGTCGTGCACGCACGCAACACCGGTTTCGATCACGCCCACGGATCGGTCATCGGCCGCATCGACGCCGATACCCGTGTCCAGGCCGGCTGGGTCGACTCGGTACTGGATTTCTTCGATCGCCGACTCGACTATGTCGCAGTCACCGGCCCGATCTACCTCTACGACTCTCCGTGGGCGCGCCCGTACCGGGCATTCGTCAACCGTTCCGTGCGGAACAGGCCTGCTGAGCAGTGGGTTTCTGCCGCATCGGGCAACAACTTCGCTATCCGCAGATCCGCGTGGGAAGCCGTTCGCGACAGTACGAGCCTGCGAACCGACCTGCACGAGGACATCGATCTGTCGCTGTGTCTGAACAAGGTCGGTCTGCGGATCGCGCAGATCGAGCCGATGCGCGTCGAGGTGTCCGGCCGTCGGTTACTGACGCCGCCGCTCGAGTATCGGCATTACGTCCGGAGCTCGTATCGCACGTGGGCCCATCACGGTCTGGCCAGTGGCTGGTTGCGCAGATTACTGATTTCGGACCTGGTTCTGCACACGGTGCATTGGCCCCTGACGCGAATTCTGTCGTCGTGCGAATCTCGGATTCTCCCGGTCTCGCATTCCGGAGCGAGCAACACGCCTGTGCGTGGTCTGTCGGATATTCACGGCGAGAGTTACGTTGCCGCAGCGTACGGAAAGTAGACACTTCGGCGCTGTGTTCGTCCTCCTTCTTGTGTGAGGAATGCGGGCAGGGTCGCCGAAGCAGGTCCTTCGAGGACGGGCGGTCCGTGCCGGATTCGTGTCGGCGATCGACCGGAGCCGGCCTGGCCCGCAGAACCGGGGATCGAGCACGCACGGGTGGGCCGCAGTGACCGGTGCGATGCAGCGGACCCTGAGCTTCGAGGCAGGAACCGTCGGCAGCTGTTGCGGCGATCGAGACGGGTGCGAAGTTCGGTTGATCGTTCGACGATCCACCTACCAGTCGCGCCGGTAGATTGACGGGCGATATTGTGATCGGGCCGGTTCCGAACACAGGATCTGCCCCTGCAACTTCTCTACGGAGTGTGAATGTCGTTCGAGATCGTCGACCTTGACGAAACGTGGGTCGCTGGTCTTCCAGTTCGCAGCCCCAAACGGGCGCTCGGTCGCCTCAACGACCCGGCGCTCGATCAAGCATGGTCCGCTGTTCTCAATCAGGAGACCTCTGGTCCGCTCGCTTCCATTTATACGGACTACGCCCCCGGAATCGGTTCGTACAATACACAGGTAGTCGGTTATCTGTGTTCTTCACTCGGTCAGGTCGAGCGTGGACATCTGGTTGCGAAAGTGCCCGCGGCCAAATACGCGCGTTTTTCTGCGGTGGGGTATTTCCCCGAGGTTCTCACTCGATTGTGGACTCAGATCGATCATGCCGAAGAGCAGGGCGAGATCGTGCGATCGTTCACCGGCGACTACGAGTGCTATCCGCACGCGTACAAGATCGATCTCTATCTGGCGATCACTGCGCCCGGCGGTTCGTGATGACCTTCCGTGTCACGGCACGCAGCGCGGAGCTGTTCAGTGGGTTGGTGGCACCGCGGGTGGAGCCCGGCGCGGAATCGAGCGGTAGCGAGTGGATGCGATTCCTGCGAGATCGTGTGCGCGAGAAGCACATCGACGCAACCCAGGTGAGCACGGTGTACGTTCCGGATCCGCACGGCACGGTCAACGCGGTGGTCGCGGTCTCGGTGGACTCGCCGAGCGATGTGGCTGTGGGCGATGTGTTCGTTTCGATACCGACCGGTGTGTTCGCAGTATTCACGCCCAGTGGCGCACTAGCGGATCCGATCGAGGACGTATGGGCTCAGGTCGACGAGTGCGTTTTGTCCGGATCGATATTTCGCGCCTACAAAGAGGAAGTCGAAGTCGTTACAAATGCCGGAGAGGTGGAACTTTTCATTTCAATCGTTTTGTAAACGAGACGTTCTTCATGTAATTGTCACTTTCGAATCACAAAGTCGCCACCGGACCGGTTACTATTGTCCAGCGCTGGCAGCTCGATATGGCGAAGTGAATTCAACGTTCACCTCGATCGGCCGACGGGCAGGCAGCGCGCACAGAGCGTCGATGTCATGGCAAGGTCGACAGAGCAGGGGTGTTCCAACATGGTGAGACAACTCAGAGCAGAAGCCACACGAGCGGCCGCACTGCGCGCTGCAGCAGACCTCTTTCTCGAGGTGGGGCACGCGAATGCCACGCTGAGTCAGGTGTCGGCGCAATCGGGCGTGACCAAGGGCGCGCTGTACTTCCACTTCGCATCGAAGGAGGAACTGGCCCGCGCGATCGTCGACGAGGGTCATGAGCGCGTGTCCACCGCGTGCGCGGGCATGGTCGACAGCCGCAGTCCGGCTCTCGAGTCGGTCATCGGAATCTCGTACTCGGTACTCGAGCTGGCCGCCTCGGACCCTTTGGTGCGCGTCATGTACCGGTTGCAGATGGAGATCGACGGATCCGACACCGCGCGCGGCAGCGTGTTCGGTACCTGGGGGAACATCTTCGAGCATCTCTTCGAGCGAGCCATCGAGCACGGTGATGTCGCCGACCATCTGGATGCGGGCAACGCGGCGCTGTTGATCTGCGAGATGCTGGCCGGTGTTCTGATGGTGTCCGAGGCGCAATCCCGTCTCGAAGACGCGCCGTCGCGCATGGAGAAGGTCTGGAACACGGTCCTTCCCTCGCTGGTGCCGGTCGACAAGCTCGCCTACTTCCGTGAGTTCGCGGCGCGAAGTCTGTCCAGTTTCGTACGCGAGAACATCTCGTCGGGGTCCGTCACCGTCTGATCGTGTTCGTGATCTCGATGTGCTTGCCGCGCTTCGGGCCGCCGGGCACACTGTGTGACATGGAACACATCACGCACGATCGAAAGATGTCGGACAACGAGCTCCGGAAAGCGATCGGCACCCTGCAGCAACGCGCGGACGATGCCCGCAAGCGGGGTGCCGCCGATGACGCTGCCCGCATAGAGCGCACCATCGCGGACTATCGAGACGAGATGTCGCAAAGATTGTGACGCCCCTCTCGGTCGTCACCGCGTAGGGTCGAAATCGAACTGGCACGTGTCGACCGGTGGGGGATACAGGTTTCGATGGCTACATACGATCTGCGCGGCAAGAAGACGTTGATCACCGGAGCGGGCAGCGGAATCGGTCGGGCAACGGCCGTCGCTGCCGCCGAGGTGGGAGCCGAGCTCTTCCTCACCGACATCAACGCCACCGGTTTGGCGGAGACGGTGGACATGGTGGGTCGAGCGGGCGGCACCGTCAGCCACTCGTTGCCGTTCGATGTGTCCGACTTCGAGGCGGTCACCGCCTTCGCGGACGACATTCATGCCGAGTTCGGCAGTCTCGACGTCGTGATGAACGTCGCGGGAATCTCCGCCTGGGGAACCGTCGAGAACCTCGAGCATCGGCACTGGAAGTCGATGGTCGACGTCAATCTGATGGGCCCGATCCACGTCATCGAGAAGTTTCTACCGCCGATGATCGAGGCGGGTCGCGGTGGTCATCTGGTCAATGTCTCGTCTGCTGCCGGTCTGATCCCACTGCCGTGGCACGCTGCCTACAGCGCCAGCAAGTACGGGCTGCGCGGAGTGTCCGAGGTACTGAGGTACGACCTCAAGCGCCACGGAATCGGTGTCAGTCTCGTGGTGCCCGGTGGCGTGAAGACCGGATTGGTGCAGACGCTTCAGATCGCCGGCATCGATCGTGACGATCCGCGCGTACAGAAGTTGCAACACCGATTCGAAAAGCGCGCCGTGGAACCGTCGGTCGTCGCCGATGCCATTCTCGCCGGCATCGCCAAACGCAAATACCTCGTCTACTCCTCCAACGACATTCGCTTCGGGTACTGGGTCGCGCGAAAGTTCGCCCCGCCCTACGAGTTCGTGCTGCAGAAGGCGAACGATCAGTTCTCCAAACTGCTCGAGCCGCGTCGAGTCGAGGGTTCGTCGAAATCGACATCCAGCGTGCGCGCCCCCGGCCCCGAATAGGACAGCTCGTCGTGCGGATTGGCCAGCGCACAGCCGGCCAACGAAAGACAACCGCACCCGATGCACCCGGTCAAGTTGTCCCGAAGTCGGATCAATTGCTCTATCCGCGAATCGAGTTCGCGATGCCACCGCGTCGAGAGCCTGGCCCAGTCCTCACGCGTCGGCGTCCGCTCGTCCGGTAGTTCGCTCAATGCCTGACGAATGGTCGCCAGCGGGATCCCCACCTTCTGCGAGATCCGGATGAAGGCGACCCGTCGCAGAGTTTCGCGATGGAATCTGCGTTGGTTACCCGAGGTGCGGCGACTGCTGATCAGCCCCTGCTTCTCGTAGAAGTGCAACGCCGAGACCGCAACTCCACTGCGCTCGGACAGCTGGCCGGGGGTCAATTCGCGGACGTTCCACTCGGGCATCGGCACGACCTCGACAATACTTCAGGTCCTGATGCCGGCGGCGACCGGCGAATGGGTTTACCGTTCGTTCATGAGTGTCGATGCGGCTGCAGGCCCGTTGGGTGCCGACTCGGAGGTGGGGGTGCTGCGCACCGTCATGCTGCACCGGCCGGGCGACGAGCTTCGACGCCTCACGCCGCGAAACAACGACCAGCTGCTGTTCGACGGTCTGCCGTGGGTCGATCGCGCACAGGACGAGCACGACGCGTTCGCCGATCTGTTGCGAGGTCGCGGGGTGACGGTGCTGCTCCTCGGCGAGCTTCTCACCGAGGCCATGACGGTCAGCGGCGCAGCGCGAATGCAGGGTATCTCCGCCGCTGTCGATGCCCGACGGCTCGGCCGGTCGCTCGCCGAGGACCTCGCCCAACACCTGCGGGGTGTCCCCGCGGCCGAATTGGCGCAGATCCTGATGGCGGGGATGACATTCGACGAACTGCTCGAGGCGGAGACGGGGGAGCCGCTTCCGATCGGGGCGTCGCTGGTTCGGCGGATGCATCACGGTGGGGACTTCGTCATCGATCCGCTGCCGAACCTGCTGTTCACTCGCGACTCGTCGTTCTGGATAGACGATCGAGTGGCGATCACCTCGTTGGCTCTGCCTGCCCGGGTGCGGGAGACATCGCTGACCGATCTGATCTACGCGTTCCATCCGATGTTTCGGGGTGTGCGGCGCGCGTACGAGTCGCGGACCGCACCGGTCGAGGGCGGTGACGTGTTGCTGCTCGCTCCCGGTGTGGTGGCTGTCGGAGTGGGGGAGCGCACCACGCCCGCCGGTGCAGAAGCGCTGGCGCGCAGCCTGTTCGAGGACGGTCTGGCGCACAGTGTGTTGGTGGTGCCGATCGCGCAGGAGCGCGCGTCGATGCATCTGGACACGGTGTGCACCATGGTCGATACCGATGCGGTAGTGATGTATCCGGCCATTCAGGACACGTTGTCCGCCTTCACCATTCGCCGCGAGGACACAGGAGTCAGTATTCGAGGTGCCGACCCGTTTCTCGAGGCGGCCGCCGCTGCGATGGGAATCGGCAAGCTGCGGTTGATCGATACCGGACTCGACCACGTCACCGCCGAGCGCGAACAATGGGACGACGGTAACAACACGCTGGCCATCGCGCCGGGAGTCGTCGTCGCGTACGAGCGCAACGTCGAAACGAACGCACGACTCGAGGCGTCGGGCATCGAGGTGTTGCGGATTTCCGGATCGGAACTCGGCTCGGGACGCGGCGGTCCGCGGTGTATGTCGTGCCCGGTGTCCCGCGAGAGGTTGTAGCGCTCTACAGGACGGTGTTCACCTTGTCGGCCGGTCGGGCGAGCACAGTGCCCTTGTCGGTCACCACGATCGGGCGTTCGATGAGAATCGGATGCTCGGTCATCGCGGCGATCAACGTGTCGGCGTCCGCGCCCGCGAGCCCCAGTTCCTTGTAGATGCTCTCGCGAGTCCGGATGGCCTGACGGGGTTCGAGACCGGCATCGGCGAGAAATGTGCGGAGTTCGTCCTCGGTCGGAGGCGACTCGAGGTACCGGATCACACGTGGAACCACACCGGCTTCCTCGATCAGTTTCAGCGCTGTGCGAGAGGTGTTGCACCGCGGATTGTGGTAGATGGTCGCCGAGCCCGATGGGTCGTTCCGCAGGCTCCTCTCCCCAGGGACGGTCATGTTTGCAATCCTGCCACGCGGGTAGCCAACCCGACAGATTCACGTCAGGAACGGAGTAGTCGATATGACCGACAAGCGCATTGTCATTGCAGGTGGCCACGGCCAGATCGCCCAACATCTGACTCAGGTGCTCACCGCCCACGGAGACCGCGCGGTGTCGCTGATTCGCAACAGCGACCACGTCGATGCCGTCACTGCGCTCGGCGCGTTGCCGCAGGTGATCGATCTCGAATCGGCTTCGGTCGACGATGTGGCCGCAGTGTTGGCCGGTGCCGACGCCGTCGTGTTCGCGGCGGGTGCGGGCCCCAACAGCGGTCCCGAGCGCAAGGACACGGTGGACCGCGCGGGCGCGGTGCTGCTGGCCGATGCCGCCGAGAAGGCCGGCGTCCGCCGCTACGTGCTCATCAGCTCGTTCGGTGCGGGCGAGCCGGTCGCCGAGGATCTCGACGACGGTTGGAAGGCCTACATCAAGGCCAAAACTGCTGCAGAAGAAGATGTTTCGGCCCGAGATGGACTGGACTGGACGATTCTGCGTCCGGGTAAGTTGACCGACGAGGACCCGACGAACTCGGTGGCACTGACCGAACCGCCGATGGACTCGGGTGAGGTAACCCGGGCCGACGTGGCCGCAGTGATCGCGCAGCTGCTCGACACCGGCGCGGCTGTACGCAAGACATTGATGCTCACGTCCGGTTCGACGTCGATCGTCGACGCAGTCGACGCTCTCGGATAAGGCACCTACTGTGCGCGTGCATATCGATTCGTCGAACACGACCCCTGTGTTCGAGCAACTGCGGATGCAGATTCTCGGGCTGGTGCGATCGGGCGATCTCATTGCCGGGACCAAGATCCCGACGGTTCGCGGCTTGGCCGAGGAGCTGAAGATCGCGCCGAACACGGTCGCGAAGACCTACCGCGAGCTCGAGCAACAGGGCATCATCGAGACGCGAGGTCGGTCCGGGTCGTTCGTCGCGTCGGGCGGTGACCCGTCGCGTGACATCGCGGCCCGGGCGGCGACGGAGTTCGTCAGGACCGTGCGATCCATCGGCCTGGACGACGACCAGGCCCGTTCGTTTCTCGAATCCGCGCTCAAGGGTGCCAGCGGCAACTGAGTTGACGCTTCAACCTACTTCTGTCAGGGTGGTGCTGCCCGTACCGCCCTGTCAGAAGGATGTGTCATGAATTCCACCGTCGTCCGCGACGCCGTCGCCCTCGTTGCTCGAATCGGACTGGGAGTCGTCTTCATCGCCCACGGGTGGCAGAAGCTCAACACCTACGGCCTCGATGGTGCCGCCGCGAGCTTCGAGGCGATGAACATTCCGTTGCCCACCGCGTCCGCGTACTTCGCGACGTTCGTCGAACTCATCGGTGGCGGAGCGCTCGTGCTCGGGATCTTCACCCCGATCGCGGGGCTGCTGCTGTTCCTGGACATGCTCGGTGCTGCCGTCTTCGTCCACTTCGAGAACGGCGTCTTCGCTGCGGACAACGGTTACGAACTGGTCGTCGCGCTCGGCGTCGGTTCGCTCCTGCTCGCTGCATTCGGTGCCGGACGCATCAGCATCGACGGCGTCACCAAGGGCAAGACGGCACTGCTGGCATAGGTCGTTCCGCAGGCTCTGCTTCGGCCTGGCCCGACCGCCCTACCGCCAGCTCGGTAACCACAACTGCTCCTGCCACATCTGTGGCGTGATCGGCATTGCGGTGAGAATCGGCCAGAGCCAGACGAAGTTCGCTATCACCACGGCGAGGTACAGGGACACCAGCAGTAGTCCGGTACCTCGCCGTTCGGCCGATGCGGTGGCCTTGCCGATGATGTCGCCCAACACCAACGCGAAGCCCATCACCATGAACGGGGCCAGTGCCACCGCGTAGAAGTAGTACATCTGCCGGTCGAGCGTGGTGAACCAGGGCAACAAGGCTGCGGAATAGCCGACGAGCACGGTGGCGTAACGCCAATCGCGTCGGACGAGCACCGACCAGATCACCCAGGCCAGCATCGGCAGTGCCAACCACCACATCGCGGGAGTGCCGATCAGCATGATCGCCTTCACGCACGAGGACGCCGAGCACCCGGATACGCTCTCGCCGTCGGCGAAGTAGTACAGCATCGGCCGAAGGCCCATCGGCCAGGTCCACGGCTTCGATTCCCACGGGTGCCGGTTGCCTGCCGAATTGGTCAGGCCCTCATGGAATTCCAGCACGTTGCCGCTGTAGTACCAGAGCGAACGCAGTGCTTCCGGAAGGAACGAGAACGGCCCGCCTGCACCGATTCCGTTGCCGACCTCGTGCCGGTCCACGCCGGTCTCGGAGGTGAACCACGCCCAGTAGGTCATCAGATACACCGCGATCGGGACGACCACCAGCGCGTACAGCGCAGGGCCGATGTCGCGCAACGCCGTTCCCCGCCACGGGCGTCCGACGCCGTACGAGCGCCGCGCCGCCACATCGAATGCCACGCTCAGCAATCCGAAGAACGCGATGAAGTACAGACCCGACCACTTGGTGCCGCAGGCGAGACCCAGCATCACGCCCGCCCCGAATCTCCACCAGCGCACCCCCATTCGCGGCCCCAGAACACTGGCGTCCATTCGGCCGTCGGCGCGTACTCTCGACAGTCGCCGCCGCATGTCGTCGCGGTCGACTACCAAGCAGCCCAGTGCCGCGGTGACGAACAGTGCGAGAAAGATGTCCAGCATGCCGATCCGGCTGCTGACGAACGTCACGCCGTCGACGGTCAGCAGAATTCCCGCGATCGCACCGACGAGTGTCGAGCGAGCGAGCCGGCGCACGATCCGAATGACCAGCAGTACCAACAGGGTTCCGGCCACGGCCGAGGAGAAACGCCAACCCCACCCGTTGTAGCCGAACAACGCCTCTCCGACGGCGATCAGCTGCTTGCCGACCGGTGGATGCACCACCAGCCCGTACGCCGGATTGTCCTCGAGCCCGCCGCCGGTGAAAACCTGATACCCCTGAGGCGCGTAGTGCTTCTCGTCGAAGACCGGGGTTCCTGCATCGGTGGGGTACCGCAACATCGTGAAGCGCGTGATGGCGCAGATGACGGTGATGACGACGGTGACGATCCAACCGCGGCGGACATCGGTGTCGTGGAACCAGTCGCGCGCGGCAACGGTCGGCCCGGGACTGACCATCGACCGGTCGCCGGAGCGCTCAGAGGTCAGCAAGGTCACGTACCGATCGTAGGCGTTGATCGGTAGTGCCCGACAAACCGCTGCACCGCGTACGGGACACTGGAGCCATGCTCATCCTTGCCGCCACCCCGATGGGCGACGTCGGTGACGCCTCGCAGCGCCTGCGCGACGCCCTCGGCAGTGCCGATGTCGTCGCCGCCGAGGACACCCGGCGCACCAAGCAACTCGCCTCCTCGCTCGGCGTGGTGATCTCGGGCAGGGTCGTCAGTTTCTACGATCAGGTCGAGACGGCTCGCCTGCCGGCGCTGGTCGAGGCCGTGGCAGAGGGCAAGACGGTGCTGTTGGTCACCGACGCCGGGATGCCGTCGGTCAGCGATCCCGGCTACCGCCTCGTCGCGGCGTGCGTCGACGCCGATCTGCCGGTGACCTGTCTGCCCGGTCCGTCCGCCGTGACGACCGCACTCGCGCTGTCCGGTCTGCCCGTCGAACGGTTCTGCTTCGACGGGTTCGCGCCACGCAAGCAGGGGCAGCGTCGCAGCTACTTCCAGTCGGTGCTCGCCGAACCACGCGCCATCGTCTTCTTCGAGGCACCGCACCGCCTCGTCGCATGCCTCGAGGACGCCGTCCACGTGCTCGGTTCCGACCGCCGCGCCGCGGTGTGCCGGGAGCTGACCAAGACCTACGAGGAAGTCCGACGCGGTGGCCTCGGCGAGTTGCTCGAATGGTCGAGGGCAGGCGTACGCGGCGAGATCACCGTCGTGCTCGAAGGAGCCGTCGCCGTCGCCGAGGAGCCCGAGGATCTCGTTGCCGACGTGGAAGCGCTGGTGGCGTCGGGCATGCGGTTGAAGGACGCCTGTGCCCAGGTGGCAGTCGACGGCGTCTCCAAACGTGAGGTCTACGAGGCAGTGCTCGCTGCGCGCAAGGAGCAGTAGCGCGTCAGCCGACGACCTGCTGACGCAGGCCTTCCGTGGCGGCCTCGAGGATCGTCTTGGTTCCCTTCTTCACCAGGAAGCCGGGAAGCGGGACCTTCGGGTCGACGGTCAGCTCGAATTCGACGTGGGTCGCGTCGCCCTTCGGAGTCAGGGTGTACCGGCCGTCCTGGGCCTTCTGTTGGGTGCTCTCCACGAGAGTCCAGGACACCTCGTTGTCCGACCACGTGTACTCGACGAGCTGTTCGTCGTTGACTCCGATGATCGAGACCTGCATCTTCACGTGGTGCGGCTTGCCGTCGTCGAACCGATCGACGACCTCGCACTTCTTGTGTACCGGGGACCACGAGGGAATGCCCTCGACGTCGGCGAGAACCTCGAGTACTGCCGCTGCATCCGCGTCGATGTCGACGGACTTGTTCACTGTGACTGCCATGGGGAGAACGTATCTCAGCTTTCTCTACGGGGGCTGACGTTCCGCGCGAACTCGCCGATGGCTCTGAGCGCGCGGCGGGCCTCGGGGACGAAATCGGCTGCCTGGAACACGTGGACCTGGTCCTCGTACACCTGCAACTCGCAGTCCACTCCGGCGACGGCGAGTCGCTGAGCCATGAGTTCGGCGTCGGCATAGACCATTTCGGTCGAACCGACCTGGATCAGCACCGGCGGAAGGCCGGTCAGATCTCCGTCGACCGGTGACACCCGCGGACCCACGTCGCCGTCGACCACGATGCGCGCATCGACACGATCGGCCAGTGCAGTGAGTGCGGGAACCGCATTGGACGGGAAGACCGAACACTTCGACGCGTTCTCGTGGTCGAGTTTGCGGGTGGGGTCCATGTCGGTCAAGGGGGACATGGTGAAGATTCCTCCGGGCGCGGGCAAGTCGACGGTACGCAGCGCCAGGGTGACCATGAACGCGAGGTATCCGCCTGCCGAGTCGCCGCCCAGGATGATCTGCTCCGGCCGGTATCCGGAATCGAGGAGGAAGCGGTACGCGTCGACACCGTCCTCGACCGCATGGCTGATCGGATTGCGCGGCATCATGCGGTAGTTCACCGACAGCACCGCTCCGTCGACGTGTTTCGACACTCGCGAGGTCATTCGGCGATGGGTGCGCAGCCCGCAGCAGACGAAGGCACCGCCGTGCAGGTAGAGCACCACGCGATCGGACCCGGTGCCCTCGGCTCTGATCCATTCGGCGTCGCACTCGGCGAGCATGACGCGGCTGCGGGTGGTGCCGCTGATCTGGGGGACGAGCAGTCCGGCGTAATCGACCAACCCCATGGGCCACGGAAGTGACGGTGTCTGCGCCCAGATCGTCAGGAACGGTCGGACAGTGAGCTGTAGGCCCTTGGACAGAATCTGGGACTGCAGGCTTGCGCCGCGGACGTAATGCCTGCGTGCGGTAACTGCTGGGTCGGTCGATTTCACTACGGTGAGCGCCGTATTCATAGCCGTCGCCTCCATCCCCGTCGTCGGTGCACGGCGCATCTGCGCCGTGCGTCGGAACCCCGCTCTTGTTGGAACCCCTGGTAACGGACAATAGCGGGTAGCTTTTCGTGACCGGACGTAAGGTCGTGTTCTGAGTCACATTCGGTGCCGTACCGTGACCGAAAACAAATGGAAAAGGGACAGCTCATGGCACTCATGCCCATCACGGAATCGATGTTTCTGATCGCCGAGTCACGGGAGCACCCGATGCACGTGGGCGGTCTGGAGTTGTTCGTCCCGCCCGGTGATCCACACGACTTCGCCGAGGAGGTACACCGCAAGTTCACCACCGGTGAGGTACACGAGCTCTTCCGTAAGCGCCCTGCGCGTCCTGTCCAGATCATGGGAAATCTGGCCTGGGCCTTCGATCCGGACGTGGATTTCGAGTACCACGTTCGCCGCACGGTGCTGCCTGCTCCCGGCCGGATTCGCGAGCTGTTCCAATTCCTCTCGCTCAACCACAGTGCACCGCTCGATCGGTATCGACCGATGTGGGAGCTGCACATCATCGAGGGTCTGGCGGACGGCCGAATCGCGTTGTACACCAAGGTGCATCACTCGCTGGTCGACGGCGTCAGCGCATTGAAACTGATGCAGCGCACGCTCTCCACCGATCCCGACGACCGAAGCGGAGTCGCTACCTGGGACCCGTCACTGTTCGGTAAGCGCAAGAAGCAGGGCGTCGAGGAGCAGCCGGGACGGCTTGCTCAGCTGGGCAGTGGGCTGTCACTGGGACGCAAGATCGCGGGCGACCTCGTAGATTTCGCTCCGGCCTCGGCACGAATCGGATTGCGCGCGTTGAAGAAAGAAGGAGCTCAGCTGCCGTTGCAGGCACCGCGCACCATGTTCAACGTGCCCATCGGCGGCGCGCGCCGCTTCGCTGCCGAGAGCTGGTCGATCGAGCGGATCCGCACGGTCGGAACGGCTCTGGACGCCACGCTCAACGACATGGTGCTCGCGATGTGCGCCGGGGCTCTGCGCGCGTACCTCATCGATCGCAACGCGCTACCCGAGGAACCGCTGATCGCGATGGTTCCGGTGTCGTTACGCAAGGAGGGGGACGGCAAGGATGCCGGGAATTCGGTGACGACCATCCTGTGCAATCTCGCCACGGACGAATCCGATCCGCTCGTGCGGCTGGAACGAATCAAGGATTCGACCGTCAAGGGCAAGCAAATGATGAGCGAGCTCAACACCCTCGAAGCGCTCGCCGTGGGAGCAGTCACCATGGCTCCGTTGCTGTTCGGGCCGGTGCCGGGATTCGTCGACTACACCCCGCCGCCCTTCAACGTCATCATCTCCAACGTTCCCGGATCCAAGGAGGATCTGTACTGGAACGGCGCGAAACTGGACGGCATCTACCCGGCGTCCATCGTGGCCGACGGGCAGGCTCTCAACATCACCGTCGCCAGCAACGGCGACTCGCTGAACTTCGGACTCATCGGATGCCGACGCAGTGTGCCGCACCTGCAGCGAATGCTGACGCATCTGGAGAACACGTTGGAGGAACTCGAGAAGACCTTGTGAGTGCGGCTTCACATGCGTGGAGCGCTCTACTCGTACTTGGGGAACACCGGCGTCGGGGTCGGTAGTGCAGTGCCGGGCACCGAACGTGTTGCGATGTCGGTGAATTCGCGGTTCTGTGCGCCGAGCAGGTCGAGGATGCGCGACGCGGAATCGGGCATGACGGGCTGCGTCAGGATGCTCACGATGCGCAGCACCTCGATCGTCACGTACAGCACGGTGGCCATGCGATCGGGATCGGTCTTGCGCAGTACCCACGGCTGCTGCAGCGAGAAGTAACGGTTGGTCTCACCGAGCACCGACCAGATCGCTTCGAGCGCGGAATGGATTGCCTGCACTTCGAATTCGCGTCGGCAGAGCTCGAGGAGTGCATCGGCGCGGGCCAGCATCGCGTCGTCCTCGGCGGTGAATTCTCCCGGTGTCGGGAGAGCTCCGTCGAGGTTCTTGGCGACCATCGTCAGCGAACGCTGCGCGAGGTTGCCGAGTTCGTTGGACAGGTCGGCGTTGACGCGGGCGACGATGGCCTCGTGGCTGTAGCTGCCGTCCTGACCGAACGAGACCTCGCGGAGGAAGAAGAAGCGCACCGGGTCGAGGCCGTAGTTCTCGACCAACGATTTCGGGTCCAGAACGTTGCCGAGAGACTTGGACATCTTCTCGCCCTTGACGTTCAGGAACCCGTGCACGAACACTCGCTTGGGCAGTTCGATGCCCGCGGACATCAGGAACGCCGGCCAGTAGACGGTGTGGAAGCGGGTGATGTCCTTGCCGATGATGTGCAGATCGGCAGGCCAGAATTTCCGGAACGACTCCGACTCGACGTCGGGATAGCCGGCACCGGTGAGGTAGTTGGTGAGCGCGTCGACCCACACGTACATCACGTGCGCCGGATCGCCGGGCACCGGTACGCCCCAATCGAACGTCGTTCGAGAGATCGACAGGTCGCGCAGGCCGCCCTTGACGAAGTTCACGATCTCGTTGCGACGGGTGCCGGGCGCGATGAAGTCCGGCGACGCGTCGTACAGCTCGAGCAGTTTGTCCTGGTACTGCGACAGCTTGAAGAAGTACGACGACTCCTCGGTCCACTCGACCGGAGTGTTCGTCTCCGTCGCGACGCGTGAGCCGTCCTCGGCGAGGGTGGTCTCGGCCTCGGTGTAGAACGCCTCGTCTCGTACCGAGTACCAGCCGGAGTAGGAGTCGAGATAGATGTCGCCGTTCGCTTCCATCCGCTTCCACAGTTCTTGGCTGGCGGCATGGTGATCGGCGTCGGTGGTGCGGATGAAGCGTCCGTAGGAGATCTTCAGCAGGTCCTGAGCGGTCTGGAATGCGTCGGAGTTGCGCGCGGCGAGCTCACGGACGTCCACGCCCTCGGTCTGGGCGGTCTGCTGCATCTTCAGGCCGTGCTCGTCGGTACCCGTCAGGAATCGCACGTCGTAGCCGTCGAGGCGTTTGAAGCGCGCGATGGTGTCGGTGGCGATGTACTCGTAGGCGTGTCCGATGTGCGGAGCGCCGTTGGGGTACGCAATCGCCGTGGTGACGTAGAACGGTGGCCGTGGGGCATCAGCTGGCGCAGTCATGGTGCGCCTACTCTAACCAGCGTGAGCAGAGACCGTCCCGCACCACCGTTGCCCGAGTCCGTCGGCACTCTCGTCGACGCGCACACCCACCTCGATGCGTGTGGGGCGACCGACGCGGCGAGTGTGGCCGCGATCGTGGACAAGGCCGAGTCCGTCGGTGTCACGCGGGTGGTCACGATCGCCGACGACCTCGATGCCGCGCGCTTCGCCGTCGACGCGGCGTCCTGGGATCCGCGGGTGTGGGCCGCGGTGGCGATTCATCCCACCCGCGCGAACGTGCTCGACGACGACGCCAAGGCCGAGATCGAGCGGTTGGCGTCCGATCCTCGCGTGGTGGCGGTCGGGGAGACCGGACTGGACTACTACTGGCCGGGCAAGCTCGACGGGTGCGCCACGGTGGCCGAGCAACACGAGGGATTTCGCTGGCACATCGACCTCGCGAAGCGCCTGGGCAAGCCGTTGATGATTCACAATCGCGAGGCCGACGAGGATTTGCTGGCCGTTCTGACGGCGGAAGGTGCGCCCGAGACGGTGATCTTCCACTGCTTTTCCGGTGGTCCCGAGACCGCCAAGGCCTGCGTCGACGCCGGTTACGTTCTCAGCTTTTCGGGGACCGTCAGTTTCAAGAATGCGCACGCGTTACGGGAGGCCGCGGTTCTGGTACCGGACGAGCTCGTGCTGGTGGAGACCGACGCGCCGTTCCTGACGCCGCATCCGTATCGAGGTGCACCCAACGAGCCGTACTGCCTGCCGTACACCGCGCGGGCTTTGGCCGAGGTTCGCGGCCAGGATCCCGCAGCGCTCGCTGCTCACGCCACTGCCAATGCGGAGCGGGTGTACGGCCTCTAGCTGCCGAAGTTGCGACGTGGGTGCTAATTCGTTACCGTACCGTGACCGAACTCGGGCGTTTCGACGCCGAAGTCACGCTCGCAACCGCCAGGAATACGAAACTTGTCGACTATCAGACGCCTCAACTCCGCCCGCTCGACCACTCTCTACCTGGTCATCGCGGCCCTGTTGATGACGCTCGTCGCCGGCGGTGTGATGGCCGTGAGCCGTCACAAGACCGTGACCATCGACGTCGACGGCGACATGATCTCGCTGAGCACGATGAAAACCGACGTCAGCAGTGCGTTGGCCGACGCCGGTTATGCCCCGTCGGACAAGGATCTGGTCGTTCCCGCTCCCGACTCCGGCCTGAGCGACGGCGACACCGTTGTCCTTCGCCGCGCCCGCGAGATCACACTGAACGTCGACGGCAAGCCCGAGGAGATCTGGACCACCGCACTGACCGTCGAGGAAGCACTGCAGCAGACCGGCCTCGCCGAGGACGTGCACGTCTCCGCCTCGCGCTCGGAGCGACTGCCGCTCGACGGCACCGAGTTGGACGTCGCACTGCCCAAGCAGGTCTCGCTCGTCGACGGCGGAGCCCCCGCCACCCCGATCACCCTGGCCGCACCGACCGTGCGCGAATTCCTCGATGCAGCAGGCGCGCCGCTCGAAGAAGCCGACACCGTCAGCCCCGATCCCGACGCGACCGTGACCGACGGCGCCGAGATCGTCGTCACGCGTGACCGCACCGTCACCAAGACCGAGACCACCGATACCGATGCGCCGGAGCAGCGGATCGAAGATCCGACGATGAACATGAGCCGTACCGTCGTCGAGAACCCCGGTGCCCCGGGCGTCTCCGACATCACCTGGAAGATCAACATGGTCAACGGCGTCGAGGTCGGTCGCGAGAAGGTCGACGAGAAGGTGCAGGTACCCGCGCAGCCGAAGACCGTCCGCGTCGGAGCAAAGCCCGGCACCGAGGTGCCGCCGGTGGAGAACGGTGCGATCTGGGACGCGCTCGCACAGTGCGAGGCAACCGGCAACTGGGCGATCAACACGGGTAACGGCTTCTACGGTGGCGTGCAGTTCGACCAGAACACCTGGGAACGTCAGGGCGGCCTCAAGTACGCACCGCGCGCCGACCTCGCCACCCGCGAAGAGCAGATCGCAATCGCATCGGTGACGCAGAAATCGCAGGGCTGGGGCGCATGGCCCGCCTGCACCTCGCGCCTGGGTTATCGCTGACTGCCTTGGGTCATTCCGCAGGCTCCACTCCTGCCCACGTAGAGTTTCCGCCGTGTCCGAACATGTGAGGGGATCCGCGGCTCTGCTCGGTCCCGCCGAGGTCCGCTCCCTTGCAGCCGAGCTCGACGTGCGGCCCACCAAGCAGCTCGGACAGAACTTCGTGCACGACGCAAACACTGTTCGACGCATCGTCGCCTCCGCAGGCGTCGGCCCTCAGGACACGGTCCTCGAGGTCGGCCCCGGCCTCGGTTCGCTGACTCTGGCGTTGCTCGACGTGGCCGAATCCGTCATCGCCGTCGAGATCGATCCCAAGCTCGCAAACCGCTTGCCCACCACGGTGGCCGACCGAGCCCCGACCCTGGCCGATCGGCTGACGGTGATCGAGGCCGACGCGCTTCGCGTCCGAGCGGCGGACATCGCGGGGGAGCCGACTGCACTGGTGGCCAACCTCCCCTACAACGTCGCCGTTCCCGTGCTGATTCATCTGTTCTCGGAATTGCCGAGCCTCCGTGTCGCGGTGGTGATGGTCCAAGCCGAGGTGGCCGATCGACTCGCCGCGGTACCGGGCAGCAAGATCTACGGCATCCCCAGCGTCAAGGCCAGGTTCTTCGGTGACGTCAAAAGGGCCGGCGCGGTCGGCCGTTCGGTGTTCTGGCCGGTGCCCAAGGTCGAGTCGGGCCTGGTGCGTATCGATCGGTACGCCGAGCCGCCGTGGCCCACCGACACCGCGCATCGCAAGGCCGTCTTCGCGGTGATCGATGCCGCATTCGCGCAGCGACGCAAGACCCTGCGAGCGGCCCTCGCCGGCTGGGCCGGTTCCCCGGTGGCGGCCGAACGCCGGTTGCGTGAGGCCGGAATCGACCCGACGGCGCGAGGCGAAACCATCGACGCCGCAGCCTTCGTCCGCTTGGCCGCCACCGAAGCCTGAGGCCCCTCTACAAGTGGATGTCCGACAGTCGCGTCAGCTCGTTCCACGTCGACGCCTCCGCACGAGCGGCAGCCACCGGTGCATAGCGATCGGCCTCGATCAACACACCCAGCTCCAGGCCGGTCATCGACGCGATGTCGGCCACCGGAACCTGGTACGTCCGGTACGGGCCGAGGGGCGGGGGATCGGTCTCGAGTCGTAACGGCTTGTCGAGGATCGGATCGAGGGACGGCGACTGGTCGAGAACGTATCCGGTGCATGCGGGAGTCGAATCCTGCGACCATGCCGCGATCTTGAAGAACTGCCGCGGAATGGCGACACCGCGGTAGATCGGATCGTCGTCGGCGAAGATGCAACCGCTGAACACCGAGAGCTTTCGGTCGTACTGCTCGGCGTTTCCCAGTACGTAGTCCTCCAGCCCCAGCCACAGCGTCTTCGACTGATTCAGGGTGGCCGTCTGTGGCGCGCACACGGTGCAGTGGAACGTGTCCTCGTTGGCGCGCTCGGCCACCGCACGCTCACCCCACACCGGATCTCGCCTGCGAACCAGATGCCCGCGATCGAGGTCGTTGTTCTTGTACAGCTCGTTGCCCGCCTGCTGCGCAGCCGGTAGCCGATCGTCGAGTCGCCAGTTGTCTCCCCGCCCGACATCCTGCAGGCTCGCGCCGTCGATGTTGACGCCGGTGACCGCGGCGAGGCGTCGGGCAGGGTCGATGGACACCGAGAAGTGCGTGTACGCAAGCACCACCACGTCGGCGCGATCGGGCAACGGAACGTCGATGTCGGCCAGGAATTTCGGGTCGAAACCGAGTGGTGTCGTCATCTGCCCATTGACTCACGGACCGGTTACCGGAGGGTGAACCGCCGCGAGGTATCGCTCGTTCAGCCTCGCGTGCCGCTCGGCCACGATGCGGCATTCCTCGCGCAGTTCCGGTGGATCGAGCACCGTGAAATCGGTGTCGAACGCCGCCAGCCACCGTGCGATCGAGGGCAGCGAATCCCCGGCCAACACCACCGCGCAGGTGCGGTCGTCGATGGATTCGAGTGTGCCCCACTGCTCGTCGATCATCGGCGCGATCGTCTCGATCGGGGCGTGCAACGCGATCCGCGCCTGAACTCTGGCGAACGCACGATCGATTCCCTTCGAGACGAACGACGCCGCGCCGCCCGGCGGCAGCGCCCGGGGCGTGAACCGCGGACCCGTCGGAATCTTCGGAGTCAGACGATCAACCCGATACGACCGCCAATCCTCCCGCAGTACATCCCAACCCAGCAGGTACCAGCGCGCTCCCGCCCGCACCAGGCTGTACGGCTCCACCTCGCGCCTGGACTCGGAACCGTCGTGCTTGCGGTAATCGAACCGCAACCGCTCGTGTCCGTGGCACACCGCTGCCACCGTGGACAGCACCGACGCATCCACCGCCGAACGGGGTGTCTTCTCCACCACGTCGATGCGCAACGCGTCGAGCCGATGCTGGATGCGCGAGGGCATCACCTGCCGCAACTTCGTCAACGCCCGCAACGACGCCTCCCCGATACCCGCGACCGAGCCCCCGGCGGCGGACTGCAACCCGAAGGCCACCGCCAGCGCCTCGTCGTCGTCGAGCAGCAGCGGAGGCATCTCCGCGCCGGGACCGAGCTGGTACCCACCGCCGACACCCGGCGTCGCATTGACCGGATAACCGATGTCGCGCAGCTTGTCCACGTCGCGCCGCAACGTGCGAGGAGTGACGTCGAGTCGCTCTGCCAATTCCGCGCCCGCCCAATCACGACGCGTCTGCAGCAGAGACAACAGCCGCAACAACCGAGCCGATGTTTCCTTCATGGGCCCACGATGCCACCGAATGCGGACATATTCGGTCCGCATCGCCCGATCATCCCCGCCCCCGAAGTCCACTGAATGTGACATCGACCGCCCAAAAGTCCACTGAACGTCACATCGAGTACCCACCGGAGGCCGCCCTGGTGGTGAACTCGGGCGTTGTTTCTCCACTACTGTGGTTACTCGTGCTGTCTGTCGTTCCCACACCCGTCGTCGTTCGGGCCCCGTCGAAGGTGAATCTGCATCTGTCGGTCGGTGACCTGCGTCCCGATGGCTTTCACGAGCTGACGACGGTGTTTCAGGCGCTCTCGCTCTCGGACGAACTGTCGGTGATTCCGGCCAAGACGCTCTCGGTTCGGGTGCGCGGTGACGACGCGAGGGTGGTTCCCACCGATTCGCGGAATCTGGTGTGGAAGGCCGCCGAGTTGCTGGGGCGTCGGGTCGGGCGAGAGCCGTCGGTGGAGATCACCATCGACAAGGGAATTCCGGTGGCCGGTGGGATGGCAGGCGGAAGTGCCGACGCTGCCGCGACCCTGGTGGCACTGAACGCGATGTGGCATCTCGATCTCTCGCGTGACGAGCTCGACGAGGTGGCGGCTCAACTCGGGAGCGACGTGCCCTTCTCGTTGCACGGCGGGACCGCGGTCGGAACCGGTCGCGGGGAGAAGCTGCTTCCGGTGCTCTCGCGCAACAGTTTTCACTGGGTGCTGGCGTTGGCGAAGGGCGGTCTGCAAACGCCTGCCGTGTACAACGAACTCGACGAGTTGCGGGCCAAGGGCGATCCGCCTCGCCTCGGCGGCACCGAGGATCTGATGCATGCGCTGGCGTCCGGCGATGCGCGCGCGCTCGCGCCGTTGCTCGGCAACGACCTGCAGGCCGCTGCGGTCTCGCTGATGCCGCAGTTGCGTCGCACACTGCGTGCGGGAGTCACCGCCGGGGCATTGGCGGGCATCGTGTCCGGCTCGGGCCCCACCTGCGCGTTTCTGTGCGCCGACGCCGACGCGGCGGTGTCGGTGAGCGCTGAATTGTCCGGTGCCGGTGTGTGCCGCACCGTCCGTGTTGCGAGTGGACCGGTTCCCGGTGCTCGTGTTGTCACTAGTGAATCGATTGGTTTTTCCTGATGGTCAATCTCGTCAATCTCGAAAACGTCAGCAAGTCCTTCGGCGTCAAGCCACTGCTCGACGGCGTCTCGCTCGGCGTGCAGGAGGGCGAACGCATCGGCATGGTCGGTCTCAACGGCGGCGGTAAGACCACCACCCTCGAGGTTCTCGCCGGCATCGAACCGCCCGATTCGGGACGTGTCAGCCGGGTCAACGGCCTGCGCATGGCTGTCGTCACCCAGCGCGGCGTGTTGCCTCCGGGGTCGACCGTCGGCCAGGTGGTCCTCGACCCACTCGGAATGGCCGAGCACGAGTGGGCGGGTGACTCTCGGGTGCGAAACATCTTGACCGGCATCGGTATTGCCGACCTCGGGCCTGCGGGGAGTTCGGGACTCGACGCGTCGATCGACAACCTCTCGGGCGGCGAGCGTCGACGAGTTGCGTTGGCAGCGGCTCTGGTTCAGGATCTCGATCTGCTGGTGCTCGACGAGCCGACCAACCACCTCGACGTCGAGGGCGTGCAGTGGTTGGCCGCGCACCTGGTCAGCCGTCGCAGTGCGCTGGTGGTCGTCACCCACGATCGCTGGTTCCTCGACACGGTCGCCAATCGCACATGGGAAGTGGTCGGCGGCGGCGTCGAGGCCTACGAGGGCGGCTACAACGACTGGGTGTTCGCGCGCGCCGAGCGGTCCCGTCAGGCCGACGCGTCCGAGGAGCGTCGACGCAACCTCGCGCGCAAGGAGTTGGCGTGGCTGCGCCGCGGTGCCCCGGCTCGTACCTCCAAGCCGAAGTACCGCATCGAGGCGGCCGAGGCTCTGATCGCCGACGTTCCGGCTCCGCGTGACTCCGTCGCGTTGTCCTCGTTCGCTCAGCGTCGTCTCGGCAAGGTCGTCATCGAACTCGAGGACGCGCGCCTGGAGACTCCCGACGGCCGAGAACTGGTGAAGGACTTCACCTGGCGTCTGGCTCCCGGTGAGCGAGTCGGCCTGGTCGGCGTCAACGGTTCGGGCAAGACCACGATGCTCCGCACGCTCGCTGGTGAACTGCAGCCTGCTGCGGGTAAGCGAATCCAGGGCCAGACGGTCAAGATCGGTTGGCTCAAGCAGGAATTGGACGACCTACCCAAGAAGCTGCGTGTTCTCGATGCGGTCAAGGAAGTGGCCGAGCGGATCACGTTGGGTGACCGTGAGATCTCGGCCGGGCAGCTCGCGGAGCGGCTCGGCTTCACCCCGGCGCGTCAGCGCACCCCCGTCGGAGATCTCTCCGGCGGTGAGCGTCGTCGGCTCCAGCTGACGCGCGTGTTGATGGCCGAGCCGAACGTGCTGTTGCTCGACGAGCCCACCAACGATCTCGACATCGACACCCTGCAGCAGCTCGAGGACATCCTCGACGGCTGGGCGGGCACCCTCGTCGTCATCAGTCACGATCGGTACCTGATCGAGCGCATCTGTGATTCCACCTGGGCACTGTTCGGCGACGGCAAGCTCACCAATCTGCCCGGCGGGATCGACGAGTACTTGCGTCGCCGGTCGGTTCTCGCGGCCGAGGCAACTCCGGATTCGTTGACCACCGGCGCGGCGCCGAAGAAGGCGACCCGGGATGCGGCGTCCGAGCGCGCGGCCCGTAAGGAACTGAGCAAGCTCGAAAAGCTCGTCCTTCGACTCTCCAAGCGTGAGGTCGAGTTGCATGCCGAACTCGTCGACGCGTCCACCGAGCAGGGCAAGCTCGTCGCCCTCGACTCCGAGCTCAAGCAGGTCCTCGCGGACAAGGATGTCGCCGAGGAACGCTGGATGGAGTTGGCCGCCGAGCTGGAGTAGAGCCTGCGGCACGTGAACGGTAATTCGTAATCTGCTACGAAGTTTCGCTCACCTGCGCGCAGCGCATACTGGAGTCATGACATCGGTCGTCGCGGAAGTACTCGGTTCGGACTTCGCCCGTCTGCATCCCAAGGTTCAGTGGCGCTTCGGATTGCAGTCCTCGGACCATCTCGCCCAGTTCGGGGTGGGCGTGATGGAGGAGATGACGCACTCTCGGCTCGTGCCGCCGCCGTTGCTGTGGGCCGGCCGCAAGCGTGGACTCTTTCCCGCGGGTGTGGGCAAGGACGTGCCGTTCACCATCGCCAACTATGCGTATGTCGACGAACTGGGCCGCGAGACAATGTCTTTCGTGCGGCGTTTCGCTTTCGCCGGTCGCCCGCAGGGAATGAACTCGGTGATGGTGTCCTCCGCCGAGTCCGACGCGTATGCCTTGGACTACCTGGGTTTCTCGTCGGACATGGTGGTGCACACCAGGTGTGAGGTCGACGCCGATGGTGGACTTGTGCTCGAGAGCGAGGTTCCGCGATTCGTGCTCGGCCCTCTTGCGCCGAAGTTGCCGAAGCCGGCGTCGGCGGTGACGATCGGTCGCGAGTGGTGGGATGCGGCCGAGGAACGGCATCGCATCGAGATCGAGGTGAAGAGCCCGGTGCTCGGGCAGCTGTTTCTCTATCGTGGATGGTTCACTGCCGAGGAGCGGCCGTGTCCTCCCTCCGACATTCCCGCTGACGCGCGTCCACGGTCGGTCGAGTCTCGCGAATAGCGCTACTGTTACGCGTCGAACGATGTGCGTGTGAAGGAGTCAACAGTGGCCGTTGTCGAAGCCGAGACCGTGGGCGGAGTGGGGCATATCGTCCTGAACCGGCCGGAGGCTCTGAACTCGTTGAACGGTGCGATGATCGACGGGATCCGCGCCGCACTCGATGCGTGGCGAGACGACGATGAGGTCACTTCTGTTCTCGTGACGAGCAGTTCACCTCGGGCGTTCTGCGCCGGCGGTGACATCAAGGCGATTCGGCAGGCCGTCGTCGACGGTGACCACGAGGCGGGCCCGGCGTACTTCGCGGCGGAGTACGACCTCGACGAGGTGATTGCCGGCTACCCCAAGCCGTACGTCGCCGTCATCGAAGCGGCGGCTTTCGGTGGTGGCCTGGGAATTTCGATTCACGGCAGCGTCCGCATCGTCACCGAGAACGCCGTGTTGGCGATGCCGGAGACGGCGATCGGTTTCGTGCCGGATGTGGGGTCGAGCTACTTTCTCTCGCGCCTGCCGGGCCATGCCGGACGGTACCTGGCGCTGACGGGAACTCGTATCACCGGAACCGATGCGCTCGCACTGGGATTGGCGACGCATTTCTGCCCGAGTGAGGTCGTGTCCGATCTGAAGGCGGACATTCTCGCAGGC
The DNA here is from genome assembly GCF_002259365.1 of Rhodococcus sp. 14-2496-1d. Classification (NCBI taxonomy): domain Bacteria; kingdom Bacillati; phylum Actinomycetota; class Actinomycetes; order Mycobacteriales; family Nocardiaceae; genus Rhodococcus; species Rhodococcus sp. 14-2496-1d. The sequence continues at coordinate 125,813 of NZ_NPFV01000005.1, read as the reverse complement.
ATGGATCTTGACGAGGTGTTGGATCGATACACCACTGCGCCGTCGACCACCGAACTGTCGTTCGACGCGGAGGCGGTGGCCGCAGTGTTCGAGAGGAGCTCACTCGTCGACATCATCGATGCGCTGGTGTGCGACACGCCCTGGTCGCGAACGACGAAGACTCAGTTGGCGACGCTGTCGCCCACGTCCCTGATGGCAACCGACGCGCTGATCACACGGGGGGCCGACAGCACGTTGCGTGGATGTCTCGATCGGGAGTTGCGGATGGCGACGTGGATCATCACCGAACCGGACTTCGCCGAGGGTGTTCGTGCAGTGCTGGTCGACAAGGACCGAGCGCCGCAATGGAAGCCTCTGGTACTCGAGATGGTGCGACCAGAGGCATTCCAGCAGCTGTTGTGACCGGCAGGGGTCAGCGGTAGCCCTTGGCGGGGTTCTGCAGGTCCAGCACGATGGTCTGGCCGTTGGAGCGAACGTGGATCTCGGGGTTCTGCAGGCCACCCGAGACGAGGTATTCGCCGAGGAGCTGGAGCAGCTCGTCGGGACCGACGGAGGTGTCGGGGGTGCGGATGTCGCCGGTGCGGCTGCCGAGCTCGTTCTGGGTCAGGCGGCCTGCGATGCGTACCGAGGCGACGCCCATGGCGGTACGACGGTCCGGTCCCTGGCCGCGACCGAGCGACGGCGAGGAGCTGGAGCCGTGAGACGTGGAGCGGCCGTTGGTGGGCAGGCCGTGTTCTGAGATCTGATCGCTTGTAGTCACTTCAACCTCGTTCGATTCCGTGGCGGGCTTCTCTGGACGACGTCGATCCGCGCGGGGGGTCGTTGAATCCGTGACGGACGACGTTGCTGGTGCAGGCGTTGTTGCGGACGCCTTATCGGTGGACGTGGCCACTGCCTCCGAATTCTCGGTGGTAGAGGTCTCGGCCGCCTTCTCGGCGGGCGCTGCCGCCGAAGAATCGGTGCGGCCACCGGCGGGTGAAGTGGAGTCGGACTTCGGCGGCGTCGCCAAACGATGCGCAGGAACGCCACCGACCTTGATCCCGGCCAATGGGTAGTTCGATCCCTTAGTCATGTCGTTTTCCACTTCATCGTGATCCCAGGTGGTTCCGCGCCGAGATGTCACGATCGGGCATCGATCAGGACGGGCTACTCGGCGTCGAGCACGCAGAAACGTACTCGAAGTTTGTTCGGACACGCTGAGAGTATCATCACGATTGTTTACGACGCCATTTTTTGACCGAAGTTCTTGTTCTGAACTCTGAACCACACGGCAAAACCCCAGGCCACGAACGCGGCATACACCAGGTAGAGAACCGCGGAGGGATAGAACCCGGCGACGATCAGCAGCGGAACGCCCACGATGTCCACCGCGATCCAGATCAGCCAGAACTCGGTGAGTCCACGCGCCATTCCGAAGGTCGCCAGCATGGATCCGGTGAAGATCCACGCGTCGGCCCACTTGCCGAACGAGCCGAGGTAGCCGAACAGTTGCGCGAACAGCACCGTGCCGACGATCGCGACGACGATCATCGCGGTCCGCTCCCGCGCCGTGCCCCACCGCGGTAGAACCGCTGCCCCCGACCGTTTGGAGTCCCGCAGCCAACGCATCAACCCGTAGACGCTCACCGCGATGAACATCAGTTGTCGCCCGGCCTGGCCGTACAGATCGAGAGCCTGCGGAGTGTGGAACACGCCGCCGAGGAAGACAGTGAACAGCAGCGCATTGCCGATGATCCCCACCGGCCACGCCCATACGACGCGCCGCATCCCGCCGATCGCCGAGAGCAAGCCGAAACCGTTGCCGACCACCTCACGCCACAGAATCGGGTGCCCCAGTACGGAGAACTCTGCGTCGAGCAGATCGATCAGCACGCCGGTGCTACTGATCACCCGCGGCGACGAGTGGTTCGAGAGTCAGCTCGGGCATCTCCTTCTGGATGTACTGCAGACGCCACTTGTCGCTCACCAGTGCCAGCAGCGCACCGTCGGTGCGGGTGAAGACCTCGACACCGCGCTGGCGACCCAACTCGACGGCCGAGGCCGCGTCGGTGCGTCGGGCAAGGGAGTATCCGAGCGGTTCCATTCGGGCGTCGACGCCGAACTCGGTCTTCATTCGTGCGGTGACCACCTCGAACTGCATGGGTCCGACGGCGGCGAGCACGGGGGAGGCGTCGCCGCGAATGTCGTTGCGCAGCACCTGAACCACGCCTTCGGAGTCGAGTTGCTCGACGGCCCGGCGGAATTTCTTGTACTTGTCGGCGCTGTCGACCCGCAGTGCCGAGAAGTGCTCGGGCGCGAACGACGGAATGGGCGGGAACTCGACCTTCTTGTCGGTGTAGAGCGTGTGCCCGGGGGCGAGTGCGGTCGCGTTGACGAGGCCGACGATGTCTCCCGGATAGGCGTTCTCGACGGTCGTACGATCGCGACCGAACACCGTCAACGCGTACTTGGTGGTGAACGGCTTCTTGGTTTGCGAGTGGGTGACGACCATGCCGCGCTCGAACACTCCGGAGACCACGCGCATGAACGCCAGGCGGTCGCGGTGCGCGGTGTCCATGCCTGCCTGCACCTTGAACACGACGGCGCTGAACGGATCGGTGACCTCGCGTACCCCGCCCGAGACGTCGTCGCGCGCGCCGGGGGCGGGTGCCAGAGCGACGAGGGTGTCGAGAATCTGCCGGACGCCGAAGTTGAGCATCGCGGAGCCGAAGATCACCGGCGACGTCTGACCGGCCAGGAACATCTCCTGATCGTGCTGCTGACCGCTCGAGATCAGCAGATCACTTTCCTCGACGGCGGTGTCCCAGTCGACGCCCTCACGTTCGGCGGCGGCCTCGGCCGTCATGAATTCCTCGGGCGCGATGGTCGCACCACCGGCAGTACGGGTGAACCGGATGTAGCTGCCGTCCTGTACGTCGAGCAGGCCGCGGAAGTCGCCGGCGATTCCGACGGGCCAGTAGAGAGGCGTCGGAGTCAGGCCGATCCGCGACTCGATCTCGTCGAGCAGCTCGAGCGGCGACTGGCCCGGGCGGTCCCACTTGTTGATGACGGTGATGACCGGGATGCCGAACTGGCGGCACACCTGGAACAGCTTGAGGGTCTGCGGCTCCAGACCCTTGGCGGCGTCGATCAGCATCACGGCCGCGTCGACGGCGGTGAGCACGCGGTAGGTGTCCTCGGAGAAGTCGGCGTGGCCGGGGGTGTCGACGAGGTTGATGACGTTGGTGATCTCCGCGTCGGGGGAGGTCTGGTAATTGAACTGCAGCGCAGTCGAACTCACCGAGATACCACGGGCCTTCTCCATCTCCATCCAGTCGGAGACGGTGGAGCGGCGGCCGGCTTTGCCGTGGATGGCTCCGGCCTCGGAGATGACGCGCGCATGCAGGGCGAGGGCCTCGGTGAGCGTCGACTTGCCGGCGTCGGGGTGCGAGATCACCGCGAATGTTCGACGCCTCGCGACCTCGGTCTCGAGCTCTGTGGCCCGGCTGCGGGTGGTTCCGGACTCGTCGAGCGCTGCCGGTCCGGACCCGTCGATCGTGGCGTCGACGTCGGGGGTACTGGACGGGGTGCTCACGAAAACCTCATTCTCCTAGCAAGGGCGGCACCGAATCGGGCGCCGGGGCAGAAATCAAGGATACGCGGCCTGTTGCACCCTTCGGTCGGGGCGGGACTGCCTACTGTGGACGGTGGGCCGGGATTCCCTCACGAGGAGACGCGCGTTGAGCAAGTTCACCGAAGAGATGTTCGAGACCGCGAGCACCAGCAAGCACGGTCTGATCACCGGCGAGCCCGACGAGGCATTGCGACAGTCCTGGGGTGAAATCCACGAGCAGGCGCGTCGGATGGCCGGTGCGTTGGCCGACGCAGGCGTCGAACACGGGGATGCGATCGGCATCCTGGCCGGTCAGCCGGTCGACATCGCTCCGGCGTGCCAGGCGACCTGGATGCGCGGGGGATCGGTGACGATGCTGCATCAGCCCACACCGCGGACCGACCTCGCCGTCTGGGGTGAGGACACCGAGACCGTCGTGCGGATGATCGAGGCCAAGGCCGTGATCCTCGGGGCTCCGTTCGACATCGCCGCACCCGTGCTCGAAGAGCGCGGCATCACCGTGCTGAAGATCGAGGACATGAAGACCGGTCGCGACATCGATCCGGTGCCCACGTCCGAGTCCGATATCGCGTTGCAGCAGCTCACCTCCGGATCGACCGGTTCGCCGAAGGCCGTACGGATCACGCACGAGAACTTCTACGTCAATGCCTACGCGATGATCGACCGCATCGAATTCGATGTCGAAACCGATGTGATGGTCAGTTGGCTGCCGCTGTTCCACGACATGGGCATGGTGGGCTTCCTGTCGGTGCCCATGCAGGTCGGTGCCGAGGTCGTCAGTATCACTCCGCTGGACTTTCTGCGCTCGCCGCTGTTGTGGGCCAAGCTGATTCACAAGTACCGCGGAACCGTCACGGCAGCACCCAATTTCGCCTATTCGCTGCTGGCGCGGCGGCTCGGTCAGGCGGAGGACGACCTGGATCTCGACCTGTCGACTCTGCGCTACGCCTGGAACGGAGCCGAGCCGGTCGATCCGGACACCATGATCGCGCTCGCCGAGGCCGGAGCCCGGTACAAGCTGAACCCGCTCGCTCTGGCTCCGGTATACGGAATGGCAGAAACGACTCTGGCAGTGTCGATTCCGGATCCCGATCAGGGGCAGGTGATCGACGTGGTCGACGCGGATCTGCTCGAGACCCTCGGTCGCGCCGTCCCGTCCACACGCGGCAACACCCGATCGCTGGCGACGCTCGGCAAGTTCGTTCCGGGGTTGGAGGGCCGTGTGGTGGACAAGGAGGGGCAGGTGCTCACCGCACGGGGCGTCGGCATCATCGAGGTGCGAGGCAAGGCCGTCACGCCCGGATACATCACCGTCGACGGCCCGGTGTCGACGCTCGACGCGGACGGCTGGCTCGACACCGGCGACGTCGGCTACATCACCGAGGACGAACTGGTGGTCGTCTGCGGGCGAATCAAGGACGTCATCATCATGGGTGGTCGCAACATCTATCCCACCGACATCGAACGGGCCGCGGGCACCGTCGCCGGTGTGCGGCCGGGCAATGCCGTGGCCATTCGGCTCGATGCCGGTGACAAACGCGAAAGTTTCGCGGTGGCTGTGGAAACCAACGACATCGACAAGCCGGACGAGGTCAGGCGCATCGAACGTGAAGTGATCCATGCGGTGCATTCGGAGGTCGGAGTGCGGCCGCGAACCGTCGCGGTGTTGGGGCCGGGCAGCATCCCGAAGACATCGAGCGGCAAACTGCGGCGGGCGAATTCGGCGTCGCTGCTGAACTGAACCTGCAGGAGACCTCACGCCGTTTTTGCGGGGTGCGCGCGTGCGTCAGGAAGCGAGAACGGGCGCGCACCTCAGAACAGGGGTGTGAGGTTCAGCGCGGGTGCACCGTGTTCTGTGCGGCCTCGAGTCCGGCCGAGAGCAGGAGCTCGGCGGCGTCGGCTGCTTCCTCGACCACGACGCCGAGGTCCTTGCGCTCGGCAGCGGAGAACGGCTTGAGCACGAACGAAGCCGGATCCATCCGTCCCGGTGGTCGCCCGACGCCGACGCGCACCCGCAGATAGTCCTTGGTGCTCAGGTGCTGCGAGATCGAGCGGAGGCCGTTGTGGCCACCTTCGCCGCCGCCGAGTTTGAGTCGTAGAGCACCGAAGTCGATGTCCAACTCGTCGTGCACCACGACGATGTTCGCAGGCTCGATCGAGAAGAAGCGCGCCAACGCAGCCACTGGTTGGCCCGAGAGATTCATGAAGGTGCGCGGCTTGGCGATGACCACCGAGCGACTGCCGAGACGGGCCTGCACGATGTCGGAGTTGGACTTCTTGTGCGAGGAGAACGCGGAACCGATGCGTCCGGCCAGGGCGTCGGCCACCATGAATCCCACGTTGTGACGGGTCTTTTCGTACTGCGGGCCGGGATTGCCGAGGCCGACGATCAGGGCCGGCGCTGCGGGATCAACACTCACGGTCGTCATTGTCTCATCAGGCCTTCGAAACGAACGACGCGCTGCTCCCGAGGGAAGCAGCGCGCCGTCGAGCGTGCAGGTGGAGAATCAGCTCTCGTCGGAGCTGTCCTCGTCCGAGGACTCGGCTTCTTCCTGAGTCTCGGCTTCGCCCTCTTCGGAGATGGGCTCGGTGCCTTCGCCGTCGGCCTCGAGGTCTTCCTCGGACGGAGCCTCGACGACGTTCACGAGCAGCGTCTCGCCGTCGGACACCAGCGTGACGCCGGACGGAAGGTCGAGGTCGGCTGCGGTGATCTGAGTACCGATCTGAGCCTCTTCGACGGAGACTACGAAGTTCTCCGGGATCTCCAGTGCGTCGGCCTCGATCTCGACCGCGGTCGAGTCGGTGGTGACCAGGGTGCCCGGTGCGGCGTCGCCCTCGACGATGATGTTGACCTCGACGGTGACGCGCTCGCCCTTCTTCAGGACGAGGAGGTCGGCGTGCTCGATGCTGCGACGGATCGGGTGCACGACGATCGACTTGGTCAGCGCCAGCTGCGACTTGCCGTCGATGTCGAGGGTCAGCACGGCGTTGGTGCCGTCGTTACGCAGCACGGCTGCGAACGCGCGAGCGTCCAGCGCGAGGTGCTGGGGGTCGGTGGCGTGTCCGTACAGAACGGCGGGAACGAGGCCGTCGCGACGGGTGCGGCGGGCGGCTCCCTTGCCGAATTCGGTGCGGACCTGTGCGGTGAGGTTGTTTACCTTCGATGCCATGGTGCTGGATACTCCTGATAACTGTGGTTCGTGCGGCGTACTTCGTCGGGCGGTCAAGCTCGTCGGGGCGGACACGAACGAGCGCGGCCAACGGGGCCGAGCCGCGTCGATAACGGTGGATCCTGGGAATCTGGATCTACCCTCGCCGAGACAACCTGGGAAACAATACACGATGCCGCGCAGTGGCTTGGCTATGCGCCCCCTGGGGCACCTGTCCGCACCACTGCGAGCGCAGCGAGCAGATCGAACGCGATGCCCCGCGCGACCACGATCGCGTCATCGCGAGCTCCCGCTGTGCCCATCACCACCGCGCCCTCGTGCAGTACCGACAGTCGGGTTCCGAGCTGCTCGGCATCGGGGTAACCGGCTTCGGTGGCCAAATGCGCGAACAACGATCTCGTCCATTCCTTCTCGGACTCGATGATCGCGAGCACCGGGCTGCCGGTACCGCCGAACTCCGCGAAGGCGTTGACGAATCCGCAGCCGCGATGGTTGTCGCGCATCCACAGATCGAGGGCGTCGTACACCCCGAGGATGCGCGCGTCGCCGGATTCGAGGGATTCGACGTACCGGGTCACGTGATCGCACCACAGGCCGTATCGGCGGGTGAGGTACCGCTGCACCAGGCCGTCCTTGGAGCCGAAACGGTCGTACAGCGTCTTCTTCGTGGTGCCGGCCTCCTCCGCGATGAGGTCGACTCCGACGGCGCGAATCCCGCGGGCGTAGAACAGGTCGCTGGCGACGGTCAGGATGCGTTCTCCGGCGGGGGTGAGCGGCTTGTTGAGCATGGTTGCCTTTCGAAAGCGCTGGTGAGCGGCGGGTGCACTGCAAGTATACAGACCTGTATGTTTACATCGCTCCATGAGATCGAGAGTCGACGTCATTGCAGGTACAGCACTGGTGGTGCTGTGGAGTTCGGGCTTCATCGGAGCAGAGCTCGGAACCGCCGAAGCGCCGGCCCACACGCTTCTGGCCTGGCGGTATCTCGCCGCGGCGGCGTTGCTGATCGCGTGGTGCCGGTTCCGGAAACTGGCCCCCACCTGGCATGCCATCCGAATCCATGCCGTCCTGGGCCTGTTCTGCCAGTTCCTCTACCTCGGTGCGACCATCACCGGCATCGGGATGGGCGTGCCACCCGGCGTCGCCGCCTTGATCGCCGCGTTGCAGCCACTGGTGGTCGCGACGGCGTCGAGCAGGATCTTCGGCGAACGCGTGGGAGGACGGCAGATTCTGGGACTCGTCGTCGGGATCGCGGGTGTCTCGCTGGTGGTGGTCGGAGACCTGTCCGGTGCCGACCTCTTCTGGCCGGTCTACCTGCTACCGGCTGCCGGAATGCTGGCACTGTCGGTGGGCACGATCGGCCAACGCGTGCTGGCACCGAAGGAGCCGATCGCGCTGGCGATGGCGATTCAATGTTCCATCAGCGCAGTCGGATTCATGACGTGGAGTGCTCTGGCCGGGGATGTCGCGCCGCCGATGACGACCGGCTTTGTCGCCGCCGTGGCCTGGACGGTGGTGCTCTCCACCTTCGGGGCATACGGCGCGTACCTGTTCGTGGTGCGTCGCAACGGTCCGACGCGCGCCAGCGTGCTGCTCTACCTGACACCGCCGACGACCATGCTGTGGGCCTTGCTGATGTTCGGCGACGAGATCACCTGGCTCGGGCTCGGCGGACTCGTGGTCTCCGCAATCGGCGTGGCTGCCTACCTCCGCGGAACCCATGTGAGCGACGGTTCGACGGGTCGTTCCGCCGGCTCCACTCCTGCCGACCCTGCTACGAAGTGTCACTCACCTGCGAGCGCAGCGAGCATCGCGTCCAGTTCGGCGAACGCGACGAAATAATGCGGAGATGCACGCACGACGGCGTCGAGCCCCCGGCCCGTCATGTCCAGACGCGTGGAACCGCGATGGCTGACGGTGACCGTCACGTTTCGTTCGGCCAGTCGGTCACGCACTGCCACGGGATCCTCGCCGTCGACGGTGAAGGATACGATGCCGCTCTTGCGGTCGCCGAGGTCGCGCACGGTCACCCCGGGAACCTTCCGAAGCCCCGAGCGGAGGTAGTCGGCACGTTCGACGACGGCGTCTTCGACTCGGTCGATACCGAGTTCGAGCAGGTAGTCGACGGCAGCACCGAGCGCGAGCCTGGCCGCGACGTCGCATTCCCAGAATTCGAATCGCGTGGCGTCGTCTGCCATCCGGTAGGTCCGTCCATCGGTCCACTCTGCGCTGTGCAGGTCCAGGGCCGGCGGATGCAGCGTCGACGCCAATCCCGGACGCAGGTAGAGGAAGCCCGTTCCGCGTGGGCCGCGCAACCATTTGCGGCCGGTGGCCGAGAGGGCGTCGACTCCCAACTCCTCGACGTCCAGGCGGAGCTGCCCGATGGACTGGCAGGCGTCGAGCAGGACCAGTGCACCGTGCTGGTGGGCGAGATCGGCCACGGCACGGGCGGGATTGATCAGGCCGCCGTTCGTGGGGGCGTGCACCACCGAGATCAGTTTCACGCGGTCGTCGAGCATCGATTCCAGCGCGTCCAGATCGATGCGTCCCGATGCGTCGCTCGGCATGACCTCGACGGTCGCTCCGGTGACTTCGGCGCGGTGGAGGGCGGAGATGGCATTGCTGGCGTACTCGGCCTCGCACAGCAGGATTCGGTCGCCGGCCGAGAGTGGCACCGAGTAGAAGAAGTCCGTCCAGGCCCGCGTCGCGGAATCGCTCAGTGCAATGCTCGACGCCTGCGCGCCGATCAATGTTGCAATCGAGGTCTTGACCGCGGCGAGGTCGTCGAGTCGTTCGTTCGCGGCCCGGTAGCCGCCGATCTCCGCTTCGCGGCGTAGATGCGCGATCGCGGTGTCGAGGACGACGGTCGGGGGCAACGAGGATCCGGCGCTGTCGAGAAACACGCGGCCCGACGCACCTGGGGTGTCGCGTCGAATGCGGTCGTGATCGAGCATCGGTCGTCCTTTCGGTTGCGAACTCTCGGGCACCAGAGTTCCACAATCGGTAGCCTCGACCGGACGAGGGATCGCGGCGTTTTCGATCCTCGCAGCTGGGTACGTTCTCCGAGCGGAGAACGTGTTGAGTGCGGAAAGAAGGAATGAGTGTCGTCCAACGAGAAGTCTCTCGGGCTGAGCTCGCGCCCGGCAGCAGAGGCATACGTGTCGAAGGTGTGTTTCAAGCTGGGGCCACCGGCACTCGTCGGTGCCGAACTCGAGTGGCTCACCGCCCTCGACGACGGAACCCGTCCGACCCTCTCGGCTCTGGCCGATGCGCTCGGTGTTCACTCCCCGCGCAGTATCGATCCCGAATCACCCGCCTTGTCGTTGCCGGGCGGAAGCATCGTCACCGTCGAACCCGGCGGTCAGGTCGAATTGTCCAGTTCGCCTTATGTATCCGTTTCTCGACTCGCACCGATGCTCGACGCCGATGCCCAGCGGCTGCGGAACATCCTCGGTGATGCCGGCATCGACATGGCGTCCGTTCCGGCCGATACCGCTCGGGCACCGGAACGCCTCCTCGTCCTCCCGCGGTACTGCGCGATGGAGAATCGGTTCACCACCATCGGCCCCTTCGGGAAGTTGATGATGTGCAACACCGCTGCGGCTCAGGTGAGCGTCGACGCCGGACGTGATCGCGCCGAGGTCGCCGCGCGCTGGCACATGCTCCACGTCATCGGTCCTGCCTTCGTGTCCGCGTTCGCCCGCTCTCCTGAACTCGCCGGAGCACCTGCCGGGGACTGGGCATCGCAGCGGATGCGAACCTGGCTCGAACTCGACTCCAGCAGAACCGATTCCAGCAGAACTGCGGTTCCGAACACCGGTGACCCGATTGCCGACTACGCACGCTGGGCACTCGACGTTCCATTGCTCTGCATCCAGGGCGTCACGCAGAACTGGGAAGCACCTGCCGGCACCACGTTCGCTCAGTGGATGGACGATCCCGGCATCGTCGGACGCGCGCCGACCTACAGTGACCTCGATTATCACCTGACCACCCTGTTCCCCAAGGTGCGCGCCTGTGGGCACTTCGAGATTCGCTATCTCGACGCGCAGGCCGACGGTCAGTGGGTGGTTCCGGCCGCAGCGTTCGAGGCGCTGCTGTCCACGCCCGAACTGGTGGCCCGCGCCACCGAGATCGGCGGCGGAACGGCGGGACGGTGGCTCGACGCGGCCCGGCTCGGGTTGGCCGACGACGACCTCCGCGCGGCGGCAACCGAATTGCTCCAACTCGCCGCGGAGGTCGGAGGCGAGTACTCCGAGTTGCTGTCGGCGGCATCTCGCCGGTGCGGTGCGGGCGAGCCCCCCAGTGAATTCGACACGGCGACACGGGAATTTCGGACTCGAAAGGAATCGGTGTGAGCGCCGAACAACTCAGGAACAGAATCGAAACGGTCCTCACTCGCAGTCGTGCCCGCAGCGGCGCACTCACCGACTGTGTGGACGAGACCGAACTGATGGCGCAGCATTCGCCGTTGATGAGCCCGCTGGTGTGGGATCTCGCGCACATCGGTAGTCAAGAGGAACTCTGGCTCGTACGCGACGTCGGTGGCCGCGATCCCGTCCGTCCGGACATCGACGAGCTGTACGACGCGTTCAAGCACTCGCGGTCTTCGCGTACGTCGCTTCCCTTGCTCACCCCGGACGAGGCGCGCGTCTACGTCCGGACCGTGCGCGACAAGGCCTGGGATGTGCTCGATCACAGCACTTTCGAGGGTCGACCGGTCGAGAAGCACGGTTTCGCGTTCGGCATGATCGCCCAGCACGAACAGCAGCACGACGAGACCATGCTCGCGACCCATCAATTGCGTTCGGGGCCCGCGGTTCTCACGGCTCCTGCGCCACCGGCCTCGGTGGTGCCGGTGTCGGGTGAGGCCGTCATCGCGGGTGGCCCGTTCTCGATGGGTACCTCGCTCGACCCGTGGGCACTGGACAACGAGCGACCGGCTCACTCGGTGCACGTACCCACCTTCGCCATCGACCGGGCACCGATCACCAACGCGCAGTTCATGGACTTCATCGCCGACGGCGGTTACCGACGCCGCGAATTGTGGACCGAGAAGGGTTGGCAGCATCGCGTCGACGCGAACCTGACCGCGCCACAGTTCTGGGAGTCCGACTCCGACGGAACGTGGTGGCGTCGCAGTTTCGGGGTGTCCAAGAAGGTTCGCCCGCAGCAGCCCGTGGTGCACGTGTGCTGGTTCGAGGCCGACGCCTACGCCCGCTGGGCAGGCAAGCGACTGCCGACGGAGGCCGAGTGGGAGAAGGCCGCGCGTTTCGACGCCGACACTCGCACCAGTAACGCGTACCCGTGGGGCGATGCCGAACCCACTGCAGCACATGCCAATCTGAATCAGCGGCATCTGGAACCGGCGGACGTCGGCGCGTATCCCGACGGTGCCTCCTCGGCAGGTGTGCATCACCTCATCGGTGACGTATGGGAGTGGACTTCCTCGGATTTCGAGCCGTACCCCGGATTCGAGGCGTTTCCGTACGCCGAGTACTCCGAGGTGTTTCTTCGTGGCGACTACAAGGTGTTGCGCGGCGGCTCGTTCGGCACCGACGAGGTGGCATGTCGGGGCACGTTCCGCAACTGGGATCACCCGATCCGACGCCAGATCTTCAGCGGATTCCGGTTGGCCCGCGACGTCGAGCCCAGCTGAATGTGCCGACATCTCGGGTATCTCGGCCCTCTCACGTCGGTCGGGGGAGTGCTCACCGGCGGCGATCACAGTTTGCGGGTGCAGTCGTATGCCCCCGACGACATGCGCGGCGGGGGCACCATCAATGCCGACGGCTTCGGGGTCGCATGGTGGCAGGCCGGTTCGGTTCGCAGCTACCGCAACGCCATGCCGATCTGGACCGACCCCGCGGTCGACGATGTTCTGCCGCAGCTCGATTCGACGTCGGTGATCGCCGCCGTGCGATCGGCAACGGTGGGAATGCCGGTGGAGCGATCGGCCTGCGCACCGTTCACCGACGGCCGTTGGGCATTCAGTCACAACGGAGTGGTCCGCGGCTGGCCCCACTCACTGACCGACCTGTGGTCCGAGGTGCCGCCCGAAGATGCACTCACGTTGCCGGCTCCGACCGACGCGGCCGCAGTCTGGATCGTTCTGCGGCAGTTGCTCGCAACCCTCGAACCGCCGGCAGCGCTTGCCGCATTGGTTCGGCGTATCGAGGCGCGCGCACCGGGGTCCAGGCTCAACTTTCTCCTCGGCGACGGGGAGAATTTGTACGCCACCGCAGTGCATCACGCCCTGTCCGTCCGCAGTTCCGTTGACGCCGTCACGATCGCGTCCGAACCCACCGACGACAATTCCGACTGGACGCCCGTCGACGACCGCAGTCTCGTCGTTGCCACGGCGTCCGAGTTGACCGTTTCCCGTCTCGACGAAGAGGAGCACACATGAGCACTGTCGAGGTACACCTCGCCGACACGGCACTGGTGGACGAATTGCGTAAGGACGTGCGAGACGGGTTGACGTCCACGCCGAAGTGGCTCTCGCCCAAATACTTCTACGACGCCGTGGGCAGCGAGCTGTTCGAGCGGATCACCGAGCTGCCCGAGTACTTTCCGACCCGCACCGAACGTGCCCTGCTCGAAGAGCATGCCCTCGACATCGCCGAGGCGACCGAATCCACCATGTTGATCGAGCTCGGGTCGGGCTCGTCGGAGAAGACGAAGATCCTGCTCGCTGCAGGGGCCAAGCACGGTTCGTTGAAGACCTATGTGCCGCAGGATGTGTCGGTCACGGCGCTCGAGGGAGCCATCGAGCAGATCGCCCAGGAGTTTCCCGCTCTCGAGGTGCACGGCATCGTCAGCGACTTCACCGATACTCTGCACAATCTGCCCGGTGGGGGCGCGCGCACCATCGCGTTTCTCGGTGGCACCCTGGGCAACCTCATCCCCGAGGAGCGCGAGGACTTTCTGAAGGCGATCGCAGGCGCGCTCGATCCAGGGGAGCACTTGCTCCTCGGCGTCGGACTGGTCATCGACCCGGACGTGCTGGTTCCGGCGTACGACGACGCGGCGGGGGTGACGGCGCAGTTCAATCGAAACGTGCTGTCGGTGATCAACTCTCGCCTGGGTGGCACTTTCGATCCCGATGCGTTCGAGCACGTCGCGCTGTGGAACGCCGAGCAGGAGTGGATCGAGATGCGACTGCGGGCCACATCGACGCAGGAGGTGTATGTCGCCGATCTCGATCTGCACGTGCATTTCGAGGCGGGCGAGGAATTGCGCACCGAGATCTCGGCGAAGTTCCGACCGGACGGCATCACCGCAGAACTGGCTGCAGCGGGATTCGGCGTCGAGCATCTGTGGTCCGACTCCGAATCCCGGTTCGCGCTCATTCTGGCGGGTCGAGTGTGAACGAGCCCTCGACTACTCGGAGGCAGTGACGCCCAGGTGCTGAGTACCGATGACCCCGAGCAGATTCAATTTCTCGCGGGCGTCGGTTCCCGGCTGCGGCGAATAGACCAGGAGATGCTGGCCCTCTCGCTGGGTCACGAGGGTCTCGCAATGAACGGCGATCACGCCGAGTTCGGGATGCACGAAGCGTTTGGACGCCGACGTCTTGTATGCGACTCGGTGCTCGCTCCAAATCGTCTCGAACTCGGAGCTGGCGGCGCGTAGACGCTCGACCAGTACAGCGACCTCGGGATCGCCCGCTCGCCTGGCCGACACTGCTCGGAGATCGGCTACGTGTTTGTGGCCCATCCGATCCCAGTCCTCGCGGACGAAGTTGCGGCGCGTGCCGGGATCGGTGAACCACCGCCACACCACGTACCTGTCGAGCCCGGTGTACGTGCGCGGGTCCTCGGCCAGCGCGAGGTACATCGCGTTGTGCGCCAGGATCTCGCCGAGGTCTGTCACGACGCAGGCCGGCGTGTCGTCGAGCTTGGTCAGCAGGTGCATCAGGCCGGGCCCGACGTGCTTGTCCGCGCCGACACGGGTGGGCGGGGCCTGGCCGGCGAGGATGTAGAGATGGTCGCGCTCGTCGTCGTCCAATCTCAGCGCGCGGGCGAGCGAACCGAGAATCTGCGTGGACGGATGCGGCCCACGACGCTGTTCGAGGCGGGTGTAGTAATCGGTGGACATCCCGGCCAGCAGTGCCACTTCGTCGCGGCGCAGCCCCGGCGTGCGGCGGCGCGGTCCGGGTGACACACCGACGTCCTCGGGCGTCAGCAGCGCCCGTCGTCGTCGGAGAAAGTCGGCCAGTTCGTCACGTTCCACTCGCTCAGTGTCCACCGAATCGTCGAGCCGAACCAGGGACGGGCAGTCCCCTGACAACCGCTCTCTGGCGCGACAATCGCCACAGAGCACACAGTGGACGGCATGAACAGAACACGATTGGGAAATACCGGACCCACGGTGTCGCGCATCGGTCTCGGTGCCATGGGTATGTCCGGCGCATACGGCGATTCCAGCGACGGCGAATCGATCCGCACCATCCACGCTGCGCTCGACGCCGGCGTCGACCTGGTCGACACAGGCGACTTCTACGGTGCCGGCCACAACGAGATGCTCATCGGTCGGGCACTGAGCGAGCGCAACCGCGACGAGGTCGTGCTGTCGGTGAAGTTCGGGGCACTACGTGGACCCGACGGAAGCTGGCTCGGATTCGACGGCAGGCCGAACGCCGTCAAGAGCGCGCTGGGCTACACACTCGCACGGCTCGGCGTCGATCACATCGACATCTACCGACCCGCCCGACTGGATCCGCAGGTGCCGATCGAAGACACCGTCGGTGCCATAGCCGAGATGGTGGACGCGGGATACGTGCGACACATCGGCTTGTCCGAGATCGGGAGTGCGACGCTGCGTCGTGCCGCGGCGGTACACCCGATCTGCGACCTGCAGATCGAATACTCCATCGTCTCGCGTGGAATCGAGGACGACATTCTCGACACGGCCCGCGAGCTCGGCGTCGGTACCACCGCGTATGGCGTGCTTTCACGTGGGTTGCTGAGCGACACGTTCCGCACGTCTACTGTGTTGGCCGACAACGACTTCCGTGCACACAGCCCCCGATTCCAAGGGGAGAACCTGACGAGGAATCGCGAACTCGTGGAGTTGCTGGCCGAGCTCGCGGACGAGCGCAACGTCTCGGTCGCGCAACTGGCCATTGCCTGGGTCCTCTCCCGGGGTGACGACATCGTGCCCGTCGTCGGCGCACGAACCGTCGAGCGTTTGGCGGAAACCATTGCTGCATCGGAGATCTCGTTGACCTCCGAGGAGGTGTCGCGGATCGAGAGTACCGTGCCGAAAGATGCGGTAGCGGGCGAGCGCTACGCCGAGGCGCAGATGGCGCAACTCGACAGCGAAGCCTGAGCAGAGGCGTCGGCCGGCACGATGGTCTGTACCGCCGGGCCCTGGCAATCGCCGAGCGGTACAGACCTCGAGGTCAGACGTCCGCCAATGCAAGCACCGGTGAGATCTGATTGGCACGTCGCGCCGGAGTCAGTGACGCACCGAGGGCGAGGAGTCCACCGCACAGCACGGTTCCGGCGATGACGACCCACGGCAGCGTGGGGGCGGTGAGTCCGCGCGAATCCAGCGAGCCCAGCAGCGATTGTGCTGCGGCCCAGCCGTAACCGATGCCGAGAATCAGACCGAAACCCATCGACGCGACCACCATCTGACTGCTCTCCGAGACGATCATCGTCCGAATCTGCTTGCGGGTGAATCCGAGTGCCCGCAGCAGACCGATCTCTCGGGTGCGCTGCAGAATGCTCAGCAGCAGATTGTTCACCATCCCGACTGCCGCGATCACAGCCGAGAACCCGATCAGTCCGGTCATGATTCCCACCGTCACGGTGAGTACCTGGTCGACGGAGGCCTCGTCGTATTCGTCGACGAGCATCGACCGGTAGCTGTACATCGCGACGGCGAACGTGGTCACCAGCGTCACGCCGATCAGCAGTCCCACAGCGGTACGGGTACTGCGATCCGGGTAGCGAATTGCGTTGGCCGCAGCCAGTCTTGCCGCGGGCCCCCGGCCGAACAGTCTTCCGACCAGCCTCAGCGTCGCGGGCAGTATTCGATAGGCACCGACCATGATTCCGGTGAACGACGCAACACCGCCGAGGAACGCCACCAGAACACCGGCCGGGTTCACCATCCCGACCAGGATCCCCAGCCCCAGCAGCGCCACTCCGCCTGCGATCAGCACGATCGACAGTGCCGTCCTGATACGGCGCGACCGCGGAGCCTCCACTCCCGTGTCAACGGCACCGCCGGTCGCCTGAACGGGTGTCACATCCAGCACCTTTCGTGACCCGACATACGACGCGAGGGTCGTCGTCAGTACCACGATGACCACCGGCAGGATCACCAGCGGTTGAACGGACGTGTACTCCACATCGGGCAGCTGACCGGCCGAGACGGCGACCGCACGGGCCAGATGGCTGGCACCGACTCCGAGAACCGAACCGACCGCACCACCGAACAATCCGACGAGGAAGCCTTCCCTGGCCACCGATCGACGTAGGTCACGGGCCCGGGCACCCAGGAGTCGCAGAAGAGCAATGGTGCGCGTGCGTCCCGCGACGATCGTTGCGAACGTGTTCGAGGTGACCACCGCCGCGACATACAGCGCGAGACCGATGAACACCAGCGCCACGCTGTAGAGCGCCGTGACGGCGGCACCTTCCATGTCCCCGAAGATATCGACCAGGAACGCCGTCGCCTGAATCAACACCACACCGAAGAACGACGCCAGCGACGTCACCAGAAGACTGGCGCCGTGCTCCTTCGACGCCCGAGCAGAAGTCACACCGTTCATGATGCGTGCTCCATTCCCAGCATGTAGCTCGAGATCTGCTCCGGCGTCGAACGTGGCAGTTCGTCGGCGATGCGGCCGTCGGCGAGGAAGACGATGCGATCGGCGTAGCTGGCCGCGATGGGGTCGTGGGTGACCATGACGATCGACTGACCGTACTCGCGCACCGCTGCGGCGAGTAGGCCGAGAACCTCACGGCCGGTTCGGGAATCGAGGTTGCCGGTGGGTTCGTCGGCGAAGATGAGGTGCGGCCGCGTACCGAGTGCGCGGGCGATCGCGACGCGCTGCTGCTGTCCACCCGAGAGCTGATGCGGGCGGTGGTTCACTCGCCCTTGCAATCCCAGAGTGTCGATGAGCTGCTCTGTCCATGCCGCCTCTTCGGCGGTGGGGGCGCGGCCGTCGAGCTCGAACGGCAGCAGGATGTTGCCCCGAACATCGAGGGTGGGAACGAGATTGAACGACTGGAAGATGAACCCGACCTGCGTGCGGCGCAACGTCGTCAGTGCGTCGTCGTTCGCCTCGGTGATGTCGGCACCGGCCAACATCAGATGTCCGGTGCTGGCGTTGTCCAAGCCCGCCATCACATGCATCAGAGTCGACTTGCCGGAACCGGACGGTCCCATGATGGCGGTGAACTGGCCGCCGTGAATGTCGAGAGAGACGTTGTCGAGGGCGCTGACCGGGTTGGACGAGTCACCGAAATACTTGCTGACCTGGAATGCCCGGGCGACCGGGGGGAGTGTTGTTGTCATGCCCACAACGCTATGAAGTGGGCGGACAGGAGTAATCAGGCGCGAGTCTTCGCCTCGTACATCGAGAGGATGACTTCGGTGTCAGTCTCCGGTGAGTCCGTGCTCGAATGCGTAGACCACCAACTGCACTCGGTCGCGCAACGCGAGTTTGGCGAAGATTCGACTGATGTGTGTCTTCACCGTCGCCTCGCTCAAGAATTCCATCGCGGCGATCTCGGAATTGCTCAGCCCACGGGCGGTGAGTCGAAACAGGTCCTTCTCCCGTGCGGTGAGGGTGGCGAACTCGGCGGGAACCTTCGGTACCTCGGGCGTAGGTGTGAAGTGCGCCAGCAGCCCCGTCGTGGCCGACGCGGCGATCACAGAGTTACCCGCATGGACCGTCCGGATCGCGGCGAGCAGAAATTCCGGGTCGGCGTCCTTGAGCACGAAACCGCTTGCTCCGGAGCGGATCGCTCGCGCGGCGCTCTCGTCGAGATCGAAAGTGGTGAGCACCAGAATCCGCGGTGGAGTATCGGACGCGGCCACGATCTGCTCGGTGGCGGCGATACCGTCGAGCACCGGCATCCGGACGTCCATGAGCATCACATCGGGCTTCGCCGACGCGGCGAGCTCCACGGCCTCTCGCCCGTTGCCCGCTTCCCCGACGAACTCCAGGTCCGGCTGCGAGGAGATGAGCATACGAATACCTGCTCGGAACAGCTGCTGGTCGTCGACCAGAGCCACCTCGATTCGATCTGCCATCAGTCGATTCCCTTCGTGGACGAGCCGGCAGCAGGAAGCCAGGCAGTCACGGTCCACGACGAGCCGTCGCCGGACGCGGTGCACATGCCGCCGGCGAGGCTGGCGCGTTCCTTCATACCGGCGATTCCGTGCCCGCCCGATTCCGATGCCGAACGCACCGAACGCACAGTGTTGCGCACCGTCAATTCGATGCCCGCCGAGTCGGATTCGATCGTGACGCTGACGGGCTTGTCGGGATCACCGTGACGTAGGGCATTGGTCAGCGATTCCTGCGCGATGCGATAGAGCGCGAGGTGCGCACCGGCACCCAACGACACCGACGTGGTGTCGATCGAGGAGTCGATGGTCAGTCCGGTCGCGCGCACCTGGTCGAAGAGACGCTCGAGATCGTCGGGTGTCGGGTTCGGTAGATCGCCCTGACTGTGCCGAAGCTGTCCGAGCAACACCCGGACGTCGGTCAGTGCATCGCGCGCGGTGTCGGAGATGGTCGTCAGCGCAGTGTCGACGGCTGCGGGATCGATGGCGCGTACGTAGCGTGCACCGTCGGCCTGCGCGATCACCACGGCGAGCGAATGCGCCACGATGTCGTGCATGTCGCGAGCAATTCTGTTGCGCTCCTGCTCGATTGCCACTTCGTGTTCGGCGCGGGCCTGATGTACCTCGGCGAGCTCGCGGGCGTGTGCGGATTCGATGGCTGTGCGCCGGGCGTAGGCGAGACGGCCCAGTGCCCAGGACAATCCGAGCATGGCCCACAGGCCGGCGAGGAGCAGGGCGAACTGCGCGATTCGGGGTTCCTGGTAGCCCTCCTCCGTGGGCGGGCCGAAGGGATTGCCGTCCACGTACGCCAGGTACAGCGCGGCGATCACTCCGCCGCCGACGGCCGACGCGAGCCCGAAGCGTCGAACGACGCTGTCGCCGTACGCGGCCGAGCAGTACAGAATCGCGAAGATTGCGGTGTCCGCGGAGAGGGGGAGCACCCCGCCGACCATCTGCACGACGGCCAGCACCCAGGCCAGTGCCAACGACAATCGCGGTGAGCGGCGCCTGATGGCCAGCGCTACGCCGAAACCGACCAGCACACCCGCGCCGGAAGAACCGTACGGTCCGCTCAGCGTCGACGGCAGCAGGAGCAGAACGAAGACGACGGCGTAGGTGGCATCGAGCACCTGCCGTGAGATCGAACGCTTGCGCAGCACTCGATCAGACTACGTGGATCAGTTGGTGCGGCGACGAGCCTTCTCGAGCGCGGCCAGCGTCGACAGGACTGTGGTGCGTTGCCGTTCGAGATCCTTCATGCGTGCACGTGCCGGCAGGCCCTGCACGCCGTCGAGTGCGCTGATCTGCTCGTCGACGGAGGTGAGCTGGCCGAGCAGCTTCTGCACACGTGACTGCAGTTCGATCGCATCGATTCCGGTGACACCGGCCTGCGACTTCTTCGTCGGTGCCTTCGCAGGCGCTCCGGACGTCGTCGAGGCCGGTGAGTTTCCCGCAGCAGCGGCCCTGGGACGCAACGCTTTGCGGACGGCAGCCGGATCGGGCAGCTTCTCGAGCCGAATACGGTTGAGCACCTCACGCGCATCCCGAGCCGTGACGCGGTACTCGCGCTCCTCCTCGTCCTCGGACGCCAGCGTGCCGCCCAGGGGCCGCAGACCGTACATCCCGATGAAGTGCTTGGCCTCGTCGATGACCGCTTCCTTCTCGCGGCACAGCCCGCAGCGCGGCTCGTTTCGGAAGTCCTCGACGCTGTCGGTACTACCGCACCAGACGCACCCGCCCGGCGTCCATCGGGCAATTCTGACCGTAGTAGTTCCAGCCGGGCCGTGGGGAGAGTCTGCGTCGATCACGACGAGTCATCTTAGGTGACAACGAAACCCGCCCCGCACACCCCCGCCTCGCGAGCTGCATGTTCCGGTCACGGACGTGACGTAGTTCATGCGACGCGGACGGAGAGTGGGCGGGGCGGGGTGAAACAGACTGACTGTTATGCGCTGCCGTTGAAAAGGCTGGTGACGGAACCGTTTTCGAAGACCTCGCGAATGGTGCGGGCCAGCAGCGGCGCGATCGAGAGCTCGGTCAGCGTTGCGAAGCGCTTCTCGTCGCTGATCGGCAGCGTGTTGGTGACGACCACTTCCTTGGCACCGCAGTTCGCGAGGCGCTCGGCGGCGGGGTTGGACAGAACGCCGTGGGTGGCGGCGATGACGACGTCACCGGCTCCGGCCTCCTTGAGCACCTTCACGGCGCCGGCGATGGTGCCGCCGGTGTCGATCATGTCGTCGATGAGGATGCAGGTGCGGCCTTCGACGTCACCGACGACGCGATTGGACTTGACCTGGTTGGGCACCAACGGGTCACGCGTCTTGTGGATGAACGCCAGCGGCGCGCCGTCGAACGAGTCGGCCCACTTCTCGGCGACGCGTACACGGCCGGAGTCGGGGGAGACCACGGTGATGTGCTCGAGGCTGTAGGTCGCCCGAATGTGGTCGGCGAGCTGGCTGTGTGCGTGCATGTGATCGACGGGCCCGTCGAAGAAGCCCTGGATCTGATCGGTGTGCAGGTCGACGGTGATGATGCGGTCGGCACCGGCGGTCTTGAGCAGATCCGCGACCAGACGAGCGGAGATGGGCTCGCGTCCCCGGTGCTTCTTGTCCTGGCGGGCGTACGGGTAGAACGGCAGGATCGCGGTGATGCGCTTGGCCGATCCGCGCTTGAGCGCGTCGATCATGATGAGCTGTTCCATCAGCCACGTGTTGAGCGGGAACGGATGCGACTGCAGCACGAAGGCGTCCGACCCGCGGACCGACTCCTCGAAGCGCACGAAGATCTCGCCGTTGGCGAAGTCACGCGCGGTCTGCGGGGTGACGTCGATTCCGAGTTCCTTGGCGACCTGCTCGGCCAACTCCGGATGTGCTCGACCAGAAAACAACATCAGGTTCTTCTGGTTGTCGATCCAATTAGGGGTGGTCACTGCTCTTCGCCGTCCTTTTGTTCTTGCCGATCACGATCTGCGAGCGCCGCTGCTTTCGCAGCTTCGGTTCCGGGCCTGTTGTCCATGACCCAGCCTTCGATATTGCGTTGCTTACCACCGGAGACGGCCAATGCGCCGGGAGGAACATCGTCCCGAACCACTGTTCCTGCACCGGTGTAAGCGCCGTCGCCCACATGTACGGGAGCGACGAACGTCGAGTCGGAACCGGTCCGTACGTGGGATCCGATTTCCGTGCGGCTCTTGTTGACGCCGTCGTAGTTGGCGAAGACGTTGGAGCAACCGATGTTGCTGTGGTCACCGATCGTGGCATCGCCGACGTAGGTGAGGTGCGGGACCTTGGTGTTGCGGCCGATCGTCGCGTTCTTGGTCTCGACGTAGGCACCGAGTTTGCCGCCTGCGCCCAGCACCGTGCCCGGACGCAGATAGGTGAACGGTCCGACGGTGGCATCCGGTCCGATCACGGCCTGCTCGGCGTGGGTCCGCACGACCGACGCGCGCTCGCCGATCTCGACGTCACGCAGCGTCGAGTCGGGCCCGACGATGGCGTCGTCGGCGATGTGAGTCTTGCCGTGGAGTTGGACGCCGGGTTCGATGCGGACGTCCGCGCCGAGGGTGACGTCGATGTCGATCCAGGTGGTCGACGGGTCCACGACGGTGACGCCGGCCCGCATGTGCCGTTCGATGATGTGGCGGTTGAGCACGGACGTGACGTGCGCCAGCTGGACGCGGTCGTTGACGCCCACCACCAGATCGGGATCGGCGAGCTGAGTGCCGTACACGGCTTTACCGTCCGCCTTGCTGATCTTGACGACGTCGGTCAGGTACAGCTCGTGCTGAGCGTTGGCGGTGCTGAGCTTGCCCAGGGCGGTACGAAGCGCAACGGCGTCGAACGCGTAGACGCCGGAGTTGACCTCGCCGATGAGGACCTGAGCGGGCGTGGCGTCGGCATGCTCGACGATCTCGGCCACCTCGCCGTCGTCGGTGCGGACGATGCGGCCGTATCCGTTGGCGTCGTCGGGCAGGAATGTCAGAACCGTGGCCGCGGCGGGCCGGGGGGCGCTCAGATGCTCGTCGAGCAGAGCTTTGAGAGTGTGGCCGTCGAGCAGCGGGACGTCGGCTGCGGTGACGAGGATCGTGCCCTCGAAGTCGTCCGGGAGTGCAGCGAGGCCGCACTGGACGGCGTGCCCGGTGCCGAGCTGGCGATCCTGGACGGCAGTGTGAATCGTGCGACCGAAGGTGGCTGCGAGGTTCTGGACGGCGTCCGTGACTCGTTCGCGATCGTGTCCGACGACCGTCACCAGATGGTCGGGGCCCAGGTCGGCGGCTGCGTGCAGGGCGTGCGCAAGCATGGTGCGACCGGCCAGGGGGTGCAGAACTTTCGGAGTCTTCGATCGCATTCGGGTACCTGCACCCGCAGCGAGAACGACCACGGCGGTCTGCACAGGCATTGAGCTCCTCAGGCGGTAACGCGAATGACGGCATGCGTGAATGATGTTGCTCGCTCCGCCGCCAGGACTCGAACCTGAACTATCTGAACCAAAATCAGAGGTGCTGCCATTACACCACGGCGGATAAACGGCCAGCGGTTTCATCAGTGGCCGACGAATCGAACGACGCCTTCGTCTGCCGCTGCGCTCCCACTGAGCGCACCGATCCTCGCACGCGAGGTAGTGGTGAGTCGAACTGCGGCGCACATGAGACCGTTCGAGTTGTTCTTGTCCCTGCACTCGCGACGTTCGAAACCGGATGGTTCGGACATGGTTAGGGTGAGGGAGACGTCGAGGGTGGCGTCTGACAATGCACACGGTCGGTGACGGAAGCGGTTTTCCATGACAGGCGCAGCCTCCGAGCAGGAACGCTCACCTCGGGTCCGGATGACGGGGACGCAACGGCGCGAGCAGTTGATCGAGGTGGGTCGGACGCTGTTCGCCGAACGCGGGTACGAGGCCGCGTCCGTCGAGGAGATCGCGGGACGCGCGAACGTGTCCAAGCCGGTCGTCTACGAGCACTTCGGCGGTAAGGAAGGTCTCTACGCCGTCATCGTCGACCGCGAGATGTCGACTCTGCTGGGAATGATCACCAGTTCCCTCGATCTCAACAGGTCGCGGATCCGTGTCGAGCGGGTTGCGCTGGCGCTGCTCACCTATATCGAGGACCGCACCGACGGCTTCCGCATCCTCGTTCGTGACTCTCCGGTCTCCGCCGAGGACGGCAAGTACTCGTCGCTGCTCAACGAGGCCGTCGGTCGCGTCGGGCACATGCTGGCCGGAGATTTCTCGCGCCGAGGTCTCGATCCCGAGTTCGCGCCGATGTACGCCCAGGCCCTCGTCGGAATGGTGTCGATGACCGCGCAATGGTGGCTCGATGTGCGTACCCCGTCGAAGGAAGTGGTGGCGGCGCACGTGGTCAACCTGTGCTGGAACGGGCTGACGAATCTGGAAGCGGACCCTCGATTGACCGAGGAATGAGTACACGGTTCGGTCTCTCCACGGCGTATGAGGGGGTATCGTCCCCTTTGTCGGCCATGAGAGCTGTGTCACCTACGGCACAGTGCTTCAATCGGACCGATGCATGTTGGCACGAGACGTAAAGCCACTCAGTGGTACCGTTCGGGCGTAATTTGCGCAGTGGCAGTTCTTATTGCGAAGGCGGATCCCATGGTCAGGCAGGCCCGCGCTGAAATCACTCGCGACACCGTGCTGGCTGGCGCAGCGAACGTATTTCTGCGCCTCGGGTACGCGAACGCGAGCCTCAGCGAGATCATTTCCCAGTCCCAGGTCACCAAGGGCGCTCTGTACTTCCATTTCGGCTCCAAGGAAGAACTGGCACGTGCGGTCATCGACGAGGGCAACGCTCGTCTGACGACGGCCTGCTCGCAGTTCAACGACGGTCGAATCCCCGCACTCGAAGCGGCGATCGGTATTTCCTACATCGTCGTCGACCTCTCGGTCAGCGACCCCATGGTCTCGGCCATGCTTCGGCTGAGCCATCAGATCGGCGATTACCGCGGCACCGAGGGCAACGTCATGGCCGGGTGGAGCGAGTCGTTCGACAGGCTCGCCGCCAAGGCCATCGCGCAGGGGGACATCGACCCCAACTCGGATTCGCGCACCATCGGATCTCTGGTCCTGGAAATCCTCACCGGCGTACACATGGTGGCAGTTGCCACCTCCACCACCGAGGAATTGCCGTCGCGCATGGAGCGCCTCTGGTACTACCTTCTCCCGGCGTTGGTTCCTGCCAACAAGCTCGACTACTTCCGCGAATTCGCAGCGCGTCGCGTCATCCGCTTCGGCCCGTAACTTGCGATGCCGGCCCACGAAGTCGGCGATGTCATCGCGAAGCCGTTCCGGATATTCGCCGTTGACGGCATGTGAGGCGTCCGGATAAAGCCGAACGCTCGCGTCGGGCAGTGCTGCCGAGTCTCTCTCGACGATGCTCTGACGTAGCCCGTCGTCTCCCGCTCGCCGGGCTGTCGGCGTGCTCCCATAGACTCGCTCGTGACTGTGTGTGAGCAGCCATCGCCTCGACTCGCTTGTAGGAGCATTGCTGTTGTCTTCCGATTCTCTGCCTGCCATTTCTTCATCCGGGCCGGCCCCGATCGTTCCCGACGCGGCGCTGCAACTCTCGGGTCTGGCCAGCGTCGCGCTGACCGATTCGGCCATGGTGGCCGTCGCCGACGCGATCGGAACCGCCGAACACACACTCATCGGACCGCACTCGGTTCGCCCGTTCGTCGCCGCCGCGATCGCGCAGCACACGCAACTGTTGATCGTCACCGCCACCGGGCGTGAAGCGGACGATCTCACCGACGAACTCCGCCAGATCCTCGGCGGCGGCGTGGTCATGTTCCCGTCATGGGAGACGCTTCCGCACGAGCGACTCTCGCCGAGCGCCGATACCGTCGGTAAGCGGCTCGACGTGCTCCGACGGCTCGCTCGCCCCGGCGACACCGATTACGGCGATCCTCTGCGCGTCATCGTCACCACCGTCCGCTCGCTGGTGCAACCGATGGCACCCGGTCTCGGCGAGATCGAACCCGTGACCCTCAAGGTCGGGCTCGACATCGACATCGACTTCGACGGCCTGATCCATCGACTCGTCGAGTTCGGCTACCTGCGCGTGGACATGGTCGGCAAGCGCGGCGAGTTCGCCGTCCGCGGCGGCATCCTCGACCTCTTCTCGCCGACGGCAGATCACCCGGTCCGCGTGGAATTCTGGGGCGACGAGATCACCGAGCTCCGCGCGTTCGCGGTCTCCGATCAGCGTTCGTTGCCCGATCACGAGGTCGATCTCGTCATCGCTCCGCCGTGCCGCGAACTGCTTCTCACCCAGGAGGTCCGCGACCGCGCCGCGGTCCTCGCAGCCGACAACGCCGGCGACACCGCGTTGGTCGAGATGCTCGACAAGCTGTCCGCAGGCGTCCCGGTGGAGGGCATGGAGGCGCTGCTGCCGCTGCTGCAACCGGGTGAGTTGCAGTTGCTCGCGGACACCCTCCCCGCGGGAACACACGTATTGCTCTGCGATCCCGAGCGAATCCGAACGCGCGCAACAGATCTGGTCCGCACCGGGCAGGAGTTCCTCGAAGCATCCTGGACGGCGGCGTCGATCGGAGGAGCTGCGCCGCTCGATACCTCCACTCTCGATACGTCCAGCCTCGAAGGTGCGTCTCTCGATCTCGGTGCCTCGGCCTACCGTTCACTTCGACAGGTTCGCGAATCGGCGCAGGTGCACGGTCGTCCGTGGTGGACCATCAGTCCGTTGGCATCCGGCAACGGTGAAGAAGTCGAACTCGCCGTCGATTCGGTCCCGGAGGTGCGGGGATCCGAGGAGGCGCTGACGGCCCTGTTCGCAACGTT
The DNA here is from genome assembly GCF_002259365.1 of Rhodococcus sp. 14-2496-1d. Classification (NCBI taxonomy): domain Bacteria; kingdom Bacillati; phylum Actinomycetota; class Actinomycetes; order Mycobacteriales; family Nocardiaceae; genus Rhodococcus; species Rhodococcus sp. 14-2496-1d. Next base: position 98,909 of record NZ_NPFV01000005.1, on the reverse strand, counting down.
GCGGGCGCACATCGCCACCGGTGGTCGTGCGGTCATCTCCGTCGCGGGTGCAGGTACCGCCTCCCGCATCATCGAACGCCTCGCCGAGGCCGAAGTGCCTGCGGCACATCTCGATTCCGGTGCGGTCCCCGTCGCCGACGTCGTGAACGTCCTGTGCGGATCGTTGCACGACGGCCTGGTCTTTCCCGATGCGAAACTCGTGGTCGTCACCGAGAGCGATCTGACCGGCAACCGCGTGGCCGCAGCGGGCGAGGGGCGCAAGCTCCCGGCGAAGCGTCGCAACCAGGTCGATCCGCTCGCCCTCGTCGCCGGCGACAGCGTCGTGCACGATCAGCACGGCATCGGTCGATTCGTCGAGATGGTCGAACGCACCATCGGCGGCGCCCGACGCGAATACCTCGTGGTCGAATACGCACCGAGCAAGCGGGGCCATCCAGGCGACCGACTCTTCGTCCCGATGGACTCGCTCGATCAGCTCTCGCGTTACGTCGGCGGCGAGCTGCCGGCTCTGAGCAAGCTCGGCGGGTCCGATTGGGCCAACACCAAACGCAAGGCGCGCAAGGCAGTTCGCGAGATCGCCGGCGAACTCGTGCAGCTGTACGCTGCTCGTCAGGCAGCGCCCGGGCACGCTTTCGGCCCCGACACCCCGTGGCAGCTCGAAATGGAAGATGCGTTCGGGTTCACCGAGACCGTCGACCAGATGACGGCCATCACCGACGTCAAGGCCGACATGGAGAAGGCGGTTCCGATGGACCGCGTCATCCTCGGTGACGTCGGGTACGGCAAGACCGAGATCGCGGTTCGCGCGGCGTTCAAGGCGGTGCAGGACGGCAAGCAGGTCGCCGTGCTGGTCCCGACAACGCTTCTGGCACAACAACATCTGCAGACCTTCACCGCTCGGATGGCGTCGTTCCCGGTGACGGTGAAGGGGCTCTCCCGCTTCACTCACGGCTCCGAATCCAAAGAGGTCATGGCCGGGCTGGCCGACGGAACGGTCGACATCGTCGTCGGTACGCACCGCTTGTTGCAGACCGGTGTGGCCTGGAAGGACCTCGGTCTGGTCATCGTCGACGAGGAGCAGCGCTTCGGCGTCGAGCACAAGGAGCACATCAAGTCGCTCCGGACCCACGTCGACGTGCTGACGATGTCTGCAACGCCGATTCCGCGAACGCTCGAGATGAGCCTGGCCGGAATCCGGGAGATGTCGACCATCCTCACTCCGCCGGAGGAGCGGCACCCGGTGCTCACCTACGTGGGTGCGTACAACGACAAGCAGGTGGCCGCGGCCATCAGGCGGGAGCTGCTGCGCGACGGCCAGGTGTTCTTCGTGCACAACCGAGTCAGCTCGATCGACAAGGCCGCCAAGAAGATTCGTGATCTGGTGCCCGAGGCGCGGGTGGCGACGGCGCACGGTCAGATGAACGAGGAAACACTCGAACGCACCGTGCAGGGCTTCTGGCAGCGCGAGACCGACGTGCTGGTGTGTACCACCATCATCGAGACCGGTCTCGACATCTCCAATGCCAACACGCTGATCGTCGAGCGATCCGATTCACTGGGCCTCTCTCAGTTGCACCAGCTGCGAGGCCGAGTGGGCCGTAGTCGCGAGCGCGGTTACGCATATTTCCTGTATCCGCCGGAGAAGCCGCTCACCGAAACCGCATACGACCGGCTGGCGACCATCTCGCAGAACTCCGATCTCGGTGCCGGTATGGCGGTGGCGATGAAGGACCTCGAAATCCGTGGTGCCGGAAACGTTCTGGGCGCGGAGCAGTCCGGTCACGTCGCAGGCGTCGGCTTCGACCTGTACGTGCGGCTCGTCGGTGAAGCGGTCGAGGCGTACCGCGCGGCCGCCGACGGCAAGCCCATCACCACCGACGAGGCACCCAAGGAAGTGCGCATCGACCTGCCCGTCGACGCCAACATCCCACCCGACTACGTCACCAGCGATCGATTGCGGCTCGAGGGCTATCGAAAGCTCGCTGCGGCAGCAGATTCCGAGGGCATCGACGCCGTCATCGACGAACTCGTCGACCGGTACGGTCCGCTGCCCGAGGAGGTCGGCCGCCTGGTCTCCATCGCCAAGCTGCGCCTGATCGCCAAGGAATACGGTCTGACCGACGTCAACGTCGCCGGAACGCAGGTGAAGCTGGCCCCCATGGATCTGCCCGATTCCAAGCAGATCCGCCTCAAGCGGCTGTACCCGAGTGCTGCGTACCGGGCCACCACCGGTGTGGTGCAGTTGCCGCTGCCGCGCGTCGAGGGCGGCGGCGTGGGGGCGGCGCGCGTACGCGACGTCGAATTGGTCCAGTTCATCGCCGATCTCATCCTATCCTTGGACGGGAAACCATCTCGGTCGGTGTTGCTGGAGCAAACAGTGGGGGTGTAGCGGTGACGGTAGTTCTGCTCGACCCGGTCCGTCCCACGCAGGTCCCGGTGGACGCCGTCGAATTTCTGGGCGAGCCCGTGCAATTCACCGAAGAAGTGCCGGTGCGAGTGCGGTGGCTGTTCTCCGGAACCGCTGCGCCCGACGCCGTCGACGCTGTTCTGGTGAGCACCGACCCGGCCAACCCCGACGTTCAGGAACGGATCGGGCTCGGCGAACGCATCATCGCCGCCGAGAAGCTCCCCGGTGACGACCTCATCGCGGCGGTCCGGTTGATGGATCGCCTGCGCACACTCGGCGGCTGGGAAGCGCAGCAGACCCACGAGTCGTTGCGCGGGTACCTGCTGGAAGAAACGTACGAGCTGCTCGACGCCATCGCAGCGGGCAACTTGGTGGACCTGCGCGAAGAACTCGGAGACCTATTGCTGCAGGTGCTCTTTCATTCCAGAATTGCTCAGGATGCTGCCGAGAACGCATTCGACGTCGACGACGTCGCTGCGGGACTCGTCGCCAAGCTCACCCACCGCAGCCCGCACCTCGGTCGAACGGGCAACGGCCCCATCGACATCGCCGAGCAGGAGCGAGCCTGGGAAGAACAGAAGGCTTCGGAGAAGGCGCGCGGATCCTGCGTCGACGGAATCGCACTGTCTCAGCCGTCATTGGCACTGGCACAAAAGGTGATCGGCCGCGCCACCAAGGCAGGCCTGCCCGACGAACTGATTCCCGACGGCCTTCGCGTCGTACACATCGGAGTCGATCACTCGCACGGCGGAGACAGTGCCGAGGACCTGCTTCGGCGTCGGGTATTGGATTTTGCATCCCTGATCCGCAACGCCGAAGCCTCGGCCCGCAACGCCGGCATCGCGCCCGGGGAGATGTCTGCACTCGACTGGATCGAGCACTGGGGTCTGCGGGGCTGAGGGTTCCCATCCACCCCTCGTACCTCGATCCGGACCTGCTACCTGCGCCAGAACAAATGATGCGTGACGCCGCTGCTGCTGGGGATCACCTCGTGTTCGAATCTGTCGTTCAATTCGTCGGGGGAGTCCCACAGCTTCAGGCCCGAGCCGAATTCGATGGGCGAGACGGCGATGTGCAGGGTGTCGACGAGATCGGCGTCGAGGAATTCTCGGATGCTGGTGACGCCACCGCCGAGTCGCACGTCCTTACCGCCCGCGGCCTCCTTTGCCTGTGTCAATACCTCGGCGGGCTCGCCATCGACGAAGTGGAACGTGGTGTCGGACAGTGTGATCGATGGTCGCGCGTGGTGGGTGAGGACGAAGACGGGGGTGTGGAACGGCGGTTCGTCACCCCACCAGCCCTGCCATTCGTGGTCGGTCCACGGTCCGCGTTGGGGTCCGAACTTGTTCCGGCCCATGATCTCGGCACCGATGTTGTTGGAGAAGTCGCGGGCGAGGTAATCGTCGAGTCCGCGACTGCCGCCCGAACCGGCGTTTCCAGGAAAGCTGGCGGTGGCGAAGTACCACCTCATCAGTGCCAGATGGTCCAGACCGAACGGGTTCTCGAAGCTCTGGTCCGGCCCCGCAGCAATTCCGTCGCTCGAGATGGTGAAGTTCTGTACCCGAACCAGCTGTCCCATGTGTGCTCCCGAAGTCGATGACGATGATGTACGACGTATGGACCGAGCCGACCGTACTAACTCACCGCCCGCCTGTGTCAATGGACCCTTGCAGCGGTCAGACGTGTGCAATGCGCCATCGACGCAGGCCGGGGTCGTGCGTGAATGGACCATCGCAGCGGCCAGACGCATGCAAGGGTCCATTGACGCCGACGCGGGGATCGGTCTACTCGAACAGCGTCGAACCCCAGTAGTCCGATTCTCCGACGCCGGGAGGGCAGGCGAATACCGCCGATCCCACGTGTTGGATGTATTCGTTCAATGCGTCCTTGCGGGAGAGGGCCAGTTGCATCGGGACGAATTGGGTCAGTGGGTCGCGGCAGTAGGCGATGAAGAACAGTCCGGCGTCGAGGTGGCCGAAGCCGTCGGAACCGTCGGTGAAGTTGTATCCCCGACGCAGGAGCTGGACGCCGCCGAGGTTTTCCTTGGACGCCAGGCGCACGTGGGCGGTCTTGTCGATGAAGGTGCCCTCGGGCCCTTGGGATTCGAAGTCGAGTGCGTCGAATTCGTCCTTCTGACCCAGCGGCGCACCGGTTCCTTTGCTGCGCCCGATCACTCGTTCTTGTTCCTTGAGCGTGGTGCGGTCCCAGGATTCGATGAGCATGCGGATGCGTCGGGCCACGAGGTAGGAGCCGCCTGCCATCCACTCTTGATCATCGTCGGACGCAACCCACACGTTCTCGTCGAGCAACGACGGGTCCTCGGCCTTGAGGTTGGCCGTTCCGTCCTTGAAGCCGAACAGGTTTCGCGGTGTTGCCTGGGTGGTCGAGGTGGATGAGGTTCGGCCGAAGCCGAGTTGAGACCATTTCACCGAGACGGTGCCGAATCCGACGCGGGCGAGGTTGCGGATTGCGTGGACGGCCACCTGCGGGTCGTCGGCGCAGGCCTGGATGCAGAGGTCGCCGCCGGAGCGGCGGGGGTCGAGGTTGTCGGCCGGAAAATGTTGCAGGTCGGCAAGTGACGCAGGCCTTTTCGAGGCCAGGTCGAATCGGTCGAACATCGACGGACCGAATCCGATCGTCAGCGTCAGCGATGACGCGTTCAGGCCGAGGGCCTCGCCGGTATCCGCGGGAGGGTTGTACTGGCCACCGTCGACGGCACCGCCGTCGAAGGTTTCCTCGCCCTTGGTGAGCCGTTCGGCCATCAGGGTCCACTTCTTCAGCAGCGCAACGAAGTCGTCGCGTGAGTCGGTGGTGATGTCGAAGGCGACGAAGTGCATGCGATCCTGTGCCGGGGTGACGATTCCGGCCTGGTGGTCTCCGCGAAATTCGACGACATCCGATGCGGGTGCCTCGGCACCGGAGGCCGTCGCATGTCCGGCGATTGCGCCGACTCCGACGAGCGCAGCACCGGTCCCGACGGCACCGAAGAGGCGCCGTCGGGAGAATTGTCCGGTCTTATTGTCCGGCAACGACACCCTGCACCTGGCTCACTTCGGCGGACAATGCGTCGATCTTGTTGGACAGTTCCTGGCGCTGTGGTTCGGTCACGGTGTCGTAGAAGACGAAGCCGTCGCCGCTGCGGTACTTGGCCAGTTCGGCGTCGAGTTCTGCGAAGCGGGCATCGATGGCGGTACCGAGTTCGGCGTTGCGCTCGTCGAGGATGGGACGAACGGCGGCGATGGCGGCCTGGGAGCCGTCGACGTTGGCTTGGAAGTCCCACAGGTCGGTGTGTGAGAAGAAGTCCTCTTCACCGCTGATCTTGGTTTTGGCGACCTCGTCGAGCAGTCCCTGTGCGCCGCCTGCCACCTGGATGGGGTCGATGGTGAAGTCGTCGGCCTTGATCTTGTCGGCGAGTTCGGTGATGTCGGCCTCGAGTTGATCGGCCATTGCGTTCGTGTCGGGCTGCAGGCCCTGCGTCCACAGATCCTTTTCGATGCGGTGGAATCCGGTCCATTCGGCTCCGGGCTCCACGTCGGGCTCACGCAGGTCGATGCGTGGGTCGAGGTCGTCGGGGAAGCTCTCGGCGACGGGCTCGATGCGCTCGTAGTAGCTACGCGCAATGGGGAACTGGGCCTTGGCTGCGTCGACGTCGCCGCTCTTGACGGCGGTGACGAACGATGCCGTGGTGTCCTGCAACGCATCGATCTGGCTGACGACGTAGCGCTTGTAGCCCGCCGCGGCCTCGGCGAGCAGCCCGTCCTCGCCCGCCGAGCGGACCGACTCGCCGGTCACCACGAAGTCCGCGCGCACGCCGTCGCCCACCATGCCTGCCTTGCAGGCGGTTTGGTACGTGCCCGGGTCGGGAAGGGCGACGATGAGCTGACGCGTCAGGCCGGGTCCGATGTTCTCCACCTCACCCATGACGCGGTCACCCTCGCCGTAGACGTAGAACTCGGTGACCTTGCTGCCGTTGTTGGTGATCTGGAAGGTCGAGTTGCCGGTGGTGCCCTCGGATGCGCTCACATCGCAGGAGGAGTCCGTCGCGGTGACGGCGATATCGCCCGATGCGGCCTCGGTGGAGGACTTTTCGGTGCATCCGGCCAATGCCATCGGCAGAACCGCGACTGCGGCCAGGGCGAAGGTGGAACGACGCATGGTGGTGGTGCCTTTCAGGAGTTCTGAAGTACAGGCTCGGGAGCCGCGGGAACGCGGACCGGGCGGAGGAAGAGGAACAACACGATCACGATGTAGAGCACCCACGCGATCGCCTGGAAAACAGTGGGCTCGGGACGGAAGTTGAAGATGCCGCCGAGCACGGTGCCGTACCAGCTCGAGGCGTCGAAGTGAGCGCTGATGTCGAAGGCGACTGCGCTGCCGCCGGGCAGCGGCCGCCGATCTGCAGTGCGCGGATGCCGTAGGCGAGGATTCCGGCGGCTACCACGATCAGGAAGATGCCGGTGTACTTGAAGAACACGGCGAAGTTGATGCGGACGGCACCGAAGTACAGGAACACCGTCAGCACGGCGGCGACAACGATGCCGAGCAGGAGTCCGAGCAGTGGCCACAGGCTGCCGTTGGTGTTCTCGGCATAGCCGACCATGAGCAATGCGGTTTCGACGCCTTCGCGCCCGACGGCGAAGAAGGACAGCGTGAGTACTGCGGCGGGGCCGACGGTGAGTGCTTTCTCCATGTTCGCCCGCAGTTCGCCGGAGATGTTCTTGGCGGCGGTGCGCATCCACAGCACCATCGCGGTCACGATGACGACGGCCACGAGCGAGGCGGCTCCGGCGATTATTTCGGCGGTCAGTCCGGTGACGGTGGAGGTGCCGTAGTGGATCACGAAGAAGATGGCGGCGACCATGGCGACGGCCAGGCCGACTCCGAGCCAGACCCACTTGAGCGCGTCGCGTCGTTCGGCTTTGACGAGGAACGCGACGAGGATCATCACGACGATGCCGGTCTCGAGCCCTTCGCGCAGGCCGATCAAGCCACTACCGAACATCTGGGTGGCGATCGACGGCGCTGAACTGGCGGCGAGAACGACTGTGGACACGGGTGATGCTCCTGTGATGCGTCGAACATTGGTACGCCTTCCCTCGCAAAGGGTAGGCGACCCTCATGAATGAAGGCTGCCCAGAACATACACCCTGCAACCCAACCCGAACACGCGTTGACCAGGGGTTATCTCGGCCTTTAGCTTTCTATTACCTTGCGTGTGCAGGATGGAGTGGTGATCTCCCGTATCTGCGTGCTCGCCACAGCGTCGCTCCTTCTTGCATTGACGGCGTGCGGCACCGGCGAACCGAAACGCGAGATTCCCGAGGGCATCCCGCCCGGACCCGGCACGGAAGTACCGGCCATCGACTTCAACGCGCCCGGACGCACGGCCGACTTGTTGCTCGCGTGGGCCGAACCCCAGACCGACGCGTTGGGCATCTCGGTGACCGCCCTGGCGTCGTACGGGCACGCTGCGGCGATCATGACCGAGACGGACGCCGACTGCGGAATCGCGTGGACGACACTCGCCGGCATCGGCTACATCGAGAGTCGCCACGGCACGTACCAGGGCTCGTCGGTGGCACCCGACGGTCTCGTCGCACCGCCGATTCGCGGAATCCCGCTCGACGGCGGACCGGGCGTCGCCGAGATTCCGGACACCGACGGTGGCGTCATGGACGGCGACACCGAGTTCGATCGGGCCATGGGCCCCATGCAGTTCATTCCCGAGACCTGGAAGAAGTGGGGCGTCGATGCCAACGGTGACGGCGTCGCCGATCCGGACAACATCGACGACGCCGCGCTGACGGCGGCGCGTTATCTCTGCGCCCGCGGCGGTGATCTGCGGACGGCGCAGGGCTGGGAGAGCGCGCTGATGGCGTACAACCTGTCGGGTCAGTATCTGCGGGACGTGCGCGATCGAGCGGCCGCGTACTCGGTGGGCACCAGGCCGTAGATCTCCGTGCATCGCGGGAGGCACCGGGAAGCGGCTAGTCTTGCACCCGGCACAGTCCGCCGGTCCCCGTTACTAGGAGAAGCATTCGTGGCCATCATTGAGCAGGTCGGAGCTCGCGAGATCCTCGATTCCCGTGGCAACCCCACGGTTGAGGTCGAGGTCGCATTGGACGACGGGACGTTGACCCGTGCAGCCGTTCCCTCCGGCGCATCCACCGGTGAGCACGAGGCCGTCGAGCTTCGTGACGGCGGAGACCGCTACGGCGGCAAGGGCGTCGAGAAGGCAGTCAACGCGGTCCTCGACGAGATCGCACCGGCGGTCATCGGCCTCGACGCCATCGAGCAGCGCACCGTCGACCAGGCTCTGCTCGATCTGGACGGCACGCCCGACAAGTCTCGCCTCGGCGCGAACTCCCTGCTGGGTGTTTCGCTCGCCGTCGCCAAGGCCGCGGCCGAGTCCACCGGCCTCGAGCTCTTCCGCTACCTCGGCGGCCCGAACGCCCACATCCTGCCGGTCCCGATGATGAACATCATCAACGGTGGCGCACACGCAGACAGTGGCGTCGACGTGCAGGAATTCATGATCGCGCCGATCGGTGCACCCACGTTCAAGGAATCGCTGCGCTGGGGTGCCGAGGTCTACCACGCACTCAAGTCCGTACTCAAGGCCAAGGGTCTGTCCACCGGCCTCGGTGACGAGGGTGGCTTCGCTCCCGACCTCGCCGGCACCAAGGCTGCCCTCGACCTGATCCTCGAGGCCATCGGCAAGACCGGCCTCAAGCCCGGACAGGACGTCGCCCTCGCGCTCGACGTTGCGGCCACCGAGTTCTACACCGCGGGCACCGGCTACGCCTTCGAGCGCGAGACCAAGTCCGCCGAGCAGATGTCGGCCTTCTACGGTGAGCTCGTCGACGCCTACCCGCTGGTCTCCATCGAGGATCCGCTCGACGAGAACGACTGGGACGGCTGGGTTGCCCTCACCGAGTCGATCGGCGACAAGGTTCAGCTCGTCGGCGACGATCTGTTCGTCACCAACCCCGAGCGTCTCGAAGACGGCATCGTCAAGGGTGCGGCCAACGCGCTGCTGGTCAAGGTCAACCAGATCGGCACGCTCACCGAGACCCTCGACGCCGTCGATCTCGCGCACCGCAACGGCTACAAGACGATGATGAGCCACCGGTCCGGCGAGACCGAGGACACCACCATCGCTGACCTGGCAGTTGCTGTCGGCAGCGGCCAGATCAAGACCGGTGCTCCGGCTCGAAGCGAGCGCGTGGCCAAGTACAACCAGTTGCTGCGTATCGAAGAAGCTCTGGGCGACGCGGCGCGTTACGCCGGCGAGTTGTCTTTCCCCCGGTTCAATTACGAGGGATAGCGAACAGGCACGTATGGCACGAAGTGGAGAGTGAATGATGGCACGGCGCGGCAGGTCCGGGACCAGTCCAGGTGGACGTGATCCCCGACCCCGCGGCCGGTCCTCCACATCGAGTCGGTCCAAGGCCGGGGGCGTCTCTCGCGAGGAGAATGCCTCCGGCCGGCAGGCCACCCCACCGGAACCCTCGGATCAGGCGCGCGACGCCGTGGTCGGCGGCAAGGCCGCGCCCCGGCGCGTCGGTGTTCGTCGACCCAAGATGCCCGAGCGGACGTTCTTCGGACTGTCCACCGGCCGAGCCGTCATCCTCGGTGTCGTGGTGTGCGCGCTGGCGTTGACGCTGGCCGTGCCGCTGCGTACGTATTTCTCGCAACGCAGTGAGCTCGAGTCCGTCTTGGCCGAGCGTCAGACCCTGCAGGACGAGGTGGACGCGCTCCAGACCCAGAAGTCGCAGCTCGACGAGCCGTCCCGCATTACGGCCGACGCTCGCGAACGCCTGCGTTTCGTCATGCCGGGGGAGACGCCGTATCAGGTGCAGTTGCCCGGCGATTACTCGCCGAGCTCCGCGGACCTCGCCGTGGACAACACGCCGACGGGACCGTGGTTCACCGAACTGTGGAACACCGCCGTCCAGCCGCAGGGATCGAACGAACCCCCGGAGCCGACGTCCGCACCCATGCCACTCGTACAGCCAGAACCCGCACCGGCCGCGCCGGCGGTGCCAGAACCAGAAGGAGGACCGGTCGGGTGAATTCCTCGGCAGTCTCGCAGGAAGATCTCGATGCGGTCGCAGCGCAGCTCGGACGTGAACCGCGTGGCGTACTCGAGATCGCATACCGATCTCCGGACGGCAGGCCGGGTGTGGTGAAAACCGCCCCGAAGCTGCCCGACGGCACGCCTTTTCCCACTCTGTTCTATCTGACGGATCCGCGGCTGACGGCCGAGGCCAGTCGACAGGAATCGGCCGGGGTGATGCGGGAGATGACCGAGCGTCTCGGTACCGATCCCGAACTGGCCGCGGCATACTTGCGCGCACATCAGTCGTATCTGGCAGAGCGTGACGAGATCGAATCTCTCGGAACGGATTTCACCGGCGGCGGTATGCCCGATCGCGTCAAGTGCCTGCACGTGCTCATCGCGCATTCGTTGGCCAAGGGTCCGGGCGTCAACCCGCTGGGTGACGAGTCGGTTGCGTTGGCAGCGGAGAACTCGTTGCGCGGCAAGGCAATTCCGGCCGATTGGCCGACCATCGAAGAACTACGTGCGGAGAAGCAATGACCAGGGTTGCAGCAATCGATTGCGGCACCAACTCGATCCGCCTGCTCGTCGCAGACAACAACGGTAAGTCGCTCGCCGACGTCGCTCGCGAGATGCGAGTGGTACGGCTCGGGCAAGGCGTCGACGCCACCGGAGCATTCGTACCCGAGGCGATCGAGCGCACCCGCGTGGCATTGGTCGAGTACGCGGAGATCATTCGCAAGACCGGTGCCACAGCGGTGCGGATGGTCGCCACCTCGGCCACTCGGGATGCGTCCAATCGAGAGGACTTCTTCTCGATGGTGCGTGAGGTGCTCGGCAGGGTCATCCCCGGTGCCGAGGCCGAAGTGATCACCGGCGACGAGGAAGCACGACTGTCGTTCGCCGGTGCAGTCGGTGAACTCGACGCTGCGGCAGGGCCTTTCCTGGTGGTCGATCTGGGTGGCGGTTCCACCGAGCTCGTGCTGGGCGACGCCAAGGGCGTCAAGTCCGCGTTCTCGGCCAACATCGGCTGCGTACGCCTCACCGAACGGTTCCTGCACAGTGACCCGCCCACCGTCGACGAGATCAACGGTGCGCGTGAGTACGCCCGCGAGAAGTTGGCGGAGGCGTTCGAGGAAGTGTCGATCGGTGACGCGTCGAGCTGGGTGGGGGTGGCCGGCACGATGACGACCATCGCGGCCATCGCCAAGGAACTGCCCGAGTACGACGCCGACGCCGTGCATCTTTCGCGAGTGCCGTTCGATCAGCTCTTCGAGGTGTGCGAGCGACTGATCGGCATGACGCATACGCAGCGAAGCGCGTTGGGCCCCATGCACCCCGGACGGGTCGACGTCATCGGCGGCGGTGCAATCGTGTGCAGCGTCTTGGCTGAGGAGTTCGAGCGACGCGGTGCCGTGAGCTCGTTGACGGTCAGTGAGCACGACATCCTCGACGGCATCGCGATGTCCATCAAGATCTGATCTGCATTTCTGCAGAGGCGGTCTGCGGCGATGTCGGTTGCATCGCTGCGTCATTCGGTGAAGCCTTACAGGTGCTGTGGCCCACGTCACGGCTCCCTTCGAGGTGAGGACCACCGATGACGTCACCCGCCGAACAGGCTGCGGCCGACCAGGCACCGGCCGAGAAAGGGCTGGCCCGCGTAGCGCAAGCGCTCGCCAAGGGGACCGAGAAGTGGTTTCCCGACGCGTACATCTTCGCTCTGGTCGGTGTGGTGGTCGTGGCTGTCGCTGCGTTCGCGAACGGGTCGTCTCCGCAGAATGTGGTCGACGCGTTCGGAAACGGCTTCTGGGACCTGACCGCCTTCACCCTGCAGATGGCGATGGTCGTTCTCACCGGCTACGTCGTGGCCACCTCTCCACCGGTCGCCAGATTGATCACACGGTTGGCGCAGGTGCCCAAGAGTTCAAGCAGCGCAGTCAGTTTCGTGGCACTGCTGTCCTGCTCGGTGTCGTTCCTGAACTGGGGTCTGAGCTTGGTGTTCGCCGGTCTGCTCGCCCGAGCCATCGCGCGGCGGGACGATCTGAGGACGGACTACCGAGCACTGGGGGCGGCAGCATTCATGGGACTTGGAGCCGTGTGGGCGCTGGGAATGTCTTCCTCGGCCGCGCAGTTGCAGGCGACGGCAAGTTCGCTTCCGGCGACGCTGCTTTCGGTCACCGGTGTACTCGACTTCGGAACCACCATCTTCACGTGGCAGTCGTTGCTGATGTGCGTGATCATCATCGTGTTGACGGTCGTCATCGCGCACGTGTCCGCTCCCAAGGGGGCCGCGATCAAGACTGCCGCAGACATGAAGGTCGATCTCGACGACACCGTCGCCGAGCCTGCTCCGCGCAGTCGACCGGGCGAGTGGCTCGAGTACAGCAGAGTTCTTCCGCTCTTCGTCGGCGCAATGACCCTGGGATGGCTTGTCTCCCAACTGTTGACGCTGCCGGTGCTGTCGGTGGTCAGCAGTCTCAATGGATACTTGTTGGTGTTCCTCATGCTCGGGCTCGTGCTGCACGGCACCCCGCGGCGCTTCCTCGATTCGGTCAGCAAGGCAGTTCCCGCGACGGCAGGGATCCTGGTGCAGTTTCCGCTCTACGCCGCGATGGCGGCCATGCTGACCAAAGCGGAGGGCAGGGGAGGCGTCACGATCTCCGAGCATCTGGCGACCTTCTTCACCGAGATCGGGTCCGGTGGAGGCTTCGCGGTGGTCATCGCGATCTACACCGTCGTCCTCGGACTCTTCGTTCCCTCGGGCGGTGGCAAGTGGCTGGTCGAAGCGCCGTACGTGATGCAGTCGGCGACCGACGTGCAGATGAACCTCGGCTGGACCGTCCAGATCTACAACGTGGCCGAGGCGTTGCCGAATCTGATCAACCCGTTCTTCATGCTGCCGCTGTTGGCCGTCCTGGGCCTGCGAGCGCGAGATCTGATCGGATTCACGTTCCTGCAGTTCATCTTCCACTTCCCGGTGGTCCTGCTGCTCGTGTGGCTCCTCGGTATGACCTTCGACTTCGTGCCGCCGGTCATTCCGGCCCAGTAGCAGCCCGATATGATCGTCACCGCTGGAGCACATGGCCGGCGGTGGCCCCTATAGCCCAATTGGCAGAGGCAGCGGACTTAAAATCCGCACAGTGTCGGTTCGAGTCCGACTGGGGGCACCGCATTTCCGTAGGTCACAGCGCTATGTTGCTTCGGCGAGCTAACCCGAACCGTTGGCGGCGAATTGCCCTGCGGTCCAACCTAACACGAATGGTAGCCCGGTCATGGCGCCGATGAAGTGGTCGCCTGCCACGGGCTCGTAGTGCACGTTGGCGCCCTTGCTGCGCCACTGCTCGATCAGGGCAGTCACGCCGGCCTCGGGGATGAAGCGATCGCCGATCCACTTACTCGCGGAACCGTGGAAGAACGCGGCCGGCACCGACGGCGCATCGGCACCCGGACGGTTCGCGGCAATCACCCGCCGCGCGATGTCGGAGTCGAACGGGTCGGGCTCGGACGCCAAGTCCTCGATTCGCATGCGTACCAGCCCGCCCAGGGCCAGGGGGAGGACGGACATGTCCTTGACCCAGGACGCCAACAGCAGCGCCTTCGGGCCGAACAACTCCACCATCTCGGGGTGCTCACGCGCGAGACCCATGCTCGCCGCGCCCAGCAGGCCGGCCGCGACGGTGCCGTTCATGGTGTCCAGCAGCATCGAGAAGTCGGTGGGCGTTCCACCGGCGACGGCACCGACCAACCTCACGTCCGGCGCGTACCTCGGCTGCAGTTGCGCGGTCCACGTGGTGGCGATCGCGCCGCCGCTGTAGCCGTAGGCCACCACTGGGCTGTCGGCGAGCTCCGGGGCGACGACCGTCATCCCGCGTAGCGAGTCCAGGACGGCATGCCCGGCCATCGTGCCTTCGGAGTACGACATCCGCGGACCCTGGTGATCGGCGACGAGGACGGCGTATCCGCGAGCGAGCCAGAGCGGCATCACCGGCGGGAGGTCGGCACCGACACCGTGCACGAGCCGGTACGACGGCGTGCTCTTGGCTCCGAGGGAATCGATGGCCACGTTGTGGGCGACGACCGGCCGCGGTCCGCGCCCGGTCCACGGCCGCTTCGGGATCAGCAGCGAGGCGGTGACGCCGGCGGGGAGACCCCGCGCGTCGGTCGACCGAACCATGAACTGATGCATGGCGGTTCGCGGCCGGGGCACCAGACCGCGGGTCGTGCGCTGCCGGATCACCGCACCGGGTGCGAGGTCCTCGATGCCGGGAGGGGTGAGGAAGAAGGCGTCGTTGTCGATCGGGGTCGGAAGGATCGCGGCATGGGGATCGTCCGGAGGCTCCAGGGGCAGTCGTCGAGTCAATACGCGATCGAGCACACCGAACACAGTCATGATCCCCCGACATTCTTCTACAGCCGCACCCATCCCCGCGGTCACCGTACAGTGCGCGGCGGTCGGTGAACGCAATATTGGATAAGTCCGACAACAGGTGTCAGTGCCGGGCGCTCAGAAGCACGGCACCGAGCTCCCCGGCCGACAGCATCGGCAGCATGTGGTGACTGCAGCCGGTCAGGACGACGGTGTGTGCGTTCGGGAGAACCTTCCCGACAGCGTCGGCAGCACGAGAACTGTTGTGCACCTTGCTCTCGCAGGCAGAGACGACAATGACGCGCGCGGACAGCGTCGACCATCGATCTGAATTGGGGCGCCGTGGAACCACCGGGCTTCGCCTTCACGGCGACGGCGGCAGCACTCGTGTTGCTCGGGATGAACCGGGGGGGGCGGGCGAGTCGTGGCGGACCTCCAGGCCCGGAGGCACAGTGACGACCTGCAGGCCGTGCTTTCGGTCGGCGGTGGGTCAGCCGGCCTTGACGCGCAACCGCTCGACTTCCGAGCGAGAGTGGCGCACGGCCTCGGTGTCCGATCCCTTGTCATGGGCCAAGTCATGCGCGAGGTCGAGAATTGCCCGACGTAGGTGCTTGCGTGCTCGACGGGACTTGTGGTGGGGCGCGGACTTGATGAACGCCTTGCGCGCTTTCTTGTCCAGGATGCCGTCGACCTCGGCGTCGGTCACGGTTCCTGCTTCGACTTCGGGGGCGAGGATGTCGCGGACGAACTGGTACTCGCGCGGTGCTGCTCGCCGGAACGCGATCGTCAAGACCGTGAACCCGAGCACGATGGAGCCGAGCATGACGGGGAAGGTGAGGATGCCGCCTCGGCCGAGACCGCCGGCGTCGTCCCAGGTGAAGTGCAGAAACATTCCGACCAATACGAATGCCACACCGCGGCCGATCCGGCGTGGCTGGGCCGCCGTGCCGAGGATGTAGATGACACCGGTGCAGACGAGGGCGCTGAACAGCGGGTGGGAAACGAAGCTGACCGCTATGCGCGTGAACGACATCTGTACGGCGTGGTCGACCGGATCGGTACCGAAGGCCTGAGCTGTGGAGTTGGCGGCGTAGAGGAAGTCCTCGAAGATCGCGAATCCGAGCCCGATGAACGCGCCGACTATCAGACCGTCGTTCGCGGTCCGAATCAACCGCGGCGCAAGGCTCATGAGGAGTATGAATCCGCACAGCTTCGCGGCCTCTTCGGTGATCGGTGCGGTGGCTCCGGCTGCCCAGTTGGCACTCCACACTTGACCGAAAAGCTTGTTGTAAATGCTGATCATTGCGTTGTTCGCGGTGAGGGCGAATGCAAAGGTGGCCGGAATTGCGCCCCACAGGAGCGCGGCGAGGATGAGTCGGCCCGGTTGGCGTTCCCATCGGTCGATATGACGGAACCAAGCGAACCACGCCAGCCCGCACAATCCGCACAGCACTGCCGAGATCGCGAAGGCGTCGGCGTACAACCCGGTTTTGGGTGCGAAGTACGCCCACACCTGGAACGCGCCGATGCCGGTCAGCACGACGAACACCCAGAAACACAGATTGTGGGGTTGCACGAAGTGGAAGCGTTCACCCCAGCCGGAGATCTCCATTGCTCTGGCCTGCCGTTGGCGGGCCTCGGAGCTGTGTGTGGTGTCGGTGCCGGTCTCGCTCATGAGTTGTTCCTGTCGACGGTCCGGATGCTGGCGATCATGGTCTGGATGTTGTCGACGGCCGCGGTCATCTGAGCGGGAGGCCCGTAGGCGGTGATCTTCAGCCCCCTGCCGGCGATGACGAATGCTGCAACCACACCGTCGCCGGTCACGCTGCTGTATGGCTGTGCGACACCGCTCTCGCCTGACGTCGTGGTGAGAGTGGTCCTGTCGCCGTCGACTCTGAAGGTCGGGTCGTCGGTGCGGGAGGTGACTTTCTCCACTTGATCCAGCAATTCATCCGGTGTGCCCTCGAACGTGTCCGACGAGACCTGGAACGTGACGCCCTTCCCGGCGACGGTGGCGTCACCGGAACGACGGCTTTCGTCGTCGACACGAAAGCCGGCCTCGACATCCCAGCCGGTGGTCGGTGTGAAGACGATGGAGTCCGTCAGCGCGAGTTGCTCACCGGCGAGAACCGGGTCGTCCCAGCCGATGGCCGCGTCGACACGGGGAAGGATCACGGTCAAGACGACGAAGATCGCGACGACGAAGAGTGCCGGTGGAAACGTGCGACGGTCGAGACCGAGCACACGGTGCTCGGCCGGGACCCGATGTCGTTGTCTCGCAGCAAGAATTTGTGTCACAGTTACTCCTCGGCCCTCGGTGTCGATCACGGCGTGACGCGTACCTCGGGGGCGGAGCAATTCGAAGACAGTTCGACGAGCAAAGCAAGGCCGTAGAGGTGCGATGGCTTGTTTCGGTTGCGCGGCATCCTGATAAGCCCAACACGTATTACTTCTGGGTCGATGATATTCGGAGTCGGCCTGTCTTCTTGCCGTTAATCAGCTAAAAAGACCGAAACCGGATTCTCCGCGATCGAACCGGAAGATTGCTCGATCACGGCGCGAATTCGGGATGGGGCGTCGGCATCGTCTCTTGCAAAGCTGTTCCGGGACCGTCGGATCCGAAATTCGTTGCGCGGTTGTGGAGTCCGGCGGCACAGGGCACCGAATTCACATCGATGGTGACGAATGTCGATGCGGTTCGTCGATGGACGCTCCAGTGCCTCGACTCTTCGGTCCGGCGTGATCGGCACGCTGATATGAGGTCGGTGGCCAGGCCTGCAAGCAACGAATCTGTTCGTGGCACTACTCGCCTTCCGTCACCGTTCACACGACGGTGGCAGCGTATGCCACGAACACCACGAACATGGCCGTGCCTCCGAGAGCTGCGCCGATCATTGCCTCGCGGCCGTTGGTCGCCATGCCCTTCTCGTCCCGGCTCACCCCGACCCATCCGCACACGACGGCGGCGACACCTGTTGGGACAGCGACGAAGTCGCCGATGAAAGGTACGAACGCACAGACCAGGGCCACGATGCCCAGGATCATCGCGGCACTGCCGGCACCGTTGCGAAACAGCGGCCGTGTGCTGTATTCCTCGGCCATGCCGCCTCCCTCTGTGCGGTCTTCGTACTCGTCGCATACGGCGCGACGAGCAGACCTACCGAAAAGATACCCTCGATATACGCTGAGGCACGATGGCACCGATGCACTGCATCTCGTCGCTTCTGTGCTCTCGGGCCGAGCGAGCCAGCTAGGCTCGTTCGGTGACGGACTCAACGTGGGACGGGTACGTCCGTGTGCGCGGCGCTACCGAGCACAACCTGGCAGCTGTCGATGTCGACATACCCCGCAATGCCTTTGTCGCGTTCACGGGGGTGTCGGGGTCAGGAAAGTCGTCACTGGCCTTCAGCACCCTGTACGCCGAAGCGCAGCGACGCTATTTCGAGTCGGTGGCCCCCTACGCCCGCCGCCTGCTTCAGCAAGTGGGCGCACCTCATGTCGCGTCCATCACCGGCCTTCCCCCGGCCGTTGCGCTGCAGCAACGCCGGGGGTCGCCCAGCTCGCGCTCCAGCGTCGGCACCATCACCACGATGTCGAACCTGCTGCGCATGCTCTACTCCCGGGCCGGTACCTATCCCGACGGTGCGCCCATGCTCCCGGCGGAAGCGTTCTCACCCAACACCGTCGCCGGTGCCTGCCCGCGATGCGGCGGTTTGGGCGAGTTCCATGATGTGACCACGAAATTGCTGGTTCCCGACCCGTCGCTGAGCATTCGGGAGGGCGCGATCGCGGCGTGGCCGGGTGCCTGGCAGGGGGCGAACCTACGCAGCATCGTCGCCGGCATGGGGATCGACATCGACGTGCCGTGGCGCACGCTGAAGAAGAAGGACCGGGAGTGGCTCCTGTTCACCGACGAGCACCCCAAGGTGTGGATCGAACCGGAGGAGGGACGAGTCGACCACAGTTACGAAGGTAAGTTCTGGAGCGCCCGCAGCCATGTCATGCACGTTCTGACCGACTCGAACAGCGAGCGCATGCGAGAACGCGCTCTGCAATTCACCGAAACCGTTCGCTGCCCGATGTGCTCCGGCAGCGGACTGCGCGCCGACGCGCTGGCCGTCACCATTGCCGGCCGGTCGATCGCCGAGATCAATGCGCTCTCGCTGACAGAACTTGCCGCATTATTGCGCCCCATTGCCGAACAGTCGGGGGAGACCACGGAGGTGGCGGTACGCATCACCGCAGATCTGCTGGCCAGGATCGACGTGTTGCTCGATTTGGGCTTGGGATATCTCGCGCTCGGGCGTAGCTCGACGACTCTGTCGCCCGGCGAGACGCAGCGGTTGCGAATTGCCACTCAGCTCCGGTCGGGTCTGTTCGGGGTGGTGTACGTGTTGGACGAACCGTCCGCCGGACTGCATCCCGCGGATGCCGAGCCGCTGCTCGACGTCCTGGACCAGCTGAAGGCGTCGGGAAACACCTTGTTCGTGGTCGAACACGACATGGACGTGGTCCGGCGCGCCGACTGGGTGGTCGATATCGGACCTGCGGCCGGTGAGGGCGGCGGACGGGTGCTGTACAGCGGCCCCGTCGCAGGCTTGGAAGAGATCGAGGAGTCGGTCACCAGCAGGCACCTCTTCGGTCGAGCGGAATCCGTGCAGCGGCAGGCGCGCCCCACCCAGGGCTGGCTCACTCTGGCCGGGGTCACCCGGCACAATCTGCGGGAGTTGACGGCGGAGTTCCCTCGCGCGGTCCTGACGGCGGTGACGGGTGTGTCGGGCTCCGGGAAGTCGACACTGGTCAGCCAGGTCCTGTTCGAGGTGGCGCGCCACCGACTCGAGACCGCGACAGACGACGATGACGCACAGATCGAGGTCGACGTGGCCGAGGTCTCCGGAATCGAGTCGTTCACCCGCCTGGTCCGGGTGGATCAACGCCCTATCGGCCGAACCCCCCGATCGACACTGGCCACCTACGTCGGAATGTTCGACGTCGTCCGCAAACTGTTCGCCGCCACCGACGAGGCCAAGGCCCGCGGATGGGCACCCGGACGGTTCTCCTTCAACGTCGCGGACGGACGATGCCCCACGTGCCAGGGCGACGGTTTCGTCGAAGTGGAGTTGCTGTTCCTCCCCGGCACCTATGGCCCCTGCCCCACCTGCCACGGTGACCGGTACAACCCGGAAACTCTCGAAATAACCTGGCGCAACAAGACAATTGCCGAGGTACTGCACATGTCGGTGGACGAGGCAGCGATGTTCTTCGCCGATATCGCGGGAGTGTCCCGCAGTCTGGAGACGTTGCACGACATCGGGCTCGGCTACCTTCGACTCGGCCAGCCCGCCACCGAGCTGAGCGGCGGCGAGGCGCAGCGCATCAAGATCGCGACCGAATTGCAGCGCACCCGTCGCGGTACTGCCCTCTATCTACTGGACGAACCGACCGCAGGGCTCCATCCCGCCGACGTCGCCCTGCTCATGCGCCAGCTGCACTTGCTTGTCGATGCAGGCAACACCGTGGTGATGGTGGAACACGACCTGGATGCCATAGCCTCCGCCGACTGGGTCATCGATCTCGGTCCCGGCGGCGGCGACAACGGGGGCACTGTCGTCGCTACCGGAACGCCCGCCGAAGTCGCGTCGTCCCCGGACAGCATCACGGGACCGTATCTGGCCCGACGGCTCCGATCCGGGACTGTCGCCGCGTCGCGTTGAGCCCGAGCAGCAGCCTCACCGCTGAGTCTCGGGGCGTGGTTTGTCTATGCGTGTGCCGCGGGCGAGTCGAGTCCATGAATGGTCTTTGTGCTCTCTACAAACCGCAGTGTGGATGCCATCGTGGTTTGTCACAGTAAGACGCAGAATCGACCGTGGGGGAATGCCATGGAACCGCCGCCTTCGCTCGTCAAGTTGGTCGTGGTCTCCGGACTGTTCGTGACCTGCCTGTTCGTGGGCGCGCCGCTGCTGTTGATCGTCGCTTTCGGACTGTTGGCGGCCGCACAGTGTGTGCTGGTTCTGACCGATGTCGGTTCGGGATGGCAACAGTGAGCGGGCGACTCGGGCCGGTCTGACACCGCAGCGGGTGGGACGGTCCATGCCCGGACCTCCGCGAATGGGGACTTTGTGCTCTTTTTCCTCCTGCCGGCCCGGACGATCCTGTGGATACACCCGTCTTCGCCGCCCGATCTTTCGACGGAGGTGCCCGATGCACAACTCTGGATCGTTCGATTCTGTGCGAGCCGATCCCGTACCGGACGTCGTCTGGCGCGACCCTAGTCC
Organism: Rhodococcus sp. 14-2496-1d; assembly: GCF_002259365.1. Lineage (NCBI taxonomy): Bacteria > Bacillati > Actinomycetota > Actinomycetes > Mycobacteriales > Nocardiaceae > Rhodococcus > Rhodococcus sp. 14-2496-1d. The sequence goes on along the minus strand of NZ_NPFV01000005.1, from coordinate 77,799 downwards.
GCTCGAGCCGTGGTGGGAGAGCGTCATCGGTCCCGCGCGCTCCCGTCGGCCGACACCACCCGTGCAGGAAGCCGATGATCGCGATGGGTACGAATGTCGATTCGGTGCCTCCGCGCGCGGGAAGAGGTAGCGTCGTTCGCTGCTATCGGTCGGCCCGGTGCCCTCCGGTGGCGTCGGTACACGGTCGATACACGACAGCGCCGAACCCGACAGGCTCGGCGTTCTCGTGTTCCGCGCGGACGGCTACCGTCCGCTGCGATGCATACCCGTGAAGCGTCCTGTGCCCATGGCCGTTGCAACTGCGCCGAGCCCGAGCACGACGATTCCGACCAGTACGTTGGACCAGATCATGCCGTTCGTGCGCTCGAGATCGGCGATGATCCACGGGGACACGATCAGCCAGATCCCCAGGAGCGGCACCACGAAGGACACCCCGTGGATTCGTCCGTACGCGGCTCCGAGTGCAAGCGCGAGGACTGCGATCGCAGAACCGGTGATCAGGTTGGTCATGGCGAACGCGGCACGGCCGTCGGCGGCTGTACTCGACAGCGGCGCGACACCGAGAATCCAGGCCGAGCTCGCCGCGTACAGACCGGCCAGCAGTAGCAGCCCATCTGTCACTTGTCCCACGGGCCTGTTGAACACCGCGTCGTAGCGATCGCGCAGTGCAGCGATGTCGGGATGTGCGTGCATGGACGCACTGGTCGTTGTGGACATTGTTCGAGTCCTTTCGAGTGAGTAGGTGAGTGTCGATGTTCAGGGGCCGCGGTGCTCGCCTGTAGGCCTCGGTTCACCCGACTACACGGTTCGGGCCGACGGGCGGCGGCACCCTCAGTCGGTTCCGACCCCGTTGGGTTGGACCCCGTTGCTCCTGACCTCGATGTGGCGGACAGGCGTGTCCGGCTCGGATCCGGCAAGTGTCACATCGACCGTCAGAATCCCGTTGTCGTAGGTGGCTTCGATTGCGTCGTCCTTCGCTCCGGCAGGGAGATCGATCGTGCGGTGGAAGCTGCCGTAGCGGAACTCCGATCGCGTGCCCTCCGTCTTCTGCTCTGCACGTTCGGCTTTGATGAAGAGCTTGCCGTCGTGCACGCTGATGTCCACGTCCCGTTCCGGATCGATACCGGGCAGCTCCGCCCGGAGCACGTATCGATCGTCCTCCAGAGTTTCTTCGACCCGAATCATGTGACCTTCCAGCGCACTCCACGGCGGCATGGCCTCGAATCGTGCCATCAGGTCCGACCAGTCCGGTAGCGCCGGCCACGACGGAATCAGTGGCGTGCGGTTGGCGAGAACGGTCATCGTACATCCTCCTCGTGTTCGTGAATGTGTACTCGATCGACCCGTCGGGCCGACCCACTGACAACTACAACACCGTGACGAACTGCCGGGTAGAGCCCAAAGTCACTGACCGACAAAGCGAAAGACGAACGGGAACGGATCGCGCCCACCTCGGGACTTCGAAGAGCGAGCAGTTGCGATTGGGCCCCGAGTTCGCCGCCTTCTCGGCTGCACCGGTTTCACGAGCGAAGGATGCGCCCAGGTGAGTCGGGATGCCGTTATCCAGGTTGTCCGGCGTTCGCAGGCACGAAGACGACCGGGACTTCGGCGCGACGAAGCACCGTACGGCTGGTCGATCCGACGAACAGCGGCGAGGTCGCACCGCGGCTGCATGCACCCACCACGACGAGCTGTGTATCGAACGCGTTCTCGAGCAGCGCGTGTGACGGGCGGTCGTGTGCCGCATGAGTCGTGACCACGACGTCGGGGTACTTCTCGGACCACGAGGCAACGAGGCGCTCGATCCAACGCTTCGGGGCAGAACTCCGACGAATGCGTGGACCGAGATCGATGTGTCGGACGAACCCGGCGCGTGGTTCGGTGGCCTCGTACGCGTGCACCGCGTGCAGCGGGACCCCGAGTCGTGAAGCCTGGTCGAAAGCGACGGCGAGGACTGCGTCGTCCTTCGGGGAACCGTTCACACCCACCACCACAGCTGCGGCGGCGTCGGGCACGGTCGTTGCTCGGGTGAATCCGTGCGGAACGACAACAACGGGGCACCGGGCGTGAGTGACGACATCGGTACTGACCGAACCGTGTACTGCGCGTGCGACGCTTCCCTTCCGACGCGACCCGAGGACGAGCATCCGGGCAGTGTCGGCGTACTCGTTCAGGACCTCGTCCGGTGGTCCGGGTTCGAGTACTGTCTCGACGTCTGCGTCGTCACCCAGAACGGACATTGCGACAACTCGCGCGGCGGCCAACGCGGACCGTGCGCGAGCACGAGCACCCGACGCGGTACCGCCGTGCGCATTCGCTGCTCCGGCTCGTGCGATGTCTCGATCCACGCCTGCATAGACGAGGAGCAGCGTGGTGTTTCGACCGACCGCGTCGGCGGCGGCCCATCCCAGAGCATTTCGCGACGATACAGAGCCGTCGATACCGACGACCGTCAGATTCCTTCGATTGTCGACAGAGCTGGTCATGCATCGATTCTCGGTGGTCGGATCGACCGGAAACAGGGCCTTCGGACCCTGTTCACACTGCAGAGGGCTCGAATTGGGCACGGGTCACGGCCGGCACCGAGGCGCTCGAAGGTCCAGGTGATCGAGAACAGAATGCTCTGGCAGACCGAGTTGTCATCGGATGCAATCGGTTGGATTGCTGCGCGGAGTTCACGATCGTGGACGCGACCGATCGGACGACCTGGTGGAGGAGACGTCCGCTGCGGAAGTGTCACGGCGGCCCGCCGGAATCAGAATCGTAACCGCGGCTCCGATGATTGCGGGCAGGGCGAATGCCAACAGCTGAGTGCTGGTACCTGCACCGGCGGCGACGAACAGTCCACCGTAGGTGGGGCCGACGATCGCGCCGAGTCGCCCCACCGCGAGTGCGACGCCCAATCCTGTCGTCCGGCAGGCCACGGGGTAGTAGCCACCGATGAATGTGTTCAGCAGGATCTGCGTCCCCGTCGTACCCACGCCTGCGACCAGCACCAGAACGTACACGATGCCGATCGGGGGAGTGGTCGCGATCAGGGCCAACGATACTGCCGCACAGAGGAATCCAAGGGTGGTCACCGGTTTGATGCCGTAACGATCGGCCAGGTGAGCACCGCCGAGAGCGCCTACTGCACCGCCCACATTGAGCACCAGCAAGAAGGACAGCGCGGCGCCGAGTGGGTATCCGGCCGACCTCATGACAGCGGGCAACCAGGTCGCGACACCGAACAACACGAGCAGGCACAGCAGGGTCATCACCCAGAAGGACAACGTCACTCGCGCACGGTTCGCGGTGAACAGCGCGCCGATTCCGCGATCCGTCGATGTCGGGTCGCCACCGGCACTCTCCGATGCTTCCTCGAGTCCGTAATGGGTCGAGATCGTCTGTGCTGCATCCGTCCTGCCCCGGGAGTCGAGGAACGCGGGTGATTCGGGAAGATGTCTGAGCATTGCCGGCAGAATCAACAACGCTGGGATCATCCCTGCTGCGAACATCGCTCGGAAGCCGAACGCCGGGACGAGCCACAGCGACAGGATCCCCGCCGCGATACCGCCGACACTGGTGCCCACGAATCCCAGTGCGACCGTTCGTGCTCTCGTGTCCAGTCGGGAGAATTCGATCAGCATCGAGGCAGCGGTCGGCATCAACACTCCTGCTCCGACGCCGACGGCGAATCGCGCTGCTCCGAAGATCTCGGGTGAGGGTGCAATCGCACAGCATCCCATTGCGGCCGAGAACAACGCGACCGCGGCGATCAAGGCGCGTCGCCTACCCCAGCGATCCGCGATGCTGCCCGCGGCGAGTGCCCCGGCGAGCATGCCGACTCCCACCACCGATCCGAGTACCCCGACGGTCGCCGGATCCAGATCCCACGGCTCGTACGCCAGGAGCGACGGAACCACCGTTCCGTACATCAGAAGGTCGTACCCTTCCAGCGTCAGCGCCGCCAGACAGAGTGCGACCACGGGAGAAAAAGTGTTACGTGACATGTGTTTCCGCTCGCAAGAGGGTCAGATGAAGTGGTCGGACAACCAGGCACCGATATCGGCGGCGGCCAAAGAAGCGCCGGTGGGCGCCTCGTCGCGAATGGGGCCGCCGAAGTGGGTGCCCTCGATCGCCACGCGGGTCTTGTCGACCGAGCCGAGAGCCTCGACCATCCTCGACGCGTCCTCCGGGAAACACGCCTGATCGCCGGTCAGTTCGACGAACAGCGACGGAACCGTCACCGACGGAGCACACCGGACGAAGTCGGCGTTGGAGCTCAGACCGGACCACGTCGACAACCACGCATCTGGCGTCGACAAGCGCGCGAAGCCCACGAGCCCGTAGTTCGTCAGATCCGGCCGACGGCCGAACAACGAACCGTACGGTCGAGCGTTCGGACTGAGCGAGAGGTCGGTGAATCTCAGGTCCGCGTCGGTACGATAAACGGTCAATATGCGCGGTGCCAACGCATCTCGACGGTCGGCAGGATCACCGCTTGTCTTGAATCGCCGCCGGGCCTCGGATGCTTCGGTGACCCGTGACCGCGCGAGCGCGTCCAGCCGAGCGACGCGCTCGTGCTGCGCGGCGCGATACCGATGAACGAAGTCCTCCGGATACGACGAACTTTCCGGTGCGTCGACGAATCCGTTGGCTGCATCGAAGGGATCGAGCGACGGGTCGATGGACATGGGGTCGGATTCGTCGACGACGGAAGGATCGATCAGTCGCAGCAGCAGCGCACCCTGTCCGGGGTGCGGAGCCATGAAGATCGCACCGTCCGGCACCGGCATCTCCGCCGACGCGAGATCGATCGGCCGACCGGACGGGGTGGCCGTCAGTCGATGCTCCGGCGCAAGGCCGGCCTGCTCGTGGTAGAACGCGAACAGGGTGCCGCCACCGGAGTGTCCCAGCGTCACAACGTGATCGAACGACCGTGAACGCAGGAATACCTGCCCGGCGGCTGCGTCGAGCAATGCCTGCTCGTGTACCAGGGAGATGTCGTTGTTCACCGAACGCGTGCCCTGGGTCCACACCGCGTATCCGCGGGCGAGGAGTTCGGGCACCAGTACGTGGTGCGTCAGATCCTGTCTCGGGTGCATCAACGCCACGACGACGTCGGCACCGGGAACCGTTCTCAGCACTCCGCTGACCTTGGCGCCGTCTGCGGTGGTCAGCTCGTGCGTCGAGGTGACGGTGTTGCTCGGTGCCTCGGCGGCGTCGATGTAGCGACCGGCCCCGAGACGGGCCGCAGTCATGATCCCTCGACGCGCAAAGCGTCTTTGTCCCACTGTGTGATTCGAGAGTCGGACAGGCCCGAGACACTGCTGTACCAGACTGCGTGCCTGCATCCGGTCGCCCGACGATCGATCACGATGTCCCCGTCCGAGACTATGCGGAAGTACGGGCCGACATGGTCCACGCGCACGGCCGGATCGATGTCCGCAACCGACGCGATCGTCGTGTTCTCCGGAATGTCGAGGACGTACAACGTGGTCACGACACCCCCACCTCGTTCTCGGCCGACCAGTCGGCCGCACGCTCGACGATCAACTCGGCCTTGCGGGTCAACAGGTTCGCCATACTCGGGTCGGGTCCGCGAACGACGTCGATCAGGGCGTCGATCGTCAGATTCGCGTCGAGGTCCTCCTGCGGCGTGACCGGACGCATCGCGCGGGTGAGCTCGATCATGTAGCCGTTGGGATCGTGGGTGTAGATGGACTCGATCGTCTCGTGCTGGATCTGCATCTCCACGGGCCAGTCGCTGCCGTCGAGCCGTCGTCGATACTCCATCAGGTCTTCTTCGCTGTCGACGTGAATCGCCAGGTGACGCGAGCGGATGAAGAAGATCGGTACGTCGTCGGCGAAGCGTGAATACGCGTCACCCTGTGGTCCACCGTCGAACGGCTCGAGACCGAAATAGTAGAAGAATGCGAGGCGATCATCGTTGCCGATGTCGAAGAAGAAGTGGATGAAGTCCGGATGCTTCTCCGGTCCCCACCCCGCTGCGCAGATGGAATGGACGACGGGGAACCCGAGCACGTCGCGGTAGAACTCGACCGTTGCTGCCGGATCGAACGTGGGATAGGCGACGTGGTCGACGCCCCGAACCTTGTGTGGCAAGTCGGACATGGAGATTTCCTCTCTACGAAGTGACGATCTACGACGCGACGACGGCGTCCGCGCGGAGCAACGAGCCGGCATCCGGTAGATCGACGGACAGGTCGAGCGCACGGAGCAGGCTGTAGGCACCTGCCGTGGCGGCCGAGAGCACGGGAATCCCGAACTCGTCCTCGGCAGCCTGGACGAGAGGCAGGGACGGCATCTGTACGCACGCGGAGATCACCAGTGCGTCGGCACCGGTGAGATCCAAAGATCTGGCCGCGTCCATGACCCGTTCGCCAGGGATGCAGCCGACTTCGGCGTTGTCGGAGACTTCGAGGGCACGCCAATCGAGTACGCGAATACCTTCGGCCTCGATGTACTCGACCACCTTCTCCGCTAGTGGTCGCATGTACGGCGTCACGAGAACGATGTTGCTCGCGTCCAGAGCGCGCAGGCCTTCCACGAGGGCTCCCGCGCTCGACCGGACGGCTGCATCGGATCCGCCCGTGGCGAGTTGCTCGGCCACCAACCCCTCGACGCGTTGGTGTTCCCCGGGGCCGGCGACCATCAGGGCGACGAGGCAGGCATAGAGAACGGCGTCGATCCCGGCATCACCCAGTTCGAGGATGCACCGCTCTCGCTGGGCGTTCATCGCTCGCAGTTGCTCCGGTGACACGGCCTGCATGCGCATCCGCGAGGAGTGGAACGAGAACCGCGCCTGTCGATGTCGCGCCAACAGGGCCGGCATCTCCGTTTCCACGGTGACGTTGGAGCTCGGTACGACCAAGCCCACACGGTGAATACTCATGCACTGCCTTTCGGTACTTGACGTTAATGACGAGTATTCGACGTTTGCGATGATTCGTCAAGTGGCGTCCACCAGCGGAAGTGAACGGCAGTATCGAGTCGGACGGAAACGAGAGAGGTGGCAGCACTCACATTCGTGCTTGACATGTCGTCGGTCACGTCGAATACTCGACGCAGACGTAAGCAGTGTTCGAGGGTGCCTCGCTCTCACACGCCAGAACGTCTTCGACTCGGACCTAAGGAGCACACCGGCATGACCTATGTGATCGGAGTGGACGTCGGCGGAACGTTCACGGATGCAGTACTCGACGACAGTTCCGGCACCGTGGTCGCGGCCAAGGCGCCCTCGACTCCACCCGACTATTCCCAGGGCGTCATCGACGTTCTCGAAGCGTTGGCCGAGCAGCTCGGATGCCCGGTGCAGGAGATGCTCGCGAACACCCACCACATCGCGCACGGCACCACGTCCTCGCTCAATGCTCTGGTGATGGGCAACGTCCCGCCGGTCGGGTTCCTGACCACCAAGGGGCATCGGGATTCGATCTACATCATGAACGTCGAGGGCCGTTACCTCGGTGGATCGCCCGAGCAACTGCAGAACGTGTTGGGGCAGAGCAAGTCCCACGGTCTGGTTCCCAAGCGGCATGCACTCGAGGTCACCGAACGGCTCGATCGAGACGGCAATGTCGTCGTTGCCCTCGACGAGGAGTCCGCGCGCGTCGCCATCCGAAGCCTCGTCGACGACGGCGTCTCCGGCATTGCGGTCTCGCTGCTCTGGTCGTTCCGTAACCCGTTGCACGAGCAGCGTATTCGTGAACTGGTGCACGAGATCGCGCCACACATGTTCGTCTCGCTGTCCTCCGAGGTGAGCCCGCGCATCCGTGAGTTCGCCCGCAACGCGACCACGATCATGAGCACTCAGATCGGTCCGGGACTGCGCGACTACCTCGGTTCGTTGGAGAAGAAGCTGCGTGCCCTCGACCTCGCCGGCCCACTGCTGGTGATGCAGAGCAACGGCGGTGCCGTTGCCGCAGCCGAGGCCCCGAAGAACGCCATCAGCACAGTCGGTTCCGTGTTGACCGGCGGCGTGGTCGGTGCCGTGTCGCTCGGAAAGCAGCTGGGCCACGAGAACATCATCGCCACCGACGTCGGCGGAACCACGTTCCTCGTCGGCTTGGTCGTCGACGGTGAACCGGTACGCGCGTCGAGCACCATCATCAATCACCACCCGATCAACGTGCCCACCCTCCAGGTACACGCCATCGGCTCCGGCGGCGGCGCCATCGCCTGGGTGGATGCAGGCGGCAATCTTCAGATCGGACCGCACAGCGCGCAAGCCGTACCCGGTCCCGCCTGTTACGGGCAGGGCGGAACCGAACCCACCAATGCCGATGCCAACCTCGTCCTCGGCATCCTCCCCGAACGCGGATTGCTCGGCGGTCGCAAACCACTCGACAAAGAGCTTGCGCGCGAGGCCATTCGACGCCGAATCGCGGAACCGCTCGGTCTGTCCATCGAGGATGCGGCGGCTGCGATCTACGCCGTGCAGAACGCGCAGACCGGCGATCTCCTGCGCAAGACCGTCGTCGAAGCCGGACACGATCCGCGCAACTTCGTCCTCTACGCATTCGGCGGAGCCGGACCGTCGCACTGCGCCGCGTATGCCGCCGAGGTCGGCGTCAAGGAGGTCATCGTTCCGCTCGGGCAGGTGGCATCGGCGTTCTCGGCCTACGGTCTTGCGTCGTCGAACATCGTGCTCGCGGCCGAGCTGTCCGACCCGGCCGCGATGCCCCTCGATCCGGCCCGCGCCGAGGCCAATTTCGAGAGCCTCGAGAAGCGGGTGCGCGACGCCCTCGGTCGGCAGGGTCTCAATTTCACATCCGTCGAGGTCGAACGTGAAATCGACATGCGGTACACGATGCAGCTGGCCGAGGTGGCCACGACCGTTCCAGGAGGCTCGCTGGACTCGGCGAGTGTCGCCCATGCCTCGGACCTCTTCGAGCAGCGGTACGCAGATCTGTACGGCAAGGACAGTGGATTCCGCGAAGCCGGCATTCAGGCGATCACCTATCGCGTTCGCGCGACGGGCGTGCTGCCGTTCTCGCCGACTCTGCCCGAATTGAAGTCCGCCGACTCCGCCGACGCATCGGCGGCCCGCATCGGCTCCCGAAAAGTCAACCTGGACGGTCGAATCGGCTACGTCGACACCGACATCTACGACTACAGCAAGCTCGCTGCCGGGCACGTCCTCGCCGGCCCCGCCATCGTCGAAGTCCCCACGACGACCGTCGTCGTCCCGCACGGCACCACCGGAACTGTCGACCGCCTCGGCAACCTCAACATCGTCGCCGGCTGAGACCACAGGAGAACCGCACCATGACATCAGCAATTCCCGGGTCCGAGATCTTCTCGTCCCGCCCCGTCGATCCCGACGCTCTCGCGCGCACCCTCCCACCGACCCTGCCGGTGCACACCGTCACGCAGCAGCAGATCGACGACCTCGATCCGTTGACCTACGAGGTCATCCGGCACCGACTCTGGTCGGTCACCGACGAGATGGGCGAGGCACTCAAACGAATGTCGGGCTCACCCATCGTCACCGACGCGAACGATTTCGACTTCGCGATCAGTGACGAACTGGGACAAGAGGTGCAGGTCGGCCTCTACAACACCATGCTCGTCGGAGCCGTGGACCTGGCGATCTACTGGACCCTGCAACATCGCGCCGCCAACCCCGGAATCGCGCCGGGTGACATGTTCCTGTGCAACGACCCATGGGTCGGCGGGGGACTGCACCAGAGCGACGTCATCGTCTACCAACCCATCTTCCACGAGGGCAAGCTGTTCGCCTGGACCAGCGCGATCTGCCACGAACCCGACCTCGGCGGTTCCGGACTCGGATCGTTCGACCCGTCCGCGAAAGATGTGTTCTCCGAATCGCTTCCGACTCCACCGGTCAAGGTCGTCCGCGACTACGAACTCCAGCGCGACATCGCCGATCTCTGGGTGCGACGCTCCCGAGTTCCGATGCTGGTCGGGCTCGACCTGCGGGCGAAGATCGGCGCGAACACCGTCGGACGCAATCGCATGCTCGCCGTCATCGAGCAGTACGGTGCCGACACCGTCAAGGCCGTCATGAAGCGCATGATGACCGACGCCGAAGGCCGACTGCGCAGCAAACTCTCGTCGCTGCCCGACGGGACCTGGAAGGCCACCGGCTACCAGGACCAGTCGCACACCGGTGATCGCGACGTGCACAAGATCACCGTCGCGATGAGCAAGACCGCCGACCATCTCACGTTCGACTTCACCGGCACCGACAAGCAGACGGGCGTCATCAACTGCACCTACGCAGGAATGCGCGGCGGCGTCATGCTGGCCTTGCTTCCGATCCTCGCGGGTGACATTCCCTGGTCCGCAGGCGGATTGATGCGATGCTTCGACCTGGTCTCCGAAGAGGGCACCATCAACAACGCGAGCTTCCCGGCGGCGGTCAGCCGTGGTCCCATCGGACCGGCGTGGCTGACCGGAACCCTCATCGCCGAATGTCTGTCGCAGATGCTCGACCGATCGGTGGACCTCGGCAAGAGCGTGCAGGCTGCATGTTGCGGCACCTGGGACACCGCCGTGATCGCAGGCCTCGACGAACGCGGAGAACAACCCGTTCCGTTCCTCAACATCATGATGGAACCGATGGCAGGCGGTTACGGCGCACGCCCGACCGCAGACGGCATGGATACCGGCGGACTCTTCTGTATTCCGATGGGGCGCATCCCCGATACGGAAATGACCGAGTTCCTCTACCCGCTGCTCACGCTGTGGCGTCGTGAAGAGCCCGACTCCGGTGGACCCGGTCGTCAACGAGGTGGCGTCAGTGCATCGCTCGCTGTCACGCCGTACGGCACCTCGCTCCCGATGGGCCTCGTGCTTGCGTCTGCGGGAAAAGCCGTGGCGCAGAACAACGGTCTCGCCGGCGGATACCCGGGTAACACCGGACTCGAAATCCTGGCACGCAGTACCGACGTCATCGAGCAGTTCGCAGCGGGAAAGATTCCCGGGGCCCTCGAAGAGCTGGGCGGCGGAAAGGAATTCGGCGCGTGCTACGCCGAAAGCTACGTCGCTCCGGGTGAAGTGCTGTACATGCACTGGCAGGGCGGCGGCGGTTACGGAGATCCGTTGCATCGCGATCCGGAGGCCGTCGTGGTGGACCTACGCGAAGGCAAGGTCACCGCGGAGGGCGCGAACATCGTCTACGGCGTGGTGATCGACGGGGGAAAGGTGGACGAGGCAGCAACTACGCGACGACGTCGGGACATGATCGACGAACGGCGCACGCGGTCCACCCAGCATTCCGACGCCCCCATCATGGATCTATCGCTGGCCAGGCGGCTCGACGACAACCTGTCCGAGGTGACCGTCGGGGACGTTCGGGTCATCGCCTGCGCACAGTGCGGGCGACTGCTCGGTGACGAGAAGAACAGCGGTGTACTCGATCTGGCTCGCTACGAGGGCCCGTCCTCGGCGGCCGGACCGCAGGTGACCTCGGATCCGGCCGAGTACGTCGACACTCCCATCGTCTTTCGCCAACTGTGCTGCCCCGGATGCTGGACGGCCGTCTACTCGGGAATCGTCCCGGCCGACCACCCCGATCATTCGTTGGAGATCTCTCGATTGCTTCCCGCGGTGGCTCAGCGATGACGGTGACCACCGAGGCGACCCACTCGGACTGGGACGGCAGGCTGGTGCGATACCCACAGGACCGAGCACAGCACTATCTGCAGAGCGGTTCGTGGAGTTCGCTACCGACCAGCCGACGGTTCCGCGACATCGCTGTCCGGTATCCCGACCGGCTCGCCGTCATCAGCGCCGAGGGGTCGATGACCTTCGCCGAACTCGACCGTCGTACCGACGCCATCGCCGCCGGATTGGTTCGACTGGGTCTGCTGCGCCTCGATCCGGTGCTGTTCCAACTGACGAACCGGCTGGAGACGGTGCTGGCGTGGTACGGCTGTCTCAAGGCCGGGCTCGTTCCGGTCGCCACACTGGCCGCGCACCGGATGCACGAGATCGCGCACATCGGTGCCGCGGTGGGTGCGGTCGCGCACGTGGTGGAGGCCGGTCTGCCGTCGTTCGATCTGGTTTCCTTCGCCCACGAGCACGCCGCGGGCAGCCAGACCGTTCGCCATGTTGTGACCGTCGGAGCAGCAGAGGGTGGCGAGCTGCGCCTCGAGGACCTCGGGCAGGGCATCGACCCCACCGAGGCCCGAGCAGTCGTCGACGCCATCGAGGCCGAGACCGATCCCGAGGACGTCGTTGCCTTCCAATTGTCCGGCGGGACAACGGGAGTACCGAAGGTCATTCCGCGGATCCATGCCGAGTACTGGAACAACGCACTCATGTACGCGCAGCGGCTCGAGTGGACATCGGACAGCCGCGTCGCCCATCTGATTCCCATCGTCCACAACGCAGGGATTGCCTGCGGTCTGCACGCCTCGCACTCGGTCGGCGCGTGTCTCGTACTCGCCACCGCCGACGTCCGATCGGCGTTCGACCTCATGGAACGCGCGGAAGCCACCGAGGTGTTGATCGGCCACGGTCACTACCAGGCCGTGTCGAGTCCCGAGTTCGATCGCGTGCGTGAGCGTCTGCGGCACGTGATCCTGTCCGGTGCCAAAGTGTCACCGGCACTGATGGACCGCGTCGACGACGGTCGAGATCATTGGGCGGGTCAGTTGTTCGGAATGTCCGAGGGGTTGCTCACCGTCACCCCGGTCGCCGCTCCCCGCGACGCCCGGATTGCCACCGTCGGCACCCCGGTCTGCGCGGAGGACGAGGTGCGGATTCTCGATCCCGGTACGGAGATCGAGCTGCCCGACGGGGAAGTCGGGGAACTGTGCTGCCGTGGTCCGTACACGATCACCGGGTATTTCGGTGCCCCCGAGCACAATCGAACTGCCTTCACCTCCGACGGTTTCTACCGGACCGGCGATCTGGCGTCGATCTCCGTCGTCGCAGGCGAGCGGTACGTCACGATCGAGGGGCGGATCAAGGACCTCATCAACCGCGGCGGCGAGAAGATCAACGCCGAGGAGGTGGAGCTGCTGCTGCTCGATCACCCAGCCGTTCGTTCCGCGGCCGTGGTCGCGATGCCCGACCCTCGGCTCGGCGAGAAGACGTGCGCGTATCTCGTCACCGACGGGGCTCCGTTGACGATGGCCGACGTACAGGAACACCTCACGGGGCTCGGCGTGGCCAAGTTCAAGTGGCCCGAACGTCTCGAATGGGTGGACGAGCTTCCCCGGACCAACGTCAACAAGATCGACAAGAAGCGTCTGCGGCTCGACATCGCCGCGAAGCTCGAGAGGCAACGATGAAACTCGACCGCGTCGTAGTCATCGGCGGAGGCCCGGGCGGGCTCTACGCCGCAAGGCTGTTGAAACTGTCCAATCCCGACGCGGAGATCACGGTCTACGAACAGAGTTCACCGGATACCACGTTCGGCTTCGGAGTGGGGCTGGCGTCACGGACGCAACGCAACCTTCGGCAGGCCGACGCCAGATCCCTCGATGCGATTGTAGCCGAATCCTATTCGCACGAGATGTCCATGCAGGTCGGCGACAGCACGGCCCGCTTGGCCCACGGCGATCTTCTCGCGATCGGCCGCGCCCGACTGCTGTCCGTGCTGCAGGAGCAAGCACGCGACGCCGGGGTTCGGCTCGTGTTCGGCGAACGTCACCGGGCGCGCGAATTCGATGCCGACCTCGTGATCGCATCGGACGGGATCAACAGCGCGACACGCACGGCCGACGACCGATTCGGTGCGGACATCACCACCGGAACCGGGCTCTACCTCTGGTGCGGAACGGATTTCGCACTGCCGAGTGCCATCTTCGTGCCCGTCACCACCGAGCACGGCACGTTCGTCGCTCACGCGTATCCCTATGCGGCAGATCGCAGTACGTTTCTGATCGAGACCGATCTCGACACGTGGCACCGGGCGGGCTTCGACGTCACGACAGCTGCCACGGATCCGGCCGACAGCGACGAGGCGTCGTTGCGCTACCTCGAGAAGGCATTCTCCGAGACACTCCAGGATCACAGCCTCATCGGAAACAGGACCAGGTGGATGCAGTTTCGAACCGTCAAGTGCCGAAAGTGGGCAGTGGACAACACAGTTCTTCTTGGAGACGCCGCCCACACAGCCCACTACTCGATCGGATCGGGAACGAAGCTCGCCATGGAGGACGCCATCGCCCTCGATGCCGCACTGGCGTCGGCTGCGACGGTCGACGAAGCCCTCACCGAGTACGAACGGGTGCGTCGCCCTGCGGTGGACCACCTCCAACAGATCGCGGTGCGCAGTGAACAGTGGTGGGAGTCCTTCCCGCAGCGGATGGATCTACCCGTGGACCAGCTCATGGTTGCGTACATGACGCGAGCCGGGAAGGTCGGTCTCGAGCGGTTTCTCGACTCCGCCCCCGAGGTGGCGTGGAAGGGAATTGCCGGCTACGCACAGGTCCCGGCCGACTCGGAGGTTCCCGTCGACGTATCTCGGTGGATCCTCTCGCGTCCCATCGACCACGGTGGGCGGTCGTTCCCCGACCGATTCGCCCCGTCCGATCTTCGCGACGATCCGACGACGACGGTGGTCTCCGTGGACGTCGAGTCTGCGTGGAACGAGAAGGCGACGGCCGTCGTCGACGAGGCCAAGGCGAGCTCAACGGTGTGGTTGACCGGGTCCGAGGAGCGTGATCACGTCCTCACCCGTCTCGATGTCGCGGAGCGAATGATGCGCAACACCAGCGCACTCGTCGTCGTCGATGTGCCGAAGGAGTGCATGCCCGACGCGGTGGCAGGTCTCGTCGGTGCGCGCACCCACCTGGTGTCTGTCGGTCCTTGACGAGAGCGACGGTTATTCTTCGGTCATGACACGCGAGGACTCACCACGGGGATCGGCGCGCAACCCGCGTCGGGAGCTGGTCGAGAAGCAGATTCTCGACCAGGCCACGCGGTTGTTCGCCGAGAAGGGATTTGCCAGTACCACCCTGCAGGACATCGCCGACGCCACCGGTCTCACTCGGCCGGCGCTGTACCACTACGTAGCGAACAAGGACGAGTTGCTCTCGCGACTGATCAGCGAGAGCACCGAGACGCCGGCCGCAGTTCTGCACGAGATCAACGAGCGATCCGACCTCGGGCCCACGGAGAAGCTGCTGAAGATGGCGACCGCGATCGCGTTGAATCAGGCCCAGAGCGCCGATCGCTTCAAGCTCATCATCAGATCGGAAGCCGATCTCCCCGAGGAGATGTCGCACACCTACCAGCAGAGTCGCCGGCACGTGCTCAAGGAGTTCGTGACGGTCGTCGAAAGTGGTGTCAAGGCAGGGGAATTCCGGCCGGTCGATCCGCGCACTGCGGCACTCGGCATCATCGGCATGCTCAACTGGGTCGCGTGGTGGCACCAGAGCGGTGACCCCGACGCCGATCGGAGCGTGGCCACTCAACTCGCCGACATGGCACTGCGCACCGTTGCTCAGGACAGCGGCAAGCCCGTCGTGCCGGAGGGGCCCGAGCGGGCCATCTCGATGCTCCGCGAGGACCTCGACTACCTCGAACGCATCCTGGCTCGGGATCGAACCCAGTAGAGCGTGAGGAGGCCGTTTCGTGTCGACGGCTCGAATCGGGCAGTCATTCGCCTCGTAGAGCCTGATCGACGGTCGCTCCGACGGCCGCGGCACCGACCGAGGTCATGATCGTCCCGGCGTGATCGAGTCCCGGCATCGCGGTGATGGACGTCAGGTCGAGCGCGTCGACGATCTGGCTCGAGTACATCGGCGCGGAATCGGCGCCAACGCTCCACTGCGCGTGCAGGAATCGAATCGGCATCGTCAGTTCCCGGAACCGCGAGGCACCGAAGAAGACGTCCGTGGCGTCCGCGACGACCGAATCGGACGACAGCCGGACCGATCCGTCGACCAGATCGTGTTCGGCGTACGTCCGCAAGAGCGGATCGGCGGGGTCGAGTAGCGGCAACGACGTCGAGACCAGGAATTCGATGTAGTCGCCGATGTCGTTCCAGTGCTGCTGAGTTCGAGCGATTCTGTCCGAGAAGACCGCGGCAACGTTCTCCTGCGTGAGGCCGGCGGGCGGTGCCACCGGCACGCCCCCGTCGACGAGGACGAGACTCTTCACCCTGGACGGGTACCGGGCCGCGAACTCGACCGCCACGAATCCGCCCATCGACATTCCGCAGACGTGCACCGCGTCGAGCCCCAATGCGTCCAGGACGGCGTCGAGGTCGTCTGCGTGCTGGGCCAACGAGGACGGTCCCGTGACCTCGACGCTGTCACCTCTGCCGCGAAGGTCCGGGGCGATGAGTGTCAGGTGCGGCGACTCCGCGCGCAGCCAGCTCCAGAGCATGCGCTGGCTGGAAACACCGTGCACCACGAGGATGGGCTCGCTGGTGCCGGTGTGTGTTTCGACGGCGAGGTGCCCGCCGGATACCGGTACTCGATAGATGGTCATGGTGCCGACAGTATGGGAAGCAGGCTTCGGACGGGATGGATTGGATCCCCACTGTGCACGTCGAAATGTGGATGGATCATCTGTATCGCAGTGTGGTCTCCGTCACTATCGTCACCTTTCGACGCTGCAGTAGGCAGCGGGACCGAGCCAACCGAAGGTGATCGATGATGACTCCACTGCGCCGACATGTCCGAACGCGATCGATTGCCGCGACCGCGGGGGTCCTCCTGGCGCTGACCGCGACCGCATGCGGTGGAACACAAGCCGCGCCTGCGGCGTCGGAGAACGGACTGACCACCGTCCGGCTCGGCAACGTGCAGTTGTCCGACTACGCCGCGGTGTTGCTGGGCGTGGACCAGGGCATCTTCGAGCGCAACGGATTGAACATCGAACTCGTCGACATCACGCCGGCGGACCTGGTCGGTGGTCTCCTCAGCGGTCAGGTCGACATGAATCCCAATACCGGTCCCGGCACCGTGATGGCGGCCGGAAAGGGGATACCCCTGGCTGTCGTCGGCGGCGTCTCCACCTTCGAAGCAGGCCCGGACGGACGCACCGGATCGACCCTGCTGGTCGAGGCGGGGAGTCCGATTCGCACCGCTGCCGACCTCGAAGGCAAGACGGTCGGAGTGAACCTGCTGGCATCGGCATCCGAGTACGGGGTCCGAGGTGTCGTCGACCAAGCCGGCGGCGACGGCAGCGACGTGTCGGTCATCGAGGTTCCGTTCTCCGCCATGGGCGAGTCACTCACCGCCGATCGGATCGACGCGGCGCTGGTCGGCGATCCCTACGCCAGCCTGCTGTTGAAGACCGGACAGTTCGAGGCACCGATGGGCGACCCCATTGAGCAGGTCTTCGGCCCCGCGCCCCGGGTCGTCGTCACCGGCACCCGCGACTACGTCGAGACCAACCCCGAGGTGGTCGACAAATTCCAGACCGCACTCGACGAGTCCGTGGAGTACGCCGACTCGCACCCCGACGACATGCGGGCCGCCATGGTCGAACATTTCGGCACCCCGGCCGACACCGTCGGGGACACGGGGTACCCGGCACTCGAAAGTCGCGTCGACGCAGCGGGACTGGACGACATCGCCACGATTCTCCGGGAGAACGGGGCGCTCGATTCCTCGGCCGACATCAGCGGGCTCACCCGATGACCAGTGCGGCGCTGCGCACCGCGCCGGTGCTCCGAGTGCGACCGGCGATGCCCTCCGCGGCGCAGAAGGCCATCGCTCCGGTGCTGCTGATACTCGGCTGGGCCGCCCTGTCGTCGTCCGGCATGTTCGCCGCGGACACGATTCCCGGGCCCGTTCCGGTGGCCGCGAGAGTGCTGGACATGGCGACAACGGCGACGTTCTGGACCGATATCGCGTCGACCATGACCGGCTGGGCCTTGGGCCTGCTGTACTCGACCATCATCGCGGTGCCGTTGGGAATTCTGCTCGGGACGAGTGACTTCGCCTACCGCAGTTGCCGATTCGTCATCGATTTCCTTCGATCGATTCCGACGTTGGGGATCATCCCTCTCGTCGCGCTCATCTACGGAACCACCCGTCAGACCGAGCTGACGGTGGTGGTGGCAGCCTGCGTGTGGCCGATCCTGCTCCAGACGATGTACGGGGTCCGGGACGTCGACGGTGCAGCACTCGAAGCGGCTCGGTCGTATCGCCTGAGCAGATTCCAGGTCATCCGCTTCGTCATCGTGCCGTCCGCTACTCCGTTCGTGGCCACCGGCTTTCGTATCGCCGCAGTGATGGCGATGCTCCTCGCGATAGGAATCGAGCTGTTGGCCGCAGTACCGGGAATCGGAAAGACGCTCGCGCAGGCTCAGATGAACGCGCAGATGGTCGATGTCTTTGCCCTGACTCTGGTGACCGCCCTCATGGGTGTCGCCGTGCTGTATCTGTTCGCCGCGGCCGAGCGCCGGCTGTGCCGCTGGCACCCATCGCAGAGGATTCCGTCGTGACCCGTATTCGTTCTATCGCCGTCGAGGCCTGGCTTCCGGTTCTTCTCGTCGGACTGTGGTGGTTCGTGTCGAGCAGTAGTTCCTCGTTCTACTTTCCACCGCTGCGCGGGATCATGACGCGGTTCGCAGACCTTTGGTTCTCCGATCAGTTCGCCGTCCACGTGGTGCCGAGCCTCCGAAACTTCGGCATCGGGTTCCTCCTCGGCGTGACAATCGGAATTCTGTGCGGGCTGGCGCTGGGTTCGATGCCGCAGACGCATCGTGCGCTGTCCCCGACACTCGAATTCATCCGAGCCACACCGGTTATCGCCCTGGTTCCGCTGACGATCGTGTTACTCGGCACGGACGTCGTGCAGAAGGTCGCCATCATCGCCTTCGCCTGCATGTGGCCGACGTTGCTCAACACCGTCGACGGAGTTCGCGCGGTCGATCCTTTGGTACGCGATGTCGCGAGGAGTTACCGTCTCGGCCGGTGGGATTCGAGCATGCGAGTGTTCCTGCGTTCCGCCACACCTCAGATCATCGCGGGAATGCGAACCAGCGTTGCCGTTGCAGTCGTGGCCATGGTGGGCAGCGAGCTGTTCGCCTCGTCCGAGGGGATCGGCTACTTCGTCCTGCAATCTCAGCGCACCTACGCCATGACGGACATGTGGGCAGGACTCATCATGCTCGGACTGCTGGGCTACGGACTCAATCTACTGTTCGCTCTATTGGAGAGAAGGACCCTTCGGTGGCATCGTCTACGACTCGAAACGACCGCAGCGCAGTGAACGACCGCAGCGCAGTGAACGAACACAGCGCAGTGAACGACCGACCCGCGCCCGCGGTGGCCGTTCGGAAGCTGTGCAAGACCTACGCCGGTGCAACCAGGCCCGTGCTGGAAGACGTCGACTTCACGGTCGACGAACGTGAATTGGTCTGCATCGTCGGCCATTCGGGCACAGGCAAGTCGACGTTGCTTCGCGCCGTGGCCGGACTGACATCCGCAACGGGTGAGGTGTCGATCAACGGCACGAAGGTCGACGGCCCACCGACTGATCTGGCGGTCGTCTTCCAGGACTACGGTCGCTCGTTGTTGCCGTGGATGCGTGTCAGAGAGAACGTGGAACTTCCGTTGCGTCGGACCACGGGAAAGTCGGAGCGGCGTCGACGCGCCGAATCCGCCCTCGAATCGGTCGGACTCGAAGGCCGCGGTGACCTGTACCCGTGGGAGATGTCGGGCGGAATGCAGCAGCGCGCGGCCATCGCGAGGGCGCTCGCATTCGAGCCCCGGGTCCTGCTGATGGACGAGCCGTTCGCGTCCGTCGACGCTCAGACCCGTGCCGATCTCGAAGACCTGACGATGAAAGTGCAACGCGAGTTCGGGATGACGGTCATCATCGTGACCCATGACGTCGACGAAGCGGTCTACATGTCCAACAAGGTGATCGTTCTCGGCGGAGCCCCGGCATCGGTGACGGCTACCGTTCCAGTGCCACTGCCGGATGCGCGAGATCAGTTGAGCACCAAGAGTTCGGAACTCTTCGGTGCTCTGCGCATGGACGTACTTCGGCGCATTCGTCCCGACCTTGCCGGTCCGGCGATCTCGGTGGCCTGACCAGAACCGAACGAAAGGCGAATCGATGACGGACTCTGCCGACACGAACGGACCGCGGACACATCGGAGGCTTCCTCGTTGGCGAGAGGTGGCACCGTTTCTCGAAATGCGTGCGACGAGAGGCGATCCCGTCGACAGGCGTCTTTCCCGAGCGCACACCATCGGTGACCTCGCCGAGATCGCTCGTCGGCGCACCCCGCGTTCGGTCTTCGAGTACGTCTCCGGCGGTGCCGAGGGCGAGGTCGGCATCGAGCGCGCTCGGGCGGCGTACGAACGAATCGAGTTCAGACCGCACGTGTTTCGAGACGTGAGCGCAGTCGATACCTCGACGTCGATTCTGGGTCGGACAGCGACGCTACCGTTGATCCTTGCCCCCACCGGTTTCACCAGAATGATGCAGCACGAGGGCGAAACTGCGGTGGCACGCGCGGCAGCGGCGGCCGGTGTGCCGTACGCGCTCTCGACGATGGGTACCGCAACGATCGAGGATGTGACGAGTTCGGCACCGACCGGTGCCAACTGGTTTCAGCTGTACCTGTGGAAAGACAGGGCGGCCAGCCGGGACCTCGTCGAACGGGCGGCGCAGGCGGGGGTCGACGTACTCGTTCTCACCGTGGACACACCCGTTCCCGGCAACCGTCTGCGCGACGTGCGCAACGGTATGACGATCCCGCCGACTCTGAACGTGCGAACCCTGGCCGACATGACACGGCACCCCAGCTGGTGGCTGAATCTGCTGACCACCCAACCGCTCGAGTTCGCAAACCTGACGTCCTTCGAGGGTACCGTCGGTGAGCTGGTCAAGAGTATGTTCGACCCCGCACTCACGCTGGCCGATCTCGAATGGTTGCGCTCCGAATGGCCGGGAAAGCTTGTGGTGAAGGGAATTCAGGACGTCGCCGACGCGCGTGACGTCGTCGACGCAGGCGCCGATGCGCTGGTGGTGTCCAATCACGGAGGTCGCCAGCTGGACCGCGCACCGACGCCTCTCGAACTTCTCCCCGAGGTGGTCGATGCGGTCGGGTCCGGCGTCGAGGTCTACGTCGACACCGGAATAACGACCGGTTCCGATCTGATAGCCGCGGTGGGGTTGGGAGCCACGGCTGGGATGGTGGGGCGCGCGTATCTGTACGGGCTCATGGCCGGCGGACAGAGAGGTGTGACATCCGCCCTCGACATCTTCCGATCGGAGGCAACCCGGACGATGCAGTTGATGGGTGCACAGACGCTGACGGACCTTCGGGGGCGGGTGACACTGCGGAGGTAGGCCTCAGCGGCGAAGATCTTTTCGCATGATCACCCGTGGGATACCGCCGGATACAGACGTCGTCTCGGCTGCGAACTCGAAGCCCGCCGACTCGAACAACCCGCGGGTGCCGACGTAGGTCATCGTGAGGTCGACTTTCGCACCCTTGTTGTCCACCGGATAGCCCTCGATCGCGGGAGCGCCGTGATCGGCTGCGAACCGAACCGCGCCGTCCAGCAACGCATGCGCGATGCCGCGTCGGCGGTGTCCGGCCTTGACTCGGAAGCACCAGGCCGTCCAGACCGGCTGATCGTCGACGTGCGGAATCTTGTTGGACCGCGCGAACGGTAACTCCGCGCGCGGCGCGACCGCAGCCCAGCCGACCACCTCGTCTCCGTCGTAGGCCAACACACCCGGCGCGACTTTTCGTCGCGTCAGCTTCTCGACGTACGCGGCGCGTTCCGGGCCGACGAGTGACCTGTTGGTCGCGGGATCGATGCGGTGACTCAGGCACCAACACACCGACGAGGTCGGATTCTTCGGGCCGAGAATCGCACGCACGTCCGCGAACGACGTCGCAGGCCGTACCGAGAAGCTCACCCGCCGACCATACCCAGCGGCGGTGCTGTACTACTGGTCCAGCAGGCGGTGTGTTTCGAGACGGTACGGTCGAGGGTGTGAAAACTTCGATCGTCGGCACCGGTGCCGTGTGAACATCTCCGCGAGCGACCGTGCATTCCTGGCCCGGGCCGTGGATCTGGCAACGGACGCAGTGCGAACGGGCAACGATCCGTTCGGCTCGCTGTTGGTGTCGGACAGCGGTGAAGTGTTGGCCGAGGACAGGAACAGGGTCGGCGACCTGAACGATCCCACCCAGCACCCCGAGATCGCACTGTCGCGGTGGGCTGCGACCAACCTGGACGCCGATCAGCGTCGATCCTCGACGGTCTACACCTCCGGTGAGCATTGCGTGATGTGTGCTGCGAGCCACGGAATCGTCGGACTCGGTCGCATCGTCTACGCCACATCCACGGCTCAATTGCTCACGTGGCTCGAAGAATTCGGTGCTGCACCACTGGCAATCACGGCGTCGCCCATCGAACAAATCGTGCCGGGCATAGTTGTGGACGGTCCGGTGGCCGAGTTCGGCGACACCGTTCGCGAACTGCACAGACAACGTCACGCCTCTGCTCGGTAGCGCACTCGCGAACGAAGAGGGGAAGACTGTGCCGTACGGCATCGAGGGCGGATCAGCGCGTCCTACTAGAGCGATGACGACTGCGCTCGCGGCCACCGGCGGCGTCGGCGTCGTACTCGCGTGGCTCGAGTTCGTCCTCATCCGGCAGCAGCTCGCGGTGGGATTGTGGGTCATCGCCGTGGCTGTCGCGTCGATCGCTCTGGTGCGCGTGTCCCGCGCCGGTAAGCCCGCCGCGCTGGGAACCGCGCTCGGCGGTGTCGTCGTGGTCGCTCAGGCGGCATGGTTGGTGACGGGCCTTCACGCACTGTGGGTCACGACCTTGACCGCGGCCACGGCGCTCGGCTTCTTCATGCTCGCGTCGGCGTGGGCAGGCCGTTCGAGGGCCTCCACGCGGAGGGTGGCCACCGCAATCCCGGTCGGCGTCGCTGCAGCTGTTGCATTGCTGGTCTCGGCGGTGGTCGTCGGCACGGCGGCCAGTCCGGCTCCGCTGATTCGATCCCTGCATGCAGTGGGGCAGAGCAATTCCTTCGAGGCCGACGCCCGGACTGCGACGACAGTGGTCGACGGTGCGCGCCTCACCAACGACGTCGAATACGGCTCGACGCTTCCGAATTCGTTCCTCGACATCTACATCGCCGACGACGATCCATCGGTCAGCCGGCCCACATACATCACGATTCACGGTGGTGGCTGGATCGTCGGCGACAAAACGGACGGTGCTCCCAGCGCAGATTCCGCCGGTGCGTCGTGGGCCGGCCCCATGCTCGACGCCGGCTACAACGTGATGTCGGTGAACTACGCGTTCGCACCGAGTTACCGATTCCCCACGCAGACAATACAACTGGGCCAGGCCATGCAGTTCCTGGAAACGAACGCCGACCGTTACGGAC
Source organism: Rhodococcus sp. 14-2496-1d (assembly GCF_002259365.1). Lineage (NCBI taxonomy): Bacteria > Bacillati > Actinomycetota > Actinomycetes > Mycobacteriales > Nocardiaceae > Rhodococcus > Rhodococcus sp. 14-2496-1d. The sequence goes on along the minus strand of NZ_NPFV01000005.1, from coordinate 54,480 downwards.
TCGACATGAGTCGCGTCGTGCTCGCCGGAACCAGCGCGGGTGGTCACATCGTGGGCAATTACGCCGCCGTGCAGACCAACTCCGAGTACGCGCGAGCACTGGGTATCGAACCCACCATGGACCGAAGTGCTCTGAAGGCGATCGTGTTCGAGAGTGCAGCCCTCGACGTCGCTAGAGCGGGCGCACCGCAATCACCGAGCCCGTCGAACGGTTTCTTCTTCGACATCGCCGCCCGAAGCTATCTCGACACCACCGACACCGCTTTGCTTGCGCAGGCGAACATCATCGACAATGTCACCGCCGACTTTCCACCGAGTTTCATCTCCGACGGCAACACCGGGACTTTTCCCGACCAGGCAGCCGAACTGAGCGCCCAGCTCGACAGAATGGGCGTCGCCAATCGCCTGAACCTGTACAGCAAGAATCAGGCGAGACTCGACCACTCGTTCATGTCGGTTGATTCACAGTGGACCGACGACTACAGCCGCCTGAAGATCGAGTTTCTCCGCGGCATCGTCTGATTCATCGCCTTCAGCTCGGTCCGAAACGTTCCGTTCGGATGTTCGCTGCCGAGTGGCCCCGCTCCACCAGCATGTCGGCCACGGTGTCGACGAAGCTCGTGGGACCGCAGATGTAGCAGCGTGGTTCGAACTCCGCCGGCCATCCGTGGGCGTCGAGGTCTTCGATCGTGATGCGGCCGAGGGGGCGTGCGTTACCTGCAGGAGCGCGCCGCGTGTGGATCATGGTGATGTCCACGCCCGCCGGAGGGCGAGCCCACTCGTCCGCGAAGTAGACCTCCGCGGGCTCGCGCACCGAATACAGCACCCGGAACGGCACCCGTCCACCCGTTGCGGACGCCTGCGCGCGGACCATCGCGCGGAGCGGGACGATGCCGGAACCGCCACCCACCAACAGGATCGGCGGGGACGGTCTCTCGGAGGGCTGGGACGGCCGCCAGACGAACCATCGGCCCACCGGACCGCGGATTTCGATGCGATCACCGGCTTCGACGACGTCGACCAGGTAGGGCGATACCTCGCCGTCCGCGACGTTCTGCACCGCGATCTCGATGCGCGACGTGCCGTCGGGTGCCGACGCCAAGGAGTAGCTTCGCTGTGCGCTGTAGCCGTCCTCGGCCGTGAGCTTGACGTCCACATGCTGCCCGGCAAGGTGGCCGGGCCAACCGTCGACGTCGAGAACGAGGGTGGACGCAGTGGGTGTCTCACGCCGCACGGCCGCCACCGTGGCAACGAGCCAGGGTTTCGCCCCGGCCGCCGATGTCACGTCAGTCGCCTTGGTATCGCTGCTCGCGCCACGGATCTCCGTAGTCGTGGTATCCACCACGCTCCCAGAAGCCTTGTTCGTTCTCCAGCGTGAGCTCGATGCGTGAGATCCATTTCGCGGATTTCCAGAAGTACAGATGCGGAACGAGAAGCCTTGCGGGACCGCCGTGTTCGCGAGCCAGGGGAGCGCCGTCGAACTCGGTGACCAGCCAGGCCTTCCCATCCCTGAGGTCTTCGAGCGGGAGGTTGGTGGTGTAGCCGTCGAAGCCGTGCACCACGACGTACCCGGCATCGGTGTCGAGTCCGTCCAACAGAACGTCCAGGCTCACGCCCTTCCACGTCGTATCGAGCTTCGACCACTTGGTGACGCAGTGGATGTCGACGGTCGGGCTCTCGTGCGGAAGTGCCGCGAAGTCGTCCCAGGTCCAGCTTCGAGTGTCGCCGCGTTCGGTAGCGATCGAGAAGGACCACGTGTCGGTCGCGACCACCGGCGCGGGCCCGATCGCGAGGACGGGAAAGTCCTTGGTCAGGTACTGACCGGGGGGGAGTGCGCCCGTCGTCGCCGCGTCGTCGGCCCACGAAGCCCTTCGAGATCAATGCCATGGTGCCAAATTGTGCGCTCGTGGTCGGGAGTCTGACAAGTCGAAGCACCGAACTACGTCTGCGCTTTTGTATGTTCTGCTGCCCATGATCCAAGGAGGCGAATGCGCTCCGCGCTCGGCGAGCCTGGCTCCGCGGTATAGATCATGAGGAAGGATCCGGGATCAGCGGTGATCGCAAGCGCCTCGTACGCGAGGTGGACCTCGCCGACGACCGGGTGGTTGAAGCGCTTCATGCCCGCCCCGTGGGTCCGAACGTTGTGGGCACCCCACAACTTTCGGAATGTCTCGTCGCGCGTGGAGAGTTCACCGACGAGGTCTTGGAGTCCTTTGTCATGGGGGTCGCGGCCTGCTTCGGCGCGCATGATGGCCACGCACATTTCTGCGAAGGTATCCCAGTCGGGGTAGAACTCTCTGGACGACGGATCCAGAAACTGGAATCGGGCGAGATTGGGTGTTCGTCCACCGTCCCCGATCAACGGAGCGTAGAACGCTTTTGCGAGTTCGTTGGTCGCCAAAAGGTCTTGACGTTGATTGCGAACGAAGGCAATTCCGTCCGTTATCGAGTCGAGGGCCCACTGGAGGCTGATCCTCTGAGTTGCAGGGCGCGCAGCCTTCCGTCGCGGACGTCCTGAGGTCGGGACGCCGTCCACGGCTCGGGCGAGGTCGAGAAGGTGTGTGTGCTCGGTGTCGTCGAGTTGTAGTGCGCGCGAGAGTGCGTCGAGTACGGACGCCGATGCACCGCCGATGGCACCGCGCTCGATGCGCGCGTAGTACTCGACGGACAGTCCTGCGAGCGCTGCCACTTCACTTCGTCGTAGTCCGGGGACTCTGCGACGGTTGCCTCCGCCCGTGATCCCGGCCGCATCCGGGGTGAGCCTGGCTCGACGCGTCATGAGGAACTCGCGCACCTCGGCCTTGGTGTCCATGCGTTCAAGGGTAGGACTGTCCGACGAATCGAGCGATGCCCTGCTGATACACCCTTCAGGACGACAGGCCGGCCGAATCCCGATGCAGAAAGACCGCCGTTGCCAGCACATCGCGTGCGTGCAACGGCGGGCTAGTTCTGCCCTGTCCTGCGGTGATCAGACCAGGGTCGAGGTATCGATGACGAAGCGGTAGCGAACGTCGGAGGCGAGCACCCGCTCCCACGCGTCGTTGATTTTGTCGGCAGAGATCACTTCGATTTCGGCACCGAGATGATGCTCGGCGCAGAAGTCGAGCATTTCCTGAGTTTCGGCGATCGAACCGATGGCCGAGCCGGCAAAAGTCCTGCGGTGGGGGATGAGCGAGAAGATCTGCACCGGAAGCGGTTCCGCAGGAGCACCGACGTTGACCATTGCGCCGTCGACGGCGAGCAAAGACAAGTGGGCGTTCAGGTCGATCGAAGCGCTGACGGTGTTGATGATCAGATCGAATGTGGACGCGAGTTTCTCGAACGTATCGGGGTCGCTGGTTGCGTAATAGTGGTCCGCTCCCAGTCGGAGTCCGTCCTCTTGCTTCTTCAGCGACTGCGACAGCACGGTCACCTCGGCTCCCATGGCGTGGGCGATCTTGACGGCCATGTGGCCCAGTCCGCCCATGCCGACGATAGCGACCTTCTTGCCGGGTCCGGCTCCCCAGTGGCGGAGGGGTGAATAGGTGGTGATGCCGGCGCACAGCAGGGGTGCGGCGGCGTCGAGCGCGATGCCGTCGGGGATCTTGACGACGAAGTGTTCGGTGACGACGACCTGCTGGGAGTAGCCGCCCTGGGTGGTCGTGCCGTCGCGGTCGGTGCCGCCGTAGGTCTGGATGTTGCCGACGAGGCAGTACTGTTCGAGTCCCTTGACGCACTGGGCGCATTCGCCACACGAGTTGACCATGCAGCCGACTCCTACTCGATCGCCGACGGCGTGCTTGGTGACGGCGGATCCGACCTCGGCCACTGTTCCTGCGATTTCGTGGCCGACGACCAGCGGGTATGGCACCGGGCCCCACTCGCCTCGTGCGGTGTGTATGTCGGAGTGACAGATTCCCGCGAACTCGATGTCGATCCGGACGTCGTGCGGTCCGACATCGCGGCGCTCGATGGTGGAAGGAGACAGGGGCTGATCAGCTGCGGTTGCGGCGTATGCCTTTACAGAAGTTGTCATGACTCGATCCAACATGGGCAGACCGGGCCGAAACAGTCTCTGGTGAGAGGTGTACCGAAAAGGCACCCCTCGTCAGACCTCGTCGTCGAACGTCAGAATACGCGCCCGCCCTCGTGCTACCGGCGGGGTCCGATCGTATCGTCGAACCCGAGACGCGATTCGACGGCGGAGGGAGACTACGAATTCGACCGCCTGCCAGTACAGAATCCCGACGACGATCGACAGGGCGAATGCCAGCCAGGGATGGTCGTCGCGCAGCGGCAGATAGACCTGGAAATGGGTGAGGTAGATGAAGAGGGAGGCGCTCGCCAGAACTCCTGCCACCCGGCCCAGCAACGCGGGGAACGGAACCGACGACAGCCATACCACCATGCACAGGCCGATGGTGACGATGATTTCTCGTTGCGTGTCTCCGAAGAAGAACCCGGGAACCGTGGCCGCGATGACTACCGTCACCCACAGTCGTTGCCGAATCGTATTTGCCTGCGCCGCAGCCCAACCCAACGCGAACAACCAGAAGACCACCGACGCGGTCAGGATGCGGTTGGGGCTGTCGTCGATGTCGACCAGCCCGTACCGGGTGAGGAGTCCGAGGCCTACGAGGCCCATCGGGAACCAGAACGCATGACGACGTTCGAGCCGATCGAGCCACGGAACGGACAGTGTCGCGGCAGCGGCGAGCACGATGTACACGATCGCCTCGACGAACCAGTACCGCCATTCCGCGGACCACCCGTCCGGGCCCAGGATCCCGTTGAGCAGAAATGCACTGGTGATTCGATAGTCCCCGGTGAGGGCAATGACGAGTCCGATCCACACCATGCTGGGAATCGCTATCCGGGCGACGCTTCGGAGCACACGTCGTGTTCGTTCGGTGCGATCTGCAGCCCCGAGGTGAAAGCGGGCGAAGTTGTAGCCAGCTATGCCGAGAAGCACGTGAGCCCCGCCGAGTACCGCGAACAGGTGAATGTGCGAGCCGACGATCAGCAGGATCGCGAGGGCGCGCAGCAGAACGTTCGTCTCCACTCGGCGCCAGCCGCGGCGTGAGCGCGGACCTCGATCGAAGTCTCGAACCGGTGTGGTGTGCCAGTTCTCGGGCAGATGGCCGAGCATGGCCTCCAGCCGCAGGGACATTCGGACGTACGACAGCGAGTCACCGCCCAAACTCACGAACGTACTGTCGTCCTCCACCTGTGAGCAGTGCAGGATCTCGGCGAACAGAGCCTTCACATCGGCGGTAGGTGGGACGGTGTCCGATGTGACGAGATCCTGCCGGGCAGCGATGTCCGCCACCGCTCGCAGATCGGGTTTGCCGGTGGGCGTTCGCGGCACTCGGTCGACGAGACACACCCGAACCGCTGCAGCGGGAAGACCACTGGTTTGCGCGGCTGTGCGGCGGACGGCGTCGATGTCTCCGCCCTCCAGGACGACGACCAGCTCGTCGACACCACCGGCGCAGCATGCCGTGAACCCACGTTGCGCGAGCGCTGACTCGACGCGCTGCAGGTCGATACGCAGGCCGAAGACCTTCGCGAATCGACTGCGGCGGCCCACCACCTCGTAGAATCCGTCGTCCGTGAGTCGCGCGAGATCGCCGGTGTGCAGTTCGCCGGCGAGGGTGTCACCGAGGCGAAGGTCGTCGGGACTCTCGGCGTAGCCGAGCATGACGTTCGGCCCCGAGTAGACGAGTTCGCCTGTCCCACTGGGGCAGTCGTCGACCGTCTCCAGTCGGAAGGCTCCCCCGGGAATCGGACGGCCGATGGTGTGCGGGTGAGTGACGGCCAGATCGGATGGCAGATAGGCCATTCGGGCCGTTGCCTCGGTCTGCCCGTACATGACGAAGAGGTCCCATCCCCGACGTCGACCAAGCTCTGCGTACTTCCGGACGCGGTCCGGCGGCATCTTGCCACCGGCCTGCGTGATGTAGCGCAGATCGGGCAGATCCAGCTCCTCGAACCCCATCCGGTCGAGCAGATCGAAGGTGTACGGCACACCCGCGAACGTCGTTCCGCGCTGAGTCCGCACGAGGGTCCAGAAGTCGGGATCGGTGACGGACGAATCGGTCAGAATCAACGCGGCACCGCGTAGGAGGTGGCTGTGCACGACCGACAATCCGTAGCAGTAGTGCATGGGCAGGGTCGTCACTGCTCGGTCGGTGCCGCGGATGCCGAGATATTCGGCGATCGACTCGGCGTTGGACTGCACGTTTCGGTGTGAGAGTCGGACGAGTTTGGGTGAACCGGTGGAGCCGGACGTGCTCAGAAGCAACGCGAGGTCGGGGTGCAGGTGGCGCGCGGGCCGTCGGTCGTCCTTGTCGACGACGCTGCGGCCGTCGAGGGTGCGCACCACCACATCGGGCCGGTAGGCGTCGATCAGGCCGTCGAAGTGGGCGGGATTCTCGCCTGGAGCCATCAGCACCGGATGCCCGGCCCGCAGCGCCGCCAGATACGTGACGAGAACGTCGACGTCGTTGGAACCGGCGATCACCACGAGACGACGCGTCGTTCCGAGTTCCGATGCCCGATGCTCGACGCGTTCGTCGAGGTCACGGTAGGTGAGCGTCTCGTCGGTCGTGATCAGAGCGGGGGCGTCACCGAAGCGGCCGAGGTCGCGCGCGAAGCGCACGCCGGGGCGGCCGAGGTAGGTCATCTCGCTGAGCACCGACGGAGTCTATATAAGGAATGCCGAACCTAACTAGACGGCAGTGCGCAGCATGCTTCAGGCGTAGGTCGCCGGCTCCAATGCGTCGGCGAGCATGTGCATTGCCTCGGTGGTGGACAGTGCACGCACACTTGCCCGGTCGCCGGGGAGATGAAGGGTGCGGGTGACAGTCGGTTGGCCGGTGGATGCGATGGCAAAACAGACGGTGCCGACCGGCTTCGCCTCGGTGCCCCCACCCGGGCCCGCGACGCCGCTGGTCGATACCGCGATGTCGACGTTCAGTCGGTTCAACGCGCCTTCGGCCATCAGCGCGGCCACCGGCTCGCTCACGGCTCCGTGTTGCTCGATGACCTCGGCGGGGACGTCGAGCAGGCCGGTCTTGGCCTCGTTGGCGTAGGACACCACCGCGCCGATGACGTACGCCGACGATCCTGCGCGATCGGTGAGACGTGCGGCGATCATCCCTCCGGTGCACGATTCCGCCGTGGCGATGCGATGCCCGGACAGACGGTGTGCCACGATGTCGTCGATCGTGGAACCGTCGGTCGAAAAGACCTGTGTGCCATGGATTTTTTCGATGAGACGTTCGAGATCGGCGTAGGCAGTTCTCGCCGACTCGGTATAGCGGGTCACCATTTCGAGCTCGCCGAGGCTCAGACAGGTGGTGATTTCGAGATCGCCGAATCCCGTGATCTCGCTTTCGGCTGTCCGCAGCGTTGCGGCAAGGTCGGCCTCGGACAGTCGATAGCCGCGAATGGTGTCCTGACGCATGTGCGTGCGGCGGGCGAGAACCTCGGCGACGGGTGCGCTGTCGAGGGCCTCCGGCCACATCGCCTGCAATTCGCGAGGTGGGCCGGGCAGGATGAGGACGGCGGGTAGCGACCTGGAGTCGTCGGCGGGTATCGCTACCCCGGGTGCGGTTCCGGTCGGTGAAATCGACTGCGCGCCTCGAGGAACCATCGCCTGCTTTCGGATACCGGCGCGCAGCGTCTCGGAGTCGGCTGCAGAACTCATTCGGCTTCGCCACCGCTGCACGATCGCGTGGATGCGATCTTCGAGCTCGGTGTCCAGTGTCAATTCGCGACCGTACAGCGCGGCGACGGTCGGGACGGTGAGGTCATCGGCAGTCGGACCCAAACCGCCGGTGGTGACGATCAAGTCGACGCGTTGATCGGCCAGGAACCGAACCTGGGCCGTCAGATCGTCCGGCCGATCACCGCAGACGGTGATGTGGGCGACGTCGACCCCCATCTCCAGAAGACGCTGAGCCACCCACGGGCCGTTCCGGTCTGTGACGCGACCGGCCAGAACCTCGGTTCCCGTGACCACCACACCTGCTCGCACAGTCATCCCTCGACCTTACTGATCGGGGCGCGGGCGGTGACTTTTGCGGTTGGCCCGGGTCCAACACGTGACATCTACCGCTACCGAGGAGACAGCCATGACCACCACCCACACCACAACGCCGGGCAAGATCGCCCCGCGGATCGGCCTCGTTCTACAGACCCTCGTGATCGTCTTTCTTCTGTTCGACGCGATCAGCCATATTCTGAATCTCCAGGTGGTGAAGGACGCGTCGGTCGACCTCGGTCTGCGCGACGAGATGGCGCCGATCACCGGAATCGTCATGCTCGTCATCTTGGTTCTCTACGCAGTTCCCGTGACGTCGATCCTGGGTGCCATCGTGCTCACCGGCTATCTCGGCGGTGCGGTGCTGACCAATTGGCGCGTCGAGAAGCCGCTGCTGAGCACAGTGTTCTTCGCGATCTACGTGGGCATCGCAGCGTGGGGAGCGCTGTGGCTGCGGGACGAGCGGGTTCGCAGCATCATTCCGTTGCGCCGAACCTAGAGCTCTCCGCAAACGCGCGCGCGTTCGCTCGGGTGGCCGAGCTTCTCCCTGTCCGCCGCAAACGCGTGCGCGTTCGCCGAATGCTCGCGGAATCGTCGATGAACCTGCGCGCGCCTGGCGAATGCGCGCGCGTTTGCCGCGACTTCGTTGTCCACGAGTCGAACTCGGGCAAGCCGGCCGTGCAATTCGAGCTCGAATCCGGCCACCGGTCAGGTTGTTTCTCCCGCGCGGCCGCCGCCCGTGAACAGATGGTCGTCCATCCGAGCGTCGACGGCGATGATCGTCAGGTCGAGGTCCGGTGCTGTGGTCGATTCGTCGCCAAGAGCGCCGACGTAGGCGCAGATGCCGGTTTGGACGTCCAGTCGCACGGTTTCCGGTGGTCCCGGGACCCAGTGGTCCGCCTCGAAGTCGTAGTGCCCGCTCAGCAGAGCACAGCACTCGCATCGGGCGTCGTATCGGTTCGTCGTGACTACAGTCGCCTGCCAGGCCGGTCGGCCGTGATGCTCGACGGCCCTCACCTCGGACAGTTCCGTGACCGTCTCGGTGGACGAATGATCGTGAGCAGAGCGGGTGAGTTCGATCGGGTTGAGCATGGCGATCCACTGGTAGTTCTCGTAGAACGGATCGTCGTAATCCACGAGCCATGAATCGGTGATGGACGGTAGAGCAGACACGAGGCCGTCGGAGTCGAACATCGGTGAAGTGTCCGACGGCCAACGCCCCTCCGCCGGACTGAATGCGCCGTTCGAGTACTGCACGAGCGTGTCGGCGAACGGCACACCAGCGCACACTCTTTCGACAACCTTGCCCTTGGCGTCCTCCACGCGCATATTTCCAGGACGACGAATCCATGCGTGCACCGGCAGTGCGTGGCGAGAAGGTAGGAGCTCGAACTCGACGGTCTTCCACCGCCACGGTGACGACTGCGCCAACCTGCGAAACTGTTCGATGGACGGGTTCGTGATCACGTACCGATCATGCCGTCGACTCGCGGTTCAGTTCTGCACGTTGCCGTTCTCGGGAGGGTGTGGCACGTTCTCGTCGTCCACGTGTGCGCCCTCGACCGCGTCCGTTTCGGCGGTGTGCTCGCGTGGGCCGTCGTTGCTGCCTTCGGACGGAACTGCATCGCTTGCGTCGGTCGGCATTGTCATGAAGTCTCCACAGGGTCGGGGCGAGGAGTCGCCATAGGTTGGACAACGTGGGTGTGCCCCAGTGAGCACAGAATTACACCCGCGACACGCATCGTTCCGAAAACGACAAGGACCGTATGACATCGACAGGCGCACGGGGCTCGGTATGGTCGACGGTTGCAGTGATCGTCGGGATTGTTGCTGTCGGCACGGTTGTTGCCGGACTGCTGCACGAACCGCAGCCCGACCCGATCACGATTCCAGGTTGCGCGGAGGTCGTTCAGCCCGAGGACTCGGTGCGAGTGAACTACGCATTCGCCATCGAGGGCGACGCCGACAACTCCGAAGTGCCGTGGAGATTCGACTCCAAAGCACAGTCGATGACCGATGCCCTGATCGCGGCACTTCCCACCGGAGCGACCGTCGAACCCGAACCGTTCGCACCGACCTTCGGCTTCGACGCGGGCTCAGTACGGCAGTCGCTCGACGGCGAGGCCGACGCGCTCGGAACCGTCACCGTCGGCAACCGGACCGGCACGCTGACAGTCACCGTCGGGTTGTCCGATCAGCCCGCTGGTCCGTGCCTCGCGGGCTTCGTCGACCAGCGGTCGACGCAATCAGACGGAACTGTGCTCGACATCCAGGACAGCACGCACACGACTCGCGTCGTCGCGAGCGCGATCGACGGCACCCGAATCGATGTGAACGCCAAGGGTGTACTGACGCTCGAGCAAGTCATCGATATCGCTCTGGCACCCGGCCTTCGCGCAAGCACACCTGCCTGACGAACTGGGTGCTCCTACGGGCCGCAGCTGTGCGTTCACTACCGTCACTCACCGGCGGCATCCCGCGGATGACACCCGATGGTGAACAGTCACGTCCGCGCGCGTCCAGTGGCCTATCTTGAGTTCGATGCGAATAGCTGTGGTGGAGGACGACGACGGACTCGGTGATGCGTTGGTGGACGCGTTGACCGAGGTGGGGCACACGGCTGTCCGCATGCGCCGCGGTGCCGACGCCCTGCTCGGCTATCGCGAGATGGACATCGTGCTGCTGGATCTCGGACTGCCCGACATGGATGGCCTCGACGTTCTTCGAAAGCTCAGGACGCTGAGTTCGGTTCCGGTGGTGGTGCTGACGGCGCGAGACGACGAGCGCTCGGTGGTGCGGGCCCTGCGCGGCGGTGCCGACGACTACGTCGTCAAGCCGGCTCGATTGGGTGAATTGCACGCGAGACTCGAGGTGGCCGCGCATCGTCGAAGCGCGGCCACCGAACCCACGGCCGACAGGCTGACGCTCGGTGACATCGTCGTCGATCTCTCCGGCCGTGCCGTCGAAGTCGGCGGACGCGCTGTTGCGCTGACCACCAAGGAGTTCGACCTGTTGGCTCATCTCGTGACGCGACGCGGTGAAGCAGTGAGCCGGGAACAGTTGATGGACGCCATCTGGGGTGACGCCTACGTCGCGATCTCACGAACGCTCGACGTACACATGACGGCGTTGCGTTCCAAGCTTGCTCGCCCGGGTGCCATCGTCACGATCCGCGGCTTCGGCTACCGCTGGGATACCTGACGTGCGGCGGCGTGTCCTTTTGGTGTTGATGATCTACTCCACCGTGGTCGTGCTTGCTCTGTCGGTTCCCCTCGCGCTGTTGGTCGGTCGCGAACGAGCCCAACGATTCGGCGAGAATCGGGCCGCCGCAGCATCGTTCTTTGCGGAACTCAGCTCGCGAGAAGACGAATCCGGCGTAGCCCGTATCCGAGAATCGTTGCAGCGCTACAACAGTCTGTACGACGAGGGAGTTGCCGTCGTCGATCGCACCGGAGGGGTGCGGGCGGAATCAGGTCTGGACGTGCAGCGTGTCGACGTCCAGCAGTCGGTGGCAGGAGCGCTGCGCAATCAGCGCGGAGACCTACCGTCGAGTCTGACGCCGTGGTCGGATTCCTCGGTGTTGATTGCCGCCCCGGTCGGTGGGGGAACGCAAGTGGACGGCGCAGTGGTGCTAGAGGCGTCCACCGATTCTGCGCGCAGGGACGTCGCGATTGCCTGGGTGGTCATCGCTGTCGGTGCCATGCTGATCCTCGCGACGGTCGCGGTGATCGCTGTTGCGTTGTCGCGCTGGGTCGTTCGTCCGCTGAGCGCATTGTCCTCACGAGTCCATTCGTTCGGCGACAAGTTCCACGATCAGGTGTCGGTCGAGGGGTCGCACCGACTCGAGCCGGTGCCCTACGTCGGGCCACCGGAGGTGCGTGAGCTGTCCAGTGCCTTCGAGGCCATGGCCGACGACGTCGAGGCCGCCACCGCTGCGCAACGTCGATTGGTGGCCGACACCGCCCACGCTCTCCGGAACCCGCTGGCAGCATTGCGAATTCGGATGGACGTGCTGGGAATGCGGGTGCCGGATTCGGCGACCGATGCGCACCGGCGGACCACACTCGAGGTGGATCGTTTGAGCTCCGTGGTGGAAGGTCTGCTCGTTCTCGCAGCTGCCGAAACCCCGGCGAGCACCCGGTCTCCCGGCTGCGATCTCGGTGCGGTTGTCGCAGATCGAGTCGAATTCTGGTCCAGCACGATAGTCGTGGCGGGAATGACCGTTCACGTCTCGGAGCCGGATGCCGATGCGGATTGTCGCGTTGCGATGTCCGAGGACGACCTGACTCGAATTCTCGACGCTCTGCTGAGCAATGCAACCAAGTACGCCGGCTCCGGCTCCGGCATCGAGATCGACTATCGAAGCAGTGATGCGGACGTCACGATGTGGTTGTCCGACAACGGACCGGGCGTGCCCACTGACGAACTCGGCAAGGTCGTCGATCGGTTCTATCGAGCGTCCGGTTCGCACGGCGACGGTACCGGTCTGGGTCTGTCGATCGTCCACGCCCTGACCGAGCGAGCCGGCGGATCCCTTCGGGTCATGGAGCGTCGGCCAGTGGGACTGCGGATCGAACTGCGCCTTCCGAAAGTCGTTTCCTAAGGGAGTGTTAGGAAATCCGAAACGGCTTGGTTCCGGGCTGTGCTTGCCGTCACAGTAGGGAGGCTTCGGTTGCCGATCGTTGACCGGCAGCCCAATTGTCCGCTGAATGTGGAAGGACCAAACCATGGCCAACGAGGCCACCTCGATCACCGGTTCGACGCTCCCGAGTCCACCCGTTTCCTCTCGCGCTGCCACCCGCCGTGCCGTCTTCAACACGCTGCGGGGGTCGTCCGGAAATCTGGTCGAGTGGTACGACGTGTACGTCTACACCGTCTTCGCGACGTATTTCGAGAATCAGTTCTTCGACTCCGCCGACAAGAACTCCACCATCTACGTGTACGGGATCTTTGCGGTCACGTTCTTGATGCGACCGGTCGGGTCGTGGTTCTTCGGCCGCTACGCCGACCGCAACGGGCGCAGGGCTGCACTGACGTTCAGCGTCTCGATGATGGCGGCGTGCTCGCTGGTCATCGCGCTCACTCCCGGACGGGAGAGCATCGGCGTATGGGCCGCCGTGATCCTGATCCTGTGCCGGCTGGTTCAGGGCTTCGCCACCGGTGGTGAGTACGGTGCGTCGGCGACGTACATGTCCGAGGCCGCCACGCGCGAGCGTCGGGGATTCTTCTCGTCGTTCCAATACGTCACCCTCGTCGGTGGGCATGTGCTCGCACAGGTGACTCTGCTGCTGATGCAGGTGTTCCTCGAGCGCGAACAGATCGAGGACTTCGGTTGGCGCATAGCCTTCTTCATCGGCGGAGTCGCGGCAGTGGTGGTCTTCTGGCTGCGCCGCAGCATGGACGAATCCTTGACCGAGGATCGACTCGACGCCGTTCGCAGCGGTGCGGACAAAGCCTCCGGTTCCTTGAAGGAGTTGGTCGCCAACCACTGGCGGGCGTTGCTGATCTGCTTCATGGTGACGGCCGGTGGCACCATTGCGTTCTACACCTACAGCGTCAACGCACCCTCGATGGTCAAGACCGCGTACGAGGACCGGGGAATGACCGGTACCTGGATCAACCTCGCCGGCCTGGTCTTCCTCATGCTGCTGCAGCCCATCGGCGGAATGATCAGCGACAAGGTGGGCCGCAAGCCGCTGCTCGTCTTCTTCGGTATCGGAGGCGTGCTGTACACCTACGTACTCATCACGTACCTGCCGACGGCGACGTCGGTGGTGCAGTCGCTCGCACTGGTGTGCGTCGGCTACGTCATCCTCACCGGCTACACCTCGATCAATGCGATCGTCAAAGCAGAGCTGTTCCCCTCGCACGTCCGCGCACTCGGCGTCGGCTTGGGATACGCGCTCGCCAACTCGGCCTTCGGCGGCACAGCACCACTGATCTACCAAGCCGCGAAGAACGGCGGGCACGTGGGTTGGTTCATCCTCTACGTGACGGTCGTGATCGCTATCTCGCTGCTTGTGTACATCTTCGTACTGCGCAACAAGTCCGAGACCGTACTCGACCGAGAGCAGGGTCGAGCGTTCCAGTGACCTGTGACGCCCTACAGTGACTGACATGGCCGAGCATGCAGCGTCGCTCTCGCGTAGAACGGCGCTGCAGGCCGGTCTGTTGGCACTGAGCGCTGCTTTCGCGGGTGCCTGCGCCTCGGATCCGCCGATGCAGCTGCGCCTCGCTGCAGGCGAGGTCGGTGGCTTCTTCTGGGAGTTCGCCGGACTGCTTTCCGACGCTGCCGCGAAAACCGCTGTAACGCAGATCGTTCCGCTCACCTCGGCCGGCTCCGTCGACAACCTCGAGGCATTGGGTTCTCGGCAGGCCGAGCTGGCACTGACGCTCATGGACGCTGCTTACAGTCATCCCAGCGGAGAGCTGGCGGCAGTCGGGTGCGTCTACGAGAACTACTTTCAAGTGGCCGTGCGAGCAGACTCGACCATCGAGTCCGTGGACGATCTGAGAGGACGAAACGTGAGCATCGGTGCCCCGGGATCCGGTGCCACCGAAGTATCTCAGCGAGTCCTCCGCGCAGCGGGTGTTTCGGAAGACGGTGCTGTCGAACAGGTTCAGCTCTCGATGAGCTCAGCGGCAGATGCCCTGACGGCCAACGAAGTCGACGCCGTGATGTGGGCGGGCGGGTTGCCGACACCGGCATTTGCCCAGCCTCGAGCCGCGATTCGTCTACTCGATCTGGGTACCGTCGTCGCTGATCTCAGACGCGAATTCGGTACCGCGTACGAGGCTGTGCTGGTACCGGCAAACGTGTACGGCGAACATCCGGAGGTGACCTCCGTGGGCATTCCGAATCTTCTCCTGGCACATCCGGACGTGCCGGACCGCGTTGTCGCTGCACTGGTGGGTGTGCTTCTCGATCAGTCGTCCGGGCTGGTTCCCAGCCAGGCGATCGGCAGCCAATTTCTCGATGCGCGGTCGCTGGTCATGACCGGCAGCATCCCCCTCCACCCCGGAGCCGAACAGGAATATCGCAGACGACATGGATGATCGCCGACCTCACAACCTCGCTGCGAGTCGGTGATACGCCGCGTTCCATCGCAGTGTCTGTTGGAATCCACGCGTGGTGGTGCCCGCATCGATGGTGAGCAGTTCGACGCCGATCATGTCCGAGAATGCCTCCAGCACAGGCAGACCGATGGCGGTGCTCAGAACCGTGTGGTGGGGCGCACCGGCCGTCAGCCAGGATTCCGCCGACACCGCGAGTGAGGGCTGCGGTTCCCACACAGCGCACGCCACGGGTAGTTTCGGCAGCGCCTCGTCGGGCTCGACGACGTCGATCACGTTGGCTGTCAATCTGAATCGTTCACCGACATCCGAGAGTCCGACGACTACGCCGGGTCCTGGATCGGCGGTGAATCGCAGTCGCACCGGGTCTTCGCGGCCACCGATGGACAGTGGATGGATCTCCAGGGTGGGCCGCGAGGCGGTGATCGACGGGCACACCTCGAGCATGTGTGCGCCGAGGATCTTCTCCGCACCGGGAACGAGGTTGTAGGTGTAGTCCTCCATGAACGACGTTCCACCGTCGAGTCCCTCGGCCATCACCTTCATGCCGCGCAACAACATCGAGGTCTTCCAGTCACCCTCGCCGCCGAAGCCGTATCCGTCGGCCATGAGGCGCTGCACTGCGAGCCCGGGCAACTGACGAAGTCCGCCGAGATCCTCGAAGTTGGTGGTGAAGGCCTTGAATCCGCCGTCGGTCAGGAACTGCCGCAGCCCGGCTTCGACACGAGCACCGTAGCGGAGGGATTCGTGGCGGTCACCGCCCTTGTCGAGGCTCGGTGCGATGTCGTAGGACGAGCGGTATTCGTCGATCAGGTCCGAGATCGCCGAGTCGCTCACTCCGTCCACCACCTCGACCAGATCGTTGACGCCGTAGGTGTTGACGGAGACTCCGAATCGCAACTGCGCTTCGACCTTGTCGCCTTCCGTCACTGCGACGTCGCGCATGTTGTCGCCGAAACGTGCCAGGCGCAGTGACCTCAGCTCCGCTCGGCCGAGGGCCGCTCGCACCCACTGCTCCGCACGCTCCACAACCGCGGGGTTGTCGACGTGGCCCGCCACGATCGTGCGCAGAACCCCCACCCGGGACTCGACGTGCCCGAACTCGCGATCACCGTGGGCGGCCTGATTGAGGTTCATGAACTCCATGTCGATCGTGGACCAGGGCAACGACATTCCCGCCTGCGTATGCAGGTGCAGCAGCGGAACGTCCAACGCATCGAGGCCGGCGATCCACATCTTGGCGGGGGAGAAGGTGTGCATCCACGTCACCACGCCAACGCATTCTTCGGCGGCATTGGCCTCGCGCATGGTGCCGAGGATGGACGACGCGTCGAGCAGAACCGGCTTCCAGACCACCGAGACAGGAAGTGCCGCATCGAGTTTGTCCGCGATCTCGCGAGACTGGACTGCTACTTGTTCGAGGGTCTCGGGCCCGTAGAGGCTTTGACTACCGGTGAGAAACCATACTTCGGACATAGGAGTACCTCCGTGGAGAGAAGATTCGGCGCGCCGGTCAGCGCTGGCCGTAGACGTTCTGATAGCGGTCGTAGAGCGCGTCGACCGATGCGCTCGGAATGCGAAGTGGCTGTCCCAGTTGGTAGGACAGATGTACCGATCGCGCGACGTCCTCGCACATGACAGCCGCCTTCACCGCCGATCGAGCGGTGGGTCCCACCGCGAACACACCGTGGTTCTGCATCAGCACGGCGGGAGATCGACTGTCCGCGAGGGTGTCGACGATGCCGCGGCCGATTGAGTCGTCGCCGATCGTGGCAAAGGGTCCGACCGGGATGTCTCCGCCGAACTCGTCCGCGCACATCGTGGTGACCACGGGAATCGGTTCTCCTCGGGCCGCCCACGCCACCGCGTACGGCGAATGTGTGTGCACCACACCGCCGATGTGATCGAGGTGTCGATAGACGTAGGCCTGCGCTTCGGTGTCCGATGACGGCGCATGGTCACCCTCGACCACATTTCCGTACAGATCGCACACCACCATGTTGCCGGGCGTGAGATCGTCGTACGAGACGCCACTGGGTTTGATGACCATCAGATCCCGGCCCGGAACCCGCGCCGAGACGTTGCCTGCCGTCCACACGACCAGTCCGTACCGCACCAACTCGGCGTGCAGGGTGCAGACGTCGCGGCGGATCTGCTCGATGGCCTCGCGCACGTCGTCGACGACGGTCATCGTGCATCCACCCTTCGGGTCAGCGCGTCACGTCGCAGTGCTCGCAGACGGCGCATGGTCGGCACGTCCCGGCCGAACCGGTCGTGCAATTCCAGGTAGATCTCGAACAGGGAGTCGTAGGCTTTCGATCGCGATTCGTCGGGCACGAAAGCGGCCCGGTGTACCTTGCCCATCGACTTCGAGGCGACGGGCACGTCCGGGTAGCACCCGGCCGCCACCGCCGCATGGATGGCAGATCCCAGAGCAGGTCCCTGTGCGGAGGCGATGACCGACAACGGCATTCGCAGCACATCGGCGTAGATCTGCATGAGCAGCGCGTTGCGTGCCAACCCGCCGGCGACGACGAACTCCTCGACCGGGACGCCACTGTTGCGGAAGGTTTCCACGATGACGCGGGTTCCGAATGCAGTTGCTTCGAGCAGCGCACGGTAGGTGTCCTCGGGACGCGTGGCCAGCGTGGTCCCGACGACCAGGCCGGAGAGCTCGTGATCGACCAGAACCGACCGGTTCCCGCTGTGCCAATCGAGCGCGACGAGTCCGTGCTCGCCCACGTCCTGCGCCTGCGCGAGGCGGGTCAGGTGTTCGTGCACCGACTCACCTGCCGCAGCAGCCGCCTCGCTGTACACCGCGGGAACCGATGTGCGCGTGAACCATCCGAAAATGTCGCCTACGCCGCTCTGGCCTGCCTCGTAGCCGAACGATCCGGCGACGATTCCGCCGTTCACAACCCCGCACATGCCGGGAACTTCCTTCAGGACGGTCGAGCTCATGACGTGGCAGGTCGAGGTCCCCATGATGGCGACCATTCGGCCCGGTTCCACCGCTCCGGCCGCGGGTGCCGTCACGTGCGCATCGACGTTGCCGACGGCGACGGCTATGCCCTCGGGAAGTCCGGTCCATCGCGCAGCCTCGGCGGTCAACGTACCTGCACGAGAACCCAACTCGCCCAGAGGCTGATCGAGCTTGTCGGCGACGAAGGAACCGAAGCCCGGTGCCAGTTCGGTGAGGAAGTCCACGGACGGGTAGTGCCCGTCCTGATAGATGCCCTTGTAACCGGCGGTACAGGCGTTGCGTACGTAGTGTCCGCACAGTTGCCACACGATCCAATCGGCGGCTTCGACCCATCGGTCCATCGCGTCGTAGATCTCGGAATCTTCCTCGTGAATCTGCAGTGCCTTGGCGAACTCCCATTCCGAGGAGATCAGTCCGCCGTAACGAGGCAGCCAACTCTCGCCGCGACGCGCGGCGAGTTCGTTGATGCGGTCCGCCTGCCCCTGTGCCGCATGGTGTTTCCACAATTTCACGTACGAGTGCGGTCGATCGGCGAAGCGCGGATCTTCGCACAGCGGAGTGCCGTCGGCGTAGGTGGGCACCATGGTGCACGCGGTGAAGTCGGTGGCGATGCCGACCACCTGCTCGGCCTCGATGCCCGCAGCGGCCAGCGCGGCGGGTACCGCCCGACGCAGGACGTCTCGATAGTCGTCCGGTACCTGCAGGGCCCATGCGTCGGGCAATCGGACCGTGCCGTCGGGCAGCGTCTCCTCGAGCACTGCGTGTCGGTAATCATTTACTGCCGAGGCGATTTCGGTGCCGTCGGACACCCGAACGACGACGGCGCGTCCGGACAGGGTGCCGAAGTCGACCCCAACCGTGTATCGGTCAACCGGCATTCAGATCTCCTTCGTGGGTCACCGACTGTGACGTGTGCAACACAGTGTGAGCGCTAACATCGTGTCGAGTCAAGTGTCTGCATCGCGAAGTGGGCGGATCCGACACGATGCGTTCGTCTCGGGTGGTCCTTGCCGCCTATGTCCGGATCGGAGTTACTCGCAGCGCTCGCATGCGCGCCTGTGCATACTGGTGTGATGCGGGCCACATGCGCGATCAGTTCGATGATCTCGGCCCGCCGGTCGCGCAACTCACTCACCGAAGAGGAGAACTCATGGCAGACAACAGAGCAGTGACGTACGCAGGACCGGGCAAGGTAGAGGTGCAGGACATCGCTTTTCCGGGCCTGGAGTTGACCGACGGCCCTGGTGTGAATCCGGCCAACGTCGGACGCAAGTGCGAGCACGGAGTGATTCTGAAGGTCGTCTCGACCAACATCTGCGGCAGTGACCAGCACATGGTTCGTGGGCGCACGACCGCGCCCGAGGGTCTGGTGCTCGGCCACGAGATCACCGGCGAAATCGTCGAGGTCGGACGCGACGTCGAGTTCCTGAAGGTGGGGGACATCTGCTCGGTTCCGTTCAACATCGCCTGCGGGCGGTGTCGAAACTGCAAGGAGCGCAAGACCGGAATCTGTCTCAACGTCAACCCCGATCGACCTGGCTCGGCCTTCGGCTACGTCGACATGGGCGGGTGGGTTGGCGGACAAGCCGAGTACGTCATGGCACCGTACGCAGACTTCAACCTGCTGAAGTTCCCCGATCGTGATCAGGCTCTGGAGAAGATTCTCGACCTGACCATGCTCTCGGACATCTTCCCCACCGGCTTCCACGGAGCGGTCACCGCAGGAGTCAAACCCGGTGCGACGGTGTACATCGCGGGCGCGGGACCGGTCGGCCTCGCTGCTGCGGTCGGTGCGCAGTTGCTGGGAGCGTCGGTGGTGATCGTGGGCGACATGAACGCCGACCGGTTGGCCCAGGCGCGAACGTTCGGCTGTGAGACCGTCGACGTGGGCAAGGGTGCACCGCAGGATCAGATCGAACAGATTCTCGGCGTGCCAGAGGTCGATGCCGCGGTGGATGCGGTGGGTTTCGAGGCCCGCGGTCACGGTGGAGATTCGTCGAGGGAGGCCCCGGCCACGGTTCTCAACTCGCTGATGGACATCACCACGGCGGGCGGCGGCATCGGCATCCCGGGGTTGTACGTGACCGGTGATCCCGGCGGCGTGGACGAGGCTGCTCAGCGCGGAGCTCTGTCGCTCAGCCTCGGCACCGGTTGGGCCAAGTCGCTGTCGTTCGCCACCGGGCAGTGCCCAGTGATGAGCTACCACCGCGAGTTGATGAATGCGATTCTGAAGGAACGTGTTTCGATCGCGAAGGCGGTGAACGCGACGGTCATCACCCTCGACGACGCACCGCGGGGCTACCGCGAATTCGACAGCGGAGTCGCTCAGAAATTCGTCATCGATCCACACGGCATGATCGCGAGCTGACACCAACCCTGCCGGCACGGTTACAGTCGAGAAGAACGCGACGGTGACCGTGCTGCGCCGAGTTCGGCCGATGTTCGTGACACCTATGCTGGGGTGATGTTCCTACTCTTCGGTTTCGGCAGCAAGCGCAAACACGTCGGCCCAGGCTCGACGCGGACCTGCCCGCGGTGCCACAACACCACGCAGTGGGCGCGCATGAAGCAGTACCAGCAATTCACGCTGTTCTTCGTCCCCGTTGCTCGGTGGAAGCGGGTCGAGTTCGAGCAGTGCGGAATCTGTGGCGAGGCAGTGTCGGTGTGAAAGCCTCCAGAATCCTCGGCTCGTGAACATCGCCGAGGACTACGCGGCATGGAAAGCGCTCGGCCCCGGTGGGCTACCCGCCAACATGGTGGGGTGGGCAATCACCAAGATCCTCACCCCGCTCGGTAGGGATCCGTTGACCGTGCGTGGCGTCGACGCCGCATCGTCGGCGTGGGAGCTGCCAACCCGGCCCGGTGTCGATGTTCGACGTCCTCGAGTCCTGTGCGCGTGCAGATTCCGATCGTCTTTACCTGGGCACAAGTCATTTCGAGAAGCGCGGGCAGGCTCTGTACGTGGTCGCCGAGGCCCGACGACCCGGTGTGGTGAGACAAGCCGGTGGGGAGATCGTTCACGTCCACCCCAGCGACGGGTCGCTGCACGTCGTCGCGCAGCACGGCGATGCCCAGCGCATCATCGATGCCGGTTGGGGAGAATTGCATCCGCTGGCCGGCCGCCCACCGATCGGACTTCCCGAGCCCTACGTCCTGCTGTACTCGCCTCGAGACCGTCACGACGTCGAGCAGATCACCCGGATCCTCTATCGCATTGTCGAAACTGCTGTCAGCACAACTTGATCGCTCGATCGCCGAGCGGCGCTCGGGAGCTCGGCAGCCCACGCGAGCTGCCGAGCCTCCGATGACGACTCACGCCGGTGCCAGCACCACCACCGAGTTGTGTCCGCCCATTCCCAGGGACGATTTGACGGTCAAGCCGGGCTCCGCAGCGGTGAAACCGTCGAGCAGCAACGGGTGCGCATCGGATACCTGCGGGGCTGCGGGCACGAGTCCACGCTCGAATCCCATCACCGCAGAGATGGTTTCGATCGCCGACGCCGCGCCTTGGCAATGTCCGGTCAACGGCTTCACCGAATACACCTGCGCGTGGGAGTCCAGCACCGTCTCCAACATGGTGGTTTCCGCTGCATCGCACTGCGCGGTGCCGGGTCCGTGGGCGTTGAGATACCGCACCTGCTTGGCAGTGACGTCGGCGTCGGCCAAGGCCTGCTCGAAGCAGTCCCGCACCTGGGTGAGCGCAGGGTCGATCGAGGTGGCGTGAAAAGCGTCGTGTGTCATCGAACCGCCCAGCACCCGTGCGTACGACGCCGAACTGCGCGTCGACAATACGAATGCCGTTGCGGCCTCGCCCATTCCGAAACCGCGGCTACCTTCTTGGAACGGCCGGCAGCCTTCCTGCGGCTCCACGTCCACGACACCGACGCCGAGCTTGACGAAGTGGTCTATGTTCTCCGAAGTCAGGGACAGATCCGTGGCGACGAACACCACGTCGTCGACGAATGCCGTATCGAGCCACATCTTGGCGGTGAGCAGACCGGCGTTGCCCGACGCGCACATCGCCGAGACGTTCATCGCCGGGCCGTGAAAGCCGTATTCCTGCATCAACAGCGACACCGGGGTAGACGGCATCAGCGTCAGGTAGTCCCGAACACGGCGTTCTCCGCCGTCGCGTAGATAGAAGTTGCGCCACTCGTCCACTTCACCCAGGACGACGGCATGGATCAGACCCACCCGTCGACCCGGCTGCCAGCCACGCGCCAACGCATCTTCGACGGCTTCGCGTGCGGCCCCGCGAAGTGCACGCCCGAATCGACTCGATCCGTCGTTCTCGTCCCCGCCGTCGGGAACTTTCGCGAGCCACACCGGATTGTGCCCGGGTCTGGTCCGGTCGTGGTGCAGGGTGGCCGCCGCCTTGCCGGTGAAGAGGCCGTCCCACAGTGCGGATGCGCCCCAGCCGTAGCCGGACAGTGCGCCGATCCCGGTGATGTCGATGCCATGAGAGCTCATCGTCGAAATCCATTTCTTTTCGAGGTACGCGAACCGGATTCGGCTCGCTCCTCGATTTAGCCCGGTAAACCGGCATCGGGTCCAGCCGAGAAAGAGGCATAGCGCCCGAATCGGGCGGTACACTCCAGAGGTGCCTCGGTAGGTGGTTCAATCGGGTGTTGACCGTCCGTCTACGAACGCGAGGACCGAGCATGGAATCAGGGGAGCGCAACAGCGTCGGCGACCCTGATTCACGTGCCGCGTCGCCAGGACTGGCGGATCGATATCGGGTTCTCGTCGAACATTCACCGGATGCGATCGGAGTCCATCGACGAGGCGTGATGGTCTACCTCAACCCCGCCGGAATGAAGTATCTCCGTGCCCGGAGTGCCGCCGACGTCATCGGCCGCCCGATCACGGCGTTCATCGCCCCCGAGTCCGTTGGGCCCATGCTCGAACGGATCGCCGCCCTCGACAGGCACGGCACCGCCAGTGCAGCGTCGGAGGCGACGGTACTGGCCCTCGACGGGACGGTCCTGACAATGGAAGCGGTGTCGGTTCGCACGGTGTGGAACGGCGAGCCGGCGTACCAGGTGATACTTCGGGATCTCACCGAGCACAAGGCTGCGCAGAGGGCGCTGCAGAAGCAAGCTGCACTGGTCGAGCACGTCAGCGACGCCATCATCGGGGTATCCGCCGACGGTCTGGTGTCGAGTTGGAATCCCGCCGCCGAGTCGGTCTACGGACGACCGGCCGAGGACGTACTCGGGCGTAGCGTCTCGCATGCGGTGGGGGTGCCGTGCGATCCGGCGGCCATTCTCGGTCTCGGTGGTCGGCTGTGCGAGTCGCATCGGCACGCGGACGGATCGGCGCTGGCCGTGATGGTCTCCGCAGCCCAGATGCCCGACGGTTACGTGTTGGTCTGTGCCGACCAGAGCGCGGTGCGCAGAGTCGAGGAACACTTCACCGCCGTCGTGGAATCGCTGGAGGCGGGGGTGGTGGTCCTCGATCACTCCGGCCGCATCGAATCGGCGAACCTCGCAGCGAAGACGATTCTCGACATTCAGGTCGGAATGGCGACGGCAGGACAGGCGTCGGTCCTTCCGTTTCGCGTGTACGGCACCGACGAGGGGCCGATCGAGCCGGACGAGCACCCGGTCGCCGTCACCAGCAAGACCGGACAACCCTGCCAGGCCGTGATCGGAATCGAACGGCGTCGGGACGGCCGACACTTCTGGTTGTCCTTGACGGCGACGATGCTCAACGCATCCGACCCGACCCCCTCGGTCGTCGCGACGTTCGTCGACATCACCGACACCTATCGAATGAGCATGAAGCTCGAGCATGCGGCCACACACGACGACCTGACCGGCCTACCGAACAGGCCGTTGATCCTGGCTCGTCTGGACGAGCAGTTGGCCGAGTCCGATCGCGAGGACTCGATGGCCGTGCTGTTCATCGACCTCGACAACTTCAAGACCATCAACGATCTGTACGGTCACACCGTCGGCGACGCCGTTCTGGGTGTGGTCGCAGACCGTCTGACGCGAGCCCTTCCGGCCGAAGCCTTCGTGGGGCGTATCGGAGGCGACGAGTTCGTGGCCGTCGTTTCGCACTGTGTGGGTACCGAGGCCGACGACGTACGCGCCGAACTCGCCACACCGATCACGGTCGCGGGGCGGGTGTTGACGGTGACTGCGAGCATCGGCGGCGTGACCGTCGACCGCGACGACACCCGAAGTGCCCTGGACATACTCGACGATGCCGATCACGAGATGTACCAGGCCAAGCCGATCACGCAGTACACTTCGCATTCATAACAACATTGGTAGCAATCTGTTGTTTCTGTTACCGAAGGTACGCATGGTGCGTGCGACTCGGACATACTTCGTCGGTGATATCGACCGTGCGCAGGTTCCTTCTCGTCGTACCCATGGTGATCCTGGCGGTCGCCGGGTTGCTGTTCTCTGCTGCAGGAACCGGTGCCGCTGCGCCCTCTGTGTGGCGCTACACGATGGTGGCGTTCGGTAACGACAGCGATCGAGACATGGATGTCTACGAATCCGGCGACGGCACCGATTTCACAGCGCTGCAGACAGCGGCGTACCGACCCCCGTCCGGAGTCGTGCGTGACGCGAGCATATTCCGGCACACCGACGGTATGTACTACGTGACGTACACGACCGGCGGCGGTGCGAACATCGGCGTCGCGCGCAGCAGTGACCGCGTGAACTGGACGTTCTTGCAGAACTTCCCCATTCCGTTCTGCTGCGCTTTCCTCCCGGGCACCGGAGCCGGTACCGGCTCGGCCAGCCCATCCGGGTTCAGCGGATCGGCCGGCTTCTCGGACGGACCGTCGTTGTCTCCGTTCACCACGAAGGCGTGGGCACCGGAGTGGTTCGTCGAGGGAGACCGTGTCAGCGTCATCGTGTCGCTGTCCACCGGCGGTGGGTTCGTGCCGTATCTGATGACGGCCCTGGATCCGGGCCTGAGGATGTGGAGCTTTCCGGTTCCGTTCGTCGGCATCGGAGCCGACCACATCGACACCACTGTGGTGAAAGTGGGGCCGACCTATCACGCGTTCACCAAGAACGAGACCCACAAGGTCATCGAACACTGGACGGCGCCGTCGTCGATCGGTCCGTACACCCTCGTCCCGAGCCGCGATTTCGGGCCACTGAAAGAAGGTCCGACCGTCATCGAATTACCCGACGGTACATGGCGGTTGTACTACGACGACTACACCAACCGAAAGTACTTCTACTCCGACAGCACCGATGGGTTGAACACCTGGTCCGAGCCTCGGGAACTCCCGGGTGTGTCGGACACCGTCCGTCACGTCGGTGTGATGAGAGAGCCCGCCTGACAGTGGATTTCGCGTCAGCCGGTGACTCCTGCGAGTGCCCGTAGCCCGGCCGCGATGAACTCCCCGGTGGCCTCCGCGGCATTGCCTGCACCGGCCCCGGTGTCGGAGCCCGACAGCGCGCGGTGGGTGATTCCCTCACCGATCACTCCGAGCTTGAAATTGGCCAGGGCGAGGTAGAAGCCCCAATCGTGAAGTTCTCGACCGGATTCCACTGCGTAGTGTTGTGCGAGGTCCGCCGCGGACGGGTATCGATCGCTCGTCCATGCAGCGTCTGCGCCGAGGACCGCATCGAAGACCGGTTGGCGGTAGATGCACATCAATGCGACGTCGGTCAGGGGATCACCGAGTGTCGACATCTCCCAGTCCACAACCGCAGCAACGGAACCGACGTCATCGGCGTCGAGAATGGTGTTGTCGACACGATAGTCGCCGTGCACGATGGACGACGCAGATCCCGCCGGTACGGCCGCTTCGAGCGCGCGATGCAATCGGTCGACATCGGGCAGGTCGCGAGTCTTGACTCGGTCCCACTGCCGAGCCCACGTGGCGACCTGCCGCGCGACGAAACCGTCGGGTCGGCCGAAGGTACCCAGGCCGACGGCGTCCGGATCCACCGCATGCAGTCGCGCGAGAACTCGAACCAGCTCCGCGGCGTTGGCAGTGACCTGCTCGTCCGTCAGATCGTCGAGATCTTCCCGCGTGCGGACCACTCGGCCGGGGACGAACTCCACGACGGTCATGGGCGCACCCAACGTGGAACCGTCTCGGTCGAACGCGACGGTTCGAGCGACCGGTACATCGGTGCCCGCCAGCGCCTCGGTGACGGCCCATTCCCGGGCCATGTCGTGCGCGGAGGGCGTCAGCCCACTGGTTGGAGGTCGACGGACGACCCAGGTCGAGGTGTCGTCGTACGCCCGGTAGGTGAGATTGGACCGACCGCCGCTGATCATCTCGACCGACAATGCGCCGTCGACGTCGATTCCGTGTTCTCGAAGAAACCTCTCCAGCGCAACGAGATTCATACCGGGCAGTTCGCTCACGCCTGTGCCTCCCGCGCTGCGCGCTTGGCAGCACCGATCGTCCGCTTGGCGATGGCCCACCGGTGTACCTCGGACGGGCCGTCGTAGACCCGGAACGGGCGTACTTCGCGGGAGAGCCTGGCCAACGGAAGATCGTCGGAAACCCCGAGACCGCCGCACATCTGGATACTGCGGTCGACGATACGGAAGATGGCCTCGGCAGCGAACGTCTTCGCGATCGACGTCTCGTTGGCCGCGTGCCCACCTCGATCCAACTCGAAGCACGCCACCGTCAGCAGCGCCCTGGTGGCCGCGATGTCGATCTCGTTGTCCGCGACCATCTTCTGCACCATGCCGAGGTCTCCGAGCTTTCCGCCGAATCCCTCGCGCCGGGCAACCTGCGCGACGGCGATGTCGTGCGCACGGCGGGAGGCTCCGAGCCAGCGCATCACGTGCGTCATCCGGGCAGGGCCCAATCGAACCTGGGCGTACGCGAATCCCTCGTCGACGGCACCGAGCACGTTCTCGTCGGGCACGAACGCGTTCTCGAAGAACACCTCGCAGTGACCGCCGATCATCGCTTTGTCCAAAGTACCGATGTGTCGGCCGACCCTGATTCCCGCGGTGTCGGCGGGTGCCAGGAACATCGTGGCCCCGCCGCGATCGCCGGGCGCGCCCGAGGTGCGGGCCATGATGATGAAGAAGCCTGCGCCGTCGGCTCCGGTGATGAACCACTTGTGCCCGTTGATCTTCCAGCCACCCTCGACTCGCTCGGCGGCGGTGGTGAGTGCCGCGGGATCGGAACCGGCACCCGGCGCGGGTTCGGTCATCGCGAAAGCCGACCGCACGTCGCCGCGCGCGAGCGGAGCGAGAAACTGCTCTTTCTGCGCTGCCGACGCGATGTGAGCGAGCATGTGCACGTTGCCTTCGTCGGGGGCTCCGAGGTTGAGGGCGATCGGACCGAACAGCGAGTATCCGGCTTCCTCGAACACCGGTGCCCGGTCGCTCATCGACAGCCCGTGGCCGCCGTACTCGACCGGCGCGTGCGGCGCGAACACGCCTGCGTCCTTGGCGGCCGCCTGCATCTCGATGCGTAGATCGTCACCTCCGGCGTCGGCGACGTTGCCCAGGAATCGGTCTTCGATGGGAAGCACATGATTGCGGGTGAACGTGCGTGTCCGATCGATCAGCTTCTCGATGTCGGGGTCGTACGTCAGATCGATGGCCACGATGCGCTCCCATTCCGGTACCGACCGAACACTCGCTCGGTCACTGGAAGATTGGCACAATCGGTCGGTCGGGTCAAGGATCCCCGGGTAGCTATCGGTGCCCGCCGGTCGTGGCACCCACCGTGCGACGGGCGATGTCGAGATAGACCGCCACCAGCTCGCTCGGAGTCGACGGCCCGTCCGGTCGATACCACGTCGCTACGCCGACACACATCGTCGTCACGGCTCGACTGGCGTCCCTCGGGTGCGGTGTGTCGAACAGGCCCGCATCGACACCGGCGGCGACGATCGCGTCGAGCAGTCGTTGCTCCTCGTCCCGTTTGGCAATGTAGGCGGAGCGGTTCCCGGGATCCAGGCTGCGGATTTCCGTCGAGCACACGAATGCGGCGTCGCGCCTGTGAATGTGGAACAGCAGTAGCGATTCGACGACGGCGTCGAAACGGTCACTCGGCGACGTACCGGCACCGGCCTCGGCCGATCGAGTTCGCTCCAACAGCTCGTCCATCGCCGCGTCCATGATGCCCACCAGAAGAGCCTGCTTCGACGGAAAGTGGTGGTAGAGCCCGGGAACCGACAGTCCGGCTTCTGCTGCGATCTGCCGCACCGATGTTCCGTGGTAGCCCTGTTCCACGAACGTCTTCAACGCCGACGACAAGGCAGGGGAGAGGTTCGAGCCCTCGTACGTTCGCCAGGTGGATGTCGCGGTCATGCGCCCACCGTAGATGGCCGGGCGGCGGGTGTGGTCCCGGAAGCACCCGGTTGACACTTCTGTTGTGATCCGTAACACTACCGAGTATCGACCGAGCGAGTGTTCGGTCGGTCGATCTCGGTCAGGCCAACGTTCGATGGAAAGAGTCCTCGATGCCCCTCACCATCCTCGATGCCTGGCGCGCCCGGGTGTTCCGGTCGCCCGACCGGCCTGCATTGGCGTACTTCGATGCCGTTCTCACCGCCTGCGAGGTCGACGAGGCCTCCGACGCTCTCGCTGCCGCGTTCGCGGACCGCGGAGTGAATCCCGGTGACCGCGTCGGCATCTACCTGCAGAACGTTCCGCACTACGCACTGACGTTCTTGGCGCTGTGGAAGATCGGTGCCGTAGCTCTGATCCTGAATCCGATGTACCGCAACCGAGAACTGCGACACCTGCTCGACGACGCGGAGCCCGTAGCGCTCGTGTGCGACGAGTCGGATCTCGGCGAGCTCGAAACCTCGTTGCAAGGCAGTACGATTCGGTTCTTCGTGAGCACCAGCGGACTGGATCTGCAGACTCGCAACGATCCGCGAGTGTTCGCCGCGACGACGCGGGTCACGCCCACACCCGAGAACGACATGCTCGGCCTCGTCGAGGCCTACCGCGGTCGAATGCCGGAGGACACCGCACCGCAGCCGGACGATCTTGCGCTGTTGGCATACACCTCCGGAACCACGGGGCCGCCCAAGGGGGCCCGGATCTCGCACGCCAACGCGTTCGCGACGGCCTCGGACTTCGGTGAGCGTGCGGGCACGGAGGACGGCGACGTCGTCTTCGCCGTCGCGCGCCTGTTCCACATCACCGGGGCCATGCTCGATGCTGCTGTGGCTCTGGTGCGCGACTGCGTGCTCGTGTTCGCTCACCGCTTCCACGCAGGCGTCACACTGGACGCTTTCGTCGAGCATCGAGTCACCTACACCATCGGATCCATCACCGTGTTCAACGCGATCTCCGAGAGCCCCGGCGCGGACCGCAGACATTTCGCCTCCGTCAAGGCGCTGTACTCCGGCGGCGCACCCATTCCGCCGGCCACCGTCTCCGCGTTCGAGGCGAAGTTCGGGTGCTACATCCACAACGCGTACGGAATGACCGAGACCACCGCAGGCGTGATCGCGGTACCGCCAGGACTCCGGGCACCGGTGGACGCGTCGAGTGGATCGTTGTCCGTCGGACTGCCCCTCCCTCGCGTGCGGTTGCGCACACTCGATCCCACCGGGCTACCCACCGAAACGGGAGTAGCCGGCGAGTTGGAAGTGTCCGGGCCGCAGGTGGTCTCGGGGTACTGGCAGAACCCGGAGGCGTCGGCGTCGACGATGCCCGAAGGTCGCCTGCACACCGGGGACGTAGCGATCATCGACGAACAGGGCTGGGTCTACCTCGTCGACCGACTCAAGGACCAGATCAACGTCTCCGGATACAAGGTCTGGCCCCGAGAAGTCGAGGACGCCCTCTACGAACACCCGATGGTGTTCGAGGCAGCCGTGGTCGGTCGTCCCGACACCTATCAAGGGGAATCGGTGGTCGCGTACGTGTCGGTCCGCAGTGGTCCGGCCGTGACCACGGACGAGCTGATGGCCTTCGCGCGCGATCGGCTCGCTGCCTACAAACGTCCGAAAGAAATCCACATCATCGACGAGCTGCCCAAGACGCAGACCGGGAAGATTCGTCGCGCAGCACTCAAACCTGTTTCAGCACAGACTCACTCGAGCGAAAGTGGCACCCCATGACCGTCGGATCACCCCGCGACACCCGCTCGACACCGGACATCTCCTCGCGGAAGAAGTCGTTGTTCGCCAGCACGATCGGCAACGTACTCGAATGGTACGAGTGGAGCGCCTACGCAGTGTTCGCGCCGTTCATCGCCGCGGCGATGTTCAGCCAGAGCGATCCGGTCTCGGCCCTGCTGTCGACGTTGGCGGTGTTCGCCGTCGGATTCCTGATGCGGCCGCTCGGCGGCATCGTGTTCGGCCGGATCGCAGACAAGAAGGGGCGCAAGTTCGTTCTCGTCACCACCATGCTGATGATGGCAGCCGGGAGCCTGCTGATCGGCATCATGCCCACCTACGGAGCGATCGGGGCCTGGGCATCGGTACTGCTGCTGCTCGCCCGCGTCATGCAGGGTTTCGCGCACGGCGGCGAGTCGGCGACGGCCTACTCCTACGTCGGCGAGATCGCGCCACCGAACCGTCGAGGCATGTGGGGAAGCGTCGCGTTCGTCGCGATCTTCGGTGGCTCGGCACTGGCATACACGGTCGGTGGCGTCATCACCTCGACCCTGTCCGAATCTGCTGTCGGTCAATGGGGTTGGCGCATCCCGTTCCTGCTGGGTGCACTCCTGGCGCTGTTCGCTCTGTACCTGCGCAAGAACATGGACGAGAGCGACGTCTTCGATTCGGAACAGAACAAGGTGAAGCAGGCCCCGATCGCACGCAAGACCGTCGTGAAGGCGATCGTATTGATGATCGGAATGACGTCGGGAATCACGGCGGCGCACTACACCTGGACCTCCTACGTCTCGACGTTCGCCATCACACAGCGTGGGATGAACCCCGACACCGCGTACTGGATGCTGGTCATCGCTCAGTTGATCGCGTTGGTGTCGCTGCCGTTCTTCGGTCGTCTCTCGGATTCGATCGGTCGTCGGCCGATGCTGGCCGCCTTCGCCGTGCTGATGTTCGTTCTGCAGATCCCGCTGACGATGATGATCTCGACGCAGTGGTGGACGTTGCTGCTCCCGTCGACGGTTGCACTGCTCGTCATCGCCGTTCCGGCTTCGATCCTGTCGTCGACACTGTCGGAGAGCTTTCCCACCCGACTCCGCACGCAGGCAATCGGATTCGCCTATTCGTTCTCGGTGGCGGTATTCGGCGGAACTGCGCCCTATCTCAACCAACTCTTCCTCGGCCTCGATCTGGGCTGGGTGTTCGGCGTGTACATCATGTTCCTGGCCGCGATGACCGGTGTCGCGTGCTTCTTCATGAAGGAAACCAAGGGAATTCGACTCGAAGATGTCTGAACCGACTTCGGTCGAGCTTGCTCCTGACGTGACGTGAGGTTCTACCGTCTGATTCATGAACAACAACGGTCCGATCACCTGGGGAATCGGTGACGTCGCGCGTCGAACCGGCGTCACCGAACGTACGTTGCGGTACTACGAGGAACTGGGTTTGCTCGCCCCCGACCGAGACGGCGGGGGCAGGCGTCGGTACGACGGGGGAGACCTCGATCGGCTGTACCGAATTCGGTTGCTCCGAGAATTGGGTACACCGCTTGCCGATGTCGATCCGGAAGCGATGGACCTCCAGCACCTGACGCGGCAGCACCTGACCGACCTGGACCATCGGATGGCACAGCTCGCCCGGGTGCGCGAACGGGTTCGGGCGGTCGAGGACCGGCTTCTGCAGGGCGCTCAGCCGGGAGACGACGCCCTGTTGGACCTGCTGTCGGGCCTGTCGACCGACGAGCCGGCGGTGACCAGGCGTACCACCTTGCTCGTCTATCGAGACATCGCGGCAGCCCATTCCTACCTCGTCGACGTGCTGGGACTCGCACCGGGACCGATCGAATACGACGGCGACCGAGCAGTCCACGGCGAGGTTCACGCCGGTGACGGTGTTGTCTGGTTGCACCGCGAGGCTCCTGAACATCGGATGGTGTCGCCCCTGACCAACGGCATGGTCACCGCCTCGCTCGCTGTCCTGATCGACGACGTGGACACCCATCATGGACGGGTGTCCGCAACCGGCGCAGCAATCGACTACGCGCCCACCGACATGCCCTACGGCGTCAGGGAGTACGGCGTTCGTGATCTCGAGGGTCACCTGTGGTCCTTCCAGACGCCGATCTCGGAACCGGTGGCGTCCTGAATCCGTTTGTCCCTCAGCGGATTCGTCGGTGATCGAGCAATGAGGTCGATGCAGTATCGGCGAGGTCACTGCCTCCCAGAAGACGCATGAGCAGAAGGCCGTCGAGCATCGCCACGGCAGCTGCCGCTTCCGTTCGTCGATGGTGCGCGTCGCCGACCACGAAGCCCCCGAGCCATTCGATCCAGCCCTCGACCAAGTGCGAGGCCACAGATCTGTAGGGCTCGAGTCCTGCTGTTGCTTGTCCGATCGCCTCGAAGTACAGACCGAACAGCGGATCGTACTCAGGCTGTGCCACAACCGGCCACGCCGTCGCGACCAGCGCGCGGTGATCCCTCATCGGCGTCGAGAACGCCGCGGCCAACACGGTTTGCAATCGATCTCCGACTACCGACAGCACAGACGTGACGAGGTCGTCCTTCGTCGGGAAGTAGTAGACGACCGTGCGATCGCTGATCTTCAAACGCGCTGCGAGTCTGCCGAAGGTCAAGCGGCTCAGGCCGCCTTCCAGGGCGGCGTCCAGTGCCACGGACAGCATCTCCTCGCGTGAATGTCTCTTGACCACTCCTTGATTGTAGTGGCCACTACAGGTAGCTTGAGTTGTAGTGACCACTACAACTCGAAGGAGACGTCATGCGTACACGTTCGACTCCACTGCTCGCCCTGTCGGTTCTGCGATCGACCGCCGGAGTGGTCTCGTGGGTGAGTCCAGCGCACTCGTGGCGTGCCTTCGGTCTCGGACCCATGCGTCAAGCCGGAAGTGCGGGGGTGGCGACGCGTCTGTTCGGAGTTCGCGATCTCGCGCTGGGAATGGCACTGCACCACCCATCCGCAGACGTTCGCAAAGCAGCTGTGGAGGCCGGGATCGTGATCGATGTTCTCGACGTCGCGGCAAGTGTGATCGGACGTCGTGCGGGCGCGCCTGCGGCGAGTCTGGCCGGAGTGGCCGCCGGCGCAACGCTGTTCGTCGTGCTGGGCGTGACGATCATCGCGGACTCGGATTCCTGGTGATCATCCGGTCAGCGCGTCGGTATCGGTCGCCGCCTGTCGTACATCCTCGGTCGGGGTGACGTATTTCGTGAAGCACGGCTAGCTTGGACGGCATGCGTCGGCTGGGCGCGGTGGATATCCGACAGAAGGGCGAACTCCCATGACCGATGACACGCTGGCCGACTTCGAGCGAACCGAGTTCACCGCGGACGGGCGGACCGCGCCGGTATATCGCATCGGAACCGGACCGGCCGTGATCGTGATGTCGGAAATGCCGGGCATCACTCCGAGGGTCGCGGACTTCGCGAGAACCGTTGCCGGAATCGGTTGTACGGCCGTTGTTCCGCACCTGTTCGGAGTCGACGGCAAGGATCCGCTGGCCGCCCCGCTGGGACCGCTCGGCACCGTGGCCACCATGTCCCGCGCCATGGTGCCGGCATGCATCAGCCGCGAATTCACCATCCTGGCCACCGGCAGATCGTCGCGCATCGTGGTGTGGTTGCGCGCTCTGGCAGCGCAGGAGCACGAGCGCTGCGGCGGACCGGGCGTCGGTGCCATCGGAATGTGCTTCACCGGCGGATTCGCTCTTGCGATGGCAGCGGACGATCGACTGATCGCACCGGTGCTCTCGCAGCCCTCACTTCCG
Organism: Rhodococcus sp. 14-2496-1d; assembly: GCF_002259365.1. Taxonomy (NCBI): domain Bacteria; kingdom Bacillati; phylum Actinomycetota; class Actinomycetes; order Mycobacteriales; family Nocardiaceae; genus Rhodococcus; species Rhodococcus sp. 14-2496-1d. The sequence goes on along the minus strand of NZ_NPFV01000005.1, from coordinate 20,585 downwards.
TTCGCGGCATCGAAGTCTCGCGCTAGGTCCATCGACATCACCCCCGGCGACCTCGACAAGGTGAAGAGTCGTTGTGCAGCAGGCGAGCTCACGGTCCTGGGGATGCGTTTCGAAGGCGACAAGATGTGCCCGCCCGCGCGATTCCAATGGTTGCGCGAGCAGCTCGGCGACGCATTCGTCTCGGTGGAACTGCCCGACTCCGCCTTCAACCCGGAAGCATTCGGACCGCCGCATTCGGTCGTCACCGAAGGACTGATCGATGCTCCGGGGGAGCCGACACGGCAGGCGTTGGATCAGGTGCTCGACCTGTTCCGTAGTCGGTTGCTGCCGACAGAGTGAGTAGATCGCTGTCTCGCCCCTGCCGAGTACCGAGCAACTCGGTCGGCGAGCCCTGAATTCACGACCACGGAACGGTGGCCTGCAGAACCGCCTCCTTCAACGCGCCGGTCCGCAGTGCCGTCACCGCCTGGTAATCGGGATCGGCCACCATGTCGCTGAACGCCTTGCGCGAGGGGTACTGCACCAGCAGAACCGCATCCCAGGCCTGACCGTCGTCGGCTACCAATGCCGTCGAGCCGTCGCCCGCATACAGCACCGTCGCGCCGTAGCGCGGGAGGAACGTCTCGTCCAGTGCTTTCGCATACTCTGCGTACGAATCGCGGCCACCGTCGGCGAACCGCAGCAGGTTGAGCATCACCACAGGCCCACCGGGGTCTTCTTCCAGATAGCGCCTGAGGTCTCTTCCGCGGGGATCGACAGCCATCGATCGAGTATGCGTCAGCCGACGATCCGATGGAGAGGAAATTGCCACCGCGCACGCACCACCGACGGCACCACGCATCGAAAATCCAGCACGGACGGCGGCGAAGGGCCTCCGAATGCAGATACAACCGACAGTATCGGTGACACCGCCGGGCGGTTGGCCATGGTGGTTGTCATGGGAGCGCGCTCGATTTCTTGGCCCGGGTGACAGCTCCTCGGGACAGTCGACCGCTCGTTCAGCGAGTCGATCCGCTGTTCGATGCCGAGACGGTGGTTCCATGGTCAGCGGTAGAACTTGTAGAGCGGGAAACCAGTGACTCGATGAATGGGAAGTGTGTCGTCCATGGCCGATGTTGAGAAAGTGACCGTATTCGGAACTGGAGTGCTCGGTTCGCAGATCATGATGCAGGCGGCGTACCATGGGAAAACCGTTGTGGGATACGATATTTCAGACGAATTGTTGGCCAAACTGCCGGATCGCTGGGAATGGATGCGCGGATACTACAAGCGCGACCTGAAGACCTTCGACGAGGCACGCTTCGACGAGGCCATCGAATCCATCACGACCACCACCAGCGTCGCGGAAGCCGTTTCGGACGCCGACCTGGTGATCGAAGCGGTTCCGGAGGATCTCGAGCTGAAGAAACGTGTCTGGTCGGATATCGGCGCGTCCGCCCCGCCGAGAACTATCTTCGTGACCAACTCGTCGTCGCTACTGCCCAGCAGCTTTGCGGAGGCCACCGGGCGGCCGGATAAATTTCTCGCACTGCACTTCGCCAATCTCGTGTGGCGGTACAACACAGGTGAGGTGATGGCAACTGCTGCAACAGATCCCGTTCACTTCGATACCGTATTGAACTTCGCTTCGGAGATCGGTCTCGTTCCCGTTCCGGTCCGAAAGGAAGTACCGGGATACGTGTTGAACAGTCTGTTGATTCCGCTGCTGCAAGCAGGAGCCAACCTCTATGTCGGCGGTGTTGCCAATCCTGCCGACATCGACAATGTATGGCGAATAGCCACCGGGGCGCCCGCGGGTCCGTTCCAGATATACGACACGGTCGGCTTCAACGTCGCAGCACACATCGCGCGCGCAAGCGGTGGCGAGGACCAAGTGAAATTCGCCGATATGCTGCAGAAGGGCATCGACGCGGGAAAGACAGGCCTCGGGGACGGAGAGGGTTTCTACACGTACGATTCCGACGGCCGGCGACTCGATGCTGTCGAGTCGTGGAACATCAACTGAACGCGCTCGATCACTGTCTCGTTCCGATGGAAGAGGCTGTTGTCGAGGTATGGCCCGGACAGCTTCCTGTCGTAGCCCGTCGCGCACCGCAGCGATGGCCGCCGAGCCGAATCAACCGAGTTGCCGCAGTTGAATCGCCGTGTCGAGTGCCAGCCGATGCCACGCCGATCGCGGATCTCGGCCGGTCAGTTCCTGGGCTCGGCGCAGTCGATAACGCAACGTTTGCGGATGCACATGCAACTGTGCCGCTGCGGCCGTGGCGGTGCCGGTGGCGATGAAGGTCGAAAGCCCGTCGAGGATATGCGCATTCGCGGCTTCGATGAGCGAGCCGAGTACGGTGCGCACCACCTCGCTCGTGTCCGCGGTGGGCCGCGCGGTCAACAGTGCCAGCAGCTGCCCGTCGCCGGTGTCGAGCACGGCACGATCGTCGAACGCATGATCCGGTGCCGTGTCCAGAGCATCGGAAGCGAGCCTCCACGCGCCGCTGACACCGGCAATGGTCGACAGCTCCACGAGGCATCCACGCACACCGGTCGCTCGGGACGCGCCGTCGGCACGGTCTCGACCGATCGAGGAAGGCAGCAGCAGGATCGCCCGCTGCTCGCGTCGGGTGCACAGGTGACTGCGCGTCGTTGACGGCGCGGTGCGATCGGGCGGCGCGAGTCCCAGTGCGAGAACCAGAGATTCGATGGTGTCATCGGTCAGTGCTCTGCCCGCGCTTGTCATTTCCACCACCAGTAGATTCGGGTGACTGGACAGTTCCAGGTCGAGTTCGCGGGCGCGATCGGCCACCGCTCCGGGCGAGTTGTGTCTGTTCGCCAGCAGGTCGTCGAGCAAGAGGGCGTGAGCCTGCGCCCGATTGGATGTGAGTTGTTCGCGCGCAACGATGTACGCGCCGATGATCTCCTCGGATATCGCGTCGATGGCGTCGAGCACGCCCAGGCTGAGATCGGCGATGTCCGGTGGGTCGAGCGCATCGAGGTACTCGGTCGCCACGTGCCGAACGAACACGCTCGATGCAACTCGATAGGCTCTGAGCACGTCGGCCAACGGTCGGCCGTCGGCTGCGCGGGCCGCACCGATCGCGCGAAATCGGCTGTGATCACGTCCGTCGAGAGCCGGATCTCCGCCTGCCCACAGCGTCATCAGGCGACGCAGCGACCAGTAGGCGATCGCCTCGACATCGGCCGACTGCGGACCGTCCAGGGTGCGGTAGACCGGAATTGCATCCCGCACGGCCTGCACTGCCGACGCCACCACAGCCACCAGTTCCGCTTCGATCTCGGCGACCACCGCGGCCCGGGCTCGGTACATCGCGGCATCGTCTCATATTTGTCGGTGGCTGATGAACCGTATTGTCAACGAAGCCGATTTCCTTGAGTTCCGGCACCCACGACAGCACAGTCGAGGGAGACAGTCGGGTCGAGCAGAAGAGTGGGGCAATGGACGCAGACGTGATCGTGGTGGGTGCAGGCTTGGCCGGACTGGTGGCGACCGCCGAACTGGCCGACGCCGGAAAACGGGTGCTCCTCCTCGACCAGGAGCCCGAGCAGAACCTGGGCGGTCAAGCGTTCTGGTCCCTGGGCGGTCTGTTCATGGTCGACACCCCGGAGCAGCGACGCATGGGTATCAAGGATTCCGCGGAGCTTGCGTGGCAGGACTGGCTCGGCACCGCTACCTTCGATCGCGGCGTCGACGATCCGGCCGGCGAGGACTACTGGGGACACCAGTGGGCGCGCGCGTACCTCGACTTCGCGGCCGGGGAGAAGCGCTCCTGGCTGCACGCGCAGGGCGTGCGGTGGGTACCCATAGTCGGGTGGGCCGAACGTGGTGGCTACCTCGCCGAGGGACACGGGAATTCGGTTCCGCGGTTCCACCTGACCTGGGGTACCGGGCCCGGGGTTGTCGCACCGTTCGAGCGGCGCGTGCGGGAGGCCGCCGACAAGGGATTGGTGCGCTTCGGTTTTCGTCACCGCGTCGACGAGTTCATCGTCAGTGCAGGCACAGTTGAGGGAGTTCGCGGCGTAGTTCTCGAACCCAGTGCCGCGGAACGAGGTTCGGGTAGTACCCGCGTCGAGGTGGGCGAGTTCGAGCTGCGTGCCGGAGCCGTGCTCGTCACCGCGGGCGGCATCGGAGCCAACCACGACATGGTGCGGGAGAACTGGCCGGCACGGTTGGGAACGGCTCCGAAGTCTCTGATCTCCGGAGTCCCCGAACACGTCGACGGCCGCATGCTCGGCATCACCGAAAAAGTCGGTGGACGTCTGGTCAACAAGGACCGCATGTGGCATTACACCGAGGGCATCAAGAACTGGAATCCGGTCTGGAAGAATCACGGAATCAGAATCATTCCCGGCCCGTCGTCCATGTGGTTCGACGCGCGTGGTCGACGGTTCCCGGTGCCCAATTTTCCCGGTTTCGATACCCTCGGAACGTTGAAAGCCATCCAGGACAGTGGATTCGACTACTCCTGGTTCGTTCTGACGCAGAAGATCATTGAGAAGGAGTTCGCGCTCTCGGGATCGGAGCAGAATCCGGACATCACCGGAAAGAACCTCAAGCTCGTCCTCGGTCGAGTGCTGCCCGGTGCCAGCGGACCGGTCGAGGCGTTCAAGAAGAACGGAGAGGATTTCGTCGTCGCCGACACCCTCGCCGAACTCGTCCAGGGCATGAACAGGATCTCCGGCGAAAATCTGATCGACTTCGTCGATCTGAAGCGGCAGATCGAGGCCCGCGACCGTGAGGTCGACAACCCGTTCACCAAGGACCTGCAAATCTCCGCAATCCACAACTCGCGTCGTTCGCGCGGAGAACGCATCGCGCGTACCGCCTCGCCGCACAAGATTCTCGATCCCAAGTCGGGTCCGTTGATTGCCGTGCGTCTGAATATCATCACGCGGAAAACGTTGGGCGGCATCCAAACCGACCTGCAGGGCCGGGTTCTCGATGGCGACGGACACGCGATCGACGGGCTGTGGGCGGCCGGTGAGATCGCAGGATTCGGCGGCGGCGGTGTGCACGGGTATCGCTCACTGGAGGGAACCTTCCTCGGTGGGTGCATCTTCGGCGGCCGTCAGGCGGGACGCGCGATCGCCGCGCAGGCGTGACGGTGGCCCTCAGAATCGGTCGTCCCGCGCTGCCGGGTCCGGCGGAGATCGCCACCACTGAGTCGGCGGGTCCCCATTCGCCGGTGACAGTGTCGTTTCTCGGTGTCAGCACCGTGCTCTTCGACGACGGCCGATCGGCGATCCTCACCGACGGCTTCTTCTCGCGACCGTCGCTTCCGAAAACCCTCGTACGACCGCTGCGGTCGGACATGGGGCGCATCGATGCAGCCCTGCGCAGAGCGGGGATCACCACGCTCGACGCGGTGCTGTGTGCCCACTCGCACTACGATCACGCACTCGACTCGGCGGCGGTAGCGCTGCGTACCGATGCAGTTCTGGTCGGCGGTTCCTCGACCGGGTTCATCGGGCAGGGTTCCGGGCTCCCGGACGACCGGATCGTCGTGGTCGCGAACGACGAGACAACGGTGCAGGGCAACTTCGCCGTCTCGTTCGTCGAATCGGTTCACTCGTATCCGGATCGGGCGCACGGCAGGATCGAGCGGCCACTGACCCAGCCGGCTCGGGTGCGCGAGTACCGATGCGGGGAGGCATGGTCGATGCACATCGAACACGTTCCCAGCGGCCGTACGGCACTGGTGCACAGCAGCGCCGGTTTTCGTTCCGGCATGCTCGAAGGCCGCCGTGCCGACGTGGTCTACCTCTCGATAGGGCAACTCGGTCGACGGCCGCGCGTGTTCATCGAGCAGTACTGGCAGGAGACGGTCGTGGCGGTCGGTGCCCGACGCGTGGTGTTGACGCACTGGGACAACTTCTTTCGGTCCCTGGACGAACCACTGCAAGCGCTCGCGTACGTCTTCGACGACATGTCTGCCTCCGTCGATGTGCTGAACGCCTGCGCGCGGAGAGACGACATCGACCTCGAATTGCCGACCCTGTGGCGACGCGCGGACCCGTGGGCGGAACGAGCCTGACACCGACCCTGCACGCGGGCTGACGATCACAGATCGTCGAGGGTGACCAAGCCGTCCTGCAGCGCCCGGGCCACGAGCGACGCTTTGGTCGGTGCCGCACGACCGACGGTGGCGTACTTCGCGCGAATTCGAGACAGGTGGGTATTCACCGTGCCGAGTGCGATGTGCAGAACCGCACACACTTCTTGTTTGGAGTCGCAGCGCAACCACGCACCCAGGACCGCGATCTCGCGGGCGGTGAGTCCGGGATCGGCGAACCTCGTCGCTTCCTGCCGTGACCTGGGAGTCTCGGTACCGGGATTTGCGACGGTCCTGGCGCGCACGGTCGATGCACTGCGGCGCGGCGCGAATCGCTGCGCCGGATGGATCGCGGTACCGGACGCGACCTGAATCGTCGTGGTCGACAGACCTGTACTCGTCACTCGCATTGCATCCGACCCCTGCTGTCCGACTTGGGTGTTTCGGACATCCGACCACGCCGGAGGATATGAAACAACACCAACGGGTTCGAGACAGAACACGGCATTGGAGGCTTCTGTCGATCCAGGTTTATCGGATTGTAAAGTCGGGTCTTCACGGGGCCATTGTTATAGTTCACTGTCCACCGGATCGAATACCGTAGGCGGTCGTCGTTGAGCCCGAAATCCACACCCCGCGAACAACTGCTGCGGGCGGGCTCACGATTGCTGACCGATCTCGATATGTCGGTGCTCGCACGATCGCTGTCTATCGCCTCGGTCGTCGAAGAAGCCGGGTTGTCGCACCAGACTTTCCACAATGCGTACCCCGGGTCCTCCCGTGCCGGGGAGCGTGGTGGCAAGGAAGCGTTCGTCGAGGACTTGCTCGCGCACGTGACTCTGCAGTACACGAAGCCCGGCGATGCAGAGCATGCCTCGTCGGATCTCGCGTCCTACTTCGAGCAACTGACCTCCGGTCTGCTGCGCAGGAGAATGATCGGCGCGATGATCGCCTCCGACCACGCCGGAGCGAGATCGTCGTTGGCACCCGAATTCGATGCCATGGACGCCGCAGTCGAGGATGCCGTCCGGCACAAGCTCCGTGCAATCGGGGGTTCGGTGAGAACGCCGCTGACGGTGACCGGACTGTCCAATGTCCTCGTCGCCCTGCTCGACGGTCTTGCTTTCCGTGAGACCCTCAGCCCGGGAACGGTGCCCACGTCTCGTGCGTCCACGGCTGTCGAATCGCTGCTGGAATGGGCGGTGGACCCAGTTCACTCGGATCGTCGTGAACGCACAGCGGGACCCGCGGACGTGCCCGCTTCTCTCGACGGTTTCGATCATTCGAGGGCCGACATCGAATCCGACGTCATCGCGGCGACCGAGAGGTTGTTTGCGGCACACGGATACTTCTCGGTCACCCTCGCCGACATCGCCACTGCTTCCTCGCTCACCGTTGCCGATCTCAAGCGCCTGTTCCCGAGCAAGGTCGACATCATCGTTGCCGCACTGACGCCCGAGTTCGAGCGCGTCCTCCGGCTGGGTCGTGCGGACGCCCGACTGGAGGTGGAACCCATTGCGGCTCTGGAACGTTCGGTCGGTCGGCTTGCGGAGTTCGTGGCGCGCAACCGCTCTATGAGCTCGGGGATGCTGCTGGCACTGAGCTTCGAGCAGTTTCACGAGCCGAGCACTGTCACCACCATTCGGGAGCAACTCCCGCTGCCCTCGGCGCTCACCCCGATCCTCGAACGTGGCCAGCGTCGAGGCGACTTCGGTACCGAGGCGTCGGCAAGCGAACTTGCGACGATACTCGCCAACAACGTGGTGATCAGATCCGTCTCACGGTCCGAGGAAGGTCCGGAACAAGTCTCCGACTACGTCCTGCGGGTGTTCCTGTCGGGAATACGCGCACGTTGAGCGAGCCTGCGGGCCTGAACAGCTACGCGTCGGCGTCGACCCGGGGTACCTCGAAGGCGAGCAGTGCTACGTCGTCCTGCAGACCGTCTCCGAAGGAAGCCAGAAGTGACGTGAGATCGTCGACGATCTTCGGTGCAGTCGTCGGACCTCTTTCGGCAGCAAAAGATTCGAGGCCACCGTCGTCGTCGAAGCGTGTTCGCCCCGGTCCGACGATCGCCTCGGTCAACCCATCGGTGTAGAAGGCCATGACGTCGCCGGGTCGCAGTGTCACCGATGCCGACGCGAAGTGCGGCTCGGCCAATGCTCCGACCAACTGACCACCGGTGGTGTCGACGAAGTCCACGACGGCGTCGTGACCGATGCGCAGTGCCGGCGGATGTCCTCCGCTGGCGAGGTCGACCACCGCGCCGTCCGGGCCCGGAGTGATGGTGCCGAAAACCACTGTGCAGAAACGTGGGTCGTCGCCGTGGAACTCGTGGTGCAGAACGGTGTTGAGGTTCTCGAGTACCGAGATCGGGTCGCGGTCGAACACCGCCGCGGCGCGCAGGGTGTATCGGGTCAGCGAGGTGACGGCGGCGGCTCCGGCACCCTTCCCGCTGACGTCACCGAGAAAGAATCCCCATGTCCGATTGTCGAGGGGGAACACATCGTAGAAATCGCCACCGACCTCGTCGATGGATGCGGGGTGATAGTGAGCCGCCACATTCATACCCGTCGGAGCGGACAGGATCGGGGGGAGCAGGGTGCGTTGCAGGGTCGACGCCAGAATCTGCACTTGCGTTCTCTCTGCCTCGGCCTGCTTGCGCGCTTCCTCCGAGGCGCCCAGTGCATCCTGTGATCTGTCCAGAGCGGCCTCGGCGCTGTCCTGCGCCGCCTCGGCGTTGTCGCGGGCGTCGATCAGATCTCTTTCGCGGACGTTCCGCTCGGTCTCGTTGTGCAGCGTCATCGTCACAGTCATGGGACCTGTGGGCGTGCGCAGGGCGTTGGCGAGTATCGACACGGCGATTGCATCGCTCCTGTCGGGTGCGACGGTCAGCTTCGCGGAGGCTCCGATCGGGGAGTCGGCCCGTGAATTCGACGCGACGTCGATCAGCGCCGTCAGTACGGGCTCGAACTCGATCGTGAACAGGTCGGTGACCGAAGTTCCCACGAGAGCGTCACGACTGCGTGCGGTGATGCGGGCGGCGGCAGCATTGGCGTAGAGGATCCGTGCCGTGGCCACATCGACGGAGAACACCCCGCACGGTGCACTGTCGAGCAATTCAGCAGCGGTGGCAGACATGGGCACTCCCTTCGTTCATGACGAGCGGGTGGCAGAACTGGAGCGGCTTGCCGAGACCGGATCGGTCCACACCGCAGTCACGATGGTCCCGAACCCCGGCCGGTGATCGACGAGGAGGTCGTCCGACACTGCGGCAGCGAGTTGCAACCCATGGCTGCGATTGGTCGTCGGCGTCGGTGGCCGCCACGTTCCGGTGTCGGAAATCGTGACAGTCAGGGTTCGATGTTCGTATGCGGCGGTGACCGTCATCGTTCCGGGCTCGGGCACTGCGTGGTAGGCATGCTCGACCACGTTCGCGAGCGCTTCGTAGACCCCGAGGACGATGTCGTCCACCAATGAGTTGCTCACTCCCAGGTCGAGAACCCAGTTATGCAGCCGACGTCGAAGCGCGGTCGCCACGGCCGATTCGGCCGGTGCGGTGTGGCTCCAACGCTGTGGAGTGGGTCCGGGACTGCTCTCGGTCATCGTCGCTGTCCGAACCGGTACCGGCCGGTCATCGGTCGACTTCCGAGTCGAGAGCTGCCGACCGCACGTGAGCCACCGCGTCGGGAACGGTCGTGAAAGTGGCCATCACCCGATCGATTCCGCTGAGCTGCACGGGCCGAACCACGACACCATCGACTGCCACGAGCGCCATGAGCGAGGCATCGGGCAGTCGATCGCAGACTCGCACCAGTACGGTGATGGCGCTCGACGACAGGAAGCTCACATCCGTCAGATCCACCACGAGTCCGGCCCGGGCTGTGTCTGCCGCCGGGAACGCAGCAGCCGACAGCTCCGGTATGGTGTCGAGATCGAGTTCGCCTCGAACGGTGAGCACGGTCGTCGCGTCGTGGTCCGCTGCCACGATCTCGAAGGCTGCTCCGGTCGGCTCGTCTGGCATGGGTTCGACGTTACCTGTTGTCGAGTCGAACTCACGACCGAAACGCGTCGACGAACAGGTCGCCTGCGCCCAGTACCTCCAGGACCATACGCACCGATCGTGCAGGCGCGAGCACGGCGATCTTGCCCGGATGTACATAGGTGGCATCGATTATTGCGTTGGCAACGCCGGAGTACATGAACGACACCGCCGACAGATCGACACAGACCCGATCGGAGGCGGCGGCCAGGCGGTCCAGGCTGTGCACGAACTCGGCTCTGGTCGACATGTCGAGTTCGCCCGACGCTCGCAGAATGTTGTGTCCGTCCGGTCGAACGACGGTCTCGACCCGAAACACGCCCTCGTCGTCGCGAATGGAGCGTTCCATCGTTGCAGTGCTGGTCAACATATCTTTACCTCTTCCCCGAAGCGTTCGTCCCGGTCGGTCTGCCCGCGCGGTGCACAACGCTGAGTTGTTGTGCTTTCAACGATGCCAGTGCCTGATTGCAGGAGACTCCGCCGCACATCTCGAACGAGTAACGAAAGATCTCGTTTCGATAACGCCGTCACCGGGTCAACACGTCGATGAGCGAACCGGTGATTTTCTTCTTCATCCAGCCGTGTACACCTCGCTGGCCCAGCGCTGCCCGGGCAGCGTTGAGGCCGGCGGCTCCGTGCACTCCTCCACCGGGGTGCGCCGATGCCGACCCGAGAAACAGTCCTTCCACCGGCGTTTCCGCCCGCCCCAGCCCCGGCGTCGGTCGAAATATCAACTGCTGCTGCAGCTGCGCGGTTCCGCCGTTCACCGCACCACCGTGCAGATTGGCATCGGCACCGCACAGATCGCTCGGTCGTTGGACGACCCGCCCGACGACCGAATCGGCAAATCCCGGTGCATGGGCGTCGAGGACTTCGTCGACCCGATCCGCCACGGTGTCGGCGGCCGCGTCGTCGACGACGCCCCTCGGCAGATGTGTGTAGGCCCAAGCGCTTTCCGTGCCCTCCGGTGACCTGCTCCGATCGGCAGTGGTCATCTGGCCGAACAGCATGAACGGGCTCTGGGGAAGAACTCCGGTGGTGAGATCTGCCGCCCAGTGCACGAGGCCGTTGTCGTCCGCACCGAGGTGGACGGTGCCGGCGTCGGCCAAAGACGGTGAGTTCCAGGGTATTCGACGATCGAGTGCGTAGTTCACCTTGACCACCGGGGTGTCCCACTCGAAGGTGCGCAAGTCGTCGTGCACTCGGCGCGGCACGGCGTCGAACGGAAGCAGTGAACCGTACAGAGCCGGTGCGGACACGTCGGCCACTATCGCCCGACGCGCTCGAAACGTGTCTCCGGCAGCGGTGTGCACCCCGCGAGCGCGGCCGCCGCGCACCTCGATGTGCTCGACCGCCTGACCGCACTCGAGCACCGCACCCGACGCGGCACCACGACGAATCAACGCGGTCGTCAGCGCAGACGATCCGCCCACAGGGGCCGGAAACCCGACGTCCTGAGCCAGCATCGTGAGCAGCCAGCCCATCATGCCGCTCACCGGGGCATCGGTCGGGACGTCACCGTGCATGGCGTTGCCCAGCAGCAGGCAGCGAGCAGCCTCGCTGTGAAAGAGCTCGTGAGCCATCACGCGGGCGGGGAGGGCCGCGAATCGCGCGAAGCGCAGTGTCTCGGGCACCCCCAAGGTGTGGACGAGTCGAGCCGCTGGGACGACGGGTGGAAACGGTCCGAACAGCGAATTCATGAAGGGCTCGCGAATGCGCTCCCACTGCTCGAAGAGCCGCAGCCAGGTTCGGCCGTCTCGCGCGTCGTGTTCCGACAGCCGCGCAGCGGTGGTCTCGACGTCGTGGTGAACGACCGGAGCGTCGGTGTCCTGCGGTGACCGCGCATGGCCGTACACCGCGGGGGAGTGCGACCACTGCAGCCCGTGGCTTTCCAAGTCGAGTGCAGTCATGGCAGGCGAGGCGAGCGCCAGCGGATAGAAGGCGCTGAAGAGGTCGCTGGTGAAACCGGGAACGAGCTCGGCGCTGCGCACAGCGCCGCCGGGATGTTCGGCAGCCTCGAGGACCACGACGTCCCAGCCGGCGTCGGCCATCGCTGCCGCCGCAACCAAGCCGTTGTGGCCACTGCCGATCACGATCGCGTCGACCTCGGTGGTGGTCATGAGACTGCACTCCTCTGGTCGGTATCGGTCTTGTCGGTCAGCAGGTTACCGACGAAGTACAGCGCTACTCCTACGGCGAGGAGCAATCCGGCGCGCAGCCACGTTGCCGCGGACTGCTGGGTCAGTAGAACTGCGCACGTGATCAGTGCCAGCACGGGGAGTGCGGTCGGCGTCCGGAAATGACCGGAGTCGGCGCGATCGCTGCGAAGCACCAGTACCGCCACGTTGGTGCTGATGAAGACGAACAGCAGGAGCAGCACGACCGTCTCCGCAAGCGCAGCGACGGAACCGGTGCTGCACAACACCATCGCGACGACGGTGGTGGCCACGATCGCTGCCCACGGAGTTCTGCGGCCCGGCAGAACCTTGGCCAATGCGCCGGGAAGCAGACCGTCACGAGCCATGCCGAAGGTCAGTCGCGACGCCATGATCATGGTCAGCAGTGCGCCGTTGGCCACGGCGACCAGTGCGACGAGGCCGAAGACCCACGGCGGAATGCCCGCATCGGCAGCGTCGACGACCTCGAGCAGCGGACCGGTCGATTGCGCCAGAGTGTCGGCGGGCACGACGGTGGACACTGCGAGACCGACGAGCACGTACACCACCCCGGCGACGGTGACAGCACCGAGAAGAGCCCGTGGGTAGACCCGGCGCACGTCCTCGACTTCTTCGGCGATGTTCGCCGACGTCTCGAATCCGACGAACGAATAGAACGCGAGCAGAGCCGCGCCGAGCACCGCGAGCGTCGGAGTCGTCGCGTCGGTGAATTCGAGGACCCTGGACGGCGTGCCGTCACCCCGGCTCAGCACGAGACCGGCGAGGGCGACGATCAGCACCAGACCCGATACCTCGACGACCGTCATGGCGAGGTTCGCCCGCAACGATTCGGTGATCCCGCGAGCGTTGAGCAGCCCGACCAGGAGCAGGAAGACCACTGCGGCGGGGACGGCGGGCACGTCGAGGAACACGCCCAGGTAGTCGCCCGAGAAGGCAAGCGCCAGGCCGGCGGCGCTGGTGACACCTGCGGCGAGCATCGAGAATCCCACCAGAAACGACACGAGCGGTTTCTTGTACGCCCGCTGCGCGAACACGGCTGCGCCGCCTGCTCGTGGGTACTTGGTGACGAGTTCTGCGTACGACGCAGCGGTCAGCAGTGCCATCAGCAGGGCGACGAGCATGGGCAGCCAGATCGCTCCGCCGACCTCGCCCGCTATCTCGCCGACGAGAGCGTAGATTCCGGCACCGAGCACATCGCCGAGAATGAAGACGAACAGCATTTTTCCCGAGACTGCATGTCGCAGTGGGGACTTGCTCACGGAGCTGTGGACCGCTCTGCGAGCAGGGCGAGCCGACGGAGCGCCTCGGCGTTGCGTGGATGCGCCAACAGATGCTGTATCCGATTCGGCACCAGGGCGAACGGCGCAGTGATCGCGTGCTCGATGATCTCGATGCGGCAACCGGTGGCAATCGGGTGTAGCCGCACCGTGACCGACGCTTTGCCGAACGGCAGGGCGCGCGCTTCGAGTCGTATCTCTCGTTCGGCGTGAATTCCCACCGAACGAGTCACGTCGCTCAGCACCGCGGGCCAGGTGCCGACGGAATGGTGAATCGTGGAACCCGGTGCGGGCCAGGTGTTGTCGACGGCGCGAATTCGGGATGCACCGACCACCCAGGTTGCGTACGTCCAACCGTCCGCGAGGACGCTCCAGACGTCCTCACAGCTGGCTGTGGTTTCTCTGCTCGTGGGCACGATTCGGCCTCCGGAATCTCTTGTCGTCCTGTGTGAGCACGTGATCCGCGCTCGCCGACACTCCGGGACTGGAAGTGGGGCACTCTGGGTGCTGCGATCGCACGGTAGAACGATCCGACACTGCCGTATGCCCCGAAACGGGCCGGTTCAATCGGTGCGGCAGATCGAGGAGAAGTCATGTCCCACCGCAGCGCTCTGGCCTCGCGAGATCGAATCGGTCAGGCCAAGGGGATCATCATGGAGCGCTTCGACGTCGACGCCATCCGCGCGTTCGACATGCTCGGTACGCTGTCACAGGAAATGAACGTGCCGGTATCGACGTTGGCGGCGCAGCTGATCAGCCGTGAACACCCGACCGAACCCGATCTGCCGAGCTGACGTTCGCCCCACCAGGTGCGCGACCACCTGATTTCGGGTCGAAAGGTACTTGTCATACTGAGGTCATGTCGACAATCGCGTACGTGATCGCAGGTTCGGAAGCCACCGGTGGAGCCGGTCTGCAGGCAGACCTCAAGACATTCGAGCGGCTCGGGGTCTACGGAGTCGGCACCATCACATGCATCGTCTCGTTCGATCCGAAGTCCGACTGGGGCCACCGCTTCGTTCCCATCGACAGCTCGGTCATCGCCGATCAGATCGAAGTCGCTACTGCCGCACACGATCTCGATGTCGTCAAGATCGGCATGCTCGGCACACCCGCTACCGTCGAGACCGTGGCGAGCTCACTGCGTCTGCAGCCGTGGCGGCACGTGGTGGTCGATCCGGTGTTGATCTGCAAGGGTCAGGAGCCGGGCGCGGCGCTCGACACCGACAATGCGCTTCGGCGCGACATTCTTCCGCTGGCCACCGTGATCACCCCCAATCTGTTCGAGGCACAGACATTGTCCGGAATGGACGCCATCACCACCGTCGACGATCTGGGCGAGGCGGCCAAACGAATTGCCGAACTCGGACCGCGGTACGTGGTGGTCAAGGGGGGTGCGGGGTTGCCCGGCGACGAGGCCGTAGACGTCGTCTGGGACGGTTCCGAACTGACCGTGCTGCGCGCCCCCAAGGTGGGCGAGGAGCGGGTATCGGGTGCCGGATGCGTGTTCGCCGCGGCCATCACGGCCGAGCTCGCGAAAGGCGTGGACGTGCTCGACGCGGTCGCCACCGCCAAGAACTTCGCACACGCAGGCATCGTCGGACGACTGACGAGCCACGCCCCGTTCGCCGCAGTGAGTTGGCACGACTGAACCATCGGCCCGATGTTTGTCGACGGCGCTTTACGGGAACCGCGCTGTGAAGGCGGTGAACGCTCCTCAGGACCGGTCTGCGGTCAGTGGCCGTCACTCACTCATCTCGAGAGGTTCACATGGCGCACCAGAACACGAGCGATTCCGACGCCGGCGCACGCGACGACGATCGGACGACCCGCGGCCACGCGGGTGAGGCGATAGTCGACACGCGAAACTGGCCCGGATACATCTTCATCGGAATTGCATTGGTGAGCCTGGGTCTCACCCTTACCGCCGCCGGCTACGGGTTCTCCGGATGGGTGTGGATCGGTGCGATCGCCGCGCCGGTTCTTCTCGCGGCCGGAATTGCACTGGTTCTACTGGAGCGCAAACGTGTCAAGGCTCGGGAAGGCAAGTCGCTGACCGACCCGGCGGGACACTGATCGTCGCCGGGTAGGCCGGTACAGCCGGCCGACGCATTGGTCGACCGGCTCAGCGGCGTGCGCGAAGAGACTCACGATCCTTCTTGCCCTGCGACTTGTCGGCCCGCCGTTGTGCGAATCGACCGGCCGACTTCAGGCCTCTGGACACGACATTGTCCTTGCCCGTTCGCTTTTCGAGGCTCTGGCCGGCGAGGGCCAACAACCGAGCGAGGACGGGAAGCCCGATCGCAACGATGAGGTAGCGGTACAGGTACTTGCGCGCGAGCAGGGGGATCATCGGACTGCGCGTCGAACCTTGAGCGCAGCGGTGGCGGTCAACGTGATGACGGCTCCGACGACAGCGGCACCGAGCAAGGAGACGCCCTGAGCAAGTTCGAAGTTCCAGCCGAGGAAGTTGATGTTGGTGTGAATCGTGTTCTGCAGCACGAAGATCACCAGTGCTGCGACCAGGACGAGCGTGACGAGGAGGGCGAACTTCGAGGCGAATCCGCCGCGACGCTTGGTGGTCTCGGTGTTGCCGGTGGATGTGGTCATGAGGGAATCCGTTCTGTGAGGTGGAAGGGGTGAAAGGCGAGTGCCGCCGATCATCGAGATCGGCGGCACTCGATGCGATTGCGGTGTTACTTGAAGGTGTCCTTGATGTTCTCGCCGACCTTCTTCACGCCTGCCGAACCCTGATCCTTCTTACCCTCGGCCTCGAGGTCCTTGTTGTCGGTGGCGTCGCCGACAACTTCCTTCGCCTTGCCGATGGCGTCTTCCGCGGCGTTCTTGGCCTTGTCGATGAAGCTCATGTGAGTCCTTCCGGGTGGCTGTGATTGTTGGTAACGGGTACTTAGTCGGTTTTCGTCACCGAAAGCAAACGCTGGTGTGATGCAGATCACAGTGGGGCGGTGTCCGGCCGGAGATCAGGTGAGGGAGACCAGTTCGGTGATGTCGTCCTCGGGGAGCTCGCCGTCGACCACTGCCGTGACCACGGAACTGTTCAGCGTGATGGCACCCTTGTGGTTGTCCAGGAATGCGGTGTCGGCGGCGTCGCGACCGACCGAGATGCGCACCAGCGTCGAGCGCGGGGCGAGGCAGGTGGCATCCACGACGCGCCACTGGCCGCCCACGAAGGCTTCGGCGACGGCGTGGAAGTCCATCGGATCGCAGCCGGGTGCGTACACCGCCACCAGGCGGGCCGGAACGTTGACCGCCCGCAGCATGGCCACCACGAGGTGCGAGTAGTCCCGGCAGACGCCCTGTCCGACGAGCAGTGTGTCGACAGCACCGTCGATCGGATCACTGCTCCCCGGAACGTAACTCAGGCGAGCGCCGACCCACGCGGAGATCTTGGCCAGCAGTTCCTCGGAGTCCGCGTAGTCGCCGAATTCGGTTGCGGCGAAACCGTAGAACTTGTCGGCCTCGGCGTACCGGCTCGGTCGGAGGTAGAGCGACATGTCGTAGTCGGTGACCGGTGCCGGGGTGGTGTTGCCCAAGATGGTGGCGTCGTACGAGACCTGCAGGTTGCCAACGTCGGCGGGCATGACGTGAATTCGGTTGCCGTGCGGCCCGCTCACTTCCTTCGCCTCGATGGGGTTGCCGTCGAGAACGAAGGACAGTGATTCGGTGACCGTCGTGCCCGGATGCGGCGCGATTGCGATCTGGAATTCGAGCGTGGTGGCTGCGGTGATGTCTACATCGAGGCGCGCGGATACGTCGCGTTTGAGCATGGGAACTCCTGGCAAGCGAGGGCGGGTGAACGAGCTGCCAGTACCCGTATCCGCCGATACCAATCCCCTCCCACTCTGCGAGTGGTCAGCGCCACCCCAACGCGGGAGCGACGTCGCGCAACACAGTGTCGAGGACGTGGGCGCAGTAGTCGACGCCCAACTGGTTGGGGACGGTGAGCAGCAGCGTATCGGCGGCTGCGATAGCTTCGTCCGCGGCGAGCTCTTCGATCAGTCGATCAGGCTCGCCTGCGTACGTCTTGCCGAATCGGGCCTTGCCGCCGTCGATGTAGCCGACCTGATCGTCGCCGCTGCCCTCTCGGCCGAAGTAGGCGCGATCGAGATCGTTCACGATCGGAAAAATGCTGCGACTCACCGAAGTTCGCGGCGCGAAGTCGTGTCCGGCGTCGCTCCACGTCTTGTGGAATCGTTCGATCTGCTCGGCCTGCAATCGATGGAACGGCACTCCGGTGTCTTCGCTCAACAGCGTCGAGCTCATCAGGTTCATGCCCTGTCGCGCGGTCCACTCGGCGGTGTCGCGGGTGCCTGCACCCCACCAGATGCGCTGCCGCAAACCGGGGGAGTGTGGTTCGAGGCGCAGGAGTCCGGGCGGATTGGGAAACATCGGCCGCGGATTGGGCTGTGCGAAACCCTTGCCTTCGAGAAGATCGAGGTAGATGCGGGTGTGTTCACGGGCCATGTCGGCGTGATCGGAGCCCTCGGCCGGTGTGTAGCCGAAGTAGCGGTAGCCCTCGACGACCTGTTCGGGCGATCCTCGGCTGACTCCGAGCTGCAGCCGCCCGCCCGAGATGAGATCGGCGGAACCCGAGTCCTCGGCCATGTAGAACGGGTTCTCGTATCGCATGTCGATGACACCGGTTCCGATCTCGATGGTGCTCGTCTTGGCACCGACGGCGGCGAGGAGTGGGAACGGTGACGCGAGCTGGTTGGCGAAGTGATGGACGCGGTAGTACGCGCCGTCGGCACCCAGTTCTTCGGCGGCGACCGCGAGGTCGATGGACTGCAGCAGTACGTCCGACGCGGACCGCGTCTGCGACTGTGGGGACGCCGACCAGTGTCCGAAGGACAGAAATCCGATCTTCTTCATCACGCGCTCTTTCGTTGAAGGATCAACTGTATTCGTTGGGTGTCAGCGCATACCGAGGTCGATTCATTCCCTGCTCCGCGGCTACGCGCCGATGCCCGCCGTCAGCAATTTCGCCAGTTCGAGGTAAGCGTCGCCGTCGCTCAGTCCGGTCAGTCGAAACACCTCGCGAGTCTGAATGCGAACCATGACCGAGGAGGCCACGTCCCCGACGAAGGCCGCGTGCACGTCGCGCACTTCGCCGCTGGCCACGCCCTCGCTGATCAACTCCTGGACGCGGCGCGCGGCGATGGCGGTGTTTCGTTCGTATACCGAGCGGGCCGCCTCCAGTGACGCCAGGTCGGTCATGAACTGTTCGGACGCGGACTCGAGAGCTGCCCCCACCGCGGTGAGATAGGTGGTGATGCGATTGCGGGTGCCGTCCACCTCGGCGACCGCGTTCTCCACCTGCGTGGTCATGGACTTGAAGTAGTGCACCGTTGCGCCGCCGACCAGCTGATCCTTGCTCGACGCCAGGGTGTACAGCGTGGACTTGGAGCACCGAAGCCGGGCCGCGATGGTGTCGAGGGTCAGGTGTGCGAAGCCCTCCGCCAGAAACAAGCTCACGAGCTGGTCGAAGAGTTCGGAACGGCGTGCCGTGGCATGCGAGGTCACGGGTGCGTTCACATCAGGGATGGTACTGCATCGGCTTGTGCAGTACTGTGCATCAGTACTGCGGATCGTCCGGCAGTACTGATTCGATAGCCCCGGAGGTTTTCACGTGCCCGTCGACCGTCTGTTGCCCACGTCCGAAGCGCGTGATCTGATCGCCCTGACCCGGGACGTGGCAGACAAGGTCCTCGACCCGATCGTCGACGACCACGAACGGCGTGAGACCTACCCTGAGGGAGTGTTCGCCACCCTCGGCGAGGCGGGCCTGTTGAGCCTGCCGTACGCGGAGGAATGGGGAGGTGGTGGCCAACCGTACGAGGTGTACCTCCAGGTCCTCGAAGAACTGGCGTCGCGCTGGGCGGCGGTTGCAGTCGCAGTGAGCGTGCACGGTCTGGCTTGCTATCCCGTGATGGCGTTCGGTACCGAACAGCAGAAAGCCGACAAACTCCCCGACATGCTCGGTGGGGCGCAGATCGGCGCCTACTCACTGTCCGAAGCACAGGCCGGCTCGGACGCTGCCGCACTGAGCTGCAAGGCCACCCCGACCGAGGGTGGCTACACCGTGAACGGTTCGAAGGCGTGGATCACACACGGCGGAGTGGCCGACTTCTACAACCTGTTCGCTCGTACCGGCGAAGGGTCGAAAGGTATCTCGTGCTTCCTCGTTCCGGACGGAACCGACGGCCTGAGCTTCGGCAAGCCCGAGGAGAAGATGGGACTGCATGCGATCCCGACGACCGCCGCGCACTACGACAACGTCCACGTACCCACCGAGTGGCGAATCGGCGTGGAGGGGCAGGGACTGCAGATCGCCTTCAGTGCCCTCGATGCAGGCAGGCTCGGAATTGCCGCTGTAGCCGTGGGAATCGCGCAGGCGGCGCTCGACGACGCGGTGAAGTACGCCCAGGAACGTACGGCGTTCGGCAAGAAGATCATCGACCATCAGGGCCTCGGTTTCGTGTTGGCGGACATGGCAGCGGCAGTGGACTCGGCCCGCGCCACCTACCTCGATGCTGCGCGTCGGCGTGACGCCGGACTTCCCTACTCGCGCAACGCTTCCGTGGCCAAGCTGATCGCTACCGATGCGGCCATGAAGGTGACCACCGACGCGGTACAGGTGTTCGGTGGCTACGGGTACACCCGCGACTTCCGCGTCGAGCGATACATGCGCGACGCCAAGATCACTCAGATCTTCGAGGGCACCAACCAGATTCAGCGTCTGGTGATCGCGCGCTCGCTCGCCACGAACTGACGATCTCCGTTTGCCATTCCACACAACGTAGGGGACATCTGCATGACCACAACCGAACCCGATATCCATACCACTGCGGGTAAATTGGCCGATCTTCGTAAACGTCTCGCGGTTGCGGAGATTCCGTCCGGTGAGGCGGCGGTGGACAAGGTCCACGCCAAAGGCAAGCTGACCGCCCGTGAGCGGATCACCGCCCTGCTCGACGAGGGCTCGTTCGTCGAACTCGACGCCCTCGCC
>NZ_NPFV01000011.1:0-35550 GCF_002259365.1 Rhodococcus sp. 14-2496-1d | reverse complement strand
CACCCCGTTCGCGTCAATGGACCCTTGCACTCTTCAGACGTATGCAGTGGTTCATTCACGCGCGGCAGGGGGGGCGGGCGGGGCAGGGGGTCGGCTAGATCAGCACCGCACCGTTCGATGCCGATCCGACCAGCTTGGAGTACTTGGCCAGTACTCCTCGGGTGTAGCGGGGCGGCAATGGTGCCCAGCCCTGCGCGCGGGCGTCCAATTCGGCTGCGTCGACGAGCAGGTCGAGGGTGCCCTTGCCCACGTCGAGTCGGATCTGGTCGCCGTCGCGGACGAAGGCGATGGGCCCGCCGTCGACTGCCTCGGGTGCCACGTGTCCGACGCACAGGCCCGTGGTGCCGCCCGAGAATCGGCCGTCGGTGAGCAACAGGACGTCCTTGCCGAGTCCGGCACCCTTGATGGCTCCGGTGATCGCGAGCATCTCGCGCATCCCCGGCCCACCCTTGGGTCCCTCGTAGCGGATGACCACGACGTCGCCGGCCGCGATGGTGCCGTCTTCGAGGGCGTCCATGGCCGCGCGCTCACGCTCGAAAACTCGTGCGGTGCCCACGAGGACGTCGGAGTCGAAGCCCGCGGACTTGACCACGGCCCCGCCGGGGGCGAGCGAGCCCTCGAGGATGGTGATGCCGCCCGTCGGGTGGATCGGCTTGTCGAGCGCGCGCAGTACTTTGCCGTCGGGGTCCGGGGGTGCGATGTGAGCGAGGTTCTGCGCCACGGTCTTTCCGGTGACCGTCATGCAGTCGCCGTGCATCAGGCCGGCGTCGAGCAGAGCCTTCATGACCACGGGAACTCCGCCGATCGCGTCGACGTCGGTCATGACGTGCTTGCCGAAGGGCTTGACGTCGGCCAGGTGCGGCACCTTTGCGCCGACTCGGGTGAAGTCGGCGAGGGTCAGGTCCACCTGGGCTTCGTGCGCGATGGCGAGCAGGTGCAGCACCGCGTTGGTCGAGCCGCCGAATGCCATGACGACGGCGATGGCGTTCTCGAAGGCTTCCTTGGTGAGGATGTCGCTGGTGCGGATGCCGCGTCGCAGCAGATCGACGACGGCCTCGCCGCTGGCGTGTGCGAATCCGTCGCGTCGGCGATCGGGAGCGGGGGGAGATGCGCTGCCGGGCAACGACATTCCCATCGCTTCGGCTGCGCTGGCCATCGTGTTGGCAGTGTACATTCCGCCGCAGGCACCTTCTCCGGGGCAGATGGCGCGTTCGATGGTGTCGACGTCGGCGCGCGACATCAATCCGCGTGAACAGGCACCGACGGCCTCGAAGGCGTCGATGATCGTCACCTGGTGCTCGCTGCCGTCGGACAGGGTCGCGAAACCGGGCAATGTGGAGCCGGCGTAGAGGAATACGCTCGCCAGATCCAGACGTGCTGCGGCCATGAGCATTCCGGGCAGCGACTTGTCGCAACCGGCGAGCAGAACGGAACCGTCGAGACGTTCTGCGCTGATGACGGTTTCGACGCTGTCGGCGATCACCTCACGTGAGACCAACGAGAAGTGCATGCCCTCGTGACCCATCGAGATGCCGTCGGACACCGAAATGGTGCCGAATTCCAGCGGGTAGCCGCCTGCGGCGTGGACGCCCTTCTTGACGGCCTTCGCCAGACGTTCGAGCGAGAGGTTGCACGGGGTGATCTCGTTCCACGAGGACGCGACACCGATCTGGGACTTGCCCCAGTCTTCGTCGCCCATTCCGACGGCGCGGAGCATGCCGCGGGCGGCGGTCTTCTCCAGTCCATCGGTGACGTCGCGGCTGCGCGGCTTGACGTCGATGCCTTCGTGGGGATTCTGCGGGGTCGTCATGACACTCCTGAGCGGTCGGCGAAAAATAATTCCTCGGTCGCGTCCCGGAGGTTCCGCTCCTGAGGTCGCATTCACCGTCAACCCTAAACCCGCGGGTTCGGCGCATCACGAACAGTGGTGGCCGAGGTGAGTCCTCGGCGGGATTTCTTCACCGCAAGTCCCCTCCACACAGTGACCAACGGCCCTGTCGTGCACTGCCAACGCGGGTCGACAGTGGTGGGCAGCCATCACCGTGCGGTGGGAGGTCGAGGAGAGACGATGAACGATCAGCCGGATTCTGCCGTGGTGGAGATGTTGGTGGAGCTTGCGTGCCGCGCTCCGTCGGTGCACAACAGTCAACCGTGGAGGTGGGTGTACTCCGAACACGGACTCGACCTGTTCACCGATCGGTCCCGACTGCTCGGGGCGATAGACCCGACCGAGCGGCAGATGGTGCTCAGCTGTGGGGCAGCGCTCGACCATCTGTGCACTGCAGCCGCTGCCTTTCGGTGGACGGCCGACGTCGAACCGATGCCGACGGCCGGTGCGCCGGACCATCTCGCTCGTATTCGATTGACCCACGACGCGCACCCTCGATCGCACGAGTTCGACCTGTTGGCTGCGATCAATCGCCGCCACTCGGATCGCCGGGCGTTCGGTCCGGTGCCGGACAACCGAATTCCCGCGCGCTACGTCGGTCGCGGCGACGGAACCGACGACATCCGAACGACGTTCCTGTCCGCCGAGGCCAAGGAGACGCTGGCCACGGCGTCGAGGCTGAGCGCTAGCGTACGAAAGTACGACGCGACGTATCAGGCCGAGATCCGGTGGTGGGCCGGGCACTCGTTCCGATCGGGAGGAATTCCGCCGGAGGCTCTCACCGATCGTGCGGAGTCCTCCAGGGTGCAGGTGGGCCGAGCCTTTCCCGAACCACGCCGAGTCGGCAGAACGGAAACACGAGAGCCGGCGGCGGACGAGTCGACGGTGGTGATTCTCGGTACCGCGTCCGATGAACGCCTCGACTGGTTGCAGTGCGGGCGGGCCATGTCCGCCTTCCTGCTGGCCGCAACCGCCGATGGTCTTGCGACCTGTCCTCTCACACATATGACCGAGCAGTCGGGCAGTCGACGCCTGGTCAAGTCCTTGGCCGCCGGACAGGGTGCGCCGCAGGTGCTGATTCGGATCGGTGCACCGGCGGTCGGCTCGCCTCTCGCCCCGACCCCGCGACGAGCGGTGTCGTCGGTGCTGTCGGTAGCTGCCCGCAGTACGGCAGGGGGCTCGCGCCGAACCACGTCCCTGTGACCGGGTATCACGCGTCGGACCGGTGACCAAAGGCTCTGTGGCGCGGCCGCTGTCGAGCTGTCCAATAGCAAGCGAGCATCCGAGAACGGATGACCGTCGACGGGCCCGGCCGTGTGGTCCGTCCGGACCGAGGACAGGAGATGGCCATGGTTCTGGAACACCATCAGAAAATCGTCGTGGGCGTGGATGGTTCGCCGAGCAGCATCTGCGCTGCACACTGGGCGGCATCCCTCGCCGAGCGGTTGAAGGCACCGCTGCACATCGCCGGGGCGGTGCAGCATCCCGCGTTCTACCTGGGCGAGTCCGCATCGGTCGTTCCCCTCGACATCTGGGACGAACAGCGTCGGGCGGCAGAACGCATCGTCACCGACGTTGCTGCCGCAGTGCTGGCCCGGCATCCACACAGCGCCGTGACCACCTCCGTGGAGGAAATGCCGGCGTGCTCGATGATGGTCGAACTCTCTCGCACCGCGCGCATGCTCGTCGTCGGCAATTCCGGTTCCGGGCCGATCGTGTCGGCGCTGTTCGGGAGCACAGCACAGCGGACATCGACCACGGCGTGGTGCCCGGTGATCGTGTGGCGCGAGGGAATCGACGCCGTCGACGCACCGATCCTCGTCGGCATCGACGGCAGTGCGACGAGTGAAGCCGCGGTCGAGCAGGCATTCGATCTGGCCTCGCGGTTCGACGTGCCGATGATTGCGGCACATGCCTGGAGCTCGTTGTCCCAGGGTGCCGCCTTGTCTCTGCCAGGATCGCCCGACGACATCGAGATCGAGCGCGAACAGCAGCTGTTGCTGTCCGAGTGCCTCGCCGGGTGGAGCGAGAAGTATCCGGATGTCACCGTGGAACATGTCGTACAGCAGGGCAATCCGGCACACCTGCTGATAGAGCAGTCCAAGCGGGCCGGAATCGTGGTGGTCGGCAGCCACGGGCGAGGAATCGTCGCCAGTGCCCTGTTCGGATCGACCAGCAGCAACCTCACCCGGCATGCACACTGCCCGGTGATGATCTGCAGGGACCGATGACCAACCGTACGGTGCCGAATCGACTGCGCCGCAAGGAAGAACGCCGGCGCATTCTCGACGCGAGCACCGCGGACCGGCTCGCACGCAGCGCGACGCGGGCTCGGTTGATCGGCCACGATCACTTCGGCCCCACCGTCGACGTCGTGCCCTGCATCTGGATCGGGAGTCGGGTGTACTTCTACGCCGAGGGGCGGTCGCAGTTGGGTCGTAGCATGCTCGACTCGTCGGTCGTGCTGGAGTTCGACGCCGAGAATCCGGATCGCGCAACAGTCTCCACCGTCGTTGTGCACGGAATCGCGCGTCCCGTCCTGGATGTGCGAAGAGATGTCCTCGAACAGGCTCTGCCGCGGCCGCATTCGGAGGAACCGCCGATGCACCGCCTGGTCGGAGTGGTTCCTACGTCGGTCTCGGGCGTCGAACTGACATGCCCCGGCCGCACCACCCATCCGACACCGAACCATGCACCGCGGAGGACCACGACGATGAACGACGACGAGGCAGCAGAGATGTCGGGGGCGGTGGTGCTGGGGTCCGAGTCCATCACGGTCGACATCCCGACGGACACGGGACCGAGAGTCTTTCCGGTGACCACGGCCGCGATCGGGGGCGCGGTCCATGCGGTGATGATCGCGGAGTACGGACCGATCGGTGGAGTCTCACCGGACGGGCATGTTCTCGCAACGGCCGTGCTCGACCGATGGCCGAATGCACGAGTGTTCGAGCGGCGCAGTACCGGTGACCGCGGTGCCGACCCGCGTGGCTACGAGTGCTTCTACGTCGAACTGGACTCGAGCGGCCGCCGATCCGATGCCGATCTCGAAGCGGTGTCCGCCCTCTTCCGCTGAGCGAACTTCGACCCCGAGAACTCCAGTTCGTGACCTTGTGCCCTGTTGCCCCCTCGTCCGCGGCGAAACACTCGAAGGACACACGATTCGGGAGAGTGGGTGGTTGCGGTGTTCGGCTACGACTTCGCTCGCTGGTGGCGCCTGGCACCGTGGAGCACCAATCCTCTGATGCGGGGCCGTGATCGGACTGCGGCTCTCGCTTTCGCGTGCGCGATGGCGGTGATTCTGGGACTCGTCCCCTTCGCCGCGCTGCTCGGATCGCTCACCTACGCCGATCTCGATGCCGCGGCGGCCCGAACGAGCGCCACCACCCAGCAGATCGATGCCCTGGTGACGAGTGAACCCACGCTGCGATCGGAAGACGGTGCCGTCTTCGACCACACCGAGTACTACGTGACCGTCGCCTGGGAATGGCCACCGGGACAGCGGCACAGCGACGAGGTTCGCCTTCCGGACGAAGCCGAACAGGGTGCCACAGTGTCGGTGCGAGTCGATACCGAGGGCAGGTGGGTTGCGGAGCCGTCG
Source organism: Rhodococcus sp. 14-2496-1d (assembly GCF_002259365.1). Classification (NCBI taxonomy): domain Bacteria; kingdom Bacillati; phylum Actinomycetota; class Actinomycetes; order Mycobacteriales; family Nocardiaceae; genus Rhodococcus; species Rhodococcus sp. 14-2496-1d. Next base: position 30,061 of record NZ_NPFV01000011.1, on the reverse strand, counting down.
TCCGCGACGTCGAATGTCCTGTTGGGAATTGTTGCAGCCGTTGGCTTCTGGGTGGCATGCACGGTCGTTGTCCTCACCTGTCTTCAGGCGACGCGGTACTTCGACCGGCGCGCCAGAATGCGCCAGTGGGACCGCGACTGGCTGAAGTTCGAGACCGAACGTGGTCGAACCAAGGGGGATTCGGCATGAGGGACCTCGGCCACTTCGATGATGGACCGAGTGCTCTGACTGTGGGCGCGGTTGCAGATCTACGTTCGATTCGATTCGACTGCAAAGACAGTCGACCACGAGACGAGGAAGAATCATGAGCAATTCCACCGACCGCATGCTTCCCATCCTGGTGGGCATCGACGGCTCCAGTGAGGCCGATTCCGCGGCGCAGTGGGCGGCGACCTATGCGGCGAAGGTGCGCGCACCCCTGCGTTTGGTTCATGCAGTCCCCGAGGGGGATTGGTACGGATCGGCGGCATTCGTCGACGGCGGTGCGCTGGAGAGGGACCTGCGCACGATCGGACGCAAACATCTCGCCCGCGCTGCGGCCGCGATCCACGAGGCCGCACCCGAGGTGTCCGTCGATTCCGTCACCGCCGATGGAACCATCGCCTCGTACGTCTCGGATGCAGGCGCGGAACTGGTCGTGCTGGGATCGAGAAAGTCGAGCGCACTGAGGGACCTCACTCTCGGCAGCAACACGCTTCGAGCCGTGACGCATGCGCAGTGCCCGGTGCTGCTCGTGCGCAACGCCGTCGACAGCGTCGACCCCGCTCGTCCGATCGTGGTGGGGGTCGACGGAAGTGAGCAGTCGGATCGGGCGCTCGGTGCCGCGCTCGAGATCGCCCACACCCTCGGAATGCCGGTCGTCGCGGTGAACTATTGGGGATTCGCGGCTCAGGCAGGTCTCGGAACCGGATTCGAGGACGTCGATTGGGCGAATATTCGCGCACACGAGAAGCATTGGCTCGAAACGCATGTGGAGACCATGCACGAGAAGTATCCGGATGTTGCGCTGAGCACTGTGAGCGCGCAGTCGAGTCCGACGCGTGGTTTGCGGGCGATGTCCGCGTCGGCGTCGATGCTCGTGGTGGGCTGCCGAGGCCGGGGTGCTGTCCTCGGAACGATTCTGGGATCGGTCAGTCAGAATCTCGTCCACCACGTCGATTGCTCGGTGCTGATCGTGCGATGACCCAGCGCGATGAGTCACGCGGTCCGACGCGAGGCAGGTGGTGGTGAGCCGATGTCGCAGTGCGGTGGGCAGTTCGACGCCTCGTCGCCGGTGCCGCGGATGAGTACCGCCGCGATGACCGCACCGATCACCAGCAGTCCGGCGCATATCAGCATTGCGGTGTGAAAGCCGTCCGAGAACGTCTCCGGGGCAGAGTAATCAGACCCTGCGATACCGGCGAGCGCAGGCAGTGCGGCCACGGCGAGCAGTTGACTGGTGCGGGCCACGGCATTGTTGACTCCCGACGCGATTCCGGCGCGATCGGTGGACACCGCGCCCAGAACCGCTCCGGTCAGTGGGGCCACCAGAGCGGACAATCCGAGTCCGAAGACGACAACCGCGGGCAGAATGTCTGTGGCATAGGTGGATCCGGGCCCGACCCGCAACATCAACAGCAACCCCAGCGCTGCCAGCAGTGGTCCCACGGTCATCGGAATACGCGGACCTATGCATCCGGCGATGCGCCCCGCGCGGGCGGACAGCACCAGCATGAGAGCGGTGATCGGTAGCGTGGCCACTCCGGCCGCTATGGGCGAGTAGCCCACGGCGAACTGCAGTTGCAGCACCAGAAGGAAGAACACTCCGCCCAGGGCCGCGTAGACGGCGAACGTCACGAGATTGGCCGCCAGAAACACTCGCGATGCGAACAGCGACGGCGGGACCAGTGGATCGTGTGAGCGTCGCTCGATCACGACGAACACAGCGACGGCCGCGACGCCGAGAAGCACTGCCGGAACCTGTGATTCGATCAGCCCGTAGGTCAGCAGCCCCAATGCTGCCGCCACCGCCACCGCGCCCGGTACGTCGAGCCGACCGGCCGCATGCGGATCCCGGCTCTCCGGAACGTGTTTCGCCGCCACCCACACAACGACGACGGCGAGCGGAATATTGATCAGGAACACCGAACGCCACCCGACGGCGTCGACCAACCAGCCCCCGAGCAACGGACCGACCGCAGACGCGACGCCGCCCAATCCCGACCACAGACCGATCGCGGCTCCTCGATCGTCGGCCTTGATCGACGCCGATATCAGTGCGAGCGACCCCGGCGTCAGCAGGGCCGCACCGACACCCTGAAGCAGTCGCGCCGCGATCAGCACCTCGATACTGGGGGCGAGCCCGCACAGTACCGATGCGGCCGCGAACCAGACGGTGCCCCAGACGAACACCCGTCTGCGACCCAGCCGGTCGCCGAGGGAGCCCCCCAGCAGAATCAGCGACGCCAGTGCCAGGGTGTAGCCGCTCAGCGTCCACTGCAGACCCGTGACACCGGCACCGAGATCACGGCCGATGGCCGGCAGCGCAATGTTGACCACGGTGGCGTCGAGCATTGCCAGCGCCGACCCGAGGACCGTTGCTGCGACGATCCAGCGCCCCCGAGCGCTCGAGACCGAGATCTCCGAGGAGGTCACAACCGTTCGACGCAGACGACGAAGTTACGTGAGTCCTTCTCGAATCCGTACAGCGCCGGGTCGGGGCAGTCGTCGACGGACGAGGTGCCCTGCAGGATGGTCACGACGCGGCGGGTGTCGGCACCGGGGGTGGCGCAGTCGATCCGCTGAGCGAATTCACCGACGAGGTCCATGCATCCGCCGACCTGCCAGTCGATGTCGAGGCACAGAGCTCCCTGTTCGATGTCGAAGTAGGTCTCGTAGTAGTACTGATCGGCGTCCTCGGGGCATTCGGCCGAGGTGGGCGTCTTGGCGAAGACGACGTAGTTGGACTCCGCAGACCCGCAGGTCGCGTTGGCGATGGCCGCCTCGTCGACGGTGCCGCCCAGGTTGACGCACTCGCCGATCTCCACGTCGATGTCGACACTGCCGCCGTCGTCGATGTCGGTGGTCGGTGGTGTGGTGGGAGGGTTGGTGGTCGCGGTGGCGGGAATGGTGGCACCGGAGATCGCGACGGCGGTGCCGGACACCTCCGAGGCGCACCCGCCGAGTATCAGGGCCGCGCACGACGACAGCGCGAGAACGAGAGCGCGGACCGAACGGTTGGATGACGCCATGGTGAGTCCTGCCCTCGTAGGTTCGAGCGTGCCGTGTCCATCGACCGTGCTCGTGTAGAAAATATCCGACTCGCTTGTCGGCTGCATGAGGCAGGATGAACTGCGTGGATCTTCCTCTTGCCGTGCCGGTTGCACCGATGCTCGCCAAAGCCGCGAAAGTGGTGCCCGCCCAGCCCGAGGACGGGCCTGCGGTGTGGTCGTACGAGCCGAAATGGGACGGGTTTCGCGCCATCGTCTTCCGTGACGGAGACGAGGTGGTGCTCGGGTCACGCGGCGGCAAGGACCTGGCCCGCTACTTCCCGGAGTTGGTGGCGGCGATCAAGGCCGAGCTACCCGAGAAGATCGTCGTCGACGGCGAGATCGTCGTACCGCGCGAGAAGAACGGTTCCACGCGCCTCGACTGGGAGTCGCTGTCCGAACGGATTCATCCCGCAGCGAGTCGGGTGACGATGCTCGCGGAGAAGACTCCGGCGCAGTTCATCGGCTTCGATCTGTTGGCCGTCGGCGACGAGGATCTGACGGCCGAGCCGTTCTCGACCCGCCGCGCGAGATTGCTCGACGCGGTGGGAACGGGCGGCCCGAGTTGTTTCGTCACCTCCGCCACCGATGATGCGGCCGTGGCCGAGGACTGGTTCGAGCGTTTCGAAGGTGCCGGGCTCGACGGTGTGGTGGCCAAGAAACTCGACGGGATCTATCTGCCGAACAAGCGCGAGATGATCAAGATCAAGCATGCGCGTACCGCGGACTGCGTGTTGATCGGCTATCGAATCCACAAGTCCGGCAACGGTATCGGATCCTTGCTGCTCGGTCTCTACGATGGCGACGATCTGCGGATGATCGGCGGTGCGTCGGCGTTCACCGACAAGCGCCGGTTGGAACTGCTCGAAGAACTCGAACCGCTCCGACTCGGTGACGACGTCACGTACGACGGTGAGGCGACCCGCTGGAATTCGTCCAACGACCGCAACTGGATTCCGGTGCGCATCGAGCGGGTCATCGAGGTGGCCTACGACCAGATGGAAGGGGCGCGGCTGCGGCACGTGGCCAGGTTCCTACGCTGGCGGCCCGATCGTGATCCACGCTCGTGTGCCTACGACCAGCTCGAGGTTCCGGTGCGCTACGACGTTGCCGACGTGATTGCCGGGGGACGATAGACATGGCCGCGAAAACGCCTCCCGCGTTCGTGCAGGTCGGCGAGCGCGAAGTACGAGTGTCGAGCCCCGATCGCGTGATCTACGAGGCGACCGAACGTACTCCGGAGATCACCAAACTGCAGGTGTGCGAGTACTTCGCGGCCGTCGGGGAGCCGCTGATGCGGGTGATCGGAGATCGCCCCACCGCGATGGAACGGTGGCCCGACGGCTATCGCGAGGGCATGCGGTTGGCGCTCGGCCCCCAGGACAAGGACGGCGACGGCTTCTACCAGAAGCGGTTGCCCAAGGGCGCTCCCGAGTGGATAGAGACGGTGAAGATCGCGTTCCCCAGCAAGCGCACCGCCGAGGAACTGTGTCCGTCCGAACCCGCGTCGCTGGTGTGGGCGGCGCAGATGGGTACGTTGACGTTTCATCCGTGGCCGGTCCGTCGACCGGACGTCGACCATCCCGACGAGTTGCGTCTCGATCTCGATCCGCAACCGGGTACCACGTTCTCGGACGCGCTGCGAGTAGCCGATGTGACGCGAGAGCTGTTGGAGGAGTTGGGCTTACGGGGATATCCGAAGACGAGCGGGAATCGGGGTATCCACATCTACGTTCGCATCGAGCCGCAGTACACCTTCGAGCAGGTGCGTCATGCGGCCATCGGTCTGGGTCGAGAACTCGAACGACGCGACGACGGGGTGACCACCAACTGGTGGAAAGAGGAACGCGGAGAACGCATCTTCATCGACTACAACCAGAACAACCGCGACCGAACCATTGCCAGCGCCTGGAGTCTGCGGGCTCGACCGGGCGCGACGGTGAGCACTCCGATGACGTGGTCACAGTTGGCCGACGTCACCGATCCACGTGAATACAACCTCGTGACGGTGCCGGAGCTTGTTCGGGACGGCGACCCGTGGGCCGATATGGACGAGCAGGCCTACTCCCTCGAACCTCTTCTGCACCTGTGGGAAACCCTGCCCGGCGGAGAGCTGAACTTTCCGCCCGACTACCCCAAGATGCCCGGAGAACCGCCGAGAGTGCAGCCCTCGAAAAAGGTTGCCGAGCACTGGGATGCGGAGGGGAATCGCACGGACAGCTGACGGAGCTGCCAGAGCCGGGCAAGGTTACACGCTACGAAGTCGAATCGACGGGATTCAGTCGCCTCGAACGCGTTCCGTGCAACCCTGCCCACGATCACATGGATTCGAGCTCCCGGATCAATGTCGCCGCATCGTACGGTCCGATGTGTCGGGTGAGGTTCTTGTCGCCGCGTCCCAGGTAGAACGTCGGGGTGCCGTCGACGTCCGAGGAGGTGGCGTCGAGTTCGTCGTCCTCGACGCGTACCACGTAGTCGCCGGTGCGGATGTCGTCCTCGAATCTGTCCATGTCCAGGCCGAGTTCACGTGCGTAGCCGTCGATGTCGTCGGGCTCGAGGGCATCGCTGTTACGGAACAACACGTCGGCCATCTCCCAGAACTTGCCCTGCGCGGCTGCGGCCTCGCTGGCGTATGCCGCGTAGCGAGCGTGTGGGTGATAGTCGTCGAGCGGCAGGTGCCGGTAGACGTACCGAAGGTCGTCGCCGAAGTGCTTGCGTACCTCGGCGACACTGCCGGTTGCCTTGCTGCAGAACGGGCATTCGAAATCCGCGTACTCCACGATGGTCAGTGGTGCGTCCACCGGGCCGCGGATGTGATCGCGCTTGGCGTCGACCGGACGCAGAATGCGCAGGGATGCTTCGGCTTTCGGAGGATGGATCTTCTCGTCGATCCGGAAGAGGACCCAGCCGAGCAGTGCGGCGATCACCGAGGCCACCAACACGCCGACCCGTGCTTCGTCGGCCAGCAACGGGTCGTCGAGCGCGAGATCGATGATGAACAACGAGATCGTGAATCCGATTCCGGACATCGCGGCACCGCCTGCGATGTGGGAGAGCGTCAGTCCTGGAGCCAGGGAGGACGGTCTCAACTTCGCGAAAACAGCGGACGCAGCGGTGATTCCGACGAGCTTGCCGAGAACGAGACCGGCGATGATGCCCCAGGTGAGCGTCGAGGTCGACGCGGCTTTCAGAGTGTCCGAGCTCAGCACGACTCCGGCGTTGGCGAGCGCGAAGATCGGCACGATGATGAAGGCCGTGTACGGCTGGTAGAGCCGCATGAGACGTTCGTTGACCGACACCGCGCGATCGAGTCCGAGACGGGCGGCTCGGGCGTATTCGGGATTGGGCGACTGCCGGAACGCGCGTGCCAGATCCGCCGCGCGTTCCACCTCGGTGCGGCGCGGCGGATAGACCGGAAGAATCAACGCGATCATCACTCCCGCGAGGGTGGGGTGAACTCCGGACTCGTACATCGCAACCCAGGTGAACAGTGCAACGACGAAGTATCCGACGCCGCGCCACACCTCGAGCCGACGCAGTAGGAAGATCAGCGCCAGACCGACGAACGCCAGCACCAACGGCACCACGTCGAGGTTGTCGGTGTAGAAGAAGGCGATGATCGCCAGCGCGCCCACATCGTCCGCGACAGCGAGCGTGAGCAGGAAGATGCGCAACCGAGCGGCCTTCTTCGGGCCGAGGACGGCGAGTGCCCCGAGGAGGAACGCGGTGTCGGTCGAGATCACGACGCCCCATGCCTGGGCGGCGGGCCCGGACGGATTGAAGGCGAGAAACAGCAACGCCGGCGCGGCCAGACCGGCAACCGCCGCGACGATCGGGATGGCGGCACGAGATCGGTCGGTGAGCTCACCCATCGCGAACTCACGCTTGACCTCGAGCCCGACGACGAAGAAGAACAACGCCATGAGCCCGTCGTTGACCCAGTGGGCGAGGTCGAGGGAGATGCCGTGCTCGCCGACGGTGACGGAGAGTTCGGTGTGCCAGAACGACTGGTAGGTCTCGCCGAAGGGTGAGTTGGCCCAGATCAGCGCGATCAGTGTCGCTGCGAGCAGGAAGCCCGCCGCCAGGGTTTCGCTGTTCTTCTCGCCGCGGGCCCGCGAGATCCGTTCGGCGAAACGTGCCATGGGCCGATTCGTCGGCGTGATCTGATCTGCCATCTGCGGCCCGCATCCTCTCGAAGAGTGTTGTGAAGCAGTCTGTACCAACGTGTGGGTCGACGGTTTGCTTCCTTGCAGGTGACAGCCCGCAGAGTAACGTTATTGCGCTGTCGACCTCGCCGCACGGCGAGGGAGATGTGCACAACATATTCGATGAACGGCATTAGTCCGTCCAGAAACGGGAATACGAGCCCGACTCACCCCTGCCACGAAGGAACATCCATGCGTGATTTCATCTGCCGCAAATGCGGACAGAAGCTGTCGTTCGAGAACTCACTGTGTCTGAGCTGCTCGAGCGCGCTCGGCTTCCATCTGCCGAGCAGAGCTCTGCTGGTGCTCCCCGACAAGGCCGTCGACGGTGTCGCCGAGGCCGAGGTGGACGGCACCACGTGGAAGATGTGCGCCAACCTCAACACGGCGCGCTGCAACTGGCTCGTCGACACCGACGACAGCGACGATCTCTGCGTGTCGTGCCGGCTCACGCGTACTCGCCCCGCCGACGACGACGTCGACGCGATGGCCGCCTACGCGGACGCCGAGACCAACAAGCGTCGAGTCGTACTCGAATTGACCGAATTGGGCCTGCCCATCGTCGGCCGGGACGAGGACGACACGACGGGACTGACGTTCGATCTGCTCTCGAGCGCGAACCAGCAGGTGATGACCGGACACGACAACGGTCTGATCACCCTCGACCTCGCCGAGGGCGACGACGTGCACCGCGAACAGTTGCGTGTGGCGATGTCCGAGCCGTATCGCACCCTGGTCGGACACTTCCGTCACGAGATCGGCCATTACTACCAGATGGTGCTGGTCGGCAACGGTGAGCATCGTGCGGCGTTCGAGGAGCTCTTCGGCGATCCGGATTCCGACTACCAGGCCGCACTCGATCGCCACTACAGCGAGGGTGCGCCGGCCAACTGGGAGGACGATTACGTCTCCTCCTACGCCACCATGCACCCCGCCGAGGACTGGGCCGAAACGTTCGCGCACTATCTCCACATCCGCGACACGCTCGACACGGCTGCAGCCTTCGGTATGGCCCCGGCCGGTTCGACGCTGGAGAGCCCGCTGCCGGGTGACGTCGGTTTCGATCAGATCATCGAGTGGTGGCTGCCGTTGTCGTGGGCACTGAACCAGATCAACCGGTCGATGGGCCACCAGGACCTCTACCCGTTCGTGCTGCCTGCGACCGTCGTGAAGAAGATCGGATTCGTCCACTCGCTGATCGCCCCCAGCACACTCTGATGCCCGGCTAACGGTCCTCGCAGTTTTGCAGCCGGGGCGTATCCTGTGGTGTCGGCACTTCGCCGATACCGGGACGCGCCCCGGCGCAGCAGGACGAGGTGACCGCCATCAGCGAGCAGACACTGGACTCGACCGCCCATCCGCGCGTCACGGACTTCGAGCTCAGCCGACGACTGGCCGAGGTCGCCGAGAGACTACGTCGCCAGCACTCCGATCCCGATCGGGTCCTGGCCACGATCACCGAGGCGGCGGTGGCCAACATCCCGTCCGCCGAATTCGCGTCCATCACGACGGTGTTGCAGGGCAAGTTCGTGCACAGTGCGGCCCTCGTCGGCGATGTGGCGGGCCACTGCGACAAGATTCAGGAGCAGCTGGGCGAAGGTCCCTGCCTCGAATCGGCGATCGAACAGACCACCATCAGGATCGACGACATGGACAGCGATTCTCGCTGGCCACAGTTCACCGTCGCCGCCTCGGCGCTGGGTGTCAAGAGCATGATCTGCTTCCAGCTCTACGTCGAGGGCTTCAACTTCGGCGCGTTGAACCTCCACTCCACCCGAACGAACGCCTTCTCGGCCGAGGCCGAATCGATCGGTTCGCTGTTCGCTGCGCACGCGGCCATCGCGTTCTCCACCGCGCGTGAAGAACAGCAGATCCGGGCGGCATTGACGAGCCGAGACCTGATCGGGCAGGCCAAGGGCATGCTGATGGAGCGCTACAACCTGAACTCGCAGGCAGCTTTCGCTTTGTTGGCCAAGCTCTCGCAGGACACCAACGTCAAGCTTGCCGACCTCGCCGCGCAGCTGGTCGCCGACGCGGCCGAATCGTCCGACTGAGTCGATTCACCGCACGTCGAGGCCGTCGGTGCTCGCGACCGACACGGCCGGGCCGTCCGAGGCGACGAAGACCTCGATCCGGACGTCCTCGTCCAGATAGCGACTCAGTAGTGCCAATCCCGGTGTGGCGGAGATGATCTCGTGAACGCGGTCACCCGAGATCGGGTAGTCGTCCACGTCGTGACGCCAGTGTGCGGCCACCAGGGTGCCCTCGGCTTCGAGGTGCTCGACGACGCGCGTCATCGCCGACGACAGGTCGTCGGCATCGAGGTAGTACCCGACCTCGCTGATGACGACGAGATCGAACGTCGCCTCGGATGTGGGCAGGGTCGACCAGTCGTCGGACAGCGACCACAGCGCGAATTCGACTGCAGCAGTGTCACCTACGCGCCTCCGTGCTGAATCGAGGGCGCTGTGCACCACATCGGTCGAGACCACGTGATCGCACCGGATCGCCAACTGCTCGGTGAGCACCCCGATGGAGCAGCCGGGTTCGAGCGCGCGCCGATACTGCGGTTTCGGCAGCGAGGCCATGGTCAGCGCGTATTTGCGACGCTCGTACCACTTGCTGTCGAGCATGAACGGATCGTCCTTGTCCGCATAGACGGTGCGGAAGTACTCGGCACCGAGGCTTGTCCGAGAACCCTCGCTCACGCGAACACCACCTCGAACGGTCGCCGGTACCGAGCCAATATGTGCGGCGGCAACACCGCTCGGTCCGCAGGGTGATCGGACAATGGGCGGATCTGCGAATCGAACTGCTCGATCGACGCTCGTTTGGCGTCCAGGGTGTGCGGCGGCAGGTCGATGCGGCGTCCACGTGTCCACGGCACGGCAGGATGATTCGGAGTTGCCCAGTGCCACATCCAGATCGGGTACTCCACCACCGGTATCCCGACGGCGTTCGCCGCGGTGAGACAGGCCCGCGCGGTGGCTTCGTGGTCGGGATGGCCGTCCCCGCGCCATGGCGTCAGACACCAGGTGCCGGGGGTGGCGTCGAGCAGCGGCATCAGCGCATCGGCCACCGCGCTCTCGTGGTTCTCGACGTCACCGTCCGCGATCTGCAGACGGATCGGGGAGTGGTCGATCCCCAATTCGGCCAACGCGCGCTCGGACTCGGCGGGGCGACGCGCACGCAGATCCTCTGCCGTGACGGTGGGGGAACCGGGATGGGAGCCGTCGCCGTCGGTCACGGCGACCACCCGAACATCGACGCCCGATGCCGCAGCCAGAGAGAGCAGGCCGCCGACGCCGAGCACCTCGTCGTCCGGGTGCGGGGCGACGACGACCATGGTGAGGACGTCCTTCCACTGCAGGCCGGGAATGGACCAGTCGGCCGACATCCAGTCCGATTCGGCTGTGCCGACATCGGTTTCGGCATCGAATGCGTTCTCTACCAAGGGTTGTCCTCCTCTGCGATGTCGTGCCCGAGGGCTTCCAGGTCGCGCTCGGCGTGACTCTGCCGCAGGTAGACGGTGAGATCTGCGACGCGTCGGGCGTGCTGGGAATCGCTGCACAGCGGGCCTGCACCGAGAGCGCGCCCGACGCGGTCGATGCACTGAGTTGCCGCATCCTCGACCACAGCCCGCACGATGCGGGCCCGGGTTCGGGCGCGACCGGATCGGTCGAACGGATCGGCATCCACCTCCGCCGCGGCGGTGGTCAGTGCGCTCGACGCCGCTCCGAGTGCGGCCGCGATGGCACCGAGATGTGCAGTACGGTGCGGATCGGGTCGGTCGCGGACGGCAGCATGAAGCGTGTCCGCCACCGCGCATGCGCTCCCGAACCAGGCTGCCGACACCCCGATCGCCCCGTGCCAGAAGCCCGGTCGTGTGAGGTAGTCGGTCGGGCCGCCGACCGCAACGGCAGGGACACTGTCGAAGGCGACCGAGCCGGAATCGCTCTCGCTCATCCCCACTGCATGCCACGTGTTCGGTACCGGAGTAGCGCCCGGGTGCGTCAGGTCGACGGCGAACAGCCGAGGGCTGCCCTGCACGCGTGCAGTCACGAGCGCATGGGTACACAGTGACGCACCCGAGCACCACGGTTTCGTCCCGGTGAGAACCCAGCCCGAATCACCCGGCACCGCTTCGAGAATCGGAGCAGGCGGTTCCGCAGCCCACACTCCCCAGATCTGCCCACGCTGTGGCGTCGGGCCGTCGAGTTCGTGCAGGATCGCGATCGCGTCGGTATGCGCTTCGGACCACCGGCCCAACACCGTGTTGTGCCGACTCAGGGCGGCGAGCGATTGCCAGCGCAGATCGGTGTACCCCGAGCCGGGCAGCGCGAGGTCGAGACGACCGTCCGCCTCGAACGCCAAGAACGCGGCGCGCAGCCCGGTGTCGACGTCGGCTCGGTCGGTGGATTCGAGAAAACCGGTCTCGCTCATGCGGTGGCCTCCAGGGCACGTAGGAATCCGGCCATGCCGTCGGGCGCTCGGCCGCGCAGCCGACCCGACGTCGTGACCGGAATGTCGCACACCCGACGGCACTCGAAGCCGCCGAGCTCGAGGCGTCGGACCAGATCGTGGTCCTCGCCGGTGATCAGAGGTGCAAATCCGCCGATGGAGAGATACTCCGCCGCTCGGACGCCGAGGTTGGCACCGTGCACGTGTGGGTGGCCGAACTCGTTTCGATAGTGCGCGTCGTACGACGACCGCAACCCGAGGTTCTCCTCGATGTGACCCTCGAAATCGACTGCCACCGTTCCGGCCACTGCCCGAGCGCCCTCGGCGGCGTGTCGGAGATGGCCGAGCAGCCAGTCCTCACCCACCCGGGTGTCGGCATCGGTGGTGGCGAACCACGTCGATGCACTGTGTTCGGGGCCGTGCGTCGCGAATCCGGCAGCTCTGGCCGCGCCGACGTTGCGGTGTGCCACCTCGAGAGCCGACACGGACGGGTGACGTGCCGCGATGCGCGCAGAGTCGTCGGTGCACGCATCGAGCACGACGATCGTCGAGACGGACACCGAGGCCACATCGCGGACTCGGCGTTGTGCTCGTACCAGGGCGGTCAGGCAGGCGTCGAGCAGATCCTGCTCGTTGTGCGCGGGTACGACGACGACGATGTGGGTGACGGGGGTGCGGGGGAAAGCATCGGAGATCACGGTCCACCCTTTACGGACACCGGACGAAGAAGAGTCCGTTTCGGAAACCGCCGGTGTCTGGACGGGATGTGCTCCCATCGCACATACCCGTTCCCCGGCTGCCGACACATCCGCCGCAGCCTGGTGAGACGGCTCCGGGACCGGTTGCGAGAAGATACTCGTACCGGTGGTTTCTTTCGTCCGTTTCGGGGATATCCGATTAGCAAATGTCGGGGCGGTATGTGTTAATGGGCGTTGCCCCGCGGCAGCACAGTTCGCGGGTGTCGCGACGCAGCACGAAGGATGGTCGGGTTACATGGCATCACCGGTTCGCACACGCAGATTCGCCCGTATCGGCGCGATCGTTGCAGGTACAGCCCTTGCCGCGTCCGCCGCATTCGGTTCGGCACAGGCCGCGCCACTGTGGCCGGGCGGCCCGGACGTCTCCATCCCCGGAATGCCGGGGTCCTCGGATCCGGCCGCACCCGCGCCGCAGCAGCTCACCCCGCAGCTCGCGCCCGCGAACTTCTCCGATCCGAGCATCAGCCCCTCCGGCGGCGAGGTCGTCGGAGTTGCGCAGCCCATCGCCATCCGCTTCGACGAGGTAATCGGCGATCGTGACGCCGCGCTGCGGGCCATTCGCGTCACCACGAACCCGTCCGTCGACGGCCACTTCTACTGGATCAACGACACCCAGGTCCGCTGGCTGCCCAACGAGTTCTACCCGGCGCACACCCAGGTGACCGTCGAGGCAGGCGGAGCGAAAGCCGAATTCTCCACCGGCGACTCCATCATCACCACGGCCGACGACAACACCAAGCAGATCACCGTCACCCGCAACGGCGAGGTGGTCCGCACCATGCCCACCTCGATGGGCAAGGTCGGGCACGAGACCCCCAACGGCACCTACATCGTCGGCGAGCGATTCCGCGACATGTACATGGACTCGTCCACCTACGGCGTCCCCGTGGACTCCGAGGAGGGCTACCGCACCTACGTCGAGTACGCGACGCGCATCTCCTACAGCGGCATCTTCGTGCACGCGGCCCCGTGGTCGGAATCGCAGCAGGGCTACTCCAACGCCTCGCACGGCTGCCTCAACGTCAGCACCGAAGACGGCAAGTGGTTCTTCGAGAACGCCCAGAAGGGCGACCCCGTCATCGTCGTCAACACCGACGGCGGCACCCTCAGCGGATCCGACGGTCTCGGAGACTGGAACCGCTAGAGCGGCTTCGCCGCATGTGCACGAAACTTCGTAGCCCACTACGAAGTTCCGCTCACATAGGTTGGTCTGTACGACGGTGAGCGTTGGGGCTGAGTTCACCATTCGTTAGCCGCGACTGAGCACAGTCCTCGCGGTGAGTGCAACAACCGAACGAGTGCTGCCCACGGCACGCGAGAAGCGATTCTTCTCCCGGCCGTGGACCGACTACGCACTGTTCCTGATTCTCGTGGGCCCCAATCTGGTTCTGCTGGGCGTGTTCACGTATCGGCCGCTGGTGGAGAACTTCCAGTTCTCGTTCTTCGACTGGAACCTGTCCTCGCCCACGTCCACGTTCGTCGGATTCGACAACTACCGCGAGTGGGCCTCCCGCGAGGACACCTGGCAGATCGTCGGCAACACCGTCGTGTTCACGGTCGCCGCGGTGGTGGGCTCACTGGTTCTCGGCCTGGTGCTGGCGCTGCTGCTCGATCGAAAGCTCAGGGGCCGCAACTTCGTTCGCTCCGCCGTGTTCGCTCCGTACGTCATCTCGGGTGCAGCGATCGGTATCGCATTCCAGTTCGTCTTCGACCCCAACTTCGGGCTCGTCCAGGATCTGATGCGACGCTTCGGCCTCGGTACCGTCCCGGACTTCTATCAGGACCCGAAGTGGGCGATGGTCATGATCACCGTGACGTACCTGTGGAAGAACCTGGGCTACACCTTCGTCATCTACCTCGCGGCTCTGCAGGGTGTGCGCAAGGAACTGATGGAAGCGGCCGAGATCGATCAGGCGAGTCGCTGGACCACGTTCCGCAAAGTGCTTCTGCCGCAACTACGCCCGACGACGTTTTTTCTGTCGATCACGGTGCTGCTCAACTCGCTCCAGGTCTTCGACATCATCAACGTCATGACGCGCGGTGGCCCGCTGGGCACCGGCACCACCACGATGGTCTACCAGGTCTACGAGGAGACGTTCCGCAACTTCCGGGCCGGCTACGGTGCCACGGTCGCGACGATCCTGTTCCTCGTCCTGCTGATCGTCACCCTCGTGCAGGTACGAATCATGGATCGAGACGATCAACGATGACAGTGACGAACAGGCCTCGGACGGCAATGCCGGAGAAGGTGCCGGGGCCACGCGACCAGCAACGTGCGCGACGCAGCGCCAACATCCTCGGATACGCGGCCATGGTCGCCGTCCTGCTGATGATCGGGCTGCCACTGTTCTGGATCCTGATCACCTCCTTCAAGGATCGACCCGACATCTACGTTCAGCCGGTCACGTGGTGGCCCAGCGTGTTCCATCCACAGAACTACGACGAGGCGACGACGGAGGTGCCGTTCTTCACGTATCTGCGCAACTCCATCATCATCACCACGGCCGTGTCGTCCATCAAGTTCGTCCTCGGGGTTCTCAGTGCCTACGGACTGGTGTTCCTGCGCTTCCCGGGCAAGAACGTCGTCTTTCTCGTCATCATCGCCGCCCTCATGGTGCCCAATCAGATCACCGTCATCTCCAACTACTCGCTCATTTCCGAGTTGGGGTGGCGGAACTCGTTCCAGGGCATCATAATTCCGCTGGCGGGGGTCGCCTTCGGTACGTTCCTGATGCGCAACCACTTCCTGTCGCTGCCACCGGAGATCATCGAGGCCGCGCGGATGGACGGTGCCGGACCGGTACGGCTGATGTTCCGGGTGATCCTGCCGCTGTCCGGCCCGACCATGGTCGCCTTCGCCATCATCACGATCGTCACCGAATGGAACGAGTACCTCTGGCCGTTCCTGATGTCCGACGACTCGTCAGTCGCACCGCTTCCGGTCGGGTTGACGCTGCTCCAGAACAGCGAGGGCTACACCAACTGGGGGGCGGTGATGGCCGCGACGGTGCTGACCATTCTGCCGATCCTTCTCGTCTTTCTCGTCCTGCAACGCCACATGATCAAGGGCCTCACCTCCGGTGCGGTCAAGGGCTGATTCACCTCACTATCAGGAGTCGAACACCATGGCACACATCATCAATCGGCGTGGCTTCCTCACGCTCACCGGTGCGGCCGCGGCCGCGGCAGCCCTCGCTGCGTGCAGCGGCCCCGGATCGGGTGGGTCGGGCGGCGAGGCTGTCGAAGGCGACGCGAACACCATCAACTTCTGGTCGAACCACCCGGGCAAGTCCCAGGAGTTCGAGAAGGAACTGATCTCGCGCTTCCAGGCCGAGAACCCCGGCCTGACGGTCAATCTCATCGACGGTGGCAAGAACTACGAGGAGGTGTCGCAGAAGTTCAACGCGGCGCTGTCCGGCAACGATGTGCCCGACGTCGTCGTGCTCTCGGACGTCTGGTGGTTCAACTACGCCCTCACCGGTGCGATCGAGCCGCTCGACAAGCACTTCTCCGCGGCAGGCGTCGACCAGTCCGACTACGTGGATTCGCTGCTGGCAGACTACAACTGGAACGGCAGCCACTGGGCATTGCCGTACGCGCGCTCGACGCCGCTGTTCTACTACAACAAGGCCGTCTGGCAGCAGGCCGGACTGCCCGATCGCGGGCCGGCCACCTGGCAGGAGTTCGACGAATGGGGCCCGCGTATTCAGGCCGTCGTCGGAAACGGCAAGCTCGCTCACGGCTGGGGTAACGCCGTCGACTACCTCGGGTGGACGTTCGAGGGACCCATCTGGACGTTCGGGGGATCGTACTCCGATCAGTTCGAGCTCAAATTCGACGACCCCAATACCATTGCGGCAGGCAAGTTCCTGCAGGACATGATCCACACCAAGAAGTACGCCGCGGTCTCCAACGACATCGCCAACGACTTCGCCGCCGGCATCATCGCGTCCACCATCGCCTCCACCGGCGACCTGTCCACCATCAAGGGCGGGGCGGCGTTCGAGTTCGGTACCGCGTTCCTGCCTGCCACCGAGGGGACCCCCGGTTGCCCCACCGGCGGAGCCGGTCTGGCCATTCCGGCGAAGATCTCGGACGAGCGAAAGGTCAACGCGCTCAAATTCATCGATTTCGTCACCAACGGTGCCAACACCGCGT
Source organism: Rhodococcus sp. 14-2496-1d (assembly GCF_002259365.1). Lineage (NCBI taxonomy): Bacteria > Bacillati > Actinomycetota > Actinomycetes > Mycobacteriales > Nocardiaceae > Rhodococcus > Rhodococcus sp. 14-2496-1d. The sequence continues at coordinate 13,231 of NZ_NPFV01000011.1, read as the reverse complement.
ACTTCTCCCAGAACACCGGCTACATGCCGGTCCGCAAGTCTGCGCAGCAGGACCCGTCGGAGATCGCTTTCCTCGAGGCGAACCCCAACGCGAAGACGGCCGTGGACCAGTTGGCGCTGACGCGTTCGCAGGATTACGCCCGCGTGTTCGTCCCGGGCGGCGACAAGATCATCGGTAGTGGACTCGAGCAGATCGCGTTGCAGAATGCCGATGTCGCAACGACATTCGCATCCGTCTCGGATCAGTTGCAGCAGATCATCGACCGCCAGATCACCCCGAAGCTGCCGAAGTAATGGCCGCCGTTCACTACGCCGGTGTTTCGCACCGGTACCCGGGTGCCGATTCGCTCGCTGTCGACAACCTCGAACTCGACATCGCGGACGGTGAATTCATCGTTCTCGTCGGACCTTCGGGGTGTGGGAAGTCGACGAGTCTGCGAATGCTCGCCGGTCTCGAGTCCGTCGAAAGCGGTCACATCGACATCGGCGGAGTGGACGTCACGTCATTGGCCCCGCGGGCCAGGGATGTCGCGATGGTGTTCCAGAACTACGCGCTGTACCCCAACATGACCGTCGGCGACAACATGGGCTTCGCGCTGCGCAATGCCGGAATGAGCAAGTCCGACACCGCAGCACGAGTACTCGATGCCGCGAAGATGCTCGAGCTCGAGCCGTTGCTGAACCGCAAGCCCGGCAAGCTCTCGGGAGGACAGCGACAGCGAGTGGCCATGGGACGCGCCATCGTGCGTCAACCCAAGGTGTTCTGCATGGACGAACCGTTGTCCAACCTCGACGCCAAACTGCGGGTGTCGACCAGGGCTCAGATCGCCGGTCTGCAGCGACGATTGGGCACCACGACGGTCTACGTCACCCACGATCAGGTCGAGGCCATGACCATGGGTGATCGCGTCGCCGTGTTGCTGGACGGCAAGTTGCAGCAGATCGCTGCGCCGCGGGAGCTGTACGACAATCCCGTCAACACGTTCGTCGCCGGATTCATCGGGTCACCCGGGATGAATCTGGTCGACGCCCCCGTGCGCGACGGTGCGGCCGTACTCGGTGAGTTGCGCATTCCCGTCCCGTCCTCGGCGGGCGAGCGGGTCGTCGTCGGCGTGCGACCGGAATCGTGGGATCTGGTCGGAGACAGTGCCGGCGGCCTGCAACTGACCGTCGAGCTGATCGAGGAACTGGGTGCGGAGTCGTTCGTCTACGCCTCCGCACCCGCCACGATCGATGGGTGGACCACCGCATCCGGGAGGATGTCGGTCCGAGTCGATCGCAAGCTGTCCATCGCGCTGGCCGAAACCGTTCGGCTGGTACCCAAGCTGGACGAGCTGTTCTTCTTCGATTCCGTTACAGGCCTGCGGTTGTCGTAGCCGGCTCGCCGAGATTCACCGGGAGGGTGGCCCATCCGTGCAGGACACGGGTGTTGCGACGGGTTCCCTCGCCTGCCGACCTCAGGTGAGGGTACCGGTCGAACAGGGTCTTGAGGCCCACTTCCGATTCGGCCTTGGCCAGTGCAGCGCCGAGGCAATAGTGCCGCCCGCCCGAGAACGACAGGTGCTTACCGGCATTGGCGCGGGTGACGTCGAAGCGATTGGGGTCCTCGAACACCAGCGGATCCCGATTGGCACCGGCCAGCACCAGCACGACGAGCTTGCCCGCGTGCACCGTCACTCCCTCGATCTCCACGTCGCGCTTGGCCATGCGGGCCGTGAGCTGTACGGGAGACTCCATCCGCAGCATCTCGTCGACAGCAGTGGGCCAGTGTGACGGATCCTGTTGCAGCACAGCCAGTTGGTCGGGGTGATCCAGCAGCAGTCGGATCCCGCTGCCGAGCAGATTGACCGTCGTCTCGAACCCCGCAGCCAACACCAGACCTGCGGTGGCCCTGAGCTCCTCGTCGTTGAGGCCGACGCCCTCGTCCTCCGCGGCGATCAGCTGACTCATCAGATCGTCACCGGGATTGCGACGCAATCCGGCGATGTGTTGCGACAGCCAGGCGTCGAATCCGATCAGACCGCGTTCGACCTGCTTGAACTGAGACCACGACAATCCGATGTCGAGGCTGGGTGCGGCCATCTCGCCGAACTCGAGGACTCGCTGATTGTCCTCCACCGGCACTCCGAGGATGCGCCCGATGACCGCGACCGGTAGACGCGCACAGTAGCGATCGACGATGTCGACGACCGGAGAACCGTCGGACAGCTCGTCGAGCAGAGCATCGGCCGTTTCCTGCACCTGATCGCGCATCTTCTTCACCGCGCGGGCGGTGAAGACCGAGGACACCAGCTTGCGGTACCTCGTGTGGTCGGGTGGCTCGACCGACAGCAGCGAGGGCGGCAGAATCGGGTGCAGTGCACCGGACCGGGTGTGCGCCTCGATCCAGCGCAGCGGCCCGGGGAGGGTTGCGCCCAGCTGGGTGACGCGGAAATCGTCCGAGCGCAACAGGTCGAACGCCACCCGGTGGTGCACGGTGATGTTCGAGATCCGTGTCTTCACCAGCGGCGCGGTGGCGCGCAACTCCTCGTAGACGGGTGTCGGATCGGCCCGGGTCGCCGGATCGACCAGCAGCATCGCTTGCCGATCACCTGCGGCCGCCCCCCGTTTGGCCGCGAGGCGCACCACCCCGTGCGCGGCCAGCCAGCGTGCGAATTCCTTCATCCGATGTCCCCTCCCCGTTGTGTACCAGCCTGTTGCTACCAGATCTTGACGCGCTTCCCCGGGTCCAAGTACAGCGCATCTCCGGGGCGTACGTCGAATGCTTCGTGAAAACTGTCGAGATTTCGCACGACGCCGTTGCAGCGGAACTCCGGCGGCGAGTGCGGATCGACGGCGAGTCGACGGATTGCCTCGGCATCGCGTGCTTTGGTGCGCCACACCTGTGACCACCCGAAGAACACACGCTGCAGGCCGGTCAGACCGTCGAGCACCGGCGCGTCCTTGCCTTCGAGCGAGATCTCGTAGGCGGCAACCGCGATCGACAGACCACCGAGGTCGCCGATGTTCTCGCCGATGGTGAACTCGCCGTTGACCTTGTGGCCGGGCAGTGCCTTGGGTTCGAATTCGTTGTACTGCTCGATCAGGGCCGTGGTGCGCTTGCCGAATTCGGTGCGGTCGCTGTCGGTCCACCAGTCCACCATGTTGCCGTCACCGTCGTACTTGGCGCCTTGATCGTCGAATCCGTGGCCGATCTCGTGACCGATGACGGCTCCGATACCGCCGTAGTTGGCCGCGTCGTCGGCCTCGGGGTCGAAGAACGGTGGCTGCAGAATGGCTGCGGGAAAGACGATCTCGTTCATGCCGGGGTTGTAGTACGCATTGACGGTCTGCGGCGTCATGAACCACTCGTCGCGGTCGACGGGTCCGCCGAGCTTGTCGAGGTCGCGCTGGTAGTCCGCGGTGTAGCCGCGGCGGTAGTTGCCGAGCAGATCGTCGGCGCTGATCTCGACGCTCGAGTAATCGCGCCACCGATCGGGGTAGCCGATCTTGGGGGTGAACTTGCCCAGCTTGTCCAAGGCCTTCTCACGCGTCTCCGGGCTCATCCATTCGAGCTCGGAGATGTTGCGTCGATACGCCTCGGTGAGGTTCTCGACGAGCACCTGCATCCTGGCCTTGGAGTCGGCCGGGAAGTGGCGTTCGACGTAGAGCTTGCCGACGGCCTCCCCGAGCACGTCCTGAACCAGGGAGACTCCGCGCTTCCACCGTTCGCGATTCTCCTCGGTACCGGTCAGCGTCGTTCCGTAGAACGAGAAGTTCTCGTCCACGATCGCGCTCGTCAGGAACGGCGCACGCGAATGCACGACGCGCCAGGCCAGCCACGCCTTCCATGCCTCGATGTCCTCGGAAGTCCACAGCGAGACGAAGGTGCTGAGGAACGGTGGCTGGCGCACGACGATCTCGGCGAACTGCTCGGTAGTGGCACCGAGCCCGGACATCCATGCAGCCCAATTGAATCCGGCACCGTTCTGAACCAGGGTGTCGAAATCGACCAGGTTGTAGCTCTTCTCGGCGTCACGCCTGGCCACGACGTCCCAGTGGCCGGCGGCGATCTTCTGCTCGAGGTCGAACACCGTCTGCGCGTCGTACTCGATGCCGCTGAGCGCGAACATCTTCGAGATGTGCTCGAGGTAGCTCGTACGGATCTCGGCGTACTCGTCCTGGCGGTAGTACGACTCGTCCGGCAGGCCGATGCCGGATTGGCTGAAGTGGACCAGGTAGCGATCGGACTGCTTGGCGTCGGTGTCGACGTAGTGGCCGATTGCACCGCCGACGCCCGTGCGTTGCAGGGAGCCGAGAACGCCTGCGAGGGTGACGAGGTCGGTGGCGTCGGAGATGGCGGTGAGCTCGTCGGCGATCGGGGTGACGCCGAGTTGCTCGGCACGGTCGGCGTCCATGAAGCTCGAGAACAGGTCGCCGATCTTCTGCGCGTCGCTACCCGCGGGCGGGTTCGCGGCGGCCGATTCTTCGATGATGGTCTGTACGTCGACCTCGGCGCGGTCGTACAGCGTGCGGAATGCTCCGTCGACTGCGCGGTCGGCCGGGATGTCGTACTCCTCGAGCCATTTGCCGTTGACGTGCACGAACAGGTCGTCCTGTGCGCGTGTGTTCTCGTCCTGGTAGCTGAGATCGATGCCCGAGTTCACTACTGAAGTCATGCGTCCATCTTTACACTCTTGCGCTCGATTGAACGGGTGTTTAATGTGCTGTACATGCGTTCAGTATCGGAGGATCTCACCACCAGGGCACGAATCCGCGACACCGCGATCGGCGTCTTCGGCTCACAGGGCTTCACCGCAGGCGTGCGGTCCATCGCCACCGCGGCAGGAGTCTCTCCCGGGCTGCTCAATCACCACTTCGGGTCCAAGGACGGGCTGCGCGCAGCGTGCGACGAGCACGTTCTGCGAGTGATCCGCGAATCGAAGACCGCCTCGTCTGCGCCCGCAGGCATGATGGAACAGCTCGCTCGGATCGACGAGTACGCGCCGCTGGTCGCCTACATGGTGCGGAGCTTCTCCTCGGGCGGTGCGCTGGCGCGAGAGTTGTTCGAGCACATGGTCGACGACGCCGTCCGCTACATCGACGAAGGAGTCCGCGACGGCCGATTCACCCCCAGTCGAGACCCCGCGGCACGCGCCCGATTCCTGACGCGACAGAACGTCGGCGGACTACTGCTGTACGTGCAGATGGCCGGCCCCGACGTCGATTTCCGCGAGGCACTGAGCGCCCTCGGCCACGAGGTCATGTTGCCCGCGCTCGAGCTCTACACCGACGGACTGTTCACCGACTCCCGAGCTTTGGACACGTATCTGGAGGCGAAAGAATGACCGACGCAATCGCAGTGGACGACCTGGAGAAGAAATTCGGTTCGGTTCGGGCGCTCGACGGACTGTCGCTGCACGTACCGACCGGTGAGGTGCACGGCTTCCTCGGTCCCAACGGAGCCGGCAAATCCACGACGATCCGCATCCTGCTGGGTCTGATCCGCGCGACGAAAGGCGACGTGCGGCTGCTCGGCAGCGACCCCTGGACCGACACCGTAGCGCTGCATCGACGCCTGGCCTACGTGCCGGGTGACGTGACGCTGTGGCCGTCGCTGACCGGCGGTGAGGTGATCGACCTGCTCGGCCGAATGCGAGGAGGTATCGACTCTGCTCGCCGCGCCGAGCTGATCGAGAGGTTCTCCCTCGACCCGGGCAAGCGCACCCGCACCTACTCCAAGGGCAATCGCCAGAAGGTGGCGCTGATCTCGGCTCTGGCGTCGAACGTGGAGTTGCTCGTCCTCGACGAACCCACCTCGGGACTCGATCCGCTGATGGAGCAGCACTTCGGCGACTGTGTGAAAGATGCTGCCCGACGCGGAGTCACGGTGCTGTTGTCCTCGCACATCCTGTCCGAGGTGGACGCACTGTGCAGTTCGGTGACGATCGTCAAGGACGGGCGGACGGTCGATACCGGGACTCTGGCGTCGATGCGACACCTGTCTCGTACGACGGTCACCGCCGATCTCGAGCGCATGCCCGACGGTTTGACCACGCTCGCGGGGGTGTCCGACGTCCGAGTCGCGGGATCATCGGTCACCTGCACGGTGGAGAACGAAGCCCTTGCGGCGACGATGCACGTGCTGGCCGACGCCGGAGTCCGCAGCCTGGTCAGCTCCGCTCCGACACTCGAAGAACTGTTCCTGAGGTACTACGCATGAAGGCTCTGACAGGAACCGGCGCGTTGCTGCGGTTGTATCTGCGTCGCGATCGTCTGGTGGCACCGGTGTGGATCGTTCTGCTCGGGGCGTTGCCGCTGCTGTACGCGGTCAGCTTCGAGGGCCTGTATCCGACGGCGGCGGATCGTCAGGCGTTCTACCTCGGGACTCTGTCGGCGCCCGCGCAGGCAGCGCTCGTCGGCCCGATCTTCGGTAGTGACCTGGGAGCTCTGGTGTCCTGGCGTTCGGGGTTGGTGCTGGCGCTGGTTCCGCTGGCGGCGATCCTCACTGTGGTCCGTCACACCCGAGGTGAGGAAGATGCGGGTCGAACCGAGCTGATCGGATCGACGGCGGTGGGTCGATACGCCGGGTTGGCCGCGGCGATCGCGTTGGCGGGCGGCGCGGTGGCGGCGACGGGAATGTTGTCGTCTCTCTCGCTGTGGGCGTTCGGCCTGCCGGTGGCCGGGAGCGTCGCGTACGGGGCGTCGGTCGCCGTGGTGGGGATCGTCTTCGTCGGCTGTGCGGCAGTGTCGGCGCAGGTGGCGTCCGGAGCCCGGGTGGCTCGCGGTTACGCCCTCGGCGTGCTGGCCGCAGCGTTCGTTCTCAGAGCTGTCGGCGACATCGGCTCGGGAACCCTGTCGTGGTTCTCGCCGATCGGGTGGTCGGCGCAGGTGCGGCCGTTCGCCGACGAGAGGTGGTGGCCGCTGTTGCTGTCGCCGGCGGCCGCAGCCGCATTCTGTGCCGCGGCATTCGTGGCCGCGAGTCGACGCGATCTCGGCAGTGGGCTGCGGGCCGAGCGCCGCGGGCGGGTGGCCGCCGCTCCGTCACTGTCCGGTCCCGTCGCTCTCGCCTGGCGACTCTCTCGCGGAACCATCGTCGTCTGGACCGTCGGGCTCGCCCTGTTCGGCACTGTCGTCGGAGCGTCCACGGACGGGATCGACGACCAGCTCGGCAGCAGTACTGCTATCGGCGACGCGCTCGGAAAATTCGGCGGTACCACACTCGAACAATCGTTCGTTGCGGCCGTGCTGAGCATCGTCGGCATCATGGTGGCGGCCTACTCGGTGTCGGCCCTGCTGCGCCTCCACGCCGAGGAAGAGGCGGGTCTGGCCGAGATCGTTCTCGCCACCGGCGTCTCGCGGATCCGCTGGCTGGCAGGGCACCTACTCCTGGCCGTTCTCGGCCCGGCGTGGCTGCTGCTGGTCGTCGGCCTCACCATCGGGCTGACGTATGGGTCGGCGACCGGCGATGTCTCGGGTGAACTGCCGTCCGTCGTCGGCGGCGCACTGGGTCAGCTCCCGGCCGTATGGGTGGTGACGGCCATCGGCCTTGCCCTGTTCGGCGCTGTCCCCCGATTCGCGACCGTCCTGTGGGCCGTTCTGGGCGGCTTCGTCGCAGTCGGCCAGGTCGGGTCGGTCGTGGGCCTGCCTCAGCCCTGGCTCGATCTCTCGCCCTTCACTCATGTTCCGCGATTGCCGGGAGCGGCAGTCGAATTCGCGCCGATCGGATGGCTCGTCGTGATCGCCATCGTCGTCGGTATGGGAGGTTTCACAGCGTTCCGACAAAGAGGCATCCGAGGGTGATGTGCGTCCGATAGCATCGGGTGTGGCCGATTTGTCCGGCCCGGTCCGACATGGTGGCGTCCTGGCGGGTCCGTGATCTCTGAGCCGAACGCGCATGGAGGTTACGTGCACTCGACATTCCTGCGCACATGGTGGAACCAGCCGCACAGCTACGAGTCGGTGGTGAGCTACCTCGGGCTGCACGGTGCGCTCGCTCCGTATCGCCTCGCTGCATCCTTGAGTACGTTCTCGTACGGACTCGCCGCTGCCGCACTGTTGTTGCTCACCGATTCCCCGCCGACCTCGACTGTCGGCCGGTCGATCATCGTGGTTGCGATCGTGTCGACGCTCGCGGTCGGTGTCGCCTGGCTGAAAGCTCCCTGGCCTTCGAAGCGGGTGTCTCTGTTGTTCGCCGTGTACTCGGACGTCGGAGTGACGCTGGTTCTGTTGTCCTACGGATCGCCCCAGACCACCTTCCTGGCCCTCGCGATGCTCGCAGCCAACAGCGTGTACGTCCAGCTCTTCCACAGTCCGAAAGTCATGGCGCTGCACTTGCTGTGGGCCGGGTCGGCCGTGACGCTCTTCTTCGTGCTGATCCTGCTCTCACCCGACACCGATCCCGGATTGGCCGTCGCGCAACTGGTGGTGCTGTTGCCCATCACGTTCATGGGCCCCACGTTCTTCCAGTATCTGCTTCTCAAACTGCAGGTTCAGGCGCAGGCGGCCAACTTCGATCCGCTCACTCAAGTGCGCAACCGGCGCGGGCTCGACGAGGCACTGCCGGTGTATTTCCTGGGGGCGAACGATGTGTCGGTGATGGTCGTCGACGTGGACCGATTCAAGTCGATCAACGACAGATTCGGTCACCACCAGGGGGACGCGGCCCTGCAACTCGTCGCACGTCGGTTGACGACGGACGGTGTGCTGGTTGCGCGGGTGGGCGGTGAAGAGTTCGCCGTGGTGACCAAATCGGCCGAGAACCAGGCCCTCGCACTGGCCGAGAAGTATCGCTGCGCCGCGCATTCCGCGGAGGACCCTGCGCCCCTGACGGTGAGCATCGGCGTCGCGCATTGCACGTATCCGATTTCCGAGGACATCGATTTCGACATCGTGGAACTCACCACGCTGCTGTTGCGGCGAGCCGACGCGGCGATGTACGAAGCCAAGCAGCAGGGCGGCAATCAGGTGGTCGTGGCGGGCTCGACGCCCCGACGTGATCGGTCTCCGTCAGGCGCCGAGACCTGAGTGCCTGACGCGGCGGCTCAGTTCGGTGTGGAGTCGTCGTACTGGTTCTCGACGTTCTGCTGGAATTCGTCGGCACACTGCTGTTGTGCGGCAGTATCGCTGCCTGCGTTGCTGAGGCAGTCGGTGAAGTCCTGTCCACCGACTGCGTTGAACAGGCCGACCCCGACGACGACGAGAACGATCGACAGCGCTGCGGCCACGAAACCCAGAACGATCGCGATGAGTGACACGGTGCCGTTGGTGGCGGTGCGCTTCTTGTACCTGGAACGTCCGACGAAGCCGAGAACGATGGCGATCAGGCCGAGAAGAATGCCCCCGACGATGGTCCAGGAGAACAACACACCCAGAATCGCCAGGACCAGAGCCACCGTGCCGACGGTGTTCTTCGGTGCCGGTGGCTGTTGTTGGTAGCCGCCCTGCTGGGGGTACTCACCGGGTGAAGGGTAGTTTCCGGGCGGGGGATAGTTTCCGGGCGGCGGATTCTGATTCGACACGTTGAGTACCTCCGATATCGGCGATCGTGAACGCTCGGAGTGTATGTGGGTGGGCCCGGTGCACACAGGAGCCACGTGCTCCCGTGATCAACTTGTCATCGAACGGGTGAGTCACCCGCCGAGCCGCGAATGCATCTCCCAGATGAGTACCTCGGCCGATTCGGTCGCGGTAACACGTTGTCCGCCAGTGGAACTCATGCGGACTGCATCACCCTCCCAGAGCTCGCCCACCCCCTCGAGCGTGACGGTGCCGCGCGCGACGAACAGGTGCACGAACGGGGCGTCGGGCACGGTCACGGAGGCTCCGGGCAACAACCTTGCCGCGTGCAGTGCAGCCGACTTCTGGCCGATGGTGATCGCTGCCCGATCACGGTGCTTGTGCATTCCCGACGCGACGGTGACCAACCCGCCGCGCAGTAGTTCGTCGCCGATCTCGAGCTGTTCGTATCCGGGTGTGGCACCGGGAATGTCCGGGAGCACCCACATTTGCACGAAGCGAACGGGTTCGGTGTGCCTGTTGCCGTCGATGCTCCAGGAGTCGTTCTTCTCGGAGTGCATGATGCCCTTGCCCGCGGTCATCCGTTGCGCGAGGCCGGGATGGATGATTCCGGAGTGTCCGATGGAATCCTGATGCACCAGTGAACCCTGCATCACCCACGTGACGATCTCCATGTCGCGATGCGGATGTGTCTCGAAACCCTGACCGGCGGTGACGATGTCGTCGTTGTTGACCAGCAAAAGTCCGTGATGGGTGTTGTCGGGGTCGTAGTGCTGGCCGAAGGAGAACGAATGTTTCGAGTCCAGCCAGGACACACGGGTTTTCGATCGATCACCGGCGCGGTGTACGTCGATGTGGGCGGTCAGTGGAGCGGACATGTGACCACTCTACGAGCATGTCCGTGCACCGGCGTACGACCTGCATAACGTTCGGGTGTCTTTGCGGTCGGTGTGTGAGCGTCGCCGGGAGTGGGTAGGTTTCGCTGAGTACGGTCACAAGCTCCGCAAACTCCCCCGAAGGCGGCGAGAGATTCTCATGGTCGGTTCCAGCTCGAGTGTGGCACGCACGATCGAACCCCAGCTCGAGGATGCTCTGGCGGCGTGGTTGCCAGGTCAACGGTGGTTCGGCGCAAAGGGTTCGACGGTCGGAGCGGTGCGCATCGTCGCGCGCGACGTGCTCCTGGACGAGCCGCATTTCGCGGCCGAGCATCTGCTGGTGGAGGTGCAGCTGACGCAGGACGGCACCGCCGTGACGCAGACCTACCAGGTTCCACTGGGGTTCCGCACCGAGCTGACCGACGATCTCCGACCGTGGACCCTGCCCGTAGCAGGCGAGGTGGCCGTGTTCGACGGTTTACGCGACCCCGAGATCATCGGCCTGTACGGCGATGCACTTGCCGCCGGAAAAGCCACTGGCAGCATCGAATTCAGGATCGTCGACGGTTCGAGTGTGCCTAGCGGTCTGCGCGGTCGGGTTCTGGGGGCAGAGCAGTCCAACACCTCGGTGATTCTCGGTGATCTGCTGTTGCTCAAGCTGTTTCGTCAGGTGCCGCCGGGAATCAGCCCCGATGTGGAACTGCATCGCGCGTTGGCGGCGGCGGGGAGCGTCAACGTCGCGCCGCTTCGCGGCTGGCTCGAAGCCGAAGTCGGCGGTGAACCCACGACGCTCGGCATGGCCCAGGATTTCGCCGCGAACTCCGCCGAAGGCTGGACTGCGGCGCTGGCCAGCGCGCAGGAGGTGTTCGATTCCCCGCAGACACCGATCGAAGAACTGCCGGCCGATTTCGCCTCCGACGCGCATCGAATCGGAGCAGCTGTGGCGCAGGTACACCACGATTTGGCATCGGAGTTGGGCACCGCCGAGCGGTCGGTTGAATCCACTGCCGTCGAGGAGATCCTCGCCCGCATCTCGGGAGTGGCACGGGTGGTGCCGGAGATCGCACAGTACATCCCGGCGGCGACCGCGCTGATCTCGCGGGCGGAGGCGTCGAACAGCACCACGGTGCAGCGCATCCACGGCGACCTGCATCTGGGTCAGGTGCTGGGCACTCCCGAACGGTGGCTGCTCATCGATTTCGAGGGTGAGCCGGCCAAGACCCTGGCCGAACGTAGGCAGATGGACAGCGCGCTGCGCGACGTCGCAGGAATGCTGCGCTCGTTCGACTACGCCGCCAACCACCTGCTGGTCGACCGCCCCGAGGACGAGTCGGCGCGCGAGCGGGCCGAGCAGTGGGCGGCGCGGAGCATCTCGGCATTCTTCGACGGATACGCCTCGGTGGCCGGGCACGATCCCCGTGACGAGGCCGACCTGTTGCGTGCATACGAACTGGACAAGGCCGTGTACGAAGTGCTGTACGAGGCGCGCAATCGGCCCACCTGGCTGTCGTTGCCGATGCGCGCCGTAGCGCGCCTGGTGAGTTGAACTGCAACGCACGAGGGGCGACGTCGACCGGCCCGTCTACGACAAGTACCGTATTGCCTGACACGGGAGGCAGGACATGAACGGTATCTTGGCAATTTTCGGCATCGCGGTGGTCGTCGTCACCATCGTCGTAGTGGTCGTGCTCGTTGCGGTGTTGTTCGTCGCATCGATCAAGCCCGACAGCCTCAACATCGACCTGGACCGCAAGAAGCGCGCCCGGGAAGAAAGTTCCACGAAAGCCTGAGACTTCCGTCACGCCCGAGACCGATTCGTCGGTGCGCGGAGTTGTATCGAGACGAAGCGCCGACCGACGCTTCCGGTTCTACAACTGGAGTCCTCGTGAGCATTTCCCTGAAAGCTCCAGCTGCGTCCGGTTCGTCGGGCTGTGCGCCCCGCATCAGATCGCGGATGCTCGGGGAGTCGGTGCTCGCTCAGTTCACGCGGTTCGTGATCGTCGGGGTGTCGAGCAACGGTGTGTACGCCCTGTTGTTCGTCGCGCTCGCTTCCCTCGGATCGTTCACCGCCAACCTCGCGGGTGTGGCCGCAAGTACCGTCCTGGCCAACGAACTGCACCGCCGTCACACCTTCCATGCGACCGGTCGAGTCGGTTGGTTCCAGACTCAGTGGGAAGCCGGAGGACTCGCCCTGATCGGGCTCGGTCTGAGCACCGCCTCACTGGCCGCAATGCACATCCTGTTCCCGGCGGCACCGACGTACGTACAGGTTCTGGTCGTGATCGCCGTGAGTGGCATCTTCGGAGCCGCCCGATTCCTCGCTCTCCGTGGCTGGGTGTTCCGTTCACCGGCTCTCGCAACCCCCGTATCGAATCTCGCCACTCGGTGAGCTGTGAAATCGCACCACTCGGCCTCGCCGGTGATTGCGACCTCTAACAGAATCCAGGCAAGGCACCCCGCACGACGCATCGATCGCCCTAGGCTGGCGAGCCGACGTCAACGCGAGGAGGCATGTCGATGGCCAGGGATCTGACACAGCTCGAGCTTCTGCAAGAGCTGGTGCCCACTGCCGAGGACAATGTGAACCGTCACCTGTCCATGGCTCGGGAGTGGCACCCTCACGATTACGTGCCGTGGGACGAAGGTCGCAACTTCGCCGCACTCGGCGGCCAGGACTACGACCCGGAGCAGTCCAAGCTCTCCGACGTCGCACAGGCCGCGATGATCACCAACCTGCTCACCGAGGACAACCTGCCGTCGTACCACCGGGAGATCGCCGAGAACTTCTCCCAGGACGGTGCCTGGGGCACCTGGGTCGGCCGGTGGACCGCCGAGGAGAACCGGCACGGCATCGTCATG
>NZ_NPFV01000006.1:0-41143 GCF_002259365.1 Rhodococcus sp. 14-2496-1d | reverse complement strand
GGGGTGAGCGGGAAGGGGGGGGCTGGTGCCCCGAAGACTCAGATCGGGCTCAGTTGTAGGCACGCATCTGCCGCGAGCCAGAACAATTGTTCGCGCACTGTTGTTGCCTTGGTCCAGCCGCGGTGATCCCAGTCGGCGGCGAGGGAGTCGCCGGCGTACAGCAGTTGCGCGAATCGCACTCCACGGAATCGGGCCACGGCGCAGAAGGCCGAGGCCTCCATGTCGACGGTTCGGCAGCCTTCTTCGACTCGGCGGGAGACGCGGGCACGGGTCTCGCGGTAGAGCGCATCGGTCGTCCAGGAACGCCCGGTGACGAAGTCGACTCCGGCGTCGGTCAGTACGGATTGCAGCACGGCCACGCCTGCCGGGTCGGCGTCGACCACGCGGCCCGGCGGCAGGTAGTGGAACGAGGTGCCCTCGTCGCGGACGGCGCTGTCGACCACCATCACATGTCCCATGCCCAGGTCATCGGACAGTGCTCCCGCGCCGCCGACGGCCACGAACTGGGTGCATCCCATCGCGATGGCCTCTTCGAGGAACAGTGCCGCCAACGGCGCACCGACGCCGGGGTGGAACACGGCGAGCTTCTCACCGTGTCGTTCGATCTCGTAGACGGGGTGTTCGCCGTGCTCGGAGCGCATGACCGACACGACTCGGGCGTCGCCCTTCGCGCAGATGCTCTCGATCACCTCGGAGAAGAAACAGACGACGGCTTTCGGCGGAACGTCGACTCCCTTGGCCACCATCGACGGGTCGATGACGCCCGTTTCGTCCAGATCGTTCTCGGTCAGCGCGATGTCCATCAGGTGATGTTCGCACGAGGCGACGCTCGGCCCTGCACGACCGATGCCGTACATGTCTGCGGGTCCCGATAGACTCTCCCTGGCATTTCGCTCCATCGAAGGGACCTATTCCTCGTGTCCGCTAGCTCTGTACCCACAGACACCGTCTCCAACGCCGTCGCCACCCCCGACGTTGCGCAGCCGTACAAAGAACTCGGACTCAAGGACGACGAATACGTCCGCATCAAGGAAATCCTCGGCCGTCGGCCCACCGACGCCGAATTGGCGATGTATTCCGTCATGTGGAGCGAGCACTGCTCGTACAAGTCCTCGAAGGTGCACCTGAAGTACTTCGGCGAGACCACCACCGACGAGATGCGCAAGCCGATGCTCGCGGGTATCGGTGAGAACGCGGGCGTCGTCGACGTCGGCGACGGTTGGGCCGTCACATTCAAGGTCGAGAGCCACAATCACCCGTCGTACGTCGAGCCCTACCAGGGTGCAGCGACCGGCGTCGGCGGCATCGTCCGCGACATCATGGCCATGGGTGCCCGCCCGATCGCCGTCATGGACCAGCTGCGATTCGGTGCCGCCGATGCACCCGACACGCGCCGTGTCCTGAGCGGGATCGTCGCAGGCGTCGGCGGCTACGGAAACTCCCTCGGCCTGCCGAACATCGGCGGCGAGACGGTGTTCGACGCCTCCTACGCCGGTAACCCCCTGCTCAACGCTCTGTGTGCCGGCGTCATGCGCGTCGAGGACATGCATCTGGCGTTCGCGTCGGGCCTGGGCAACAAGATCATTCTGTTCGGCGCACGAACCGGTCTCGACGGCATCGGCGGCGTGTCCGTCCTCGCGTCGGAGACCTTCGATGGGGATGAGACCGGCGGGGGCCGCAAGAAGCTCCCGGCCGTGCAGGTCGGCGATCCGTTCACCGAGAAGGTGCTCATCGAGGCCTGCCTCGAGCTGTACTCCAACAAGTTGGTCGTCGGCATCCAGGATCTCGGCGGTGCCGGATTGTCCTGTGCCACTTCCGAACTCGCGTCCGCGGGCAGCGGCGGCATGCACATCGAGCTGGAGAAGGTGCCGATGCGCGCCACCGGCATGACGCCCGCCGAGGTGCTCTCGAGCGAATCCCAGGAGCGCATGTGCGCGGTGGTGACGCCCGAGAACGTCGACGCGTTCATGGCCGTCTGCCGCAAGTGGGACGTCCTGGCCACCGTGATCGGTGAGGTCACCGACGGTGAGCATCTGCAGATCACGTGGCACGGCGAGACCGTGGTCGACGTTCCGCCGAAGACCGTTGCGCACGAGGGACCGGTGTACAACCGTCCCGTGCAGCGACCCGCCACCCAGGACGATCTGGTCGCGAACACCACGGCGTCGCTGAAGCGTCCGGAAACCGGTGACGAGCTGCGGGCGACGCTGCTGAAGATGATCGGCTCGCCGCAGCTGTGCAGCCGTCGATTCATCACCGAGCAATACGACCGCTACGTGCGCGGAAACACCGTCCTCGCCGAGAACGCCGACGCAGGCGTCATCCGAATCGACGAGAAGACCGGTCGTGGAATCGCTTTGGCCACCGACGCGTCGGGCCGCTACACCGCACTCGATCCTTACCAGGGCGCGCAGCTCGCGCTCGCCGAGGCGTTCCGCAACGTCGCTGTCACCGGCTCGACGCCCAAGGCCGTCACCAACTGCCTGAACTTCGGCTCGCCCGAGGACCCGGGCGTCATGTGGCAGTTCCAGCAGGCCGTGCGCGGACTGGCCGACGGCTGCGTCACCCTCGGTATTCCCGTGACCGGCGGCAACGTCAGCTTCTACAACCAGACCGGTGCAGAGCCGATCCTGCCGACGCCCGTCGTCGGTGTACTCGGCGTCATCGACGACGTGCATCGCCGCATCCCCACCGGCCTCGGACTCGAGCCCGGCGAGACGCTGATCCTGCTCGGTGACACCCACGACGAGTTCGACGGGTCCATCTGGGCGCAGGTCGAGCACGACCACCTCGGCGGCGTGCCGCCCAAGGTCGATCTCGCCCGTGAGCAACTGCTGGCAGACATCTTGCTCTCGTCCTCGCGTGACGGACTGGTCTCGGCAGCCCACGATCTGTCCGAGGGTGGCCTCGCGCAGGCCGTCGTCGAAGCTGCTCTGGCCGGTGAAACCGGTTGCCGCATCATCGTTCCCGAGGGTGCCGATCCGTTCGTGACACTGTTCTCCGAGTCCTCGGGCCGCGTACTGGTCGCCGTACCGCGCACGGAAGAGACTCGCTTCACCGGCATGTGCACCGCCCGCGGTCTGCCGTGGGTGCGCATCGGCGTCGTCGACGAGGGCTCGGATTCGATCGAGGTGCAAGGGCAGTTCTCCGTCCCGATGACGGAACTGCGCGAGACGTTCGAGAGCACTCTTCCCAGACTCTTCGGCTGACCGAGGTGGGGGGACACACATCGGAGCAGCCGCTCGCCGAGCCCGACTCCGCGCTCGAGCAGAACGAGCATCACCGCTACCACCTGCCGACGGTCGAGTTCTCGGTCCCCTCACCGGACAAGCACCCGTTCGTCATGTGGGCCTGGGGCCTGCTGCGCCTGGACTTCACCGGAATTGCGTTCGGCGCGTTGTTCTTCTGCTGGTCGTTGACTCCGTCGCTGCTCCCGCGGGGATGGTTGTTCCAGGGCATCATCGGCGGTATCAACGCGGCCATCGGCTACGCATTCGGCGTGGCGGTGGGATGGGCCGTCACCCGTTGGTGGCTCTCGTCCCGATCGTGGTGGCCGTTGCCGCGCAAGATCGAACTCGCCGTCAAGGTCGCCGTACCCGTCCTCGCGATCGCAGCGTCGATGATCATGTTGGCGATCTCGGCGGAATGGCAGCGTGAGCTGGCCGCACTGATGGACGCCGAGGGCACCACCACCACGGGATACTTCCGAACCGGTGCACTCAGTATCGCCGTTGCGGCGCTGTTGATTTCGGTGTGGCGGGTGTTGCGCGACCTCGTTCGGCTGCTCGCCCGGCAGATAAACCGCGTCGTGAAGATGCCACGCGAAGTTGCCAACGCGCTCGGAGTCGTCGTCCTCGTCGTGCTGTCCGTAGCGCTGGTTCAGGGCGTCCTGCTCCGGGCCGTCTCCGAGGTCACCAACTCGGCCTTCAGCCTGCAGAACGACGAAACCCGCGACGGCGCAGAACAACCCGTGGCCGACGAACGCTCCGGTAGTCCGAACTCGTTGGCACCGTGGGACACCCTTGGATTCGAGGGCCGCAACTTCGTCTCCAGCGGACTGCGCGCCGACGAGATGGAGCGGGCGACCGGCCGTCCCAGCCTCGAGCCGATCAGGGCGTACGCCGGCCTGGAAACCGCCGAGACCCAGGACGAGCGACTGAACATCGTGGTCGCAGAACTCGAACGTACCGGGGCATTCCAGCGCGCGGCTCTCGTCGTCGTTCCGACCACCGGAACCGGATGGGTCAATCCCACCGCCATCGAAGCCGAAGAGCTCATGTTCGACGGCGATGTCGCCACCGTCGCATCCCAGTACTCCTACCTGCCGAGTTGGATCTCCTTCATCGCGGAGGGCGACAAGGCCGCGCAGGCGGGCAGAGGTCTGATCGACAAGGTGCACGACCGCTGGCTGCAGGAACCGGAGGCCACCCGCCCCAAGTTCTACGTCTACGGCGAGAGCCTCGGCACCCAGGCGGGCGAGGGCGCGTTCGACGGGTTGGCCGACATCCGGGACACCACCGACGGCGTGCTGTGGGTGGGGCCACCGAACAACAACCGCATCTGGAGTCAGTTCGTCAGCCGACGCGACCCGGGAAGCCCCGAGGTTCGGCCGGTCTACTCCGAGGGACTGACGGTCCGATTCGCCGACAACTCGTCGGGCATCCCGCCGGAGGATCAGCCCTGGTACGAACCGAGAATCCTCTACGTCCAGCACGCGTCGGATCCGGTGGTCTGGTGGTCACCCGATCTGCTGTTCGAGCGTCCCGACTGGTTGTCCGAGCCACCCGGTCCGGACCGGCTGCCGAGTATGCGGTGGTTCCCGGTCGTCACCTTCTGGCAGGTGGCCGCCGACCTGACCAACGCTGCGGGCGTTCCCGACGGGCACGGCCACAACTACGGAACCCTCGTGCTCGACGGCTGGGTTGCCGTCGCCGCGCCGGAGGGGTGGACCGACCGCGACACCGAACGAGTCCGCGGAGTCATGGAGGAATTCGCCGGCCGAGACGGTCCCGAGAAGTGACCACCGAGGCGTTGGCGATCGGTGCCGCGACGACGGCGTGGAGCACGGTCGTGCTGCCCTCGACAGGCCTCGGTGCCCGTGGACGGGCGGTGGCCAATGCCTCGTTCGCAGTGGCCGTTGCGGCGGTCTCGGGCCGCAGCGCCGCGCAACTGGGATTGCGCAATACGGTTGCAGGCGTGAAGTGGGGCGCGGCGGCATCGGCCGTTCCGGTACTCGGATCGGCCGTCGTGGCCGCGATTCCTGCGTTGCGACGCCGGGTTCGGCCGTCCGAGGACGAGCTGGCCGAGTGGGTTCTGTTTCGGATTCCGGTGGGGACGGTCCTCACCGAGGAGTTGCTCTTTCGCGGCGTGCTCGACGCTGCATCGCCCGCTCTGTCGCCGATCTTCTTCGGGCTCTGGCACATTCACCCGGCCCGGGCGGCGGGTGACACCGTGGTCGGGACGGTCGTGGCGACGGCCGCGGCCGGGGTGGTGTTCTCGTGGCTGCGAGCCCGCAGCGGCAGTGTGCTCGCGCCGGCCTTGCTGCATTACTTCCTCAACGCCAGCGGCGCCGTTCTGGCGCATCTCGCTGCGAACGACAGGAGTTCGACGTAGTGCCACCACACAAGGAAGTCGGCCCCGCCGAGGTACGCGACGCCGTGCTGGCCGTCGAGGACTGGATCAAGGGCGAGGCGGACAAGCCTGCGCGGGCGCAGATCGCCGCAGCGGTACGAACCACTGCCCGAACCCTCGGCCAGAACGCGCCGGGATCCTCGGTGGAGGTGCGGGTGCCGCCGTTCGTCGCGGTGCAGTGCATCGTGGGGCCGCGCCACACCCGCGGAACTCCGCCGAACGTGGTCGAGACCGATGCGCTGACGTGGCTGCAGGTGGTGACCGGAATCCGGAATTTCGCCGACGCACTCGCCGACGGCTCGATCGATGCGTCGGGCAGTAGGGCGGCCGAGGTGGGGCGCTGGCTGCCACTGATGTCCATCAGGTGATCGGCTCCAATTCGGACACGCGTTCACCTGCTGGGAATCTCCCGTCCACACGATGCGTTGACTCGGGCCGTGTGCCCGTAGACTCGGGCATGGCCCCCCGCCCCGTACCCCCAAGGGAGCAATGCCCGTGACCAACGCCGATTTGTCGGTCGACAGTCCGAATCTTCTGGTAGGCAAACCGCTCGACGAACCGGAGAACGAGCCGCGCGAGGAGTGCGGAGTCTTCGGAGTGTGGGCACCGGGCGAGGATGTGGCCAAGCTCTCGTATTACGGCCTCTATGCGCTGCAACACCGTGGTCAGGAAGCTGCCGGCATCGCCGTCTCCGACGGTTCCCAGGTGTTGGTGTTCAAGGATCTCGGGCTCGTCAGCCAGGTGTTCGACGAGCAGACACTCGGTGCCATGCCCGGGCACGTCGCCATCGGACACTGCCGCTACTCCACCAGTGGATCGGTCACGTGGGAGAACGCGCAACCGATCTTCCGCACCACCACCGCCGGGACCGGGATTGCGCTCGGCCACAACGGAAATCTGGTGAACTTCGCCGAGCTCGCCACCAAGGCACGCGACGCAGGGCTGATCAGCGACCGGCTGCAGGGCAACGGCACGTCGGATTCCGACGTGGTGACCGCGCTGCTGGCCCACAAGGCCGCCGACTGCACCATCGAGCAGGCTGCGATGGAGTTGCTGCCGCAGCTCCAGGGTGCCTTCTGCCTGACGTTCATGGACGAGCACACCCTCTACGCCGCGCGCGACCCGCACGGCGTCCGTCCGTTGTGCCTCGGCCGCCTCGATCGCGGCTGGGTGGTGGCCAGCGAGACGGCAGCACTCGACATCGTCGGTGCCGCGTTCGTCCGCG
This sequence comes from Rhodococcus sp. 14-2496-1d, assembly GCF_002259365.1. Classification (NCBI taxonomy): domain Bacteria; kingdom Bacillati; phylum Actinomycetota; class Actinomycetes; order Mycobacteriales; family Nocardiaceae; genus Rhodococcus; species Rhodococcus sp. 14-2496-1d. The sequence goes on along the minus strand of NZ_NPFV01000006.1, from coordinate 34,287 downwards.
ACATCGAACCCGGTGAGCTCCTCGCTATCGATGCCGACGGCGTTCGGTCCTCACGATTCGCGGCCCCCGAGCCCAAGGGCTGCGTGTTCGAGTACGTCTACCTCGCTCGGCCGGACAGCGTCATCGGTGGCCGTTCGGTGCACTCGACGCGTGTCGAGATCGGACGACGCCTCGCCAAGGAGCATCCGGCCGACGGCGACCTGGTGATTCCGGTGCCCGAGAGCGGAACTCCCGCTGCGGTCGGTTTCGCGCAGGGCTCAGGCATTCCGTACGGCCAGGGCCTGATGAAGAACGCCTACGTGGGCCGCACGTTCATTCAACCGTCGCAGACCATCCGCCAGCTCGGTATCCGACTCAAGCTCAATCCTCTCAAAGAGGTCATACGGGGCAAAAGACTGGTGGTGGTGGACGATTCGATCGTTCGCGGCAACACCCAGCGAGCCCTGATCAGGATGCTGCGCGAGGCCGGTGCGCTGGAGATTCACGTGCGTATCGCGTCGCCGCCGGTGCGCTGGCCCTGCTTCTACGGCATCGACTTCGCTTCTCCCGCAGAGCTGATCGCCAACGGTGTCGACTCCGAGGACGGGATCCTCGAAGGCGTCCGCCAGGCCATCGGTGCCGACTCGCTGGGGTACATCTCCATCGACGGCATGATCGCCGCGTCGGAGCAGCCCGAATCACGCTTGTGCGCAGCTTGTTTCACGGGCAAGTACCCCATCGATCTGCCTGCGGACAATGCGCTCGGCAAGCACGTACTCGAAGGTCTGTTGTCCTCGGCGGCCGGGCAGCCGGTGGACAACGACGCGAATGTGAGCGCTCTTAGTCGTCCGTGAGCTGGGCGTTCCTGCAAGGGAACAGCGGGGTTTTCTCAATGCCACATATTGGAAACAGTCCGTCGGTACTGTCCCGAGTTACATAGGACACACCGATTTGGATAGAGGCATTCAGATGACCCTGTCGCCCGACGACGGACGCATGCAGCGCTACAGCGCGGCATCGAAGACTGCAGTGCGCAAGCACGGCAGGAAGACCGCTGCAGTGGCAGCACTGTCGGTACTCGCACTGACGGCCGCAGCCTGCGGCTCGGGACGCACCGACGCCGGAGGATCCGGCGACAGCGGCGGCGAGACCATCACGGTCGGCACCACCGATCAGGTGACATCGCTCGACCCGGCCGGCTCGTACGACAACGGTTCGTTCATGGTGATGAACCAGACGTATCCGTTCTTGATGAACTTCGCGCCCGGTAGCTCCGAACTCGAGCCCGACGCGGCCGAGAGCTGCGACTTCACCGAGCCGACCGTCTACACGTGCACGTTGAAGGACGACCTGAAGTTCGCCAACGGCAACCCGCTGACGAGCGAGAGCGTGAAGTACTCGTTCGATCGGATCGTCGCGATCAACGACCCCAACGGCCCCGCGTCGTTGCTCACCAATCTCGACAGCATCGCCACGCCCGACGAGAAGACCGTCGAATTCACCCTGAAGGCTGCGAACGACCAGACCTTCCCGCAGATTCTGGCGACCCCGGCAGGACCGATCGTCGATCAGACCGTCTTCCCGGCCGATTCGATTCTCGACGACGACGCCATCGTGGCGGGTACTCCGTTCGCGGGCCCGTACTCGATCTCGAGCTACGCCAAGAACTCCCTCGTCAGCTTCGCCGCGAACGGTGACTACAACGGCATTCTCGGAACGCCGAAGACGTCCTCGATCAACGTCAAATACTACACCAGCTCCGACAACCTCAAGCTCGACGTGCAGAACAAAGCCATCGATGTCGCGTGGCGCTCGCTGACCCCGACGGACGTCGAATCGCTCGGCAGTGTGGACGGACTGACGGTGCACGAGGGACCCGGCGGCGAATCGCGCTACATGGTGTTCAACATGAACACGATGCCCGGCGACACCCCGGAGCAGAAGTTGGCCGTGCGCAAGGCAATTGCGTCCTCGGTCGATCGTCAGGCGCTGTCCGACGGCGTCTACAAGGGCACCTACACCCCGCTGTACTCCGTGGTTCCCACCGGACTGGCCGGCGCGAACACCGCCTACGGCGATGTCTACGGCACCACGCCGAACCGCGACGAGGCGGCTGGATTCCTCTCCGCCGCAGGCATTGCCACTCCCGTTCAGCTCAACCTGCAGTACAACCCGGATCACTACGGTTCGAGCTCGAGCGAGGAATACGCCGCGATCAAGAGCCAGCTCGACGCGACGGGCCTGTTCAACGTGAACCTGCAGTCCACCGAGTGGAGCACCTACACCAAGGAACGCGTCGCCGACGCCTACCCGGTGTACCAGCTGGGCTGGTTCCCGGACTATCCCGATGCAGACAACTACCTGACGCCGTTCTTCGCGCCGGACAACTTCCTGCAGTCGCACTTCGAGAGCCCGGCCATCACCTCGCTGCTCGATCTCGAACGCACGACCGCCGACGAGGACGCTCGGATGCAGATCATCGGTCAGATTCAGACCGAGCTCGCGACGAACTACCTGCCGACGCTTCCGTTGTTGGAGGGCAAGCAGATCGCCGTCGCCACCGACGAGATCAGCGGTGTGGACGAGACTCTCGACGCCTCGTTCAAGTTCCGTTTCGTCACTCTCGCCAAGAGCTGACCGGTGCCCACTACCGCGGACGCGCCGGTAGGGGAGAAGCAAGCGCAGCAGGCGAGCGCGCCGTCACGGTACGGCGCGCTCGCCCGCTATCTCGGGGTCAGATTTCTGCTGATCATTCCGACTGCCTGGATTCTCGTCACCGTCGTCTTCTTTCTCATGCGTGTGATCGGTGATCCGATCACCGCCGCCCTCGGCGGCCGCCTACCCGCCGAACAGATCGCCCAGCGCAAGGCCGAAGCCGGCTACGACCGGCCGATCCTGACGCAGTACTGGGAGTACCTGACCGGATTGCTGCGCGGCGATTTCGGCCGCTCGGCCACCGACAATCGCGCGATCAGTGACGTTCTGCTCGTCAACGGTGCTGCGACACTGGAATTGGCGTTCTGGGCACTGCTGGTCGCCTTCGCGGTCGGCATCCCGCTCGGCTTCTTCGCCGCCACCCATCGGGACCGATTCGGTGACGCCTCGCTGCGCATCTTCGCGATCCTGGCGTATGCGGCACCGGTGTTCTTCGTCGGCATGCTGCTCAAGCTGCTGTTCGCGGTCAAGCTCGGCTGGCTGCCGGTGGCTGGACGAGCCAGCACGAACGTGGAACTGGCACTGCAGAACGTCTCGCCCAAGACCAACATCCTCATCGTCGATTCGTTCCTCTACGGAGAGACGAGCTACACCGTGGACGTGCTCGAGCATGCGGTACTTCCCGCACTCGCTCTGGGTCTGCTGACGGCCGGAGTGTTCCTGAGGCTGGTGCGCGTCAACCTGATCCAGACCCTGCAGGCACCCTTCGTCGACGCCGCACGCGCTCGCGGATTGAGCGAGGGCACGGTGACGCGACGGCATGCGTTCCGTAACGCCATGATTCCCATCGTCACCGTCATCGGCCTGCAGATCGCCGTACTGCTCGGCGGGGCGGTGCTGACCGAGACAACCTTCGAGTGGCAGGGCCTGGGCTACGAACTCGCCCGGTACCTGCAGGCCCGCGATTTCGTTGCGGTGCAGGGCATCGTGACGTTCCTGGCCGTGGTGGTCGCCGTCGTCAGCTTCGTCACCGACGCGATCGTCGCACTCATCGACCCGAGAGTGAGGTTCTGATGAGCACCGAAGTCGTGCTGTCCGACGTCCCTCCCACCCGTCCGCACCGCCGAGGATTTCCGGGCGTCGCGTTCGTCAAGTCCACGTCGGGGTTGCAACGCGTCACCCTGATCGTCGGGTTGGCCCTGATGGTCGGGTTCGTTGTCGCCGCAGTGTTCGCTCCGCTCCTCGCGCCGTACGGGTTCTCGCAGACCAGCGACGCCGGGCAGGATTTCGCCCGCCAGGCGGCTCCGTCCGCGCAGCATTGGTTCGGCACGTCGGTCCGCGGCGAGGACGTGTTCTCCCGCGTGATCTACGGTGCGAGAACAGCATTGATGGTGATCGCATCGTCGTTGGTGCTCTCGCTGATCATCGGTGTTCCGCTCGGCCTGGCCTCGGGCTACATCGGCCGTTGGTTCGATCGCGTCCTCGTACTGTTCATGGACGCGATGTACGCCTTTCCGTCGCTGCTCCTCGCGGTGGTCATCTCGATCGTCGTCGCAGGCGGACAGTCGTCCAGTTTCGGCGGTATCGCGTCCGCGGCAATCGCCATCACGGCGATCTTCGTGCCGCAGTACTTCCGCGTGGTACGCAACGCCACGGTGGCGGTCAAGACCGAACCGTACGTGGACGCCGCCCGGGTCACCGGGGCCGGTACTCCACGAATCCTGTTCCGGCACATCCTCGCCAACGTGGTGCAGACACTGCCGGTCATCATCACCCTCAACGGTGCCGAGGCCATCCTGACCCTCGCCGGGCTCGGATTCCTCGGCTTCGGTATCGAACCCACCTCCGCCTCGGAGTGGGGCTACGACATCAACAAGGCGCTGCCGGACATCTCCAACGGCATCTGGTGGACGTCGGTGTTCCCCGGCCTGGGCATCGTGCTCGTGGTGCTCGGCCTGACCATGGTGGGCGAAAGCGCAAGCGAGACACTCAATCCGCTGCTGCGCACCCGCAAGAAGTTCAAGAAGGCGGTGAAGGTATGACATCGAGCGTTGTGACTCCACGCGAGTCCGCACTGTCGGTGAAGTCGCTGTCCGTCACGTTCGCCACCGATGCCGGCGAAGTCGACGCCGTCACCGAGGTCTCGTTCGAGGTGTATCCCGGAGAGGTCCTGGCTGTGGTGGGTGAGTCCGGATCGGGCAAATCCGTCAGCGTCCGGTCCGCCATCGGACTGCTACCCGACACCGCACGCGTCGAGGGCCACGTGGTTCTCGGTGGCCAGGACGTGACGACGCTGAGCAACAAGGCGTGGGCGCAGTTGCGCGGCAACAAGATTTCGATGGTGTTCCAGGAACCGGGTAGCGCCCTCGATCCGCTGTTCACCATCGGATATCAGATCGTCGAGGCGCTGCGTGCGCACACAGGCGCGGACGGTAAGCGGATGTCGGCCAAGGACGCCAAGTCGCGAGCCGTCGAACTGCTGTCGATGGTGGGTCTGCCCAGTCCCGAGCAGCGGTTCTCGTACTACCCGCACGAGCTCTCGGGCGGGCAGAAGCAACGCGTCATGATCGAGATCGCCATCTCGTGCGAGGCGAAGGTCATCATCGCCGACGAGCCGACCACCGCCCTCGATGTCACGGTGCAGGCCGAGATCCTGGAGTTGCTCCGCGATCTCAAGGACCGGCTCGGCTGCGCCATCGTGCTGATCACCCACAGCATGGGCGTCGTCTCGGATCTGGCGGACCGCGTCGTCGTCATGCAGAACGGTCGCGTCGTAGAGGAAGCCCCGGTGGCGCAGCTCTTCGACGCACCCGCGGACGACTACACCAAGAAGCTGCTGGCCGCGGTGCCCACACTGGCCGCGGTGGAGTCCGACAAGACGGTCGACACCTCGGGTGAACCGGTACTCGACGTCTCGCGTCTGGTGGTGCAGTTCTCCGGCGGCGTCGGCTCACCTGCGTTCAGGGCCGTCGACGACGTCTCGCTCACCATCCACCGCGGCGAAACCCTCGGACTGGTGGGAGAATCCGGCTCGGGCAAGTCCACGATCGGCAGATGTGTTGCAGCACTGCAGAAGCCGACGAGTGGCAGCGTGACGGTGATGGGACAGAACATCGCAGGCGTGAGCGAACGCAAGCTCAAGCCGCTGCGCAAGCGATTCGGCTTCGTCTTCCAGGACCCGTCGGCGTCATTGAATCCGCGACTGACCGTCGGGCAATGCATCGCCGAGCCGATGATCGTGCACAAGTACGGCTCCACGGATGCGATCGCCGCGAGGACCACCGAACTGCTCGACGCCGTACAACTGCCGTCGGGCACCGACAAGCGCTACCCACACGAGCTCTCCGGTGGGCAGCGGCAACGCGTCAGCCTGGCGCGGGCACTGGTGCTCGGTCCGGATCTGGTGGTGGCGGACGAGCCGACCAGTGCCCTCGACGTCTCGGTGCAGGCAGCGGTGCTGGACCTGTTCGAGGCGCTACAGCAGGAATTCGGTTTCGCGTGCCTGTTCATCAGTCACGATCTCGCCGTGGTGGACCGCGTCGCGCATCGGGTGGTGGTGCTGCGCAACGGGGGAATCGTCGAAGAGGGAACACCGTGGAAGATTCTGCGATCCCCGGAGGCGGACTACACGAAGAAGCTGTTGGCTGCGATTCCCGGCAAGCGCCTGCACACGTGAGTTCTTCTCCTGACCGGGCACTCCGGTACCGTTGGGGCCGCGCCGCACCGGGCGCTGACATGAACTAGTACACAGGCTGGAGCCGAATGACCGAGGAATCCCAACCCACGAGCGCAACTCACTCGGGCGGTGCCTCCTACGCGGCGGCCGGGGTCGACATCGCCGCAGGAGACCGAGCAGTGCAGCTGTTCGCGCCGCTCGCCAAGAAGGCCAGTAGGCCCGAGGTGATGGGCGGTCTCGGCGGTTTCGCCGGTCTCTTCGCACTCAAGGGCGACTACCGCGAGCCTGTCCTGGCGGCCTCGACCGACGGCGTCGGCACCAAGGTCGCCGTCGCGCAGGCCCTCGGCAAGCACGACACCCTCGGCCTCGACCTCGTGGCCATGGTCGTGGACGATCTCGTCGTCTGTGGTGCCGAGCCGTTGTTCCTGCAGGACTACATCGCCGTGGGCCGCGTCGTTCCCGAGCAGGTCGCCGAGCTGGTCAAGGGCATCGCAGAAGGCTGCATCATCGCCGGCTGCGCATTGCTCGGCGGCGAGACGGCCGAGCACCCGGGACTGATGGCCGACGGCGATTACGACCTCTCGGCAACCGGCATCGGCGTCGTCGAGGCGGATTCGATCCTCGGACCCGAGCGGGTGCGTCCCGGTGACGTCGTCATCGGCATGGGATCGTCGGGTCTGCACTCCAACGGCTACTCCCTCGCCCGCAAGGTGCTGCTCGAGATCAACCACATGGATCTCGGCGGACACGTCGAGGAATTCGGCCGCACGCTCGGTGAAGAACTGCTCGAACCCACCAAGATCTACGCCAAGGACTGCCTCGCGCTCGCAGCCGAGACCGACGTCCGCACGTTCTGCCACGTGACCGGCGGCGGACTGGCGAACAACCTCTCACGGGTCATGCCCGAGGGTCTTGTCGCCGAACTCGACCGCACCACCTGGAGCCCGGCTCCGATCTTCTCGCTGATCGCTCAGCGCGGACGCGTCGAGCGGGCCGAGATGGAGCAGACGTTCAACATGGGTGTCGGCATGGTGGCCATCGTGGCACCCGAGGACGTCGACCGAGCACTTGCAGTGCTGACCGCACGCCACATCGACTGCTGGACTCTCGGCACGGTGAAGAAGGCGACCGGTAAGGACGTCGCCGACGAGCGTGCGTTGCTGCTGGGTAACCATCCGCGGTTCTGACCGCGGCAAGGTTCTGATCGTCCGAACATCGGGCGAACAAGTGAGGGGGAGCCGCTGTGCGGCTCCCCCTCAGTCGTTGTCGTGCACAGTACTAGCGTCGCCAGTCCTCGTACTCGTCTTCCTCGACTCGGGAATGCACATCCGAGTCAGAGTGGATGCCACGATGGGAGTTGGACGAACCACCGGAGAGCTCTCTTTGCAGACTCTCCAAGTCCGTTGTCGGCGAGCTGTACTTGAGCTCACGAGCGACCTTTGTCTGCTTTGCCTTAGCCCTGCCTCGGCCCATGGCGGTGCCCCCTCGCGGACTTGCGGGGCGGCCTGGGGAAATTTGGCGGCCCCGTTAGAGTTGGTATTTCTTCCTGGCACACACTCTAGCGCGCGAATCGCTGCGATGCGCATACGGCACCACGTGTTGGGGGCGCGCATGGTGATGCGACACGCCCGGGCCGGGGGTCGATGCCGCCTGTACCTGCGCATATCCGTGCAGAGGCAAACTATCTTCGTTCTGCGACACGAAATCGGTAGTGCTGCGCGTCATGGTCGCCGCAACGATTCGAGCGCTGCAGCGGCGTCGCGGTACACCTTCGGTGCCAATCCCGGCGCGTCCAGCAGAGTCTGCATCGCTGCGTGATCCCTCCCCTCGAACAGCATCCGCACCGTCACCCCGTGCTCGGGGACCGACGTCACGCTCACGGCGTCACCGCCGCCGAAGACCCCGGGTTCGAGCACTCGGAGATACGCACCCACATCACCGCGCGCGGTGAAGCGACGGATCCAACCGGGCTCGCCCATCCACCGTGCGAACGTTCCGCAGGGCTTGCGGGCGATCGTCACCTCCAGCTCCACACTGCCCACTCGCCACCGCGAGCCGATCACCGCATCGGTCACCGGGACACCGGTGGTCCGCAGGTTCTCACCGAAACGTCCGGGAGGAACGGGCGTGCCCAGCTGATCGGCCCAGTACCTCGCCTCGTCCTCGTCGTAGGCATAGACGGCCTGATCGAGTCCGCCGTGGAACTTCGTGTCGCGGCAGTGATCACCACCGATGCCGAGCTCGTGGACGTCCACCGGCCCGTCGACGGGCCGTTTGTCGATGCCACTGTCGACCACCGCGCGGCGTCCGAACGGAACATCGGCGTGCACAACGCAGACAGCGAGAACGGTGCCGATCACCGGCCGCGCAGGCGGTCCACCGCAGCGCGACCGGCCTGGACGTCGTCGTACGACGGGATCGAATCGGGATCGATCGACGCCGCACACGGACCCGCCTCGAGGGCGGTATCGACCGGAACGGTCCGCTTGAGCAGAGCCAGTGCGATCGGCCCCAGCTCGAAGTGATCGATGACGGTACCGAGGCGGCCGACGGAGCGTCCGCCCGCGGTGACCGGATCGCCGGTGCCGGGCCGACCGTCCGCAGAACCGTCGAGATGCAGCAGCACCAGGTGCCGCGGCGGGCGACCGAGATTGTGCACGCGGGAGACGGTCTCCTGCCCGCGGTAGCAGCCCTTCTCCAGATGCACCGCGCCGAACTCGGCGGCGCTGCCGATCCAGCGAACCTCGTGCGGGATGGTCTTCTCGTCGGTGTCCACTCCTACGCGCGGACGCAACGATTCCACGCGCAACGCGTCGAACGCCCAGGTTCCGGCGGGAGCGGCTCCGGCGTCGCGCAGCCGGACGAACCAGTCGGTGATGTTCTCGCGGGGGATCACCACGTCGTACGAATTCTTTCCCGGCCAGGGCATACGCCGAACGAAACCGCCGCCGTCGATCGGCGAAGCACCGTACATCTCGGTCGGAGCAGGCAGGTCGGCCTTGCCGAGCACCGACGACGAGTCGGATCCGAGGACGGTGAGAACGGCGAGTTCGTCGGCCTGGCGGGGTTCGGCCTTGGCCCAGAACACCATCTTCTTCAGAAACGAGAGCAGATCCGGGCCGGCTGCGCGCTCGGTGTCGATGTACGTGACGCCGGCCAGGTCGGTCTGCACGAAGTGATGCTCGATGCGGCCGTTGACGTCGAGACTGAGATTCTCGGCCGAGCTGCCGTCGGCCAGGTTCGTCACGAGTTGGCTCGAGATGGTGTTCAACCAACTCAGGCGCTCGTCTCCGCTGATGGCGAGGACGAAGCGGTGGGACCGATCGATGACGGCAGCGCCGCTGACCGCGTCGCGTTGTTCACCGAACGGATTGCCGTAGTGCCAGGCCACCCCGGCATCGACGCTGTCGTCGGGGGAGGGCACTGCGCCGGGAAGTGTCAGAAGTGGACTCGGGCTGATCGTGACTGTGTCGGACACAGCTCCATAGTAGGAGCCCGTCGGCGAGGCAACTCGATGACCGGTCCCTTTACACCCCCGAAACGGCGACGACACGGCACCGCGACGACGCCTACCTACCGTGTCGATCCATGAAGAAACTGGCGCATCCAGCCGCGCAGATCGGCCTCGCCGCGATCGGCGGCATCGTGTTCGGGTTGGTGGTCGGCGAATGGGCCGCGAACCTGAAGTTCATCGGCGATCTGTTCATCCGACTGATCCAGATGTCGATCGTCCCGCTGGTGATGGCCTCGGTCATCGTCGCCACCGGATCGATGGCAGGAGCGGGAACCGGCAGGATCGCCTTCCGCACCTTCAAGTGGATGATCGGGTTCTCGGTGGTTGCGGCCGTGCTGGCCTGGGTGCTGAGCAGCATCGTCCGCCCGGGCGCGGGCATGGTGTTCACCCAGCAGCTCGATCCGTCGCTCGAGGAATCGGCGGGAGAGGCGCTCGGCTGGCAGGACACCTTGCTCAACTTCGTCAGCACCAACGTGTTCGACGCCATGTCGACGGCGACGATGGTGCCGATCATCGTCTTCTCGCTGCTCTTCGGTATCGCGCTGCGCAGTCAGATCACCAAGACCGGCAACACCCAGGTGCTCTCGTTCATGGACCAGATTCAGCAGATCGTCCTGACGATGATCCGGCTCGTCATGGTCATCGCCCCGGTCGGTGTGTTCTGTCTGCTCGCCGCGCTGGCCGGAGACGTCGGGTTCTCCGTGGTCTCCACCGCACTGAGCTACCTCGGCACCACGCTCCTCGGGGTGCTGATTCTGTTCGCGCTCTTCGTCGTGGTCGTGACGATGCGAACCCGATTGAACCCGTGGAAGCTGCCCAGCAAGCTCACCGAGCAGACGGCCGTCGCAGTGACGACCACGAGCTCGGCCGTCACCTTCCCCACGGTGCTGCGCAACACCGTCGAGAAGGTCGGCGTCAGCCAGAAGGTCGCCAACTTCACGCTGTCGATCGGGCTCACCATGGGCTCCTACGGTGCCGTTCTCAACTATATGATCGTGGTGATGTTCCTCGCGCAGGCAGGCAACATCGAGTTGAGTCTCGGGCAGATCGTGCTCGGCATGGGCCTGGCGGTTCTGCTCAACATGGGCACCATCACCGTGCCCGGCGGATTCCCCGTCGTCGCGATGTTCCTCGCGACCTCGCTCGACCTACCGTTCGAGGCCGTCGGCCTGTTGATCGCCGTCGACTGGTTCGCCGGAATCTTCCGTACGTTCCTCAACGTCAACGGAGACACGTTCGTCGCCATGCTCGTCGCCAACGCCGACGACGAGATCGACCGCGAGGTCTACAACGGCACCAAGGTCGTCGTCGCCGAGGATCTCGACCTCGACGAGTACGCCGACGCGATGGCGGCGGCCGACCGAGCGGATTGATCGAACGCGTCCGCTCCCCTCTAGGGTGACGGGCATGTCGGAGTCGGTAGTGGTGACGTTGGACGGCCGGGTGCACGACGCGAATCGGCCGTTGCTGTTCGCCGACGATCTGGCCGCGGTGCGCGGCGACGGGGTGTTTGAGACGCTGCTCGTGCGCGACGGCACGGCGTGTGCGGTCGAGTTGCATCTGGCCCGACTGGTGGTGTCAGCGAAGGCACTGGACCTGCCCGTTCCCGATCTCGACCAGTGGCGCGCCGTCGTCGAACAGTCCGTCGAACTGTGGGCACGAGAGTCCGAGGACGAGGCAGTCCTGCGTCTGGTTCTCAGCCGCGGACGCGAGGGCGGCGGTGACCCCACCGCGTACGTGACGGTGGGAGCGCTGCCCGAGCGAGTGCGAGCCGCGCGCACCGACGGGGTGTCGGTGATCACGCTCGACCGCGGCTACTCGGTGGACTTCTCGTCCCGAGCGCCGTGGCAGCTCGCGGGGGCCAAGACGTTGTCGTATGCCACCAACATGGCCGCGCTCCGGCACGCGTCCGCTCAGGGCGTCGACGACGTCATCTATCTCAGCAGCGAGGGGCGGGTGCTCGAAGGTCCGCGCTCGACGGTGGTGCTCGCGCGCGGTAAGACTCTCGTCACACCGTCGGTCGAACAGGGCATCCTGGCCGGAACCACGGTCGCCGGGTTGTTCTCCGTAGCCGAGTCCGCCGGTTGGACTTGCGAACGCGGACACCTGTATCCGGCGGATCTCATTGCCGCAGATGGTGTTTGGCTGGTCTCGAGCGTCACTCTCGCCGCGCGGGTCACGACGATGAACGGCGTCCCGCTCGGCACTCGGCGGCACATCGACGACGTTCGATCGATGGTCGATGCCGCCGTGGAGACGGACGAAACTCGGTAGGAGTCCAACGACTCTGCCTAAGGACTCTTCCCTACTACTACTCGTAGTAGTACTGTCGAATTCGTCGCGGGCCAACGCCCTGACCTGCGGTGTTACCCGTCACAGTACGGGTGGAAGAGTTCGGAGCCCTGATGGACGCCTTGGATGTCTCACGTTGGCAGTTCGGTATCACCACCGTCTACCACTTCATACTCGTTCCCCTCACGATCGGCCTCGCTCCGATGGTGGCTGCCATGCAGACCATGTGGGTGATCACCGGCAAGGACTCCTGGTACCGACTGACCAAGTTCTTCGGCAAGCTCTTCCTCATCAACTTCGCCCTCGGCGTCGCCACCGGCATCGTCCAGGAATTCCAATTCGGCATGAACTGGAGCGAATACTCCCGCTTCGTCGGTGACGTGTTCGGCGCTCCGCTCGCACTCGAAGGCCTCGTCGCCTTCTTCCTCGAATCCACTTTCCTCGGACTGTGGATATTCGGATGGAGCAGACTCCCCAAACTCGTTCACCTGGCCACGATCTGGCTCGTCGCCATCGGCGTCAACGCCTCGGCGTACTTCATCATCGCCGCCAATTCCTGGATGCAGCATCCCGTCGGCGCGATCTACAACGAAGAGACCGGCCGCGCCGAACTGACCGACATCTGGGCACTGCTCACCAACAACACTGCACTGGCAGCATTTCCGCACGCCGTGGCCGGAGCCTTCCTCACCGCCGCGACCTTCGTCGCAGGCATCTCCGGCTGGTGGATGGTCCGCGAGGCTCGTAAAGCGAAGACCGAGAACGAGTTCGACACGCTCCCGGCCCCGGCCACCGGGGTCGCTGCGCAGGCTCCGCTCCCGGCCGATGGGGTCACTGCGCAGGCTCCGCTCCCGGCCACCGACTCGCGTTCGATGTTCAGGTCGGCAGCGCGCATGTCCTTCATCGTCATGATCGTCGCGGGCGGCGCCCTCGCCATCACCGGAGACATCCAGGGCAAGCTCATGTTCGAGCAACAACCGATGAAGATGGCATCCGCAGAATCGTTGTGCGACACCGAGACCGGAGCCAGTTTCTCGCTCCTGACCGTGGGCACCCACAACAACTGCGAGTCCGTGGTCCACCTCATCTCGATCCCCGGCCTCACCTCGTTCCTGGCGGAGAACGACTTCGGTGCCACCGTGCAGGGAGTCAACCAACTGCAGGAGCAGTACGAGCAGCAGTTCGGCCCGGGCAACTACAAGCCCAACCTGTTCGTCACCTACTGGGCATTCAGGATGATGATCGGACTGGCCGCAGGCTCGGCACTGCTCGCGATCGCGGGACTGTGGGTCACTCGGGGTGGCCGGATTCCCGACCAGAAGTGGTTCTCGCGGTTGTCACTGCTGGCCATTCCGACGCCGTTCCTGGCGAACAGCGCCGGTTGGATCTTCACCGAAATGGGCCGCCAGCCATGGGTCGTCGCACCCAACCTGTCCGGCGTCGATCAGATTCGGCTCACCGTCGACCAAGGTGTCTCGGACCACCCCGTCGGCCTCGTTCTCGCCTCACTGGTGACGTTCACACTGCTCTATGCCGCTCTCGGTGGTGTGTGGTTCTACCTGCTCCGACGCTACGTGGTCGAAGGGCCTCTCGAACACGACGCGCATCCGCACGTCGACCCACCGGAATCGGAAGACGAAGAGCCCAAACAGCTCTCGTTCGCCTACTAGGGGATAGCAATGTCACTGCCCGAATTCTGGTTCTTCGTCATCGGCTTCTTCTTCGTCGGCTACTTCGTGCTCGAAGGGTTCGACTTCGGCGTCGGAATGCTCATGCCCATTCTCGGGCGGCACCCCGATTCCGCCACGGGGGAGAAGCGTCGACGCACCGTACTGAACACGATCGGCCCGGTCTGGGACGGCAACGAAGTCTGGCTCATCACCGCAGGCGGCGCGCTGTTCGCAGCGTTCCCCGAGTGGTACGCAACATTGTTCTCCGGCTTCTACCTCCCGCTGCTGCTGATCCTGGTGGCACTGATCCTGCGCATCTGCGCCATCGAATGGCGTGGCAAGATCGACGATCCGGTGTGGCGCAGGCGCTGCGACATCGGCATCGGTATCGGCTCGTGGGTACCGGCGGTGCTGTGGGGCGTTGCCTTCGCCAACATCGTGCGCGGCGTAGCCATCGACGAGAACAAGAAGGTCACCGCCGGCTTCTTCGATCTGCTCAACCCCTATGCACTGCTCGGCGGAGCCACGATGGCACTGGTGTTCGCGCTGCACGGCGCGGTGTTCATCGCACTCAAGACCTCGGGAGACGTGCACGAGGACTCGGTGAAAATCGCAGCGCGATTGGCAATTCCGGCAGTTATCGTCGGCGGATCATTCGCTGTGTGGACCCAACTCGCCCACGGCAAGACATGGACCTGGGTACTCGTCGGCGTGGCAGCGGTGGCCCTGCTCCTCGTCGTCGCGCTGACGGCGAGAGTGCGCGAAGGCTGGGCCTTCGTGTTCACCAGCATTGCCATCGTTGCGGTTGTGGTGCTGCTGTTCGCCTCCCTGTTCCCGAACGTCATGCCGTCGAGCACGGATGCCGCCTTCGATCTCACCATCGCGAACGCGTCGTCCAGCCCGTACACACTGAAAGTGATGACCTGGGCCGCAGCGTTCGCCGCACCCGTCGTCATCGGATACCAGGGGTGGACGTACTGGGTCTTCCGCCAACGCATTTCGAGTGCCCACATCCCGGACTCGATCGGACTGACGGTGAAATCGTGACCGCCTCCGCTCGCACGCGGGGACCGGTCGATCCCCGACTGTGGAAATACTCTCGATCCGCGCGGGGCTACCTGATCGTCACGGTTGCACTGTCGACCGTCGTCACGCTCTGCATCATCGTGAGCGCGTTGACAATCGGAACTGTGCTGGCAGGGGTCATCACCGAACCGACGGCCAGATCACTGTCCGCCTGGACGACGGAACTGGCGGTGCTGGCGGGCGCAGTGGCCGTCCGTGTGCTTGCAACCGGAGCTCAGTCCCGCTACGCGCACCGGTCGGCGTCACGTGTGGTGGCCGAGCTGGAAGTGGAGGTGCTCACTGCAGCAACGCGATTCGAGCCTCGCGAGCTCGACCGCGAGCGGGAAGAATTGGTCGTCGTCGTGACCCGAGCAATCGGGGGTCTGCGGGCGTACCTGACCGGATACCTGCCGGCGCTGGTGTCCGCGGCCATCGTCACTCCGCTGGTTCTGATCGTCATCGTCACCCAGGACGTGACGTCGGCGGTGGTCATCGCGGTGACCTTGCCGCTCATTCCGATCTTCATGATTCTGATCGGGTTGCTGACCAAGGGCCGAGCCGCGGCGACGCTGACCACGATGACCAGGCTGTCTGCGCAGTTGCTCGATCTTCTGGCCGGCCTGCCGACCTTGCGCGCGCTGCGTCGCGAACACGGACCGGCCGCTCGCATCCGCGCACTGGGCGACGCGCACCGACAAACCACCATGCGCGCGTTGAAGATCGCCTTCCTGTCGTCGATGGTGCTCGAGTTGCTCGCGACCCTGTGTGTCGCGCTCGTGGCCGTCGGCATCGGATTGCGCTTGGTCTTCGGCGAGATGACTCTCGAATCGGGCATCATCGCGTTGATCCTGGCCCCCGAGGTGTACTTCCCGCTGCGCGCCGTGGGGACCCAGTTCCACGCAGCAGAGGACGGCGTCGAGGCCGCGGAGCGCGCCTTCCGAGTCCTGGACAGGCGTACGACACAGCCGACCGGCCGCCGGACCGTCGACGGTGCGACCGCGGACATCGAACTCGCCGGACTCACCGTCGCGAGCCGGGACGGCGACGCTCCGGCCCAGTTGAGTGCGCTGTGCCGCCCGGGCACCATCACGGTACTGACCGGGCCCAACGGCTCGGGTAAATCGACTGCACTGCACGCGGTTCTGGGACTCACGACGCCCACGAGCGGCGCGGTTCTGGTCGGCGGTGTGCCCGTGGTCGATCTCGATCTCGACCGATGGTGGGCACAGGTTGCCTGGCTTCCGCAGCGGCCGATACTGCTTCCCGGCACGCTCCACGAGAACGTCACCCTCCACGGCATGCCCGACGCCGCCGCACTGGACGCGGCCTGCCGCGCTTCGGGATTCGATGCCGTACTGCGAGAGCACCCGAACGGCTGGAACACTCGCGTCGGTCAGGGTGGAGTCGGTCTGTCGCTCGGCGAGCTGCAACGTCTGGCCCTGACCCGAACGTTCGTCTCCGCTGCTCCGGTGATGGTGCTGGACGAGCCCACGGCGCACCTGGATGCGGCGAGCGAACGGACTGTGCTGCAGGCCCTTCGAGATGCGGCCGATCGCGGCGTCACCGTGGTGATGGTCGGTCACCGGCGCTCGGTACTGCACGCCGCAGACCGCGTCGTCGAGGTGCGAAGCAGCTCAGAGGTGGCACGGGAGTTCGATCATGTCTGATCTACGACGCGCGCTGACCCTGTTCGAGCTCTCCCCACGGCGGGTGGCACTGGCCGTGGCCGCAGGCGTGGCAACTCTCGGCAGCGCACTGGCTCTCGCCGCACTGTCGGCATGGTTGATCACCCGAGCGTGGCAGATGCCTCCGGTGCTGGATCTGACCGTCGCAGTGGTGGCCGTTCGTGCATTGGGCATCTCCCGCGGCGTGTTTCGCTATCTCGAACGATTGACCACACACGACGCGGCCCTGCGCGGTACGACGGCAGCACGCGCGAGGATCTACGAACAACTGGCGAACGGGCAGGGCGCGCTCACTCTGCGGCGCGGTGACGTCCTGGCTCGCACCGGGGCGGACGTCGACGTGCTCGGCGACGTTGTCGTACGCGCGATCGTTCCCATCTGCGTCAGCGTCGTGATGATGCTCGCAGCCGTGGGCCTGGTCTCCTGTATCGCGCCTGCTGCCGCGTCGATCCTGGCGGTGTCCTTGCTGATCGCGGGGGTGGGCGCACCGATCCTGGCGGCGCGGTCGGCACGGGTCGCCGAAGAGGCCGGAGCCGACGCCGACGCGCGGTTCACCGAGACGGCCGTTCGGGCACTCGACCACGCCGCAGAGCTGCGGGTCGCCGGACGACTCGACGCGACGCTCAGCGAAGCCCACAAGGCAGCTCAGGACTCGGTTCTCGCACGCGACCGGGCGGCACGACCGTCGGCGCTGGCCGATGCCGCCGGTCCGTTGTCGATCGGTGCATCGGTGATCGGGTCCTTGCTCGTCGGCATCGGGCTGTACGGACCGACCGGAGGCATCGCAGGTGGCATGACACCGATGGCTCTGGCCATCGTCGTGCTGGTTCCGCTGGCCGCCTTCGAAGCGACGGCGGCTCTGCCCGGAGCGGCCATCGCCCTGATGCGTGGACGAATCGCGGCAACTCGAATCCTCGCCATGCTCGATGCGGCTCCGCCGCAGTGGCGTGGTCATGTGCCCTCTGAGGCACTCGACCGCACCACTGCGCGAAGCGCACTGATCGGACCCAGCGGATCGGGCAAGAGCACGATGCTGCGGGAGTTCGCCGAGGAATGCGGTTCGGAGGCAGCGCTGTTCGCCGAGGACGCGCACCTGTTCGACACCTCGATTCTGGAGAACCTGCGGGTGGTGCGCGGCGATGTGGACGAGCAGGAAGCAATCAGGGCACTGCAGAAAGTCGGCCTCGGTCCATGGCTCGACGCTCTGCCGCTCGGAGTCCACACCACCCTGGTGGGCGGCGCCCAGGCCGTCTCCGGGGGAGAGCGCCGCAGACTGCTGCTCGCGCGGGCCGTGCTCAGCACGGCACCGATCGTGCTGCTCGACGAACCGACCGAGCACCTGGACCGAATCTCCGGCGAATCGATACTGCGCCAGCTGCTCACCACGGACGGAGGATTGTTCGGAGCCGACCGAACAGTGGTGGTCGTCACCCACCAACTGCCGGAGCACACCGACGCCGACCAGGTGATCGACCTCGGCTCGGACAGTGCGAAAAAACTCTTTGCCGACTCGGAAACTCGGGCGTACGTTGTGAAGTACACGAGAGAGGAGGTGGTCTGAAGTTGATGAACTCTAGGACGCGTGAGGTGGCTGTCAGCTAGCCGCAATCGCTGACGGATTCACTGCGAAGACCGCGCGAGCGGCAAGCGAATCCCAGACAGCTACCCGGCCCCCGAGCCCCCGACCTGTCCGGTCGGGACCTGACATCAGGTATGGCTCGGGGGCCGTTCGCGTGCAGTGGGTAGTGCTGAAGAGTCAGCCGATGTAACGAGTCAGGCGCGCGGACAACCGCGGTGCCAATGGGCCGTCGGCGACGACTCGTTCTTCGACGTACGCGAGATCCCCGCCTTCGACAATGCCGTAGAGCCGCTTGGCCCCTCCGACCAACGCACCCGATGTGCTACGGATGACGACATCGGTGGCCAGTTCCCAGGACGACTTGGTGAGTGCATGGCCGTAATACAGTTCGACGACGCCGGTGCTGTGTGTCAGCAACAGCTCGACGACCTCTTCGTCCTCGGAACCCTTGAGCCCGTTGCCACCGCTCATGCGCCAGAACCCGGTTTCGCGGAGATCGGGGTGTGCGAAGTTACCGTCGGAATCGAGTCGCCACGAACGTGATTCCCAGCTCAGGTAGCTACCGCCGTCGTGGGTGACGACGATCTGCTGACCGAAGGGGTAGTCGGTACCGGACTCGGGGTCGTGTCCTTCGCCTTCACCGCGCCACACGCCGACGAGAGGCAACAGAGCGAGCATCGACGGGTGCAGATCGGGGCCGAGGCGGAGGTTGGCCGTGTCGTCGGGATGCGGGATGTCCGGCAGGACCGGAACGTTCCGCGTCGACGCGTCGGCGAACTTCTGCTCGGCAGCCGCTATTGCTTCGTCGCCACTGGTGATGGGGGTGTCGAGCCCCTCGTCAGAACTGCCGGGTCGACCCGCAACCGGTTCTGTCACGATTCGTCGTTGACCAGTCGGTAGACGACATACAGCGAGAACGCGATGATGGCTACTGCCGCAAGCGCCAGCAATACCTCGAAGAAGATGACCACGAGAGCGAGTTTAACCCGCTGCGATCGTCGTCGAGAACAGCGGCCCGAATCCGGGCTGTGTCCTTGGTGACATCTACCCAACTTCGGGGTCGTCAGTGCGCTGGATCACTTGTATTGATGGAGAAAGCCCGGCGAGCAGGTACCTTCTTCGGGGGGCGTCGGGTGCTCGAGGGCGAGGGCTCGACGTTTTTCACTGTGTTCTGTCTCGAAGGCTGGGGAGGTCTCCGTAACAATGCTGCGTCGTAAACGGACATCGTCGTTCGGATCCGTGTCGTTCAAATCGGCGGTGTGTGCACTGGCGTTGGCCCTCGCCGCACCGGCAGCCGCGCTCGCCGCCCCGGATTCGGGATCGGCGGATTCCGGCTCGTCCGACTTCGGGTCGTCGGAGGGCCCGAACATCGACCCCAACAATTACGCGCAGGACTGCCCGGATGTGTTGATGCTCGCCGTGTCCGGTGCCACCGACTCGGATTCGGGGCGCAATCCTCTGAACGAGGAATCGTCGACGGTGGCGTCGAACTGGGTCGGCAACGTCACGGTTCCCACCGGTGAGGTCAATGCAGGCAGCCCGGGCACGGTCGGCTGGCTGTACGTTCCCTACGCATCGACGTACGGCGTCGGTGTGCTCGACGACGTTTCGACCTATCAGAACACCATCGCCGAAGGCATCGCGTCGACGAATCGTCTGATGGACGAGTACAAGACCAAGTGCGGTGACAGGACGAAGTTCGTTCTGGTCGGGTACAGCGTCGGCGGCGAGATACTCGACCGGATGGCCGTCGAGATCGGTCACCGCGATCCCGACGCGCTGGTCACCGCCGACGACATCGCCGGAGTGATGATGGTCGGATCGCCGTACCGGCCGGCCGGGGTGCCGAATTTCGACGACGAGCCCGGCGAGTCGCTCGGTGGATTCATGGACCAGTCGCCACGGGACTACGGAACGTTGACCGACAAGGTCACCTGGTCGTGCCGACCCTGGGATCTCTCGTGCGATGCACCCGACAAGATCGAACTGCTGCAGCTGGCCCTGGGGGTTCTGGGCCAGATGCGCTTCACCCTGCTCAACCCCGGTCAGACGGTGGCCGATTTCGCCCGGACGGTGGCCACGATCGCCACTCGTGCGATCGTCGACATCGCGACGAACAAGTCGTGGCTCGAATCGGACGAAACGCTGCTACAGGTCCTGGTGAAGGTGTCCGACCAGCAGTATCAGGTCGACGACGCCAAGGCGGTGGCGGCTCTGTCCCCCGACCAGCTGCTCGCCGACCTCAACTGGGCACTCGGGCCGGGTGCGGACACCGTCGAGGCCAAGCTGCGCGCCGAGGGCGAAGGAATGGTCGAGAACAACAAGGGTATCGCCGACGTCGTACTCGGGCCGTACCTGCTGCTCGGATTCCTGCAGCACCTGTCGTACTGGTACAACGACCCCAACGACGGTTACGAGTGGGAGAGCGAGAAGATCGTCGCGTGGGTGACGGACCTCGCCCGCACGGAGCGCGAGAAGAAACAAGCACCTGCTCCCGACGCCGCCGCACCGCAGGACCCGCCCGCCGAGGCCCCGGCCGAACCTCGATTGCTGCCGGAGCCGGGGACGGTCACCCAGATCAGCGACCTCGGCGCGTTCCTCGAGTCCCAGGGAATTCCGGTACCGGAAGGGATGTTCCCGCCGCAGTACTCGACGGTTCCCGATCCGGCGGCCCCGGCACCCGTTCCCAACTAGAGGCCTCCGGAAGAGCGAAAAACCCCCGCACCTGCGAGCAGGTGCGGGGGTTTTCTCGTGAGATACGAACGGGCGGAATCAGACTCCGACGGTGACGTTCGCCGAGTGCACGCCTGCGCCGTCGGGAGCGATGACGGTGTCGCCGTTGCCCGATGCCGACAGTGCACGCAGCGTCCACTGTCCGGGGGCGGCGAAGAACCGGAAGTCTCCGGTGCCCGACGCGACGACCTCTGCGGTGAATTCGCCGCTGCCGTCGAGCAGACGCACGAATGCGCCGGCTACGGGCTCACCGTCGCCTGCGAGGACGCGGCCGGTGATGACCGTCTCCTTCTCGACGTCGACGCCTGCGGGGATGGTCTGGCCTTGCACGGGTGCTCCACACATATCAGCGAACCTCCAGCTCGATGGGTGCTCCGACGAGAGAGCCGTATTCGACCCAGCTGCCGTCGTAGTTCTTGACGTCTTCCTTGCCCAGAAGCTCCTTGAGGACGAACCAGGTGTGGCTCGAACGCTCGCCGATGCGGCAGTAGGCGATGGTGGCCTTGCTGTCGTCGTAGCCCTTGGTCTTGTACAGCTCCTCGAGCGCTTCGTCGGACTTGAACGTGCCGTCCTCGTTGGCGGTCGTGCTCCACGGGATGTTGATCGCGGACGGCACGTGGCCACGCTGCTGCGCCTGTTCCTGCGGAAGGTGAGCCGGGGCGAGGATCTTGCCCGAGAACTCGTCGGGCGAACGCACGTCGATCAGGTTCTTGTTGCCGATGGCGTCGATGACCTCGTCGCGGAACGCGCGGATCGACAGGTCGGGTGCCTCGGCCCGGTACTGCGTGGTCTCACGGCTGACGACGTCCTTGGACAGCGCGCGGCCGTCGAGCTCCCACTTCTTGCGGCCACCGTCGATGAGCTTGACGTCCTTGTGGCCGTACAGCTTGAAGTACCAGTAGGCGTAGGCCGCGAACCAGTTGTTGTTTCCGCCGTACAGGACGACGGTGTCGTCGTTGCTGATGCCCTTGGCCGACAGCAGGTCCGAGAACTGTTCCTGGTTCAGGAAGTCGCGGCGAACCGGGTCCTGCAGGTCCTTGCGCCAGTCGAGCTTGACCGCACCTTCGATGTGTCCGCCGTCGTAGGCGCTTGCGTCTTCGTCGACCTCGACGAAGACGGTCTTCGGTGCGTTCAGGTTCTGCTCGGCCCAGTCGGCAGAGACCAGGACGTCGGAGCGAGCCATGGTGTTCCTTTCGGTGTTTCTCTATGGATCGGTGTAGGTCAAGCAGTGGTGCGCGAGGTGGTGCGCAGTCGCGCAGCGAGGGGGTAGATCATGCAGCCGAGGCATACCGCAAATGCGGCGTTGAGGAAGGCCGCGAACAACGCGAAGCCCGTGGCCACGGTGCCGACGACGGGAGCGCCGAGCGCGAAGCCGAGAACTCCGACGGCGGCGAACACGAAGCCCACCAGTTGGGCGAACTTCAACGGTGCCACCGGCTCGCGTTCGCTGGTGGGGGACAGCCTCGGTGCGACGAATGTCGCGTAGATCGTGCCGTACGGACTGTGCTTGGGTCCGCGGACGGCTCCGATTCCGAACACGATCGCCTGTAGCCCGAGCAGGATCGCCGCCGCGGGGACCGAGAACGTGGTGAGGACGAGAACGAGGACCAGGACGGCGGTGGTGATCCATGCGGCGAAGCGCGGTCCGCGAACATCGACCTGGTCGACGGTGGTGTCGGTGGTGGTTCTGGTGTCGGGTGTCGACATCGAGATGTACTCCTGTGCGAGGCCGGGGCACGCCGCATGGGCAGTGCTCGGACGTGGATTTCGATCATCGGGCCGGACATCACGCATGGGCGTGGCGGCAGAAGGAAATCAGCAGCAGCGACAGCAACAACCGCCCAGTCGGCACAGATCAACTGTGCGTCGACTGGTGAGCATCAGCTCGCGGCGGGAGAACACGAAGAGCATCCTACCCGTTACCAGCGTCGGGTCCTACCGTCGGTCTCGGGAGGGCCGGTCAGAGGTCGTCGAGCGCGGACCGTAGCGCCGCAGCGGACGGCACCCCCGCGATTCTGGAGCGCCGTTGCAATGCGCTGTCGAGGACGAACGTCGTGGGCAGTGACAGCACGCCCAGCTCGCGGGCGAGGATCGGATGGGCGTCGATGTCGAGTTCGAGTTCCCGGGCGTCGTTTCGCCCTTCCAACACCTGCCCGACGACGCGTCGCACAGCTGCGCACGGCCCGCACCAGTCCGCCGAGAAGTGCAGCACCGTCGCGGAGTCGGTCGCGGCACCCGCGTCGAGCAGAAGTGGGTACAGAGCGTCGGTCTCGGATTCGGTGGTACGCACTGCCCGCACTGCACCCGATCGGCTGCGGAGAAACAATCCGGTGGCGACGGCCAGTATCGCCACGACGACCAGAACTGTGATCCCTGTCACGGCTTCTCGATCTCGTTGAGGTCGATGGTCACGTTCTCGCCCGACCCTTCGATGACGATCTGCGAGCCCTCCGCGTAGACGTCGGTCGGGAGGAGCCCGAAGGGCAGGCTCTGACGCTCGATGGTCTTGGTGAACAGTCCCAGCACCGTGGGCTCGGCGAAATCGGGGATCGAGAAATCTGCCTGACCCTCCGGGCCGAAATAGAAGTCCGACGCCACGATGGCGACGCTGTCACCTTCGAGCAACAGATCGGCCTTGACGCTCACCGTCGTCTCGAGGGGGCCGACCGGAACCGTTCCGGTCAGCACGACGCCACCGGTCGTGGTCTTGCCCGACCCACCGGAACCGCCGGTACCGTCCGACTTGTCGGCCGGCGGGGCGGAAACCTGCAGGTCGACGATGCCGAGGAACCGGCCGAGGTCCGTCGCCTCGATACGGACGCGGCCGTCGAGCTCGTCCACCGGGATCGCTCGAACGTTGTTGTCGATCAGGTCGGACAGCGCGATGTGCACGCCGCGGAGATTGGCCTCGATCGTCGTCGAGCCGACGTAGTCGGTCGGCACGTCCTGCGCTCGGATCTCGATGTTCTGATAGCGGCCGTCCGCCGCCTGGGTGAGGAACGGGAATCCGTGCACGATCACCTGAGGGTCCGAGGTGAGCTCACCGCCCGCTCGGATCGCGCGGGAGACCCGGTACTCCGAGTAGGCCGCTGCGCCGAAATCGACCACGAGCGCGAGGGCCAGCAGGCTGGCGAGTCCGATGAGAAGTGTGCGCACGGGTCCATTGTGACCGACGGATCGCGTACTGCCCTCTTCGGCCGGTTGTACGGACAAGCTAGTCTGTGTCCTTGACGATCACTCCAATCCAGCCTGGGCTGGACCGGCCAGCAGTAAGAATGGAGACGCAGTGGAGCTCCTACTACTGACCTCCGATCCCCATCCGGAGGGCGTTCTGCCGTCCCTCGCTCTCCTGGCGCATCACGTACGCCCGGTGCCCACCGAGGTGTCCTCGCTTCTCGAAGCCGGTTCGGCAGATATCGCATTGGTCGACGCGCGCACCGATCTCGCTGCTGCTCGTGGTCTGTGTCGCCTGCTGGGGAGTACCGGATCGGCCATCCCCGTCGTGGCAGTTCTCACCGAGGGCGGACTCGTCGCGGTGAACTCCGACTGGGGCCTCGACGACATCCTGCTCCCCGGCACCGGCCCCGCGGAGCTCGACGCTCGGCTGCGGTTGCTGGTCGGCCGTAGCGGGGGAGTTGCCAGCCCGGAGACCTCGGGCAAGATCACGCTCGGCGAACTGGTCATCGACGAAGGCACGTACACCGCGCGTCTACGAGGCCGTCCGCTCGATCTGACCTACAAGGAATTCGAGCTGCTGAAGTATCTGGCTCAGCATGCGGGTCGGGTCTTCACTCGCGCCCAGCTCCTGCAGGAAGTGTGGGGCTACGACTTCTTCGGTGGTACACGCACCGTCGACGTCCATGTTCGACGCCTCCGCGCCAAGCTCGGTACCGAGTACGAGTCGCTCATCGGAACCGTGCGGAACGTGGGATACAAGGCTGTTCGTCCGGCGCGCAATGCCAAGGGTGGACCAGTGGCATCGGATGCTGCCGGCGGGGATTCCGACGATGCGGATTTCGAGTTCGAGCAAGAGAGTACTCTCTCGTAGATGAGTTCGGATCCTGCCTTCGACGTCCATTCGATCGACGGCGGAGCACCGTCTTCCCGAGTTTCCTACGAGATTCATCGAATCCTTTCGCGCGCAACGGAAGCCGACGGCACTGCGCCGTTGTCGGAGCAGGCCGTGAAGGCCGTCGACGACGGTGACGAGGTCGTTCGGTTCGTCGCGACCGAGGGCGATCGTGTGGTGGGCTACGTCGGAATCGCCGACGGGATGGCCGAGGCCGTCGTCGACCCTTCCTTCCGCGGTCACGGTGTCGGGCGCGAATTGGTTTCTCACGCACTCGATGTCGGCTCCGATACCCGTATCTGGGCGCACGGCAATCTGCCCGCCGCACGGTCCGTCGCTGCGGCGCTCGGGCTGCAGGTCGTTCGCGAGTTGCTCCAGATGCGTCGCTCGTCCGGGCATCCCGATCTTCCGGATGTTGTTGTGCCAGAGGGTATTTCGCTCCGAACCTACCGGGGGCATCAGGACGACGCCGAGCTGCTGCGCGTGAACAATGCGGCCTTCTCGTGGCATCCCGAACAGGGTGGCTGGACCGATCGTGACATCGACGCACGACGAGAAGAATCGTGGTTCGATCCGGCGGGCCTGTTCCTGGCGTTCGAGGAGGGCAGTGACCGCCTCCTCGGTTTCCACTGGACGAAGGTCCACCGGGCCGAGGGTGTGGAACCGGCCATCGGCGAGGTGTACGTGGTCGGAATCGACCCGCAGTCGCAGGGTCGTGGTCTGGGGCGGGTGCTGACGCTGGCCGGCCTGCACTATCTACGCAGCAGAGAACTGGGCCAGATCATGCTCTACGTCGAGGCCGACAACACCGCTGCCGTGCACACGTACACCAAGCTGGGCTTCGAGAACTACCACGTGGATGCCGCTTACGCGCGCAGTGCGTGAACGGACACACCGACTGCGGTGTTCATCTCCCGTTCACCTATGCGGGGGTAAACGTCTACCACCTGCCCTTACCTTTCTCGATGGGCGACAACCTACGTCGCCTGGTGCGAGGTTTCTTTCGGAGCCGGCACCCACACAGTCACAGCGCGGCCGCTCAGGTCCGAGCCGTGGACACGGCCTACAGATTCCCCGGAGGAAACAGGTGAACCTCAAGCGCAACGGTGCTCTCATGAGTGCAGTGGCCATCAGTGCCATGTTGCTGACCGCATGCGGTAGCGACGCCAACGTCGCCACCACGGACGGCGCATCCGACTCCTCGGCTACCTGCGAGGGCAAATCCCCGCTGACCGGCGAAGGCTCGTCCGCGCAGCAGAACGCCATGTCCAACTTCACCTCGATCTACTCCGGCGTGTGTGCCGGCAAGGCAGTCGAGTACACCACCAGCGGCTCGGGTAACGGCCGCACACAGTTCGTCGCCGGACTGGTCGACTTCGCCGGCTCCGACTCCGCGATCAAGGACGAGCAGGCAGTCGAGGCGGCCACCCGCTGCGACAGCAACCCGGCGTGGAACCTTCCGCTGGTCTTCGGACCGGTCGCCGTGGCCTACAACCTCGACGGCGTCGACAACATCGCGCTGAACCCGGACGTCATCGCGCGCATGTTCACCGGCCAGATCACCACCTGGAACGATCCCGCCATCGCCGCACTCAACGAGGGCGTCGACCTGCCGGCCACCGCGGTCACCCCCGTCTACCGCTCCGATTCCTCGGGCACCAGCGACAACTTCCAGCGCTTCCTCGCCGCTTCGGCTCCCGAGGCGTGGACCCTGAACCACAGCTCCGACTGGGCCGGCGGCGTCGGCGAAGGTGCCAACGGATCCTCGGGCGTGGCCCAGGCAGTCGCGGCCACCCCCGGCTCGGTCACCTACGTCGAGAAGGGCTTCGCCGACCAGGAGAGCCTCGGCACGGCTGCCGTCGACTTCGGCAACGGACCGGTCGAGCTCACCACCGAGTCGGCTGCCGCAGCCATCGACGCGGCAACGTTCTCCGGCGAGGGCAACGACCTCGTCATCGACATCGACGCGCTGTACGCCAGCAACGAGGCCGAGACCTACCCGCTGGTTCTCGCAACCTACGAGATCGTCTGCTCGGCGGGCTACGACCCCGAGACCTCGGCAGCAGTCAAGTCGTTCCTGCTCAGCGCAGCCAACGAGGGTCAGCAGGGCCTCGAGGAAGCCGGCTACGTGCCGCTCCCCGAGTCCTTCAAGGAGCGTCTGACCACCGCTATCGAAGCAATCGCCTGATTCAATGAGACGTAACCCTGCTTCGGCTCGTGGCAACGCGAGCCGAAGCAGGACCGTCCTCGACCTCCACACGAGACAGTGAGCGGTATGAGCGACACCCACTCGATGACCGGCGTCCCCTCTGCGGCTACCGTGCCCACCGCGGGTGCCGCGCACAAACCGGAAGAACCACAATTGTCAGACAAGAACAAGACGGGGACCGTCACACGTCCCGGTGACAGGATCTTCTCCGGCCTCGCCACGGGCTCGGGCATCTTCATCATCGCCCTGATCGCCGCCGTGGGCATCTTCTTGCTCTGGCGTGCCATCCCTTCACTGTCGAACAACACGGTCAACTTCCTGACCTACAACGGCGCGTGGGACACCTCCAACACCTCGGCCATGGTGTTCGGCGTTCTCGATCTCTTCCTGGTCACCGTCACGGTGTCTCTCTTCGCGCTGATCCTCGCGATGCCTGTCGCACTCGGCATCGCCATCTACCTGACGAACTACGCACCCAAGCGAGTCGCGGGACCGCTCGGTTACGTCATCGATCTCCTGGCCGCAGTTCCGTCGATCGTCTTCGGCCTCTGGGGCCTGTACGTCCTCGCGCCCGCCATCAGCCCGTTCGCAGAGTGGCTGAACGCCAACCTGGGTTGGTTCCCGCTCTTCGGCACCGGCTCGGTCTCCATCGCAGGCGGTGGCACCATCTTCACCGGTGGCATCGTGCTCGCGGTCATGATCCTGCCGATCATCGCAGCGGTGACTCGCGAGGTCTTCATGCAGACGCCGAAGGGGCAGATCGAAGCAGCTCTCGCCCTCGGAGCCACCCGCTGGGAGGTCGTGCGCACCACGGTCATTCCGTTCGGAAAGTCCGGCTACGTCAGCGGCTCCATGCTCGGTCTCGGTCGTGCACTCGGTGAGACCATCGCGCTCTACATCATCATCCGCAGCACTCAGGCAACGTTCGGCGGAACATTGTTCGACGGCGGTTCCACGTTTGCCACGAAGATCGCGCTGGCCGCGGGCGAGTTCAACAACCCGCTCCAAGCCGGTGCCTACATCGCCGCGGGTCTGGTGCTCTTCATCCTCACCTTCGTCGTCAACGCCGGTGCCCGCGCCGCCATCGCCGGAAAGAAGGACTGACCCGTGACCGCAACCATGGACAAGCCCGTCAAGGAACCGACGTTCCAGGGCGTCAGCGCACGGCGTAAAGCGTCCAACCTCACGGCGACGATCCTCGTCAGCCTCTCGGTTCTCGTCGCACTCGTACCGCTCATCTGGGTGCTCTACACGGTGATCTCACGCGGTCTGTCCGCCGTGGTCTCGCCCACCTGGTGGCAGAACTCGCAGGCCGGCGTCACCCAGTTCATCGCAGGCGGCGGCGCTTACCACGCCATCGTCGGAACACTCCTGCAAGGACTGTTCTGCGCCATCATCTCCATCCCGATCGGCATCTTCGTCGCCATCTACCTCGTCGAGTACGGGGCCGGTACACGACTGGCTCGAGTGACGACCTTCATGGTCGACATTCTGACCGGTGTTCCGTCGATCGTCGCGGCCCTGTTCATCTACGCACTGTGGATCGCCACCTTCGGATTCCAGCGCTCCGGTGTCGCCGTCGCATTCGCCCTTGTGCTCCTGATGATCCCCGTGATCGTGCGCTCGGCCGAGGAAATGCTGCGCATCGTCCCGCAGGACCTGCGCGAGGCGTCCTACGCCCTTGGCGTCCCGAAGTGGAAGACCATCGCCAAGATCGTCATTCCCACGGCCCTGTCCGGCATCGTCACCGGCATCATGCTCGCCCTGGCCCGCGTGATGGGCGAGACGGCACCGGTGCTGATCCTGGTGGGATCGGCCACCGCCATCAACTTCAACATCTTCTCCGGGCCGCAGACGTCTCTGCCGCTAATGATGGTCGACCTGCAGAAAGCAGGAACCGGCGTGCTCACCGCTGAGCGCATGTGGGGAGCAGCCCTGACGCTGATCCTGATCGTCGCAATACTCAACATCGGCGCGAAGTTGGTCTCGAAGTTCTTCTCGCCCAAGAACTTCTGACCCACCCGACTCCAGCGAACTCTAAGGAACGAAGAACATGGCAAAGCGTCTCGATCTCAAGGACGTCAACATCTACTACGGCAAGTTCCACGCCGTCTCCGACGTCACTCTGGCCGTACCGCCGCGCAGCGTCACCGCGTTCATCGGGCCGTCGGGCTGCGGTAAGTCGACCGTCCTGCGTTCGCTGAACCGTATGCACGAAGTCACCCCGGGTGCGCGCGTCGAGGGTTCGGTGCTGCTCGACGGCGAGGACATCTACGGCAGCGGCGTCGACCCCGTGGGTGTGCGTCGCACCATCGGCATGGTCTTCCAGCGCCCCAACCCGTTCCCGACGATGTCGATCCGGGACAACGTCGTTGCGGGCCTGAAGTTGCAGGGCGGCCGCGGCAAGAAGGAACTCGACGAGATCGCCGAGCGCTCGCTCAAGGGAGCGAACCTCTGGAACGAGGTCAAGGATCGCCTCGACAAGCC
The DNA here is from genome assembly GCF_002259365.1 of Rhodococcus sp. 14-2496-1d. NCBI lineage: Bacteria > Bacillati > Actinomycetota > Actinomycetes > Mycobacteriales > Nocardiaceae > Rhodococcus > Rhodococcus sp. 14-2496-1d. Next base: position 4,674 of record NZ_NPFV01000006.1, on the reverse strand, counting down.
CGGTGGTGGCCTCTCCGGCGGTCAGCAGCAGCGTCTGTGCATCGCTCGCGCGATCGCCGTCTCTCCCGACGTCCTGCTGATGGACGAGCCGTGCTCGGCTCTTGACCCCATCTCCACCCTCGCCATCGAGGACCTGATTCAGGAACTCAAGCAGGACTTCACGATCGTGATCGTCACGCACAACATGCAGCAGGCCGCCCGTGTGAGCGACCAGACCGGCTTCTTCAACCTCGAGGCGACAGGCAAGCCCGGCAAGCTCATCGAGATCGACGACACCGAGAAGATCTTCTCCAACCCGACGCAGAAGGCCACCGAGGACTACATTTCCGGCCGCTTCGGATAACCACACACGAACGAAGAAGCCCCCGCTGAGCACAGGCTCGGCGGGGGCTTCTTCGACATCTGCGCTCGTTGTCCCGATGTGAGAACCGAGTAGCGTTGCAGCGCAGCGCTACTCGGTTCTCGACGAGGGCAGGCCTACGAGGTGGGGATGTTGTTGTGGCTCAGGTCGATGGGCAGCTCACCCGTCACCAGGAAGATCACTCGACGGCCGACCTCGACGGCGTGGTCGGCGAACCGCTCGTAGAAGCGGCCGAGCAGGGTCACGTCCACCGCGGCAGCGACCCCGTGGCTCCACTCACGGTCCATCAACACCGTGAAGAGGTGACGGTGCAGATCGTCCATCGCCTCGTCCTCCTCCTGCAGCTTGGCAGCGCGCTCGGGATCGCGGGTCTCGAGGACCTCACGAGCCGACGCGCCGATCTGGACGGCGAGGCGACCCATCTCGGCGAAGTACCCGTTGACGACCTCGGGGAGGGCGTGGTTCGGGTGCCTGCGGCGGGTGATCTTGGCAACGTGCAGTGCGAGCGCGCCCATACGGTCGATGTCGGCAACGATCTGAATGCCGGCCACCACCGAACGGAGATCGCCTGCGACTGGAGCCTGCAGGGCGAGAAGGGTGAAGGCCTTCTCCTCGCACACCGCGCTGAGTTCGGTGATCCTGTCGTGTTCGGAAATGACCTGCTCGGCGAGCACCAGGTCTGCTTGAAGGAGGGACTGAGTGGCCTTTTCCATGGCCGCACCAGCCAGGCTCGCCATCTCTCCGAGGAGATCGGCAAGCTCGTTCATCTGTTCGTTGTAGGCGACGCGCATGAGCGAAGTTTAGTAGCTCACACCGACCAGTTCCCTGTCCCGAGGGTTAACGGAGCATGAATGAAGTCAGGCGCACGTGTCGTCGGCTGCGTTGGTGTACGAGAGATCCTCCGGAAGGGGCGCACTCTGGGTGGTTCCTTCCACCTGAGTGGGATCGATTTCGGTACCGAACGCCGTCGGGTACTGGGTGTATCCGGGATAGTTCGAGCCGAGCACGACCTCGACGACATTGTTCAGGCTCGGTGCCAACTCGATGGCAGCGCCGGGAATCGCCGACGCGACCGTCGCAGCGGCAGCTTCCTGATCCTGGGAGTAGCGCACCACGGTCTGCGCTGCGGTGCCCGAGAAGTTGCCGACCGTCAGGATCTGGAATCCGTAGACCGCGAGTTCGTCGGACGCCGTCTGAGCCATCCCGGCGATGTCGGATGCGTTGGACACCTGAATCGACACGGTCGACGGGTCAACGGCCAACAGTGGCGCGTCGGGTACGGCGGCAGGTGCGGGTGATTCGGGTGTCACCGGCTCCGCTCGTTCCTCGCCGGGCAACGGAGCGTCGTCGATGATGGCCTGGAAGATCGCACCGATCGCGTCGTCGTTCGGGATCTCGTTGCCGTAGTCGTTGGTGCCGGTGGTGGGGATGGTCAGGAAGGTGACCGCGCCGGCGTCCACGTTCTGCAGCGAGCGTCCCAGTGTCACCAGGTCCTGAGTCTTGACGTTCTCCACGAACGTGTCCGAGGTGAACGCGTTGACGAACCCGTTGAGCTTGCCGGGATCGAGCAGCACGTTGTTCGAGAGCGCGGACCGCAGCAGCGACGACAGGAAACGCTGCTGTCGCTTGATGCGGCCGTAGTCGCCGTTGCCCTCGGACTCGACGTTGCGGGCCCGAACGTAGTTCAGCGCGGTGCGGCCGTCGATACGTTGTGTTCCGACGTTGGGAAGGACATTTCCGAGTTCGTAGTCGAACAGGGGTTGCGCGGTGCAGACCTCGACGCCGCCGACCTCGTCGACCATGGACTCGAACCCGGCGAAGTCCATCCCGACGAAGTGTCCGATGCGTAGGCCCGAGATCTTCTGGATGGTCTTGACCAGACACTTCGGGCCGCCGAGGGCGTAGGTGGCGTTGAGCTTGTCGCCGTAGGCCTCGGGGAACATCTCCCCGGTGTAGGTATTGGTGATGTTGTCGAACTGCTCGCACTCCGGCCGCGTCACGTCGAGGTCGCGGGGGAAGGACACCGCGACGACGCGACTGCGGTCGGCAGGGATGTTGACCAACATGACGGTGTCCGAGCGCGATCCCTCGGCGTCGGCGACGGTTCCGGCTCCCACCTCGCCGCTGGCCCCGGCGCGGGTGTCGGTGCCCACGATCAGGTACGTCTCGTCACCGTACTGGCCTGCGGCGTCGACGACGTCGGTCGAATCGGGATCGAGAGCGGCGACCTGGAGAAATCCTTGATCGGTGTTGCGTAGGTATCCCCACACCACTCCGGTCAAGGCCACCGCCAGGATCGCGACGAGGGAGACCAGGCTCCGGCCGATCATCCGTACCCGACGGCGGCGACGTACCCGACTCATCGCCAACCGCGTCAGAGTCGGTCGATCCGCTGCGGGCGCGCCCACCGGTTCCGGTGCGGCATGCGGCGGCGGAGTCGGCGGCACTGCCCGGGCAGGCGAGGGAGTGGAATCGGTGATGGGGGCGATGACCTCGGTCGGCTCTTCGACTTCGGGACGTTCGTCAGGCACCCGCCGCATCGATCCCGAGCGCGACATCTTGTCCACCAACTCGGCGACCGAGACGGTGTCGGCGTTACGCGGTGATCGTTTGCCGAGCCTGCCGCTGTCTCCGGGCTGCGGTGGTTGCTCTGCGTCCGGTGTTGCAGGACGTTCGGAGCGAGGTGGGCGCTGTCCGGAACGTCCGATTGAAGACAGCGGGCGCTCCCATGGGGCGCGACCCTCGGGCACAGACGGGCCCGACTCTCGATCGTCTCCCACGAATTCGAACCTGGCCTTCCATCACACGCACGCGCCGTCAACTCGGCAATCCCAGCCATAGTACTGACTCGAGCGGCATGGTCCACTCGTGCGAGGTGGGGGCTGCTGGTCAGCCGTGAATCAGCCGCCGGAATGCATCAGATCGGCACCGGCGGGAACGCAGACGTCCTCCGGGTCGTCGAGCCAACCGTCGGGCAACGCAACCGCGCCCGGCGAGCCCTGCCGACCACGGGGGCCTTCGGCGTCCTTGGGAAACGGAACGGTCGGATCGAGTTGCGCCAGAAGGTCGTCCAGTTCGCCGAGAGTGGACACCAACGCCATCGAGACCCGAAGATCCGACCCCGCCGGGAACCCGCGGAGATACCAGGACACATGCTTGCGCAGCTCGCGCAGACCCTTGCTCTCACCGTGATGCTGAGCGAGCAGCTCGGCATGCCGGGCGATGATGGTGGCCACCTCGCCGAGGGTCGGTGGAGTGGGTTCGGGCCTGCCGTTCAGGCGGGCGCTGAGTTCTGCGAACAGCCAGGGCCGACCCAGGCAACCACGCCCGACGACGACGCCGTCGCACCCGGTCTCCGCCATCATGCGAACCGCATCGGACGCCGAGAAGATGTCGCCGTTGCCCAGTACCGGGATGCCGGAGACGTGTTCCTTCAGTCGCGCGATCTCGTTCCAGTCGGCAGTGCCGGAGTAACGCTGAGAGGCGGTTCTGGCGTGCAGTGCCACTGCCGCCGCGCCCTCGCCTGCGGCGATTCGACCTGCATCGAGATGAGTGTGGTGGTTCTCGTCGATGCCGACGCGGAACTTGACGGTGACGGGAATGTCGGTGCCCTCGGTCGCCTTGACGGCCGCGGCGACGATACGACCGAACAGGTTCCGCTTGTAGGGCAGCGCAGCACCGCCGCCCTTTCGGGTGACCTTCGGAACCGGGCAGCCGAAGTTCATGTCGATGTGGTCGGCCAGATCGTCGTCGACGATCATCTTCGCCGCGTCGTACGTGGTGTCCGGATCGACGGTGTAGAGCTGCAGCGACCGCGGGGTTTCGGTGGGGCCGAAGGTCGTCATGTGCATCGTCGCCGGCTGGCGTTCGACGAGCGCGCGTGCGGTGACCATCTCGCACACGTACAGACCCGAGGTACTGCCCGCCCGCTGCAACTCCTGCTCCCTGCACAGCGTGCGGAACGCCACATTGGTGACGCCGGCCATCGGTGCGAGGACGACGGGGCTGGCCAACTCCAGCGAGCCGATCTGCAGTGTCATGAGAGAAGCCTTTGGAACGGAGGGAACGTGATCATGGTGACGGCGGTGGGCCGAGAGCGACGGCCCGAAAACAGTGGTGCCCGGCACCGAAGTCGGTACCGGGCACACCAGCCGATCTGAGCTTACGACGCGCGTGCTTCGGCCTTCGCGCGTTCGCGGGCGAGGGAGCGGTCGCGCATCTCCTCGAACTTGGTGGCCTGACGCTCGAGGTCTTCGAGGAACGCGGCGAGTTCCTCGCGCTTGTTCTCGCCGCGGCCGGTGAAGTCGTTGCGC
>NZ_NPFV01000026.1:0-45847 GCF_002259365.1 Rhodococcus sp. 14-2496-1d | reverse complement strand
GGTTCATGAGACGTACCACCCAGCTGCGATCACGAGGGTGCAGATCAGACGCATCGCGAAGTAGCCGCAGACAGCGGCGGCCGCGATCAGGACGTAGGCCACCCGCTCGTCGGTCATCACGCGGTCACCTCGACCGATGCCAGCCACAGGTACAGGGCGTCGCGGACGTGCTTCGGGAGTGCGTCGGCGGTGACCTCGCTGATCGGTGTGTCACTGCTGCCCTGCGGTGATTGCTCGACGACCGCCTTGCCGAGTGGCGACTTCTTGTCGACAGCATCGATCTGGATGAAGTACCGCTCGTTGACCAGGCCACGCTTCGCGTTGACCTCGGACACGATCACTTTCATGTCGGACATGTCATGCCTCCGCTACGTTTTCGAGGACACCCTCGAGCAGGCTGAGTTGGTATGCGATGTGGGTGATCAGCTTGTGTTGATCACGGTCGACGTCGGTGTCGGCGAGCTGGTCGACGGCGGACTTCGCTGCCCGGCGGATCAGATCGGCGTTGTCGATCAGCTGCGCGCGCTTCGCCTCGCGAGCCATTCGGACTGCGCGGCGGCCGTTGATGACGCCGACGCAAGCGGTGTCAGCCATGAGCCACCGCCGGCGCTGCGACAGGTGGCCCGGTGACCTCCGAGTGCGGGGGCAGGTATGCGACGCGGAGTTTGTCGCCGGGCTGCATCCATCGGTCGTTGACTGCCTGCCACAGGTGCAGGCCGTCGAGCTCACCGCGGTACACCACTCGGCACGGGTACACCGTGTAGACGGTCTTGCCCTTCTCGTTGATATGCGGGACGAGAAGTTCGACGCCGTGTGGTCGGTCCGTCGGTGTCGCGGCGGCCGGGATGTAGCGGTCGTACGCGAGCTGCGCGTCGGCGGCCATCGCGTCGGAGAGCTGCTGCGACCAGTCGGGGGTATTGTTGCTGGTGCTCATCAGGATTCACTCGATTCTTCTGGTGAGTAGACGGGCCTCGCGGGCAATGCGGGGCCCGTTACTTGTCGGTCGAGGTAGGTGGTGACCGGTGGTGGCGGCGACCCGGGTCTCGGTCAGCCGCCACCACCGGGGCCTGAACCATCGGGGGCCGCAGTGGGATTCAGCGCGCCACCGTGACGGTCAGACGGCCCGGCAGGTTTCCCCGACGAGCGGCTCTTTAGATGCTGGCCAGGCTTCGGAATCTCCGGCTCCGTGCGCAGCGCATCGTTGCCGTAGAGAGGGTGGGACTGCTGGACTATCTGCTGGATCCTCTGCATGGCGGCATTTCCACGCTGTACCGGCGACATCTCGTGCGCCGTGTCAGCGGCGATTTTCAGCGGTTCGAGCGGGAGCACGTCTACTTCCGCGAGCTTCGACCAACCCACCCGCGCAGACAAGTCGTCTGCCGTATCGAGCACAATGCGGAGCGCCGTCTGCAGGCGTTCGATTCGCTGATCCAGTTCGACCGCAACGGCATCGAGACGGTCGGCACCTTCGGAGAGGAATCCGACGCGGTCGACGTAATCCAGGTCCTCGATCGCGCGGATCGCGTCCCGCATCCACAACGTCGCCAGGCGAGCCGCGTCCCGAACGTCCTGCGCACGCTGGCGTTCGTCGTCGCGGCGTGCCATCTCGTCTTGCATCTCAGGCTGCGCCTGGCTGGCTTCAGGCCTGAATGGCCGGCGCTTTCGCTTGTCCGGCGACAGCAGGAACCGCAGGCCGTCCCGCTCCGGCGCGCTCACACCCAGCTCCGCAGTGCCGCACCAGCGAGCATGAAGACGTCGAGGATCAGCACGCACAACACCGCGCCTGCCGTACAGGTCCCGAGCAACCACAGCGCGAGGCTGCGCGGAGATCGGTTGCGCTGCATGGCAATCACGCGATCACCTCTGGCGTCGCGCTCGGTTGCGTGCGTAGCTGTTCGATGTCCGATCGATTGAATCGATAGTGTCCGCCGGGGGTCGTCACGGCCGGATGAAGTTTGTTCTGCGCAACCCACCTACGGACTGCCGACGAATCGACGTGGAGTGCCTGCGCAACTTCGGAAGTAGTCACGAGATCGTTTTGCGGCATGTGGGAACAGTCGCACATAGTGCGAATCGCGTCAAGCGTGAGTCACGCTCAAGTGTTGGTGTAAGTCACAATCGTCACGTGTTGCACGCAATGCACGACTACTAGATACTGATTGGCATGAGCACACAGATGAGTGACATGGGCTGGGTCCCCGAAGCCGATACCTTCGGCGCTCGGCTTGCGTTGGTTCGTCACCGAATGAAGTGGAACGCCAAAGAGGCCGCGCTCGCGTGCGGCGTACCTCAGGGCAGCTGGCGTGAGTGGGAGTTGCGCGAGCGCCTTCCACGAGACTTCGCCGGAGCGGCGAGCAAGATCGCCGCGACCACCGGCTGTGACGAGTACTGGCTCATCACCGGACGACAAAGCCCCCGTCCGGATGGAGATCCGAACGGGGGCTTGACGGTGCGCCATCAGGGATTCGAACCCCGGACCCGCTGATTAAGAGTCAGCTGCTCTAACCAACTGAGCTAATGGCGCCGATCCGCACCGCGTGTTCTCTGCGGTGCGGGAGAAACATTAACAGCAGATACCGCCAGATGTGAAATCGGCTGGTCGGAGCGCCTGCTGACTCAGTTGAAGATCCGGCGAACCACGAGAACTGCCACCACTGCGCCGACTCCGAGGAGAGTGAACTTCACTGCCGGCTCGTTGAGCTTGGCCACCACGGACTGCTTGGTATTGGCGACGATGTTCTTGGGGCTGGCACGGACGCTCAGCTCGTCCAGGGTGCTGGCGAGCTGATTGCGAGCGGCCTCGATCTCGCGCTCGATCCGGTCGGTGTCCTTGGCCACGTGTCCTCCAACTTGTTGCAAATAGTCTCGGTCGCAGTCGAGCCTAGAGCACGACGACATTTCGATAGTCTCGTGCGGTGACCGAATACAGCAAGCTCGAGCCGGGCGACACCGCTCCGGCGTTCACCCTGCCCGATGCCGACGGCAACGACGTCTCTCTCGCCGACTATGCAGGCAAGAAGGTGATCGTGTACTTCTACCCCGCCGCGAGCACCCCCGGCTGCACCAAGCAGGCCTGCGACTTCCGGGACAGCCTTGCCGAGCTCAACGGAGAAGGCCTGGAAGTCATCGGCATCTCCCCCGACAAGCCAGCCAAGCTCGCCAAGTTCCGCGACAAGGAAGAGCTGACGTTCCCCCTGCTCTCCGACGAGGAGAAGACGACGTTGCAGGCGTGGGGCGCATTCGGGGAGAAGAAGAACTACGGCAAGGTCTACGAGGGCGTCATTCGCTCCACGTTCCTCGTCGACGAGGCAGGCAAGATCGAGGTGGCGCAGTACAACGTCCGGGCCACCGGCCACGTCGCCAAGCTTCGCCGCGATCTAGCTGTCTGAGTCCTCACTGCCGGACCCGGCCAGTCGCTGCAGGAACAACGCCTCGGCGACGGCCATCTTCTCGATTTCCGACGGATCCACGCTCTCGTTGGGAGCGTGGATCCGACACCGAGGTTCCTCGACGCCCATCAGCACGATCTCGGCGTCCGGCAACACCTGAGCCAGCGCGTTGCACAGCGGAATCGACCCACCTTGGCCGGCCGTCCCCATGGGATGCCCGAATGCCTCCTCCAACGCCTCGGACAGCGCCGCATATCCCGGCCCGTCGGTCCCGGCTCGAAACGGCGATCCGATCGCTTCACGCTCGACGGTGACGCGCGCATTCCACGGCGTACGCGCCTCCAGATGAGCCACCAGGGCATCCTGAGCCCGCTGCGGATCCGTTCCAGGCGGTACCCGCAGATTGAGCCGTGCCGACGCACGAGGCGAGATCGCAGCAGCAGACCCCACCACCGGTGGACAGTCGATCCCCAGAATCGTCAGAGCGGGCCGCGCCCACACCGCCTCCGCTACCGAGCCCGAGCCGGCCAGCCCGACGCCGTCGAGTACCCCGGCATCGGCACGGAACTGCTCGGCGTCGTACTGGACCCCGTCCCAGGTCTGCGTTCCGTCCAGACCGTCGACCACGGTGTCTCCCTGCTCGTTCCGCAACGTGGAGAGCACCTGCACCAAGGCTGCGAGCGCATCGGGAGCAGGACCGCCGTACATTCCGGAATGCACTTCTCCTGCAAGCGTTTCCACGTGCACTACTACATTCGCGATACCGCGAAGCGTGGTCGTCACCGTCGGCGATCCCACCTTCGTGTTCCCGGTATCGCCGATGACGACCATGTCTGCGACGAACAGTTCGGGTCGCTGCTCCACGAGCGCTTCCAACCCGCCCGTGCCCATCTCTTCCGAACCCTCGCAGATGATGCGCACGCCGACGTCGAGTGACTCCCCCAGTGCCCGTAGCGCCAGCAGATGCATGATCACGTTGCCCTTGCAGTCCGCCGAACCCCGCCCGTACCAACGGCCGTCCCGTTCGGTCAGCTCGAAAGGTTCACTGTTCCACAGTGTTCGGTCACCCGGAGGTTGAACGTCGTAGTGCGAGTACAGCAGAACGGTCGGCGCTCCCGCGCGAGCCGGCCGCGAACCGACGACCGCCAGTGAGCCGTCGACCGTCTCGATCAGTTGGACGTCGGGAATTCCCGCGTCGACGAATGCCCGTTGCACCCACTGCGCCGCACCGGTGCATTCCTCGACCGGAAACTGCCGAGGATCGTGCACCGAGGCGAACCGGACCAACTCTGCCAGCTCCGATTTCGCTCGGGGCATCTGCGATGCGATTGCAGATCGAACGTCGACGGGTCGCGAATCGGCGGGCATGAATCCTCCAAACGAGAAAATGACAGACGGGCCGTAGCCAGTCTGTCATCACTCGTCATACGAAACCGTTCACCGTCAGCCGCCGGAGAGCTCCTGATGAATCCACTCACCGGTTTGCTGCCAGTGCCGATCCCACGCTTCCTGTTCGAGCTGTTCGGGCGACTTACCCGGCTCCGGAATGGGAACGGGAACGGTGAATTGCGGAGGGGCCACCGTGGTCGTTGCCGGCTGCGGAGCCGCCACGGCCTGACGTGGCGGATCCTGTGGCACCCAAGGCTCAGTGGTCGGTGCGGGCTCGACAACCGCCCACGGGTCCACTGTCGGGGGAATCGCCTCGGTCGGGGGAGCAATATCCGGTGCCGGTGGAACGACGGCCGCAACCGGGTCGGACGTGGTGGGGCCCGCCTGCCGAGTCGCCCCCACCAGATCCGTACCGGCGTCGCGTCGATCGACGCTCTGTTCGGCAGTCGTCTCGGATTCATCCGGCAACGTCGCAGCGACCGCGACACCTGCAGAGAGCACCCCGGCCAGCAGCACTGCGGCGAACACGAGCTTGCGCCCGGAGCCTGCCGACCGGACCGGCTCGGCCCCGACGACCGACCGCACGGCAGGCACCGGAAGCGGCGCTACCACCCTGTCGACATCCGCGTCCGCCGCTACCTCTGGATCGGACTCCGCGGCCTCGACGACGGCGATCCGGGCGTCGATCTCTTCCGCTTCCACGACCTCGGTCTCGACGGCCTCGACCTGCTCCGACTCCTCGGTCGCCACCGGCGGTGCGGCCACTGCTGTCGGCTCCTCCTGATGTGCCAGCAGCGCAGCTCCCCGCGCTGCGACCTGGTCCGCATCACCCACGCGCACCACGGGAACGCCGAGTCCGAGGGACAGGATGTCGACCAGGTCTCGACTACTGGACCGGTCGCCGAACAACGCAACGAACTCGGGCTTCTTGCCGGATTGATCGACCACTTCCCACGCCAGGGGGATGGTGCTGCCGATGCGCTCGGGCGACATCGAGTCCAGCGCAGCAGTCTTCGCCGGCGTGATCGAGGCGTCGGCTGCGTCGGCGAGAGAAATGGAGACGCCCGTGTCGCCCATGTAGTACAGAAGCACGGTCTTCGCGTCGGCGAATTCTTCCGAGGTTGCCAGCCAGCCGAGGAACGACTCGGTCACCGACGACAGCACTGCCGGTTCGTCGCCGAGGGCATCCGCGAACTCCGCGCGCTCCTCCTCGGTTCGATACACCACTCCCACTGCGTCCACGTCTTCGTCGAGCGTCGCCGCCTCGCTGCGCATCGTCTCGATCGCGGCGGTGAGAACCGAGGCGGCGTCGGGATCGAGCGGGGTCGTCCGGTCGGCGAGAACCTCGCCCGAGGTCGGCTCCAACAGCACTGTCTGCATCGAGCCAGATTCGATCGCTATACCAATAATTGCCATGGCAGTCTCCCTGTGCTCAGGGTGGAGGCACCCGACCATGAACGTCGTTCAGCGGTTCTGAATGACGATCACCCTGCACGGAATTTGATTCTGTTACCTAAACCATACCTGTTGACGGTTAAATTGGCCCAGATCGGTCTTGGAGTTTGTCACAGTATGAGGATCCGGCGTTTGTAATCGACCCCAGGATTCTTCGAAACCCTAGGCTGGAACCCGCCTGTTCGAGCCAGATGCGCAGCCTGCGGGCGTGACCTCGCGGACCGTTGTGGATATCGAGCACCCGCGCCGGATAGCCTGACCGGGTGGAATCCTCTGCTCGTGCCCAGTCCTCGCGCCGTCTCGACGCCGCGCTCGAGTCGACGGCACAGACTCAGGAGCTCATGCCGCGACGGCGTCCTACCCAGGAACGCAGCCAGCGCAAGTTCGACGCGCTACTGCAAGCCTCACGCGAGTTGCTCAGTGACGTCGGTTTCGAGTCGTTCACCTGCGAGGAAGTCGCGTCGCGCGCCGAACTCCCGATCGGCACGCTGTACCAGTTCTTCGCCAACAAGTACGTCATCGTCTGCGAGCTCAACCGCCAGGACCTCGTCGGGGTGCAACAGGAGCTCGCCGAGTTCGACGGCGAGGTGCCGTCCCTGGACTGGGTGCGCTTCCTCAACAACTTCGTCGACCACATGGCCGGCATGTGGATGACCGATCCGTCGCGCCGCGAAGTGTGGCTCGCCATGCAGTCGACACCGTCGACCCGCGCAACCGGGGTGATCCACGAGCGGGAGTTCGCCGAGCAGGTCTCGCGCATGCTCGGACCGCTCACTCCGCGCACGCCTCGGCATCGCCGCAACCTCATGGCTCAGGTGCTGGTGCACATCGTCTACTCGATGCTCAACTTCTCCGTGCAGGACGGCCAGAGCCACGAGGACGCCGTCGCAGAGCTCAAACGCATCATGATGGCGTACCTGCTCGTCGCCGAGAAGGAGAGCAGGCGCTCCGGCGGCTCGGCGAGCGACACCGACCAAGCCTGAGCAACCCGAGCCCGCACAGACGAAAGGCCCGCCCGATCACCTGGATCGGACGGGCCTGACTCGTTGTCGGAGCGAACTCACTCCTCCAGAATGGCCACGGCAGCGGCGATGTCACCGTCGTGCGTCAGCGACAGATGAATCTTCACCGTCGGCAGGAACTCCTGCGCCATCCCGTGCAACTTGATGGACGGCCGGCCCCACGCATCGTTGACGACCTCGATCAGCGGATACGGGTTGTCACCGATCTGCGGCGGCCGAGCGAATCGCGATGTCGCCCATGCCTTCAGCACTGCTTCCTTGGCCGCCCACCGTGCTGCGTAGTGGCGGGTCGGATCGGAACTCTTCGTCGCGGCATGACGGCGCTCGCCCGCGGTGAAGCTGTCGCGGATCATCGTCGTGCCGACCTTCTCCATCTGCTCGGCGAAGTCGGACACCGTCACCAGGTCGAAACCCACTCCCAGGATCGCCATCAGATGGCACCCGGCAGACCGGAGGAGTAGACGTCGTCCTCGCCGAGGCGAGCGGACTCGTTGAGCAACACGTTCGCCTCCAGTTCACGTGACGTCTTGGCCGGCGTCCCGTCATGTCCGAGCCGTCGATCGTCGGGCCGCTCGTAGAGGGAGTCTCCCCCCACCATCGCGGAGATCAGCCTGCGCTGACCGGCGATCCGGCGCTCGTTCGCCTTCGCGATGTACTCCGCACGCCGGTCCGCCGGAACGGCCTCGACGAATGCCTGCGGGTGCACCAGGGCGATGAGTCCGGACACGTGGCCGAATCCGAGGGACGTGAGCAGACCTGCCTTGAGCGGCACCGAGTCACCGAAGCGCAGCGGCTCCCGTGCCCACACCAGATGCTCGAACGCGGTCATCTTGTCGTCGACGCAGTCGAGGCTGCGGTTCGGCGGGATGACACCGTTCGCCAGCACCTGGCACAGGCCGATCAGCTGCCAGGCAGCCGCTCCACCCTTCGAGTGTCCGGTGAGGCTCTTCTGCGAGACGACGAACAGCGGAGCGCCGTCGGAACGGCCGATGGCCTTGGCGAGGCGGGTGTGCAGTTCCGCCTCGTTGGGGTCGTTGGCTGCGGTGGAGGTGTCGTGCTTGGAGATCACGGCCACGTCGTCTGCGCTGACGCCGAGTGCGTTGAGCGAGAGTGCGAGCGCCGAATCCTTGCCGCCGCGACCGGCACTGAGCGCACCGAGTCCCGGAGCCGGGATGGAGGTGTGCACTCCGTCGCCGTACGACTGTGCGTAGGCCACCACTCCGAGGACCGGCAGGCCCATCTCGAGTGCCAGGTCGCCGCGAGCGAGCAGAATCGTTCCGCCGCCGTGGGATTCGACGAATCCACCGCGCCTGCGGTCGTTCGCCCGCGAGAACCGCCGATCGCTGATGCCCTTGGCTGTCATCGCTGCCGAGTCCGCGGTGGCCGACATGTCACCGAAGCCGATGATGCCTTCGTTGCTCAGGTCGTCGAAGCCGCCGGCGACCACGAGCTGCGCCTTGCCCAGCTTGATCTTGTCGACGCCTTCCTCGACGGAGACGGCCGCGGTGGCGCAGGCGGCGACGGGGTGAACCATCGCGCCGTAGCTACCGATGTACGACTGGACCACATGCGCAGCAACGACATTCGGCAGAGCCTCCTGCAGGATGTCGTTCGCACGAGCATCACCGAGCAGGGTATCGATGTACAGCGAGCGCATGGACTCCATGCCGCCCATGCCGGTGCCCTGTGTGTTGGCCACCAGCGTGGGGTGCACCCAGCGCATCAATTCCGACGGGTTGAAGCCCGAGGAGATGAACGCGTCGACCGTCGTGACGATGTTCCACAGTGCGACACGGTCGACCGAGCTGGCCATGTCGGGCGAGATGCCCCACTTGGTCGGATCGAATCCGGTCGGAATCTGCCCACCCACGGTGCGAGTGAGCTTCATCTTGCGCGGGACGCGAATTTCGGTGCCCGCCTTGCGGGTGACCTGCCAGTCGCTCGAATCCGGGACCGGCGTGATCAGCGTGTGCTCGGGATCCGCTGCTGCGAACGACCGGGCATCGATCTCGGTTCCGACCACGAACGTCAGGTCGTTGTCGAGGAAGATCGAGGTCATCAGCGGAGCGGTGTTGCCGACCATCGCGCCGTCGTCGCCGTAGGTGCGGATACCGCACTTCTCGACCACGATGTCGTGGTACTTGTCGGCGATGTCCTCCTCGGGCACCAGGTCACCGGACTCGATGTCGTACCAACCCGGCTTGGGATCGTTCTCCCAGGCGATCAGACCGGTGTTCCACGCGAGTTCGAGAACGCCTGCGGCAGAGAGCTGCTCGTCGACCTCCATCTCGAAGCGGGTACGTGCCGAACCGTACGGTCCGAGCTCGCCCGCACCGACGATGACGACGAGGTCCTTCGGGTCGACATCGAGTGTCGGCCACGCCGGAGCGGTGGTCGTCGTCGACAGCCGCGGCGGTGCGGGCAGTGCCGCGATAACCGAACTGTTAACGACCTCCTCGGTCTTCTCGGCCACGGCCGCAGCTGCGTCTCGAGCGAGTTCGACGAGGTTGAGCTTGGTGTTGGCCAGCCCGCCCGTGAGATCGGCGACGATCGGCTCCTGCGCAGCCTGTCGGCGGGCGGCAGGCGTGCACAGTTCGAGCAGCTCGGTCGCCATCTCGTCGGTCGACCAGGTGCGCACACCCTCGGCCTCGACGGCCTCGACGATGGGATCGTTGCCACCCATCAAGCCGGTGCCGCGCACCCACCCGATGTGTGCGTGGGCGATGGACACCCGCTCGGCCCAGTTCTTCTCCGAGCCCCACTTGGCGACAACTGCATCGAGTGCCGCCTTCGACTCACCGTAGGCACCGTCGCCACCGAACATTCCGCGGTTCGGCGATCCCGGCAGCACCACGTGCAGGTGGGTGTCGATGTCGGTGTCGTGACCGACCTTGGACAGTCCGCCGATCAACCGTTCGACCGACCAGAGCAGCACGCGCATTTCCATCTCGGCGCGAGCTCCGGCGTCGGACATCTCGCCCATGACCCGCGGTGCGGCGAACGGGAACAGCATCGTCGGCGTCGCTGCGGCCTTGACCAGGGTCTTCGCGCCACCGGCAGTGTCGACGAAGTCGCTGCCGATCCACTCGATGAGCGCATCGACGTCGGTGTACGACGCGATGTTGGCCGGAACCACCCACAGCGATGCTCCGCTGCGTGCGTTGTCGCGGTAGAGGCTGCGGTAGAAGCCGAGTCGCTCGTCGTCGAGCCTGGAGGTGGTGACGAAGACCGTCGCTCCCCCGGCCAGCAGCTTGGCGGTCACCGCTGCTGCGATGGATCCCTTGCTGCCGCCGGTGACCACTGCGACCTCGTCGGCCCACTGGCCCTTGTCCTCGGATGCGACCGCAATATCCGCGATGCGTCCGAAGGTCTCGGCCAACACTGTCTTGTTCTCGTAGTCGGCCTTGGCCTTCCACCACTGTGCTTGAGCTGCAACGGCATTGCCTGCGCCCGCAAAGGACTCGACGGCGACATCGCCTGCGGTACCGAGCCACAACCGGGCCAGATCCTCACGGGCGGTTGCCCATCGGTCGTCGATCAGGACGGCGCGCTTGGCGTCGAACGCCGGGGCGACGAGGCGAGGCCAGTCGGATCCCAGCTCGGCCGAGACCAGCTCGACCAGAGCGGCATCGGGATCCTCGGCCAGCACTGCGTTGGGAGCATCGGCGAGTCCGAGCTGCTCGAGCACCAGCCGGGCTGCGGAGGCGAGGACGCCGTCGCGGCCGGTGATGTGCTCGGTGAACTCACCGAGAGCAGCAGCGTCGACGGTTCCGCCGGCCCCGCCGCCTGCCTGCGGCATCGAGACTGCGACGCCGCGGCGTGCGGCCACCGCGGCCACGGCCGCGTCGATGACGTTGTCGACTGCGTTGCCGTCGGCGAGAGCGCCGTCGGCCAGGCCGCCGAGTGCGCCACCACGAACCGAGGCACCGTCACGGGTACCGAGAGCGACCTCGGCGGTGACGTGGTGCGCCCAGCCGTCGCCCAGTTCCCAGGTCTTCTTGACGCGATCGGCGATCGAGGCCGGGCGTCGACCCGAGGGGCCGAAGACCTTGCGGAGGTGGTCGTTGATGGAGTCGCTGAGCACCGGACCGAACGGCTTGTAGGTACGAGCCAGCTTGTTCACCGTGCCCGAGAGCGCACCCATGTCGGCATCGGCTGCGCCGTCGATGGCACCGAGCGAGAGCTCGGAACCGAGGTCGACGAGCAGCTGGTTACGACGCGAGGACACGCCGTCGCACAGTGCCTCGATGGTGTCGGCGGGCCCGATTTGATCGAGCTGCAGCTTGGTCCACAGACCGATGAGGATCTTGGTCGCATCGGCCGCGACGAACGCGATGTCGTCCGGACGAGGTCCGCCGGACGGTGCTGCGGCCGGAGCGGGCGCGGGTGCCGCGGCAGGGGCCGAAGCTGCTGCCGGAGCAGCGGCCTCCACCGGTGCCGACTCTTCCTCGTCGGCCGGAGCCGGGTCGGTGTCGGTGCCGTAGATGATCGCAGCCTCGCGCTCGAGGTTCAGTACCTCGACCGGGTGGCCGAAGCGGCCCGGCAGCTTGAGGGTCTGCGACGCGAGGTTCGCCACGGTCGGAGTTGCACCGAGGCCGATCTCGACGAAGCGCTCGACGCCCATACCGCCGTCGGACTCGTCTGCGAACAGCAGGTCCTGGGTCTCGATCCAGCGCACCGGGCTGGCGAACTGCCAAGCAAGCAGCTCGGTCAGAATCACGCGGCATAGGTCGCTCGGCCGAGCAGCCCACGAATCGAACTCCGCGAGAACGGCGTTCAACGGCTCGGACGGAACCAGATCGGCGATCTCCTGAACGAACTCGCGCTCGAGCGAGAACGGCTTGGGCACCAGGTTCGGGATGTAGCGACCCACCAGGATCGCCGGATCGATCTGCTCGGGGAGCAGAGTCTGGAGGCGATTGCGGAAGTCGTCGACTCCGCCACGCAGCACCGTGGAGTGAAACGGCACGTCGATGCCGGGAACCATGATGTAGGCGGCCTTGCCACCGAACTCGGCACGGCGGATCGCGATCTTCTTCTCCAGCTCGCCGAGGCCGGCAACCGTACCTGCGATGGCGTACTGCGAGCCGCGCAGGTTGAGGTTGACGATCTCGAGGAATTCACCGGATTCTGCCGCGACACCGGCGACGAAGCCCTGTACGTCCTCGTCGGCCAGGCCGATCTGCGACGGGCGGATCGCTGCCATGCGGTAGTCGCTGCGGCCGCTGGCATCACGCGGAACGAGCGCGTGCATGGCCGATCCACGCTGGAAGACGACCTCGAGGACGGCTTCGAGCGGGAGCACACCGGCGACGGCTGCGAGGGCGTTGTACTCACCGACGGAGTGGCCGGCGAGGATCGAGTTCTCCACGAACGCACCGGATTCACGCAGTTCGGCCACCTGTGCGACGCCGAGAACGGCCATCGCGACCTGGGTGAACTGGGTCAGGTGCAGCACACCGTCGGGATGCTTGTGCGTGATGCCCCGCGCCTTGAGCGACGTCGGGTTGTCGCGCACCACAGCGAGAATGGAGAAGCCGAGCGCGCTGCGGGTGTGCTTGTCGGCACGCTCCCACACCTCACGTGCGGCCTTCGAGCGAGACCGTGCGTCCAAGCCCATGCCCGCACGCTGGATGCCCTGGCCCGGGAAGGCGTAGACGGTCTTCGGCGGCGCGGTGCGAGCGGTGGCGACCATGACCAGTTCTCCTGCGACACGGCAGGAGACCTCGATCAGTTCGGCACCCTGGTCGAATCCGGTGCGGTCGACGCGAACGTCGATCTCGGCTCCGGGTCGAACCATGCCGAGGAAGCGTGCGGTCCATGCGGTGAGGCGACGCGGCGGAGTCTTGGTGTCCGCGTGGTCGACTGCGGTGACCGTCTGCTGGGCAGCGGCCGAGAGCCACATGCCGTGCACGATCGGGCTGCCGAGACCGGCGAGCAGAGCCGCGGCGTCGGAGGTGTGAATCGGGTTGTGGTCGCCCGAGACCTGAGCGAACGCGGCCATGTTGCGAGGGGCGACGATGGTGGCCTGACGACGGCGACGACGCGGGGTGTCCTGTGCGTCGGCGCTCACCGAGCCGCCGGCGCGAGCCGGGTCTACGAGCTCGCCCTTGCCGGTGCGTCCGCGAATGGCGAAGCGCTCCACCAGAGTTGCGACGGCGGGAGCGTCGAGCCCCTCACCGAGCATGGCACCGATCTCGACGGTGACCTCGACGACGCGGCCGAGATCGGTGTCGAGCACCTCTCCGGCCGCGGCCTTGACCACGAGAATGGAGGTGTCGGTGGGCAATTCGCCGACCAGGGCGACGCTGTGATCGAGGTGCACCAGGTCGAGCATGCCTTCGATGACGTCGATGCCTTCGGCGTTGCGAGTGGCACCCAGGACGGCGAAGACGGCGGGCCAGCAGGCACCGACGAGGACGTCGGGAACGGCCTTGCCGCTGACGGTCAGCGAGTCCGGCAGTCCGGATCCGGTGACGCCTGCGTGGTCGGCGATCAGATCGGGGATCCACGCGATGTTCAGCCGGGCAACGCCGCTCTTGACAGCCGGAAGTTCCTGGCCTGCAGCAACTCCGAGCAGAGCC
This sequence comes from Rhodococcus sp. 14-2496-1d, assembly GCF_002259365.1. Lineage (NCBI taxonomy): Bacteria > Bacillati > Actinomycetota > Actinomycetes > Mycobacteriales > Nocardiaceae > Rhodococcus > Rhodococcus sp. 14-2496-1d. The sequence goes on along the minus strand of NZ_NPFV01000026.1, from coordinate 32,008 downwards.
GACATGGCCTGCTGGGCGTCCTGTGCGGTGACGACGGGCGCGCCGCCGTCGATCGTCGAGGCCGGAACCGTCAGGCGGATGCGAACTTCCTTGCCCGGAGCGAGCGGAACCAGCAGCTCCACGTGCTCGGAATCGAGCACGGTGAGAGACGAGCCGGTCTGCGGGTGCGCCGCGACGGTCTCGGATTCCACGGTCCAGTCGGCCGGATCACCCAGGCGTGCAACGGGGTTCTGCGTCATGCGAGAGGCCCAGGTGACGTCGGGAGCAGCCAGCACGATACCCAGCAGTCCGGGTGCGATCTCGGCGTGGCGACGGCTGGCGACGGCCGTGGGCTCGATGCCCTCGGCGAGCAGCTGATCTGCGGTGGCCTTCTCGAAGCGATCGAGCAGCTCGCCCACGGGCTCGTCGACGCGAGTGATGCCCGCGACGGCGACGGTACCGGGGATGATGCAGACCTGATCGGCCGAGTAGCGGGCGTCGTGTGCCTGCCACAGCGAGTCACTGCGCCACCAACGACGCACATCGCCGTCGACGACGGGGACGAAGTTGACCGGCTTGCCGGGCATGCGGCACAGCGAGGTGAAGAAGGTGATGTCGGCCGGGTGCAGAACCACGTCGGCGGCGTCGGGGAACTGCGCGAGCAGCGACTTCAGTGCGGCGCGTGGGCGTTCGAGAACCTCGGCGTCGGCGAACAGGGTGGGGATGGGTCCGCGATCGACCGGATGCAGGCGAGCCTCGGCACGCTGCAGCATCTCCAGGAAGCGTGTCCGCCAGGTGATGTCGAGCCACACGGATTCGCGTGCCTCGGTCACGGCATCGGTGAACTCACCGCCGCAGTCGAATTCGCTGCGCGAGTCGGTTCCGACAGCCAGGTCGAGGTAGCGAACGAGCCACTGCTGGTACGTCATGTCGGCGACGTCACCGAAGAAGGGCTTCGCGGTGCCGTCGAGTGCGGCGATGATCTCGTCACGACGCTCGGCCACGGCGTCGGCGTTGCCGGCGACCTCGTCGAGCAGTCGGCCGCACCGAGATGCCGCATTGTCGATCTCGTGGATGTCGGCACCGAGCTGGCTTCGGCCCGAGGCCATTCCGCCGGTGGCGGTACCGGCACCGACCCAGTCGGGGGTTCCGGGGGTGTCGACCAGAAGCTGCTTGACCTCGGGAGCCGTGGTGGCCTCCAGGGTCGCCATCGCTGCGGTGCCGACGAGGATTCCGTCGAGCGGCATCTTCGGGTAGCCGTGCACGGCCGACCAGGTACCGGTGAGGTACTCCGCTGCCCGCTCGGGGGTGCCGATGCCGCCGCCGACGCAGACGACGAGGTTGGGCCGTGACCGCAGCTCGGCGTAGGTGGTCAGCAGCAGGTCGTCGAGGTCCTCCCACGAGTGGTGTCCGCCTGCGCGGCCACCCTCGATGTGAACGTTGACCTGGTAGGACGGAACCTCGTTGGCGATGCGGATGACGGCGCGAATCTGCGCGACGGTGCCGGGCTTGAACGAGACGTAGCTGATTCCGGCCTCGGACAGCTCTTCGATGAGAGCCACGGCCTCGTCGAGCTCAGGGATGCCTGCGGTGACGACGACGCCGTCGATGGCCGCACCCGCTGCGCGAGCGCGCTGCACGATGCGGCGTCCGCCGAGCTGCAGCTTCCACAGGTACGGGTCGAGGAAGAGAGAGTTGAACTGGATGGCGCGGCCGGGCTCGAGGAGGGTGGAGAGCTCGGCGACACGATCGGTGAAGATGTCCTCGGTGACCTGGCCGCCACCGGCCAGCTCGGCCCAGTGGCCTGCATTGGCGGCTGCGGCAACGATCTTCGCGTCGACCGTCGTCGGCGTCATGCCTGCGAGCAGGATCGGCGAACGTCCGGTCATCTTGGTGAACGAGGTCTCGACCACGACTCGGCCGTCGGGCAGCGTGACCGGCGTGGGGGCGTAGGCAGACCATGCGGGCTGGACCTCGGGAGCAGCTCCCGGGGTGAGCAGGTTGCGGTGGCCTCCGCGTGAGGACGCGGCGATGATGCCGACGCCCTGTCCGCGCAGTGCCGGAGTGGTCATGCGGGTGAGCAGGTCGCCTGGGCCGAGATCGAGAATCCAGTCGGCACCGGCGTCGACGACACCGTCGATGGCGTCGACCCAATCGACGGAGTCCACGAGGATCTTCTGCGCGAGGTCGCGTGCGAGCTCGACATCGAGTCCACAACGCTGTGCCCAGGCGCTGACGAGTTCGACAGCGTCTGCCAGGGCGGGATGATGGAAGCCGATCTCGACGGGAAGCTGCTCGAAGACCGGGGCGAACACGGCACCGCCACGCTTCTTGGCGTCGCGGTCGCGCTCTTCCTCGGCAGCGATCTGCTCGCACTTCTCCTGCACGCGGGCCAGCTGGGCGGGAGGTCCCGAGAGCACGACGCGACGGCGGCCGTTGCGGATGGCGAGGGCTGCGGATCGCTCCGGCGCTCCGGCGATCGCGAGCTCGGCGATGATCGACTGCAGTCGTGCGGGTTCGACGTTGGCAACCGAGACCATCGGCGCGCGGTCTCCGGCACCGATGATGCCGCGGCGGCGGCCGACGAGACCTGCAGCGGCACCCACGAGCTGGGCGATCGCGAGGAAGCTCGCGTCCTTCGCGCCGTCCGCTGCGACGGATTCGGCGGCGATGAGACCCTGCGAGTGTCCGACGACCTTGACCGGCGGGGTCTGGGCGGGATCGAGTCCCTGCAACTTCAGTGCGCGCAGTGCCGCGACTTGAGTGAGGAACACTCCGGGCAGCGAGACGGCACCGGAGGTCAGTGCAGCCTCGGAGGGTCCGTACGAGCCGGCGGTGTCGTCGTCGGCGAGGTCCTGTTCGAGCATCCAGCCGATCGGGTCGAAGCCGACCGAGCGTACGACCAGCAGCTCGTCGGCAACGGGTGCGAGAGTGACTGCAGCCTCGTTGACGAGATCGGTCAGTTCGGGTTCGAGCGCGGAGTCGCGAGCCAGTTCTTCGAGGGAGCTGAGCCACGGTGCACCCTGGCCACCGAAGGCCAGTGCGTACGGCTCGCCCGCGGCGAAACGATCTGCCAGAGTCCGAGAGCCGCCATTGCTTCTAGGGGATTTGTCTGCGTTGCCGGTGCTTCGCGAACCTCGTCCGTGTGATGGTGTGCTCTCGTTGATCGTCAAGGCTGAAGATTCCTCTCGTGGACGCCTCGGGGGTCGGGGCGTTCGCTGTGGTGACTGCCCTGGCGCGTCGTGGGCAACAGGGTCGAAGCGGTGAGCCGGTCCTCGTCGACAGGTCTTCTCCGCGCTGCTCAAGGTTGACACAAAATCATGAGGAAATCCTCAGGTTTGCTCGGACGTCCGAGTGCTACCAGCGAGTACGTCGCTCGAACCGGCTTTACTTTTTGTTTACCCGACTCGTCGGTAACCCACATCCACGCTGGCGAGAGCACCGGGCGCGACGTCAGAACATGAGGAAAGCCTCGCATTTTTCGTTATCTTTTCGTGATGTGATCTCGAGCACAGACGAGCGCCACGCGACCTTGTCGGTGCGGTCCTCTACCTTGTGCGAACGAGCCGCTCATCGCCGAGAGCGGTCGACGAACTCCGGGGGGAATTCATGTATTCATCGGTAACGGACATCTGCACCGTGGACGAACTCGACGCGATGATTCTGCACATCGAATCGCATGTGCCGCAATCGCGTTCGCCGCATTGGACACCGGGATGGCGCGGCGAGAGCGAGGCGGCGTTGCTGGATGCGATCTTCTCCGCACGGGCTCCGTACGGGAGCCCGACCAGCGGGGTCCGCGCGGTGGTCCAACGATGGAGATCGCATCGCGGCGATAACCGACTCGACGACTTGACAACCCTCGCCGAACTGACCACTACTCCGGATCTACCCGTGGAGATTCTGTCCAACCGTCAACTGGTTCCGGGAAACAGTCGAACCAAGGCAGCTGCTGCAGCCGTAGCGGCACAGACGTTGATCTCGGTGGGGTTGAGCTGTTCGACCGACTTCGAGCAGCACACGAAAGAACAATTCGAGGCGTTCCGCGCGATCCCCGGTCTCGGCGAGACCACCTGGGAGTGCATGCTCGTCAATCTCGGCGTGCGTACCGACAAGGCGACCGCCCATTCGAACTCGTTCGTCGCCGACGCTCTCGAACCCCTCCACCGGAACCTCGCCGCCGGAATCGCCGAGGACCGCTCCCCCGTGATCCTCACAGCGGCAGCGAACGCACTCGGCACCGATCTCGCCTCGCTCGAGCATGCCGTGTGGCGATACCAGCACAAATCACGCAAGCCGAAGCAGCGTCACTCCGAAGCGGAACTGCGATCGGCATCCTGACCGCGAGACACCAGTGCCTCCACGCCGTCGAGAATGCACTCCAACCCGAACCGGTAGGCGTGCACGGGGTCGCTGGCGGCGTCGTACGACGTCGCCGCGGCCGTCCCGACCCGAGACGACACCGGAAATCGTTCGCGCTCCATGACCCGTTCGAGGATCGGCGCGGTAGCCGCCCACCACTGGGCGTCGGACATGCCCGACTGTTCCTTGACACGCGCCACGCCGGCGAGGGCTCGCGCGGTTCCGGAGACGTGAGTGAGTACCAGCGTGAGAACGGAGTCGATCTCGACGTCGCTCAGGCCGATGCCGACCAGGGGACGCAACTCGGCCTCGTATTTGTCGTTGGTGTGCGGACCGAGCACGGGGCGTGCACCCTCCGCTTCGAGGAGCCACGAATGCCGTTGGTAAAGAGTCCAATTGCGCTCGGCGACGAAGTGCATCGCGGGACGCCATCCGCCGGCTACGGAGGACGGCTCGTCGACGCGAGAGTAGAGACCTGCAAGCGCTCGATCGATCATCAGGTCGGCCAGGTCCTCCCGACCCGGCACATGCGTGTAGAGCGACATCGCGCCGACCCCGAGATGCTCGGCCACGTTCCGCATCGATACCGACTCGAGGCCGTTCGCATCGGCCAGTTCGATGGCGGCGTCGACGATCGCATCCACGCTCAGTCCGGTGCGACTCGGCTTGGCGTCGACTCGCCACAGCAGCCCGAGGGTCCGGGCCGGGTCGAAGGGGACGTCCTTTTTCGATGCCACTCGCCGAGTGTAGCGGGCGCCGTACGGTGTACACCTGCAACGTTCGCCCGCACCGGCGACGGTGACCGCCCAGGTTGTAGACTTCATCGGCACGCGCGAGTGGCGGAATTGGCAGACGCGCTGGATTTAGGTTCCAGTGTCTTCGGACGTGGGGGTTCAAGTCCCCCCTCGCGCACGACGGTCGTTCGACCCGGATTTTCTCGAGACTTCTGCAGGTTCCGACGTGTGAAGGCGGCTCGAATGTCCAGCAACCCCGACGACGACGCGATCTTCGCCGAGATTTCCGACGAACGACGTTCTCTCGCAACGACTCTCGAGACTCTCACTCCCGAACAATGGGACACACCCTCGCTGTGCGAGGCCTGGACGGTCCGCGACGTCGCCGCCCATCTGGTGGTGCCGCTGATCGTCCCGCTCTGGCAGTTCGGACTGGTCATGGTGCGTACGCGCGGCAACTTCGACCGCGCCAATCAACTGATGACCACGCGCGTTCGTCGCGAGCACGAGGACGACTTGCCCGCCTTGCTCACCGCTCACGCAGACAAGAAATTCACCCCGCCCGGCCACGGTCCGCTTGCCCCCTTGTCCGACGTCATCGTGCACGGACTCGACGTGTGCAGGCCGCTGGGCATCGAACACCACGTCCCCGAGCAACGCATGATCACCATGCTCGACTCCCTGGTACCCGCAACCGGCGCGGCACCGTTCAAAGGCCCCGAACTTCGGATGCAATGGCGCGCGACCGATCTCGACTGGAGCCGAGGCGAGGGCCCGGTCATCGAAGGAACGGCCGGCACCCTGGCACTGGTTCTGACCGGACGGAGCAGCGCGCTCGCCGACGTGGCCGGGCCCGGGGCCGAGCAACTCGCCCAGGCACGGGCCAACCGTCGTCGGGCATGAGTCGCATCCGAGCCGTCCATGGTGAGAATCACCGCCGGGCCGCAGCACGCGACTACCTCCAGTAGTAGTACCTCCGGTACCGTCGAAGGGTGACTTCTTCCCGCCCGAACCGTCGGCCAGCATTGATTGCGCTGGTCATCGTGTCCGCGGCGGTTTGCCTGGGACTCGGCTGGTGGCAGTGGGAACGCTTCGAGGCAGTAGGCGGCAACGGTCAGAACCTCGGATACGCGTTCCAATGGCCCCTGTTCGCAGTGTTCGTGGTCTACGCCTACCGCAAGTTCGTCCGCCTCGAGGACGAGGACTCCGACGAGGCGGCGGCAGTGCGGCCCGACGGACCCACCGAGGTGCCCCTCGACCTGCTCCCCCAGCGGCAGGCCCCGGCGGCCGACGCCAGGGACCTCGACGATCCCGAAGCCAGGCAACTGCTCGAATACAACAGCTACCTCGCGGAGCTGAACGAATCCCGCGGGACCGACAGGAGCACCACGTGAGTTCGGCACCGGACAAGACGCAGGCGTCTGCGAACAAGACCCAGAAGATCGCTTCCGCGTTGCTGCGCTATCGCGTTCTGGCCTACGCCACGGGAATCTGGCTGCTCGTTCTCGTGACCGAGATGGTCGCCAAGTACGTTTTCAAGGTCGAGAACGTGCCCAATTGGATTGCCGTCGTGCACGGTTGGGTCTACCTCGTGTACCTCGTGCTCACGGTGGATCTCGCCATCAAGGTGCGGTGGCCCGCCGCCCGCACGATCGGCACACTGCTCGCCGGGACCATCCCGTTCCTGTCCTTCTACGTCGAGCACAAGCGCACCAAGCAGGTCAAAGCCGACTTCGGCGTCTGACGTCAGCAGTCGACCGGCTGCGCGTTCTCCGGATCCAATGCGTTCTGCACCAGCCGCTGAGCCAGCGGATCGTACGAGATTCCCGTGTGCTCGACGACGTTGGCCGGGCACAGGTCCTGCAACACCACGTTGGTGTTTCCCGCGCCGCTGAGCAGCGAGGCCGTGTACGGAACGACGATCTGGTCGTACCGGGTGACGATGGTGGTGTAGTCGATACCCGAGACGGTGTCGCTGCCCTCGTTCAGACGCTCGAGCACGTCGTCCTGCGTCGGCGGGCCCGCCGTCGGGTGGTTCGGTGGAGACAACGCCACGATCCGTGCCACCGTTCGATCTCCGCCGAGGAAGCGGGCGTAGTAGCGCGGCACGGTGCCGCCCTTCGAGTGCCCCACGATCGACACCTTCTGCGCGCCCGTCGCCTCCAGTACGGAATCGACGAACATCGACAGTTCCGCGGCACTCTCGGGAATGGGTTCGAGCGCACCGAACGCCCGAACCGGCCCGGTGTTGCCGTAGTCGATGGCGAACACGCAGTATCCGGCCTCGGCCAGCGTCGGCGACAGCGATGCCCAGTTGTCGTAGGAATTCTCCAGGAATCCGTGCACCAGCACCACCGGCTCGGGATGCTGCGCACTCGGAACACACGAGAAATCGTTCGCGCCCGGAGGCGTCACGCCAGGATGCGCGATCGAATAGGCGAGAGCCTCGGCGAAGGAGCCGGCTGCGGGTGCCGCGTCGGCCGGGGTGCCCGCCAGGCACAGTGCGGCTGCGGCGGCGAACACAACCGACGTCCGCATCGAAACGGTTCGCATCGCCACGAGCTACCGCCTCGCCAGCTCGCCGAGGCTCGGAACGAGCATGCGAAGCGCGCGACCACGATGCGAGGCGGCGTCCTTCTCTTCCGGGCTCAGCTGCGCGGCGCTGCGGCCGTCGCCCTCGGGCACGAAGATGGGGTCGTAGCCGAAGCCGTTCTCCCCCATTGGCTCTCGGCCCACTACCCCGCGCCATTCGCCCCGGACCACCGTCTCGGTGCCGCCCGGAATCACCAGGGCACACGCCGAGACGAATGCGGCTCCGCGACGCTCGTCCGGGGTGTCACTCAACTGCGCCAGAACCAGTGCGGTGTTGGCCTCGTCCTGCCCGTGCGTACCGGACCAGCGCGCCGAGAGCACCCCGGGCATCGCGTTCAGGGCATCGATCTCGATCCCGGAATCGTCTGCCACACAAGGCATTCCGGTGGCCGCCGCGCCGTCACGCGCCTTGGCGAGCGCATTCTCCTCGAAGGTCGCTCCGGTCTCGGGAGCCTCCGGGAACGGCGGCACCTCGTCCAGGCCCACCAGTTCGATTCCGGCCACTCCGGCGGCGTCGAGCACCCGCCGGAGTTCGCGCAATTTCTTCGCGTTCCGGCTCGCTACCAGAAGCTTCGACTCAGGCACCGAACTTCTTCTTCGATTCCGCGGCTGCAGGCTCGGGCAGTTCGCCGGGATACGGCAACGCCAAGGCTTCCTTCTGCACCTCGAACAATTTCTCGATACCGACGAACGCGGAGTCGAGCAACTTGTCGAGTGTGGTGCGCGGGAACGTCGCGCCCTCCCCGGTTCCCTGGATTTCCACCAGCGTGCCGGTGTCGGTGGCGACGACGTTCATGTCGACCTCGGCGCGCGAATCTTCTTCGTAGGGCAGATCGAGGCGCACTCGGCCGTCGACGACGCCGACGCTGACCGCGGCGATCATGCACGAGATCGGCTGCGGATCGGCCAGTCGTCCCGCGGCGCGCAGATAGGTGACTGCGTCGTTGAGAGCGACGAACGCGCCGGTCACAGCCGCGGTGCGGGTACCACCGTCGGCTTGGAGTACATCGCAGTCGAGGGCGATGGTGTTCTCGCCGATCGCAGCGAGATCGATGCATGCTCGCAGTGAGCGTCCGACCAATCGAGAGATTTCCTGGGTGCGGCCGCCGACCTTGCCCTTGACGGACTCGCGGCCGTTACGGGTGTGGGTTGCAGCGGGGAGCATCGCGTATTCGGCAGTGAGCCAGCCGAGACCGGATCCCTTTCGCCAGCGCGGCACACCCTCCTCGACACTGGCCGTGCACATCACCCTGGTGTTGCCGAACTCGACCAGCACCGACCCTGCCGGGTGGCTGGTGAATCCGCGGGTGATCTTGATGGTGCGGAGCTCGTCGTCCGCCCTGCCGTCTTCTCGTCTGGACACGACTCGAAGCCTAGCGCGTCGTCAGACGGTGAAGACGTCCCCTGGCAGTACCGCGTGCACCGGTCCGCTGAACTCTGCCTTCGCCTCGGCGATGACATCCTCCCGTGAGGTCCACGGCGGAATATGCGTGAGCAGCAGCTCCCCCACCCCTGCATCTCGCGCGATTCGGCCGGCCTCGGTTCCGGACAGGTGCACTCCCTCCGGCCGCTCGGGACTGTCGGTCCAGGACGCCTCGCACAGGAACACGTCGGCTCCGTCCGCCAGTTCTCGCACCGCCTGGCACATTCCCGTGTCTCCGCTGTACGCGAACGTGCGGCCTTGCGCGGTGGTGACACGCATGCCGTAGGACTCCGGCGGATGGAACACCTGCCGAGCCAGAATCGACAACTTTCCGAACTCCACGGTGCGGCCGTCCACCCAGCGACGCAGGTCGATGGTGTCCGACATGTCGTCGATCTGCCCACCGCACTCGGCCGAGGCGACGCCGAGCCGGAACGCCGTGTCCTTCGGTCCGTAGACGATCGCTCGTCCCTCCGGCGGAGTGGGATGGTAGCGCCGCCACACCAGCAGCCCCGGAACGTCGAGGCAGTGATCGGCATGCAGATGTGAGAGCAGAACACTCACATCTCCCGGATCGGCGTAGCGCTGCAATGCCCCGAGGATGCCGGGACCTAAGTCGAGGACGACCGGGGAGGTCTCCTCTTCTTCCAGCAAGTAGCCCGACGCGGGCGAATCGGGTCCGGACACACTGCCCGAACATCCCAGGACGGTAATTCGCATGAAAGCCATGCTGCCACGCCGAGCGCATCGCTCGAAACGTTCGGGCAGTATTCACAGCGCGAGTCGGCGAAATTCACCGTAGGCGACAGCTGTGTCCGTAGTTACCCAGCGCCTACGGAGTGGGCCGGTCGAGCGACTTCATCCGCGCCCGCTCGGCCCGCGCATCGGCGGACAACAGTCGAGCGGCAACCACTCCGCCCACCGCGCCGAACAGATGTCCCTGCCACGAGACGTTCGGCTCGCTCGGAAGGATGCCCCACAGGGCGCTGCCGTACAGGACGAACACCACGACGCCGATCGCGAGTTGGCCGAGTCTGCGGGTGAAGAAGCCGCGGACGAGCAGGTAGGCGATGAAGCCGAAAATCAGGATCGAGGCACCGATCGTATTGGTGTACGAAGAGGCCGTGAGCCAGGTACCGAACCCACCGACCACCCAGATGACCCCGGTGGCCGCCAGCCCACGCGCCGGTCCGGACAGCAGCACCAGAAACCCGAGTACGACGATGGGCACGGTGTTGGCGATCAGATGCTGCCAGTCGTCGTGCAGCACGGGCGCGAACAGAATGCCCCACAACCCCTCGACCGAGCGCGGCTCGATACCGTTGCGTTCGAGTCTCGATCCGCTGGCCACATCGATGAGCTCGATGACCCACAGCAGCACCGTGAATGCTCCCACCAGCATGGCGGCCTGCATCCAGACCGGCCGCTCACGCTGGGCAGGACGGTTACTGATCTCGCTCATGATCGCCTCCGAATTCGGTCCCACCACGGTACCGAACAGAGGTGACAGGCCCGCGTCCCTCAGACTCCCGAGCCACCGAACGCGGTCGTGAAGATCTGGCGATACGTAGGAATGCCGGCCACCGAGGTGGCGTCGAGCAGGGCCCGGACGATGGCGCGCTCGACGACGATCGCCGCGGCCTCGGTGACCGCGGCCAGTACCGGAAGTTCCACCGAGAACGCGGCGGGTACCGAGGACTCCGGGCCGACGGGTCTGGTGCCGGTGGACACGGCGAAGATCGTGTCGCCGTCGAGTGGGGAATGTGCCGGTCGAACGGCACGCGCCAGACCGTCGTGACCGGCGACGGCGATCCTCTTGCACGACGCCGACGACAGCGCAGCATCGGTGGCGACAACACCGATCGTGGTGTTGAGCGCGGTGCCCTTGGGTTCGAGGGCGAGCGCGGCCCACAGCTGGTTCACATCGGGCTTGCGCATACCGAACGCCGCGGGCCCGAGCGTGCCGGTTCCCCACAACAGCCCCGTGCGCGGATCGAACACGGCCCCCACCGGATTGGCCACCATCAGTGCCGCCACGGTGACTCCGTCGGCAGGGCCACCCTCGATCACCGTGCTGGCGGTACCGACGCCGCCCTTGAGCACTCCGGCGCGAGCACCGACTCCTGCTCCGACCGATCCGGTCTCGAATTCGGTTGCTGCTGCGGCGGCAGCGAGGTAACCGAACTCCGCCGTCGGACGCGCCGCCCAGTCGCCTACCGGAAGATCGAAGATCACTGCGGCCGGCACGATCGGAACGACATGATCGGGACTGCCCATCGGAATGCCCTGGCCGTGCTCTTCCAGCCATCGCATGACGCCGTCCGCGGCCGCCAGCCCGTAGGCACTGCCCGCGGTCAGCAGAATCGCGTTGACGTGCTGCACGGAATGGCTCGGATCGAGCAGATCGGTCTCGCGCGTTCCCGGCCCCCCGCCGCGAACGTCGACCGCGGCCGTGGCACCTCCGAGAGCGCGTACGACGGTGCAGCCGGTCGCCGAACCGGACCCCATCGTGGCGTCGTCGTCGAGGTCGTGATGATGACCAACCAGCAGACCTGTCACATCGGTCAGGCTGTCCCGTGGTCCGGGTGTCTGGAATGCAGCGGTCACGCGCGCGTCCTAGGGAATGAGGACCTGTACGAGTGAATCCTGCATCCAGGTCAGCCAGTGATACACGTCGAGATGCGGAGCGCGAGGATCACCCTCGTCGAGGACGTCGGGCGTGTCCGCGCTGATCCCCAGCGTCGTGCCGAGCGCCAGCCTCACGTCGTTGAGGCCGGTCAACCATGCGTCCGCCTGCTCCTGGGTCAGCACGATCTTGCCACCCGACTCGGGAACAGTGGCCAGGATCATCGATCCGGCAGCCAATTTCTCGTCGATGATCTCGGGCTCGTGAAGTCCTCGGAGAGCCCCGTTGAGATCGGTCGGATCCTCCTCGTCGCGGTCGGGATCGGCGCGATGGAAGTCCGGCAGCAGCCGGGCCAGTGCGGCATCCTCGGGCGGACTGTTGTGGCCGGTCCGCAGACCGGTCAGCGCTGCGAGCTCGTCGGTGGGAGCGGCGGCGGAACGGTCACGCAGCAAGCCGAGAACCGAGCCGACGAGAGACCGAAGCACGGCAGCCTCACGCGCATCGATCTCGGATTTTATCTTGACCCCGGACAACGAATTCCGTCTCGTCCACGTGCGCACTGTTGCTGATGTCCTTCACTGACGAAGAGGTGGTGAGCTGGTTACTTGTCCTGCTGCATGGTGGCCCACAGACCGGCCGCGTGCAGCCGTCGAACATCGTTCTCCATCGCGTCGCGCTCTCCGCTCGACACCACGGCCTTGCCCTCGGAGTGCACCTGCATCATCAGCTCGGTGGCCTTGGCCTTGCTGTAGCCGAACAGCTTCTGGAACACATAGGTGACGTAGTGCATCAGGTTGACCGGATCGTCCCAGACGATGGTGACCCAGGGGGTGTCGTGCGCTTCGTCGGCCGCGACGGCCTCGGTCTGTGCCGGGACCGCTTGCGGAGACGCGGCGACGACGTCCCCTGCCGAGAAGCCGTCCACGGGCAGAAGCGATCCATCCACCGTCAACCAAGGCATGCCCAACAGGGTACGGCGTATCGGGCCAGCGTCCCACGCTCGCCCCTTCGCTCGTAGTGTGGGCGAGGTGAGCAACGATGCGACCACAGATCACGCGAATCCCGGCGACGGTGCCAGCACAGCACTGCTGACCGATCAGTACGAGTACACGATGCTGTCGGCGGCCCTGGCCAGCGGTTACGCAGATCGAATCTGCAGCTTCGAGGTGTTCGCGCGCAGGTTGCCCGGCGGTCGCCGATACGGAGTCGTCGCGGGCACCGGACGCATCCTCGATGCGATTGCACGTTTCCGCTTCGGCCAGGAGGAGTTGCGGATCGTCGCCGAATTCCTCGACGCCGAGACCGTCGAATGGCTGCGCAACTACCGCTTCACCGGCGACATCGACGGCTACCGCGAGGGTGAGCTGTACTTCCCGGGCTCTCCCGTTCTGACCGTTCGCGGCACCTTCGCCGAGTGCGTCGTCCTCGAAACGCTCGTGCTCTCCATCCTCAATCACGACAGTGCGATCGCATCCGCGGCAGCACGGATGGTGGCGTCCGCGAAGTCCCGTCCGATCATCGAGATGGGATCGCGTCGCACCCACGAGGAAGCCGCCGTCGCCGCCTCGCGCGCGGCGTACCTCGCGGGATTCACTGCGACGTCCAACCTCGAAGCCGTCCGCAGGCACGGCGTTCCAGGCGCGGGCACGTCGGCGCATGCCTTCACATTGCTGCACACCACCGCCGACGGCCCCGACGAACGGTCCGCATTCGCGGCTCAGATACGCGCTCTCGGAGTGGCCACCACCCTGCTCGTCGACACCTACGACATCACCCAGGGTGTCGCCAACGCCATCGAGGTCGCCGGACCCGAACTCGGCGGTGTGCGCATCGACTCCGGCGACCTCGGCGTGCTCGCGCGCCAGGTCCGCGACCAACTGGACGCCCTGGGAGCGCCGAAGACCAGGATCGTCGTCTCGGGCGACCTCGACGAGTACGCCATCGCCGCGCTGCGGGCCGAGCCGGTCGACTCCTACGGCGTCGGAACGTCTCTGGTGACCGGTTCCGGTGCCCCGACTGCGGGCATGGTCTACAAACTGGTCACCGTCGACGGAATCCCCGTCGCCAAGCGCAGCAGTCACAAGGAATCGCGCGGCGGTACCAAAGCGGCGCTGCGCACCGCGCGGAGCACCGGCACCGCAGTCGAGGAGATCGTCCACCCGTTCGACGCTCCGCCGACCGTCGAGAGCGATCTGACGGTGGAGACGTTGACCACGCCGTTGGTCCGCGGCGGAGAACGAGTCGCCGACCTCCCCACGCTCGCCGACGGCCGTGACCTGCTGGCCCGACGCCTCGTCAGCCTCCCATGGGAGGGTCTGAAACTGTCTCAGGGCGAACCGGCCATACCCACCCGCTTCGTCGAGGGGTGACAGCGGTGTCGGTACCGAAGCGAGTGGGCGATCGGCAGTAGTCTGCTTCGGTGCCGTCGAAGACCGAGTTGCCAACCGTTCCCGCTCTCCTGCAGGTCGCGGTGCACTCGCTCGGCGGCAAGGAGCGCAGCAATCAGCTGACGATGGCCTCGGCGGTGGCGCACTCGATCGACACCGGTGAGCATCTGGCGGTGCAGGCAGGCACCGGAACCGGCAAGTCTCTTGCCTATCTCGTTCCCAGCATCCGGCACGCTGTGGAATCGGGCAGGACCGTCATCGTCTCCACGGCCACCATCGCACTGCAACGGCAGCTGGTCGACCGCGATCTCCCGCGCCTGTCCGACGCCCTGACCGAGGCTGTCGGCCGTCGACCGAAATTCGCAATCCTCAAGGGCCGCAACAATTATCTGTGCATGAACAAGATCCACACCGGTGCTGCGCAGGAGGCCCCGGATGCGGAACTGTTCGACCCCTTCGCCGTCTCACGCATGGGCCGCGAGGTGGTACGGCTGACCAAGTGGTCGTCCGAGACCGAGACCGGCGACCGCGACGACGTCGTGCCCGGGGTCAGCGATCAGGCCTGGCGGCAGGTCAGCGTCACCGCCCGCGAATGCCTGGGCAAGTCCCGCTGCCCCGTCGGCGAGGACTGCTTCGCCGAACGCGCCCGCACCGAGGCCGCCCAGGTCGACGTCGTGGTGACCAATCACGCGCTGCTCGCGATCGACGCGATCACCGGAATCCAGATCCTGCCCGAGCACGACGTCGTGGTCGTCGACGAGGCCCACGAACTGGTCGACCGGGTGACCGGTGTGGCCACGGAGGAGCTGTCGGCCGCAACCGTCACCGCCGCGGCTCGGCGGAGCGCCAAGTTGATCGAAGAGGAGACGGTCGATCAGCTCGAGGGTGCCGCCGAGAACTGGGCCGCGATTCTGGACGAGCTTCCGCCGAGCCGGTGGCAGTCCCTACCCGACGGCGTCGGCCCAGCACTGGCTTCGATTCGTGATGCCGCCTGGGCAGTGCGCACCGCGATCGGCCCCAACAAGCAGGGCATGGCAGCGAGCGATCCCGAGGCTGCCGCGGCTCGTAGCGCGGCTCTGGTCGCGGTCGACGAGGTTCACGACAGCGCGGTTCGTGTCCTCACGGCGTTCGACGAACCAGATCCGGCCAAGCGCAAGGACGTCGTCTGGCATGCCGTCGACGACTTTCGCGGCAACGTCAAACGCACGGTCCGTATCGCGCCGCTGTCGGTGGGCGGACTGCTGCGGGCTCGCCTGTTCGCCGAGTCCACCGTGGTGCTCACCTCGGCGACCTTGACCGTCGGCGGATCGTTCGACGGGTTGGCCGTCAATTGGGGCCTGCCTGCAGAGAAGCCCTCGCGCAGTGACACCGCGATGGCGTCGGGTGTGGAACCGCCGTCCGACACCGGGTCGATCCGGTGGAATTCGCTCGACGTCGGCTCGCCGTTCGACCATGCCCGGGCAGGCATCATGTACATCGCCAAGCATCTGTCTCCGCCCGGACGCGACGGCCTCTCGAAGTCCTCTCTGGACGAGATCGAGTCGCTGGTCAGCGCCGCCGGTGGTCGCACGCTCGGACTCTTCTCGTCCATGCGGGCCGCGAAAGCCGCCGCCGAGGAGATGCGCGAGCGCCTCGACACCCCGATTCTGTGCCAGGGCGACGACTCCACCGGCGCACTGGTCCAGAAGTTCGCCGACGACGAGGCCACTTCCCTGTTCGGGACGCTGTCGCTGTGGCAGGGCGTCGACGTCCCCGGCCCATCGCTGAGCCTGGTGATCCTGGACCGCATTCCGTTCCCGCGGCCCGACGATCCGCTGTTGGTCGCCCGGCAGCAGGCCGTCGAATCCCGGGGCGGCAACGGCTTTCTCGCGGTCGCCGCCAACCACGCAGCCCTGCTCCTGGCGCAGGGCGTCGGCCGACTGCTCCGCAGCGTCGACGACAAAGGTGTTGTCGCCGTTCTCGATTCACGACTTGCCACTGCCCGCTACGGCGGCTACCTACGCGCCTCGCTGCCGCCGTTCTGGGAGACCTCGGATCCGGAGGTAGTGCGCAAGGCGCTCACCCGGCTGGCCGGAAAGTAACGCGCCCGGCTACGGAGTCGCCACCAGACCGAGCTCGGCATCCGAGGCGAGACCGTGGTGGTGAGGTAGCACCCGCACCGTGTATCCCACTGCGCCGCTGTGCGGCAGCAGCGTCTCGCCCGCGTAGATGTGCTCACCACCCTCGGTACCCACGTGCGTCATGGCCGTCGTGCGGATGTCGGTGAGGTTCTCCTCCTCGTCGACGCGTCCCACGACCGCCTGCACCACGACGTCCGACGGGTCGAGTCCGCCGAGATCGACGTCGGCGCGCAGCGAGAGATCCGCGCCGATCACCGGGGTGTCCGGCAGACCGTCACTGTCGACCCGGGTGACTTTGACTGCGCTCCACGCCTGTTCGACGCGCCGGCGGTACGACGCGACATCCGAGGCACCGCGGTTGTTCTCGGCCGAAGCCGCGCGGGCGGACTCGGCAGCGGGGGCGTAGTAACCCAGCGTGTAGTCCTGAACCATTCTCGACGCCAGCACTTTCGGGCCCAGCTGCTCGAGGGTGTGCCGCACCATTTCGATCCAGCGACTCGGTACCCCGTCGTCACCGCGGTCGTAGAACTTGGGTAGTACCGCCTGTTCGAGCAGTTCGTACAGAGCAGCGGCTTCGAGATCGTCCCGCCGATTGTCGTCGGTGACGCCGTCCGCGGTGGGGATCGCCCAGCCGTTCTCCCCGTCGTACATCTCGTCCCACCACCCGTCGCGGATCGACAGGTTCAGGCCGCCGTTGAGCGCGGACTTCATGCCCGAGGTACCGCAGGCTTCGAGCGGTCGCAACGGATTGTTCAGCCACACGTCGCATCCCCAGTACAGGAATCGAGCCATGGACATGTCGTAGTCGGGCAGGAACACGATGCGGTGCCGTACGTCGGCCTGGTCGGCGAATCTGACGATCTGCTGGATCAGCGCCTTTCCGCCGTCGTCGGCGGGGTGCGACTTGCCCGCGACCACCAACTGGACCGGGCGAACCGGATCGAGCAACATGGCGCGCAGTCGCTCGGGTTCGCGGAGCATCAAGGTCAGGCGCTTGTACGTCGGCACTCGTCGAGCAAATCCGACGGTGAGGACATTGGGATCGAAAACGTTTGCTGTCCAACTGATCTCGGCCTCGGTCGAGCCACGTTCGAGGGCCGAGCGCCGCACCCGACGCCGCACCTCGTCCACCAATTGCGCCCGCAGAGCGTTGCGCGTGGACCACACCTCGTCCGAGGACATCGGTCCCGACTCCGCCCATTCCCGGGCAGACCACGTCGGAGCATGAACGCCGTTGGTGACCGATCCGATCGGCACCTCGGATGCGTCGAATCCCGGCCACAGGTCGTTGAACATCTCGCGGCTGACGATGCCGTGCAACTTCGACACCCCGTTGGCACGTTGCCCCAGCCGCAGTCCCATGTGCGCCATGTTGAACACCGAGGCGTCGGCCTCGCCGCCGAGGGCGAGAATTCGATCCATCGGCAACCCCGGCAGCAGCGCCGAGTCCGCGCCGCCGTCCGCACTTGCGAAGTAGTGCCGCACCAGATCGGCCGGAAACCGGTCGATTCCGGCGGGGACCGGGGTGTGGGTGGTGAAGACGGTACCCGCTCGCACCGCCGCCAGCGCTGCATCGAAGTCCAGTGTTCCCGAGGTCACGAGTTCGCGTATCCGTTCGACGCCGAGGAATCCGGCGTGGCCCTCGTTCATGTGGAACACCTCGGGATCGGGCAGCCCGTGTGCACGGGTGTAGGCCCGGATCGCCCTGACTCCGCCGATACCGGCGAGTATCTCCTGCTTGATGCGGTGATCCTGGTCGCCGCCGTACAACCGGTCGGTGACCCCGCGCAGCTCCGGGTCGTTGTCGGCGATATCGGAATCGAGCAGCAGCAGCGGGACGCGTCCCACCTGGGCGATCCACACCCGCGCTCGCAGCACCCGAGATCCGGGCATCGAGACGTGGATCAGCACCGGAGAGTCGCCGTCGTCGGTGAGCAACCGCAGTGGCAGACCGTGCCGGTCGAGGGACGGATAGCGTTCGGCCTGCCAGCCGTCGGCCGTCAGCGACTGACGGAAGTAGCCCGAGCGGTAGAGCAGCCCGACACCGATCAACGGCAGGCCCAGGTCCGAGGCAGCCTTGAGGTGGTCGCCGGCGAGGATTCCGAGCCCGCCGGAGTAGTTCGGCAGGACCTCGGTGACACCGAACTCCATCGAGAAATACCCGATGCCCGACGGCAGAGCACGCCCCTCGGCCAGCTCGTTCTGGTACCAGAGCCGTCGAGCGAGGTAGTCGTGGAGATCGGCCTCGGCGGCGTCCAACTCGGCCAGGAAGTGCTCGTCGGCCGCGAGTTCCTCGAGACGCGCAGGTGCGACGGCTCCCAATACGGCCACCGGATCGCGCTCGAGCTCGGTCCACAACAGTGGATCGATGTGCTCGAACAGATCCTGCGTCGACGGGTGCCACGACCACCTGAGGTTTGTCGAGAGCTCGGCGAGGGCATTCAGGCGGGCGGGAAGGTGGGCTCGGACGGTGAATCGACGCAAAGCTTTCACAGGGTCGAACCCTACCCACGCACATCTGTGTCGATGGGCGGCTTGGACGAAATCCGAGATGTAGTGCCCACCGCGGGCAGTATGCGTCGGCGCACGCGCCATCTGCATTGCTGCACTACGGTTGACGAGTAGAAGCACACCAATATCGGTTCGATCAGAGGTTGCGCCCGCGCAGCCATACCTCTAGCGAAGAATGGAGTGTGAAGTGACAGGTCGACTTGGTATCGACAATGTCCTTCCAGATACGACGACCGGGAAGTACCCCGCGAAAGCGGTGGTGGGCGAGACGTTTCCAGTCTCCGCCGACGTCTGGCGCGAGGGTCACGATGCGGTGGCCGCGACACTGTCGGTGCGCGGGCCTGGAGGCAAACTCGAACGCATCCCGATGACACCGGGCCGCGAACCCGACACGTTCGACGCGGTGTTCGTCCCCTCTCGGCCGGGTTACTGGATCTGCCGCATCGAAGCGTGGAGCGATCCGATCAGCACCTGGCGTCACGCCGTCGAAGCCAAGCTCGGAGTGGGCCAGAGTGCCCACGAACTCGCCAACGATCTCGAGATCGGGGCCCGGTTGTTCCTGCGGGCCGCCACCGGAGTTCCGGCCGAGAGCAGGCAGATGCTGGCCGATGTCGCCGCCGCGCTGCGCGATACCGACCGCCCGCTGCCGGCTCGCGTGTCCTCGGCGTTCGCGCCGGCGGTCGCCGAACTGCTGTTCGCGCATCCGCTGCGCGAATTGGTGACTCGATCTCGCGCGGTCAATGTGTGGGTCGATCGCAATCTCGCGCTCAACGGTGCGTGGTACGAGTTCTTCCCCCGGTCGACCGGTGGGTGGAACGAGGACGGTTCGCCTCGGCACGGCACGTTCGCGACGTCGATCGAGCAGTTGCCCCGCATCGAGCGGATGGGATTCGACATCGTCTACCTGCCGCCCATCCACCCGATCGGCACCATCAACCGCAAGGGCCCGAACAACACGCTGACGCCCGGCCCCGAGGACGTCGGGTCGCCGTGGGCCATCGGCTCGAAGGACGGCGGGCACGACGCCATCCATCCCGAACTGGGCACCGAGGACGACTTCCGCGCGTTCGTCGCCGCCGCGCAGGAACACAACCTCGAAGTGGCGCTCGATCTCGCTCTCCAGGCTGCTCCCGATCATCCCTGGGCTGCAACACATTCCGAGTGGTTCACCGTCCTTCCGGACGGCACCATCGCCTACGCCGAGAACCCTCCGAAGAAGTACCAGGACATCTACCCGGTCAACTTCGACAACGACCGACGCGGCATCTACGAAGAGGTGCTCCGCGTTGTCCGATACTGGATTTCGCTGGGCGTCAAGGTCTTCCGAGTCGACAATCCACACACCAAGCCGCCGGACTTCTGGGAATGGTTGATCGCCGAGGTGAAGAAGACCGACCCGGACGTGCTGTTCTTGGCCGAGGCGTTCACCCGCCCGGTGCGTATGTACGGGTTGGCGCAGCGCGGTTTCACGCAGTCGTACACCTACTTCACGTGGCGTACCGCGAAATGGGAGCTCACCGAGTTCGCCGAGGAACACGCTCGACGCGCCGACGACGCGCGGCCGAACCTGTTCGTCAACACCCCGGACATCCTGCACGAGAGCCTGCAGCACGGCGGGCCCGGAATGTTCGCTCTCCGAGCAGCTCTCGCGGCGACGATGGCTCCCACCTGGGGCGTCTACTCGGGCTACGAGCTGTTCGAGCACCAAGCCGTGCGAGAGGGCAGCGAGGAGTACCTGGACTCGGAGAAGTACCAGCTGCGTCCGCGCGACTTCGAGGGTGCACTCGCCCGCGGCGAGTCGCTCGAACCGTGGATCACCACGCTGAACGCGATCAGGCGTGCGCATCCGGCGCTGCAGCAACTCCGCAACATCCACTTCCACACCATCGACAACGAGGCGCTGATCGGATACTCCAAGTTCGACCCGCAGACCGGTGACTCGATCCTGGTGGTGATCAACCTCAATCCCTTCGGAGCCGAGGAAGGCACGATCCACCTGGACATGCCCGCCCTCGGTCACGACTGGCAGGACACCCTCACGATCAAGGACGAAGTGAGCGGCGTTCACTACGACTGGGGCCACACCAATTTCGTTCGGCTCGAGCCCTGGACGTCGGTGGCGCACATCTTCACGCTCCCCCACATCCCGTACCCGGCACGAATCGAACTGGCCTACCGCGGC
Source organism: Rhodococcus sp. 14-2496-1d (assembly GCF_002259365.1). Classification (NCBI taxonomy): domain Bacteria; kingdom Bacillati; phylum Actinomycetota; class Actinomycetes; order Mycobacteriales; family Nocardiaceae; genus Rhodococcus; species Rhodococcus sp. 14-2496-1d. Next base: position 11,092 of record NZ_NPFV01000026.1, on the reverse strand, counting down.
AACCGAAAGTGAAGGGATTCAACGTGACCGAGAATCCGACGACGCCCGAAGACACCGTCGCAGCCCCGCCCGACAACGATCTCGAACTCATCGCTGCAGGGCGGCACTACAACCCGCATTCCGTCCTCGGTGCCCACCCGGTGCCGGGCGGAACCGCGATCCGGGCCCTCAAGCCCGACGCCGAGAAGGTCGTCGCCCGCATCGGTGGCGTCGACCACGAGCTGACCCACGTCGCGCACGGAGTCTTCTCTGCTCTTCTCCCGTTCGAGGACCTGATCGACTACCGCCTCGTGGTGACGTGGCCCGGTGGACACGTCTCCGAATCCGCCGACGGATACCGCTTCCTGCCCACTCTCGGCGAACTCGATCTGCACCTGTTCGGTGAGGGCAGACACGAGCGTCTGTGGGACATTCTGGGCGCGCACCAACAGTCGTACGCGACACCCGACGGCCCCGTCACCGGCACGTCGTTCGCGGTCTGGGCACCCGCAGCCCAGGGCGTCACGCTGGTCGGCGATTTCGACGGCTGGACCGGCCGCACATGGCCGATGCGCGTACTGGGCTCGACCGGAGTGTGGGAGATCTTCGCGCCCGACATCGCGCCGGGCGCGCTGTACAAGTTCCGCGTCCACGGCTCCGACGGCTCGGTCAAGGACAAGGCCGACCCGATGGCCTTCGCCACCGAGGTTCCACCGTCGACGGCCTCGGTGGTGACCGCATCCTCGTACACCTGGAACGACGAGTCCTGGCTCGATACGAGGGCCGGCATCGAGCCGACGCAGGCACCGATGAGCGTCTACGAGATCCACCTGGCGTCCTGGCGGCCGGGACTGGGGTACCGCGAACTCGCCGAGCAGTTGGCCGAATACGTCACCGAAACCGGCTTCACCCACGTCGAGCTGCTCCCGGTCGCCGAGCACCCGTTCGGCGGGTCCTGGGGATATCAGGTGACCTCGTACTACGCACCGACCTCTCGCTTCGGCGGCCCCGACGATTTCCGCTACTTCGTCGACCACCTCCACAGTGCCGGAATCGGTGTCATCGTCGACTGGGTTCCCGCCCACTTCCCCAAGGACGAATGGGCCCTGGCTCGGTTCGACGGCGGCCCGCTCTACGAGCACGGTGACCCGCAGCGCGGCGAGCAACTCGACTGGGGCACTTTGGTCTTCGACTTCGGGCGGCGCGAGGTGCGCAACTTCCTGGTCGCGAACGCGCTGTACTGGATCGACGAGTTCCACATCGACGGACTGCGCGTCGACGCCGTGGCGTCGATGCTGTACCTGGACTACTCCCGTCCCGAGGGCGGCTGGTCGCCGAACATCTACGGCGGCCGCGAGAACCTCGAGGCCGTGACCTTCCTGCAGGAGATGAACGCGACGGTGCACAAGAAGCACCGCGGTGTCGTCACGGTGGCAGAGGAGTCGACCGCATGGCCCGGCGTCACCCGCCCGACGAACGTCGGCGGACTCGGGTTCAACATGAAGTGGAACATGGGCTGGATGCACGACACCCTCGGCTTCCTCGGGCGTGACCCCATCCACCGCAGCTACCACCACCACGAGATCACCTTCTCCCTGGTCTATGCGTGGAGTGAGAACTACCTGCTCCCCATCAGCCACGACGAGGTGGTACACGGCAAGGGCACTTTGTGGACTCGGATGCCCGGAGACGACTACGCCAAGGCAGCAGGGCTGCGCGGAATGCTCGCCTACATGTGGGCGCACCCCGGTAAGCAACTGCTGTTCATGGGACAGGAGTTCGGGCAGACCCGTGAGTGGTCCGAGGAACGCGGTCTCGACTGGTATCAGATCGACGAGGAACCTCTGCACAACGGCGTGAAAACCCTTGTGTCCGATCTGAACTCGACGTACAAGACCCATCCGGCGCTGTGGACGCTCGACACCTCGCCGAGTGGATACTCGTGGATCGACGCCAACGACACCGAGAACAACGTGCTGAGCTTTCTGCGGTACGGATCCGACGGTTCGGTCATCGCGTGTATTTTCAACTTCTCCGGAAACGAGCACGGCAGCTATCGTGTGGGACTACCGGAACCCGGCCGCTGGATCGAGATCCTCAACACCGATGCAACGGAGTACGGGGGCTCCGGCGTGGGCAACCTGGGTGAAGTGACGGCTACATCGCACTCGTGGCACGGTCGACCGGCGTCAGGCCAGGTCGCCCTTCCTGCCAACGGGGCGATCTGGATAAAACTGGAGCGATAGATGAGTGGCGGCCGCACACCCCGACTTCTGGCCGCGGCCGCCACTGCAGGGCTGCTCCTGCTGACCTCGTGCGCACAGACCGTCAGCGGAAACGCGGTATCGATCTACGAGAACCCGTTCACCGTCGCCGGACTTCCGGTCACGAACGGGCCGAGCGGGCCCCGTCCCGGTGTCCCCGATTCGACGATCACCGTGGAGAACGCCGAGGGCACCGACTCGGACATTCTCGGTACGAACGCGATCGACGACATCCAGCAGTTCTGGGCCGAGCAGTACCCCAACTTGTTCAAGGGCTCGTTCACCCCGGTCTCGAAGGTCGTCTCGTGGGACGCGTCCGAGGACGAGGGATCGGGCATCAGATTCTGCGGAGACCGCACCGGCGGTATTCCCAACGCCGCGTACTGCACTCGCGACGACTCGATCGGGTGGGATCGCACCATTCTGCTCCCGGCTCTCGTCGACGCGTTCGGACCGATGTCGGTGGTGATGGTGATCGCCCACGAATACGGCCACGCCATTCAGCATCAATCGGGCCTCGTCGGCGACGACACCCCGACCATCGTTGCCGAGCAACAGGCCGACTGCTTCGCCGGCGCGTTCATCCGCCACGTCGCCGAAGACGATGCACCGCACTTCACCATCAACACCTCGGACGGACTCAACGGAGTTCTCGCCGCGACAGTCGCCGTGCGCGACGTCGACCCCAACGATCCGGAATCGGTACACGGCTCTGCCTTCGAGCGCGTCACCGCAGTGCAGCTCGGCTTCACCGACGGCGCGGCAATCTGCACCGGTATCGACGAGGCCGAGATCGATTCGCGTCGAGCATCGTTGCCGCAGAAGTTCAGCGACCCGGACGACTCCGGTGAGCTACCGGTCACCGAGGACACCCTCGGAGCCTTCACTCGGTCCTTCGAAACCGTGCTGCCCGTCGCCGTTCCACCGAACATCGACTATTCCGGTTCGGATACCGGGTGCTCCGACGCCGAGCCCACCGCGCCGGTGTCGTACTGCCCGTCGACCAACACCATCGGTGTCGACGTCGAGGACCTGGCCGAAGTCGGACAGCCCGAGACACCCCGACGCGGAGATATCCTGCCGCTCAACGTTTCCGGCGACTACAGCGCCTACGTGCTGTTCGCCTCGCGCTACACGCTCGCGGTGCAGAAGGAAGCAGGCCAGTCGCTCGACGATCCGCAGGCCGCCCTGCGATCGGCCTGTCTGTCCGGAGTGATCACCTCGGCGATGAGCCTCGAGAGCGGCACGACGGACCTCGAAGTCTGGCTCTCCCCCGGCGATCTCGACGAGGCCGTGTCCGGACTGCTCAGTGACGGCCTCGCCGCCAGCGACGTCAACGGTACGACCCTGCCGTCCGGCTTCTCCCGAGTCGATGCCTTCCGTTCGGGAGTTCTCGGCGGCAAGGAACGGTGCGACGCACGCTACAGCTGAGTACCGCTGTCAGTACAGGGCCGACGCAAGCTTGCGTCGCGCAGAAACCACCAGCGGATCGGCCGAATCGAACAACTCGAACAGCTCGAGCAGACGGGTGCGCAGCGCAGTTCGGTCGTCGCCGGCGCTGATCTTGATACCGTCGATCAGCCGCGCAAAAGCCTGCTCCGGTTGTTGACCGGCCATCTCGGCGTCTGCGGCATCGATCCGAGCCTGAACGTTGGCGGCGTCGGCGTCGGCGAGTGCAATCGCGTCCGGTGCCAGATTCTGCACACGCGCAAGGAATTTGACCTGACGCAGTGCGGCGACGGCCTCGGTGTTCTTCGGTTCGGCGTCGATGATCGCCTGGTAGGCAACTTCTGCCTTCACGAAATCACCCTCGTCGATGGCCTCTTCGGCTGCGACGATCCGCGGATCCTCGATATCGGGTTCCGGTTCGGCAGCCGCGACTCCGGGCGGGCCACTGAGCTTGCCGGCCGTGGCCTGCTCCACTGCCTGCAGCCACTGACGCAACTGCTCGTCCGACTGGGTGCCCTGGAAGTCGGCCAGAGGCTGGCCCGCTGCCACGGCAACGACCGTCGGAATGGCCTGAACGCCGAATGCCTGCGCGATCTGCGGGTTGGAGTCCACGTCGACCCGCGCGAGCACCCACGTTCCCGCGGCCTCGACTGCCAGCTGTCCGAGCTGACGCGTCAACGCCTGGGACTGCGGCGAACGAGCAGACCCCAGGTCGACGATCACCGGAACCTGCGTGGACCGTTGCAGAACCTCGGCCTCGAACGTAGCCGCGGTCACGTCCACGATCGGTGCCAGTCCTCCCGCGTCGCCTGCGGATTCGGCCGCGGGTGCAGGTGCCGGACGGTCCTTGAGAACGGACAGGTCGACGGCACCGGCGATGGATGCGGGAACAACAGCTGACGGGCGGACGGGAGGACGGGAACCGGGTCGAGTCACGCCCTACAGTTTGTCACTAACGCGATGCGTCATCCACTGGCGGGCGGTGCAGGTCGGTCAGGACAGAACCTTGGCATCGGCTGCAGGCCTGCCGGTGCTCAACTCGGCGAGACGGCCGGTGCGCGCGGCCCAGATCTCGAAGATCACGGTGCCGAACGGGGGGAACGCCGCGACGAGCGCCAGCAGGGTCGCCTTGATGTCCCATTTGAGCTTGACCGCCGTCAACACGGCGACGGCCAGATACACGACGAACACGCCGCCGTGGATGGGCCCGAAGATCTTCACGCCGATTTCGTTGCCATCGGCAGGGATGTACTTGAACGCCATTCCGATCAGCAGACCCAGCCAGGTGAACGCTTCGAGCACAGCGACGAAGCGGAAGCGTTTGGCTGTACTGCTCAGGTCGAAGAAGTTGGTCATACCCGCTATTGTGCCCGGTTTGCTACGACGGAACGTAGTGGCTCTGGTCTCAGTCCCGCGCCAGAGCCACCACGCGCCTACTGCTTCGGGACTCGAACGATGAGGGCGTCGCCCTGTCCACCGCCGCCGCACAGGGCGGCCGCGCCCACTCCGCCGCCGCGTCGCTGCAGCTCGAGAGCCAGATGCAAGGCGATGCGAGCTCCCGACATGCCGAGGGGATGCCCGATCGAGATCGCTCCGCCGTTGACGTTCACGATCTCGGGATCGATGCCCAGCTCACGCGTCGACGCGATTCCGACCGCTGCGAACGCCTCGTTGATCTCGACGACGTCGAGATCCTTCGGGTCGATGCCGTCCTTCTCGCATGCCTTGACGATCGCGCGAGCCGGCTGTGACTGCAGTGTGGAGTCGGGACCGGCGACCACTCCGTGGGCACCGATCTCGGCGAGCCAGGTCAGACCGAGCGACTCCGCCTTCTCCTTGCTCATCACCACGACGGCGGCGGCACCGTCGGAAATCTGTGACGCCGATCCGGCGGTCACGGTGCCGGCCTTGTCGAATGCGGGGCGAAGCTTGCCGAGGGAGTCGACGGTGGTGTCGGCGCGGATGCCTTCGTCTGCGGTGAACTGAATCGGCTCACCCTTGCGCTGCGGGATCGAGACCGGAACCACCTCGTCGTCGAAGACGCCGTTCTTCCAGGCCGCTGCGGCTTTCTGATGCGACGCGGCGGCAAAGGTGTCCTGCTCCTCGCGAGTGATGACCTCGGTGCTCTGGTTGCGCTGCTCGGTCAGCGCACCCATGGCCTGATCGGTGAAGATGTCGTACAGACCGTCGTACGCGAGGTGGTCACGCATTGTGACATCGCCGTACTTGAACCCGGCGCGCGACTTCTCGAGCATGTGCGGTGCCTGGGTCATCGACTCCTGGCCACCGGCGACGACGATCTCGAATTCACCGGCACGAATCAGCTGGTCGGCCAATGCGATGGCGTCGACTCCGGACAGGCACACCTTGTTGATCGTCAGGGCAGGCACGGTCATCGGAATACCAGCAGCAACCGCAGCCTGACGGGCTGGAATCTGGCCCGCACCGGCGGTGAGAACCTGGCCCATGATGACGTAGTCGACCTGATCCGGAGCAACACCGGCCTTCTCGAGTGCGCCCTTGATGGCGATACCGCCGAGGTCCGATCCCGAGAAGTCCTTGAGTGCACCCGAGAAGCGCCCGACGGGCGTACGAGCACCGGCGACGATGACTGTTGTGGTCACGATTTCCTCCGAAAGTGTGAAGACGGCCTTGTCGAGATCAACGCTCCGACGCTCCCTTCCGATACCGGCCGGGCGGAACACCGAAACGCAGCTGGCGCTAACGTCATGGCCATGACCTCCAGCACGCAGTCTTACACGGGAGCCCCGCTGCGCTCCGACCTGGTGACGGCTATCGACCACGTGGGTGTCGCGGTGCCCGATCTCGATGCCGCGATCGCCTGGTACACAGACCACCTCGGCATGATTGCCGTGCACGAGGAGATCAACGAGGAACAGGGTGTCCGCGAGGCGATGCTCTCCTTCCCCGGAGCGACGGAGAAGTCCGCTGCACTGCAGTTGCTGGCACCGATCGACGAGTCGTCCACCATCGCCAAGTTCATCGGCCGCAACGGCCCGGGACTGCAGCAGTTGGCCTACCGCGTCACCGACATCGAAGAGATCTCGACAGAGTTGCGCGCTCGCGGAGTTCGGTTGCTGTACGACGCCCCGCGCCGCGGCACCGCCGATTCTCGGATCAACTTCGTCCATCCCAAGGACGCCGGTGGAGTGCTCATCGAACTCGTCGAACCTGATCACAATTCGCACTGAGCGAACTCGGTGAGTGAACCGTATGGCCCTCTACTTGACTCACCGGTAAATTGACGGCCATGGCCATCGATCATGAACGCACTTCCACGGTGCAACTTCCCTTTTCCATCGTCCGGAAAGGGTTCGATCGCGACGAAGTCACCAACTACTTCGAGCGATTCGACGCCGAACTACGGCTGACGACTGCAGATCGTGATGCGGCCGCAGCGCAGGCTCGTGATCTGGCCAAGCAGCTCGACGACGCTCGCGACGAGATCGACGAACTGCGCAAGGACATCGATCGCCTGTCGGTTCCGCCCACCACGGCGGAGGGGATGAGCGATCGAATCTCACGCATGCTGCGGTTGGCCTCGGACGAGGCATCCGAGGTACGCGCCAAGGCGCACTCGGAGTCCGAGGAAATGATCTCCGTTGCGCAGCAGGAGAGTGCCCGACTGCGCGGACGGCACGAGTCACTGGTGGCCGAACTCGAAGAGCGCCGAACGGCACTCGAAGCCGAACATGAGCAGACCATGGCTCAGGCGCGCACGGAGGCGGCCCGAGTGGTCGAGGCCGCGCAGGCCGAGCGCGACAAGTTGGCCGCAGAATCCGAGGCCAAGCGCGCCAAGGTTCAGGAAGACTTCGAGATCACGATGGCCGAGCGCCGAACCAAGGTGCTCACCGCCCTCGAGGAACTAGAGGCGTCCAGCAAGGCCGATGCCGCCCGACGCATCGAAGAGGCGACGACCGAGGCTGCTCGACGGCTTCAGTCCGCCAGTGAACAGGCCGAAAGGCGGATCGCGCACTCCAAGGAACTGGCCGAGGAGCTGCGTGTGCTGCGCAGCCGCGTACTGGCCCAGCTGCTCGGAATCCGGGGCCAGCTCGATTCGGTTCCGGCGATGCTCGCCTCGGTCAATCGCGAAAGCGAGCTGCTCGACAATCCAGACCCGACGGCCATCCTGAAGAAGGAAGAAGAGAAAGCGGCCGCGAAGGCCGAGGAACAGAAGGAATCGGCCGACTCCTCGTCCTGATTCGGCTGATCCTGCGCCTGGCCTCCCCCGCTACGACCATCTACGGGTGAGGCCTCGCGTGTTTCGCCCGGACCAACACCCGGTGTGCCAATGCCGACGATTGTCGGCACCGCCGAAATCGTCCGACGGCCACGCCACGATGTGTGCGACGCCCGGCCGCACCTCGTGATCGCAGCCGGGGCAGCGATACGTCTTGACCGCCTTGGCACCGGGGATCATCCGAGTCGTGTACGTGTCTCCGTCCGGACCGACCTCGACCCGATTGCCGCCCAGCACGGAATCGGTCGGCGGGCCGAGAACACTCGGGCCGCTCCGATTCGCTCTGCGGGGCTGATTACGACGGGGCACCCGTCCAGTGTAGAGAACACGCCGGCGGACACGGACGGTCGTCAGAAAAGCCTGAACTCGGTGCTGTCGGTTCCGCGCAGGACGTCGTAGTCGAGTGTGAGACAACGAATGCCGCGATCGGTGGCGAGCGTCTTCGCCTGAGGCTTGATCACCTGGGCAGCGAAGACACCGCTCACCGGAGCCAGCAGCGGGTCACGGTTGAGAAGCTCCAAGTACCGGGTCAACTGCTCGACGCCGTCGATCTCGCCACGTCGCTTGATCTCGACCGCCACAGTTCCGCCATCAGCGTTGCGGCACAGCAGATCCACCGGTCCGATAGCCGTCATGTATTCGCGCCGCACGAGCGTGTAACCGTCACCCAAGGTACTGACATGCTCGGCCAGCAGCTCCTGAAGATGGGCCTCCACACCGTCTTTCACCAATCCGGGATCGATGCCCAACTCGTGGCTCGAGTCGAGTTCGACGTCATCGATGGTGATACGAAGTTCTTCGCCGGCCTTGTTGGTGACGACCCACTTGATCGTCTCGCCCTCGGTGGTTTCTACCGTCCAGCAGGGCGGCGACATCCAGTTCAGCGGCTTGTAGGCCCTGTCGTCCGCATGCACGCTGACCGATCCGTCGGACTTGACGAGAAGCAGGCGACGAGCGGACGGGAGATGTGCGGTGAGGCGGCCGACGTAGTCGACTTGGCAACGAGCAATAACTAGACGCACTCGACCACCTTAAGGCAGGAGCCCCGTTAGTCTGTGACGACCATGCCGCAATTGAGACGATCTGCCGCTCCCCTGGGTTCCCGCCTGCTCGGCGACACCTCCGAGTCGCCGCGTCGACGACGGATCCGAATCCAGCTGTTGCTGACGGTGTTTCTGATCCTGTCGAACCTCATCGGTGCAGTCATCGTGGGGGTTCTGATCAGCGTAGTGGTGCCCGGACCGGACGTTCTGCGAACGGATCAGTACTGGTGGGTGAATTTCATCGTCGTCCCGGTATACGTGTTCGTGGCTTTCGTCGTCGGTGCCGTCTGGGGCACCACGCACGCTCTGCGAAGCCTGCGGTGGGCAATCGAGGACCGTCAACCCAGCCGCGAGGAGCAGGTCGCGACCCTCGCAATGCCGTGGCGTCTGACCCGAATCCAGATTCTGCTCTGGATAGGAGCCTTGCTGCTGCTCACCACGATCGACGGCATCATCGACGCGGCGTCGATTCCCAAGGTTGCGTTCACGATCGCGGCAGGTGGCACCGTCGTCTGCGCGTTCAGCTACCTACTCAGTGAATTTGCGCTTCGTCCCGCTGCCGCTCGGGCCCTCGAAGCCGGGGATCCTCGTCGAATCCGTATTGCCGGAGTCATGGGCCGATCGATTCTGTCGTGGCTGTTGGGCACCGGCGTGCCGGTCAGCGGATTGATGATCATCGCCATCTTCCGCTTCATCAACCCCGAAACGACAGCGACACAGCTCGCGGTCTGCATCCTGTCCCTCGGAGGAATCACCATCGTTTTCGGCCTTGCGCTGACCGTGCTCGGTGGTTTCGCGACGACGTCCCCGATCAACAATGTGCGGGCAGGCATGGCCGAGGTGGAGAAGGGCAACATGGATGTCCGCCTTGCGGTGTACGACGGCACCGAGCTCGGCGAGCTGCAGAGTGGGTTCAATCGCATGGCCGACGGAGTGCGCGATCGGGAGAAGATTCGAGACCTCTTCGGAAGACACGTAGGACACGAGGTCGCCGAGAAGGCCCTGCAGTCCGAGAGCGAGCTCGGCGGACAGGAACGCGATATCGCCGTGTTCTTCATCGACCTCGTGGGATCGACGGAGCTGGCAGCATCCCGACCCCCTACCGAGGTCGTGGACCTGCTCAACCGGTTCTTCGCCGTGGTGGTCGACGAGGTGGACGAGCACGGCGGCTTCATCAACAAGTTCGAGGGCGACGCGGCTCTGGCCATCTTCGGAGCCCCCAACGAAATTCCCGACCACTGCGGCTCGGCGCTGGCTGCGGCACGAGCAATTGCCCGACGACTCGTGGTCGAAGTTCCCGAATGCAGCGCCGCGGTCGGCGTCGCGGCGGGACGCGCTGTCGCCGGCAACGTCGGTGCGAAGTCCCGATTCGAGTACACGGTCATCGGAGACCCAGTGAACGAAGCCGCTCGCCTGTCCGAGCTGGCGAAAAATTCCCCCGGAGCGATCCTTGCATCGAAGACCGCCGTGGACGGCGCCTCGGACGACGAGGCGCAGCGTTGGGAATTCGGCGATCGCGTGACGCTCCGAGGTCGATCCGCCGAGACGGTCCTCGCGAACCCCAAGGATGTGAAAGTCACCGCCGACGAGCCTGTTGCCGTGCACGCCTGACTCGCATTACCGGTCCTTGCAGTTCCGCAGCCCGTCGCGTCGGTACCGCATTTCGCAAATGCGCGCGCGTTCGTCAGCTGCGCAGGGATTGGTGGGTGGTTGGGGTGCGATTGTGAGCGCGGTTGGCGATTGCGCGCGCCTTTGCGCTCGTATTCGCGGTCCGCAGCGCGTCGTCTGCCCGCACCCGAGTTCAGGCCGCGACCCCGCTCGTCGCAAATGCGCGCGCGTTCGTCGGGTGTGCGGGGATTGGTGGGTGGTTGGGGTGCGGTTGTGCGCGCGTATGACGACTGCGTGCGCGTTTGTCGCGGGGATATGGGCTGTTGTGGTGTGGTTTCGAAATGCAGAACACCCCCGGACCGGGTGGTCTGGGGGTGTTCTGGGAAATTGTGTTCGGCGGTGTCCTACTCTCCCACACCCTGTCGAGTGCAGTACCATCGGCGCTGGAGGGCTTAGCTTCCGGGTTCGGAATGGGACCGGGCGTTTCC
>NZ_NPFV01000019.1:0-48442 GCF_002259365.1 Rhodococcus sp. 14-2496-1d | reverse complement strand
ACACGGCGGGGCGGGATCAGGCGTCTGCGGCGGCGTCTCGGTCGGCACCCAGGAGTGCGGAGATCATGTCCGGTGCCAGCGCGACGGCAGGCAGAGCATTGACGTTGAGGTCGATCAGTTCGTCGCGGCCGAGCTCCGGTGCGGTGAGCCAGTTGATGGTCGTTTCCTCGACGAATGCGATCCAGCCGCGAACGGCCAGCACGATGGTGGGGGTCACCTCGATGTCGAGTCCCCCGAGTTGCGCGAGGGTTCGCTCGGCCATGGCGGAGCGAGTCTCCTCGAACACCGCGCGCATCTGCGGATCGCCACTGGGGGTGCCGCGCAGGAGTGAGACGTACATCTGTCGCTTGTCGGTGACGTAATCGACGTAGTTGGCGATGGAGTCGCGCAGAATCTCGTACGGTGGCAGCGACGGATCGGGTGCGGTGCGCTCGAGCATGACGCGCGAGGATTCACGCACGATTTCGAGGTGGAAGTCCTGCTTGGAGGCGAAGTAGTGGAACAGCAGACCTCGGGAGACGCCGGCTTGATCGGCGATGTCCTCGACTGAGATCTGCTCGAGGGGGCGGCCGGCGAGCATTTCGGTACCGAGCTCGATCAGTTGGGCTCGTCGTTGTTGCGGACTGAGTCTCGTCCTCTTCGTGGTCGGTGCGCCGGGACTGTTCACGAACGCCATGCAACCACCCTACTGAATGTTAGTCAATAACTATTGACTCACACTCAATAAGCTTCTACGCTCCCCTACATGAGTCTTCCCGTAACAGATACTTCGGACCGTGCAACGACGCCGCGTCACGTCGATACGCTGATCATCGGCAGCGGGTTCGCCGGCCTCGGTGCCGCGATCAAGCTGACGAAGGCAGGCAAGAAGGACTTCGTCGTCATCGAACGTGGCCACGACGTCGGCGGCACCTGGCGCGACAACACCTACCCCGGTGCTGCCTGCGACGTGCCGTCGCACCTGTACTCGTACTCGTTCGCCCTGAACCCGAACTGGACTCGGTCGTTCTCCACACAGCCCGAGATCCAGAAGTACATCGCCGGGGTGGCGCGCAAGTACGGCGTCATGGACAAGCACGTGTTCGGCACGGATGTGACCTCGGCCCGCTGGAACGCCGAGACCAACCGCTGGGATGTTCAGACCACCTCCGGCAACTACACCGCGAAGATCGTCGTCTCGGCCGTCGGCGCACTGTGTGAGCCGAATCTGCCCGACATCAAGGGCATTCACGACTTCGAGGGCGACGTCTTCCACTCCGCTCAGTGGAACCACGACGTCTCGTTGGCGGGCAAGCGCGTCGCCGTCATCGGCACCGGCGCCTCCGCCATCCAGATCGTGCCCGCCATCGCAGGCCAGGTGGAACATCTGGACGTGTACCAGCGCACCGCGCCGTGGATCCTTCCCCGCGCCGATCGCCCGTACACCAAGCTCGAGCGCTTCGCCTTCAAGCACGTTCCCGGGTTCCAGCGCCTGTCGCGGGCCGGCATCTACGCGATGCGCGAGACCCAGGTCGTCGGTCTGGCCAAGGCTCCGGCCTTCATGAAGCCGCTGCAGTGGGCGTCGGAGAACCACCTGCGCACCCAGATCAAGGACAAGGCACTGCGCGCCAAGGTGACGCCGAACTTCCGCATCGGCTGCAAGCGCATGTTGATCTCCAACGCGTACTACCCGGCTCTCGCACAGAGCAACGTCGACCTCGTGACCGACGGCATCGCCGAGATCCGCAAAGGATCGATCGTCACCAAGGACGGCACCGAGCGGCCGATCGATGCGCTCGTCGTCGCCACCGGCTTCCACGTCACCGACTCCCCCGCCTACCAGGGCATCATCGGCAAGGACGGCCGCACGTTGGCCGAAACCTTCGACGACGGCGGCCAGCAGGGCTACAAGGGGGCAGCGGTCGCGAACTTCCCCAACATGTTCTTCCTGGTGGGACCGAATACGGGCCTCGGCCACACCTCGATGGTCTTCATGATCGAATCGCAGATCAACTACCTCGTCGACGCGTTGGACACCATCGACAAGCACGACATCGGCACCATCGAGGTGCGCAAGGACGTGCAGGACGAGTACAACGTGACGTTGCAGGATCAGCTCGCCAAGAGCGTATGGATGAACGGCGGATGCGCCAGCTGGTACCTCGACAAGCACGGCAACAACACCACGCTGTGGCCGGGCTTCACGTTCGAGTTCCGCAGAATCACCAAGCAGTTCGATCTCGATGCGTACCGTAGCGTCGCTACCGCAGACCTGCCCTCCGGATCGTCGGCGAACAACTCCGCCGGCAACAACACAGACAAGGTGTCCGCACGATGAGCACATTCACAGGCAAGGTGGCCGTCGTCACCGGCGCGGGTTCGGGAATCGGCCGCGCACTGGCCCTCGAGCTGGCCGGCCGTGGAGCGAAACTGGCGCTGTCCGACGTCGACACCGCCGGACTCGACGAGACGGTCCGACGAGTCGAAGCACTCGGCGCGGAGGTGAAGTCGGATTTCCTCGACGTCTCCCAGCGCGAGACCGTCCTGGATTACGCCGACGCCGTCGTCGCGCATTTCGGCAAGGTCAACCAGATCTACAACAACGCAGGCATTGCCTACCACGGTGACGTCGACAAGTCCTCGTTCAAGGACATCGAGCGCATCGTCGACGTCGATTTCTGGGGAGTCGTCAACGGCACCAAGGCTTTTCTGCCGCACATCCAGGCCTCCGGTGACGGCCACATCATCAACATCTCCAGCCTCTTCGGACTGTTGGCGATTCCGTCGCAGTCCGCGTACAACGCGGCCAAGTTCGCCGTACGCGGGTTCAGCGAATCGCTCCGCATCGAGATGTTGATCTCGAAGGCTCCGGTGAAGGTGACAGTGGTTCACCCCGGTGGCATCAAGACCGCCATCGCTCGCAACGCCACCGTGGCCGAGAACTACGACCAGGCCGATTTCGCGAAGTTCTTCGACACCAAGCTCGCCAAGACCACCCCGATCGACGCGGCCAAGACCATCCTGAAGGGTGTCGAGAAGGGCAAGGGACGCGTTCTCATCGGTTCCGACGCCATTGCACTCGACCTGCTCCAGCGCATCACCGGATCGCGTTACCAGGGCCTGATCGCCGCAGTGTCCAAGCGCGCGCTGCCGCGCACGAAGAAGTAGGCGGGTCACGTCGTGGAGTCCTTCTACGTTCCCCTGCCGATCGTCGCGGCTGCGCTGAAGCCGTTCTATCGCCTCGCGCTGAATGCGCGATTCTCGTTTCGGACGCAGCGGCTGATCCTCGAGGCCGCAGCTCCCGTGCAAACGCTTCCGCACGGAACGGTCTCGCAGAAGATGACACTCGCGGGCCGTCGAGCCGAGCGCGTCACCGTCGGGGCAACCGAACGCGACACCGCGATCCTGTACCTGCACGGCGGCGCGTACACGATCGGATCCATCAACACGCACCGGTCACTGGCCGCACATCTGGCCCGGGAATCGGCCAGTGCTGTCTACGTGCTCGATTACCGGTTGGCACCGGAGAACCCGTACCCGGCAGGTCTGGACGACGCCGTGGCGGCGTTCCGCGAGCTGGTTCGTGTCCACGGATTCACTGCGGACCGCATCGCGATTGCCGGCGATTCGGCCGGTGGCGGTCTCTCGGTCGCCGCTGCCCGGCGCCTGGTGGACGACGGCACCAGCCCGGCTGCCCTCGGCCTGATCTCGCCCTGGGTCGATCCCGGAGCTCGCGACGCCGCCAAGGACCGCGACATGGTGGTCAACACCGGGTGGTCCTACAGCTCGGCCGATGCGTATCTGGGTGCGGGCGATCCGCTGGACCAGGGTTTCGCCCCACTGCTGGGCAACCTGGACGGTTTGCCGCCGATCGTCATGCACGTCGGTACCGACGAGGTGCTGTACGCGCAGATCACTGCGTTCGCGGACAAGCTGCGCCTGTCGGGTGTCGAGCTCGAACACGTGGAGTACAAGAAGCTCTGGCACGTGGCCCATCTGCAGGCGTCGATTCTGCGTGAGGCGGCCCAGGCCGTCCAGCACATGGGCTCGTACCTCGGCCGCAAGCTCCGAGCCGCGCAGCCGACCGGACCGTCAGAGGTTGCGCTCGCCGAGCCAACGGCCGGCGACATCGCCTGACGGAACTCCGTTGCGGACCTCGCCGATCATCTCGGCGAGGTCCGCAGTCGTCAGCTCACCCGCCACCACCGAGAACGACCTCACAGCACTCTCGTCGAGCACTCCGTCGGCATAGAGCGGCACCACGTTCTGCGCCGGATACACGTGGTCGTCGTCGGGCAGCGTTGTCAGGTCCTTCGCCAGCGGGCCGAACGACGTGGTGCGAATCGCCAGCACGTCGACTTCTCCGGCGTTCAAGCCGTCGACGGCGGACTGCGCATCGGCATACGGGGTGACATCGGTGAGCGACGCCCCTGTGAACGTGGGACTCCTCGTACCCTGCGCAAGGACGTCCATCGGATCGACCTGGCCGTCGACGATTCCCACCGATCTTTCCTCACGACCCAGGAAATCCGTCACCGTCTCGTCGCCCGATTCACTGCCCGACGCCACCGCGATGGCCAGTCGATCCTCGGCGGTGGCGTAATCCCCCACCGACAACCCGGCCGGCAGTGATCGGTTCAGTTCCGTGTACACGTCCTCGGCCTCGGTTGCCTCGGAAAGACCGTCGAAGGTGCGCAACAGCTCGCCCGTGAGGTCGGGAACCATCGTCACCTCACCGCGGTCCAGCGCCGCGAGGTAGTCGGCCCGATCGCCCAGCTCCTCCTTCACCTCGACCTCCGCTCCTGTCGACCGCAGTCCCCCGGCGTAGATCTGCGCGAGCAGACGCGACAGCTCCGAATTGCCCGCTCCGACGACGACGGGCACCGCAGCAGGGTCGGTCGATGCACTCGCACTGCAACCGCCGACCAGACCGGCGATCGACATCACCAGGGCTGCTGCCAGAACCGACGATCGCACTGTCATTTTCTCCTGTTCACTGCCCATGTGGTTTACCGATCCCGACCGCGGGGCACTAGTGCGAACGAGACGGTAGTCGAACCAACCTTATGGGCACGCCGAATTCGACTACCATCCCGAGCAGCCCGAGTCCTGGTTCTTCCGTTGCCCCCCCCGGGGGCAGATCGGCGGAAATGGGTAGGACTGTGCCCGAACCGATGGAAGGACACCATGACCACCTCCCGCATCACGCGTGCGTTCTCCGCTCCGAGGGCAGTGGCAGCTGTTGCCGCACTCGCTCTCTCGGTCACCGCCCTGACCGCCTGCGGCGGCAATTCGGATCCACTCTCGAGCGGTGGCGGCGAGACCAACAGCGACACGAACTCCATCATCATCGGCTCCGCCAACTTCCCCGAGTCCGAGACCGTGGCGAACATCTACGCCGAGGCGTTGCGCGCCAATGGTTTCGAGGTGAGCACCAAGCTCAACATCGGCAGCCGTGAGGCCTACATTCCCGCAGTGCGAGACGGGTCGATCGACCTGATCCCGGACTACACCGGAAACCTGCTGCAGTACTTGGACGAATCCGCGACCGCCACCTCGTCCGAGGACGTCCTGGCCGCACTTCCTGCCGCCCTGGGCGACGATCTCACCGTGACGGCGCAGGCACCGGGCGAGGACAAGGACGCAGTCGTCGTCACTCGCCAGACCGCCACCGAACGCAACCTCACCACCATCGGCGACCTCGCACCGTTCTCCTCCGAGGTGACCTTCGCCGGTACCCCGGAGTTCCAGGAGCGCGTCGGCGGCCTGCCCGGTCTGCGAGACAAGTACGGCCTGGACATCTCGCCCGGCAACTACATCCCGATCTCCGACGGCGGCGGCCCGGCCACGGTCGAGGCACTCGTCTCCGGGCAGGTCGTCGCGGCGGACATCTTCACCACCGCGCCCTCGATCGCACAGAACGATCTCGTGGTCCTCGAAGACCCGGAGAACAATTTCGCGGCCCAGAACATCATTCCGGTGCTGCGTACGGCCAAGCAGTCCGACAAGCTCACTCAGGTGCTCGACGCCGTGTCGGCGCAGATCACCACCGAAGAGCTGATCGCACTGAACACCTCGGTCTCGGGTGACGAGAAGGTCGAGCCGGCGGCAGCAGCAGCGGCGTGGGTCAAGGACAAGGGCCTGGACCAGCCGGTCAGCTGATGATCACCTTCGAGCACGTCAACAAGACCTATCCGGATGGCACCACAGCGGTCGACTCCTTGGACCTGGTGATCGAGCCACACTCGTTCACCGTGTTCGTGGGGCCGTCCGGCTGCGGCAAGACCACCTCGATGCGAATGATCAATCGCATGATCACTCCCACCTCGGGTGTGATCACGGTCGACGGGCGCAACATCGCCGACATCGACGCGGTGAAGCTGCGCCGCGGCATCGGTTACGTGATTCAGAGTGCCGGCTTGTTGCCGCACCGTACCGTCGTCGACAACGTCGCCACGGTGCCGGTACTGAACGGCGAACCGCGTCGCGCCGCACGCAAGGCTGCACTCGACGTCCTCGAGCGAGTCGGCCTGGACCCGGCGTTCGCCTCGCGCTACCCGGCGCAACTGTCCGGTGGGCAGCAACAGCGGGTGGGCGTGGCCCGGGCGCTGGCCGCCGACCCACCGATCCTGCTGATGGACGAGCCCTTCAGCGCGGTCGACCCGGTGGTGCGTGAAGAACTGCAGATCGAGATGCTGCGCCTGCAGGCCGACCTGAAGAAGACGATCGTCTTCGTCACCCACGACATCGACGAGGCCGTCCGGCTCGGCGATCGCATCGCGGTCTTCGGGCCGCAGGGCCGACTGCAGCAGTACGACAAGCCCGAGACCGTACTCGCCGCACCGGCAACGTCTTTCGTGGCGTCGTTCGTCGGCCGCGATCGCGGCTACCGCGGGCTGTCGTTCAGATCGGCGCAGGCTGTGACCATGCACCCGATCCACACGGCGACGCAGGACGAGATCGAGGGCCTCCGACTGGACCAGGGGCAGTGGGTGCTCGTCGTCGACGAACAGCGCCGACCGCTCGGGTGGATCGACGCGACCGGGGTCGAGAAGGTGCGGGGCGGCAGCAGCATCGACGAGAGCACGGCAGCGGGCGGCTCGCTGTTCCTCGAGGGCGGCGATCTGCGTCAGGCACTCGACGCCGCGATCTCCTCGCCGTCGGGAATCGGCGTCGCGGTCGATGGTGCCGGGGCTGCCGTGGGCAGCGTCGACGGTGCGGAGATCCTCGAACACCTTGCTGCGCAACGTAAGTCGGAGGACTCGGAACGCAACCGGCATCACTTCCTCGCCAGCGGGGACGCCGAACAGTGACCTGGCTGCTGGACAACTTCGGTGTGGTCCTCGGCTACACGAAGACGCACCTCTATCTCTCGCTCGTCCCGCTGTTCGTCGGGTTGCTCATCGCCATCCCGCTGGGCACCGTCATTCGCAACACTCGCTGGGTTCGTCGAATCACGTTGACGGTGGCCAGTATCGCGTTCACCCTGCCCTCGCTCGCCCTGTTCGTCACCATCCCCGCAGTGGTCGGTCTACCGGTACTCGATCCACTGAACGTGGTGATCGCCCTGTCGGTGTACTCGACCGCACTGCTGGTGCGCGCGGTCCCCGAGGCCCTCGACTCGGTGCCGTTCGCCGTGGTCGATTCTGCCGAGGCGATGGGCTACTCGTCGCTGCGGCGAGCGGTGACCGTCGAACTGCCCCTGGCGCTTCCGGTGCTGATCGCGAACATCAGAGTCGTTGCGGTCACCAACATCTCACTGGTCTCGGTGGGCTCGGTGATCGGCATCGGCGGTCTCGGCCAGCTCTTCACCCAGGGCTACCAGCGTGACTATCCCGACCAGATCTTCGCAGGCATCATCTCGATCGTGTTCCTGGCGTTGATCTTCGACGCGGCCCTGTTCCTGCTGGGGCGTCGACTCACTCCGTGGACGCGACTGAACACGGGCTCGTCGAAGAAGAAGGCACGCGCATGAATCTCTTCTCCGAGGCGTTCTCGTACATTCTCGACGGCGGAAACTGGGCCGGGCCGACGGGAATCGGCGCACGACTGATCGAGCACATGTGGTACAGCCTGCTGGCAGTGTTGCTCTCGGCTGCCGTCGCGGTTCCGGTGGGTCTGCTCATCGGTCACCTGCGCCGCGGTGAGGCCGTCGTCGTCGGCCTCGTCAACGCGTTGCGGTCGCTGCCGACCCTCGGCATTCTCGTGTTTCTGGTTCTGGTGATCGGACTCGGACTGGTTCCGCCGATCATCGCGTTGGTGCTGCTCGGTATTCCTCCGCTGTTGGCAGGCACGTACTCCGGCATCGCCAACGTGGACGCCAACGTGGTCGACGCCGCCCGCGCGATGGGGATGACCGAAACGCAAGTGCTGTTTCGGGTCGAGATCCCCAACGCGCTGCCGCTGATCCTCGGTGGATTGCGCAACACCACACTGCAGATCATCGCCACCGCGACCATCGCGGCCTACGTCAACCTCGGTGGGCTCGGCCGCTACATCTTCGACGGGCTCGCGCTCTACGACTACGGCCGCGTTCTCGTCGGCGCGATTCTGGTGGCTCTGCTGACCCTGATCGTCGACGGCCTGCTCGCCCTCGCGGTGTGGACGTCGGTGCCGGGAACCGGTCGCCTGCGGCGGATGCCGACCGGACTCGCGAAAGTCTGACTCGTCCCACCACGAAAGACACCGGCGAACCGCTGGCCCGGGTGGGGCCGGGTTCGCCGGTGTTTCTTCCGTTTTCCTACGCGACGCCCTCGGCTCGCGCTGCTGCCGCAACTGCGTCCGCAACGGCCGGGGCGACACGAGGATCGAGTGGGCTGGGCACGATCTTGTCCGCAGCCAACTCGTCGCCGAGAACCGAGAGGATTGCCTCGGCAGCGGCGAGCTTCATGCCTTCGGTGATACGGCGGGCACCGGCGTCGAGTGCGCCCTTGAACACACCGGGAAAGGCGAGAACGTTGTTGATCTGGTTCGGGAAGTCGCTTCGTCCGGTGGCCACGATGGCGGCGTACTTCCTCGCCACCTCCGGATGGATCTCCGGATCCGGATTGGACAGTGCGAACACGATGGAGTCCGGGGCCATCGACGCGATGTAGTTCTCGTCGACCTTGCCTGCGGACAGACCGAGGAACACGTCGGCTCCGGCGAGGGCGTCGACCGCACCGCCCGACAGTGCACGGGGGTTGGTACGCGCGGCGAGATCGGTCTTGACGCTGTTGAGGTCCGAGCGGTCGGCGGACACGATGCCCTTCGAGTCCAGCACCACCACGTCCCCGATGCCGGCCAGAAGCAGCATGTTCGCGCACGCGACTCCCGCTGCCCCGGCTCCGGATACGACGACCTTCAGTTCGGACGTACTGCGGCCCTGAACCTTCGCAGCCCCGTTGAGAGCAGCGAGTACGACGATGGCGGTGCCGTGTTGGTCGTCGTGCATGACGGGGCATTCGAGCGCCTCGATGACGCGCTTCTCGATCTCGAAACAGCGCGGTGCCGAGATGTCTTCGAGGTTGACGGCACCGAAGCTGTGCCGCATCCGCACGATGGTCTCGACGATCTCGTCGACGTCGTTGGTGTCGAGCACGATCGGAATGGAGTCGAGGCCCGCGAACTTCTTGAACAGCGCGGCCTTGCCCTCCATCACCGGCAACGACGCGCGCGGACCGATGTCGCCCAAGCCGAGCACTGCGGAACCGTCGGAGATGACGGCCACGAGGCGATCGGTCCAGGTGTATCGCTTGGCCAGCGAGGCGTCGGCGGCGATGGCGCGGCTGACCTGCGCCACTCCGGGGGTGTAGGCGATCGAGAGATCGCGCTGCGTGTCGAGCGGCGCTGCCAACTCGACCGACAGCTTGCCGCCGAGATGCCCGGCGAAGATCTCCTCGTCGGTGATCGCCGCCGGTCCTGCCGGTGCGGTGTGTGTTGCTGCGGTGTCTTCGACTGCCGTCACGGTGAAAGCTCCTCGCACTGTCGACCTCGACCAGCAAGGCGACGAAGTGTCAACGAAGTGAGTGGTGGAAATGAGGGCCCGTCGGAGTGCGCCAGTGCTGGCTGCAAACTGCCGAGAGCGTGTCTCGCATGTGAGGCGGGTACGCCTGCACGATCAGCGATGGGCTGTAGCCCTGTCGGTGCCCCAGTGTGCCATATCGCCGCCCCACCTGACCACAGCGTCAGGAACCACCGGCACCGGTTCTCACTGCCACCATTGTGTCCACAGGACGAGGCCTGCGGCGACGAAGACCACGAGAGCGCCGAGAACGGCCGAGAATCCGCGACGGTGATCGGTGATGCGCTGCGCGACCACGGCAACGATCGCGGCGACGATATGGGCGGCAACCGAGAGAGCGCCAGGACCGGGAAAGCCGCGGGAGTGGCCCAGATACTGCGTGACGGCGACGCCGAGGGCCAGCACCACCAGTCCCCCGGTGACGATACCGCTGAGCCCGCGCAGGAATCGGAGCCCGGCACCTGCCCCGGTCATCCGCCTGCCACGAATCCGCGAACCGAGTCCGCGATCAACTGCACCGCGATAGCGGCCAGCAACAGACCGGCGATGCGTGCCAACAGCGAGATACCGCCCTCCCCGAGGAGCCGGATCAGCGCGGTCGAGAATCGAAGCACCAGGAAGAACAGAATGTGAATGGTGATGATGCCCAACGCAATTGCCAAGAACGAACCGGCGTCACCGTCGGCCTGGCTGACGTAGACGATCACCGCGGCAATGGCACCGGGGCCTGCCATGAGCGGAGTCCCGAGCGGCACGAGTGCCACGTTGACGTCCTCCGCGGCGGTGTCCCCGCCCGCACCCTTTCCGGTGAGCAGCGACAACGCGATGAGCAGCAACAGCAACCCGCCCGCACCCTGCAATGCCGGAATGCCGATGTGCAGGTAGCTCAGGATCGCCTGGCCGCCGATCGCGAACACCGAGATGACGGTCAGCGAAACCGCGGGGGCCTGCCATGCGGCCTTGTTGCGGGCTTCTTTGCTCTTGCGCCCGACCAGAGACAGGAACACCGGGATCGCGCCCGGCGGGTCCATGATGACGAACAGGGTGATCAACACCGTCAAGTAGAGCGTCACATCGAAAGTCATGGCCGCGCCGCCGCAACCAGACGGTCGTATTGCTCTGGGGCAGTGGAGTATTCGCCCAGCTTCACCGTCTTGTTGGTGCCGTGGTAATCCGAGGATCCCGTGACGATCAGGTCCAGTTCCGCGGCGAGGTCGGCCATCACCGCGGTGTCCGCCGGCGAGTGATCCATGTGATGAACCTCCACACCACCGAGACCGCGCGCTGCGACTTCGCGAATGTGATCGAGGTCGAGGATGCGGCCGCGGGTACGAGCTCTGGCGTGCGCGAGCACACTGACACCGCCTGCCGCAGCGATCATGTCCACCGCTACTTCGAGGGGAGTGTCGACCTTCTCGACGTAGTACTTGCCGTCGGTCGCCAACGGACCGGCGAACGCGGCGTTCATGTCCGGGACGTACCCGGCGTCGATCAGGGCTCGACCCAGATGGGGTCGCCCGGCCGCCGCACCGGCCGAGGCCAGCACCGCGTCGGGGTCGATGGGCAGACCGTCTGCCGCCATCTTCTCGGCGATGGCACGCAATCTCGTGACCCGCTCGCTGCGCAACCGCGCGCGCTCGGTTGCGAACACCTCGTTCGCGGGGTCGAACAGGTACGCCAGTAGGTGCACGGGAACCGGCCGGCCGTCCTCGCCTCGCCCGGTGCAGGAAAGTTCCATGCCGCGCACGAGCGTGAGACCGGACGGCAGTGCGGAGGCCGCCTCGTCCCATCCCGAGGTGGTGTCGTGGTCGGTCAGAGCCACCACCGACAGTCCCGCCTCGGCTGCGGCCCGGACCAGCTCGGCCGGGCTGTCGGTGCCGTCGGACGCCGTCGAGTGGGTGTGGAGGTCGATGAGCACCTGCACAGTGTTCCAGGCCCACTCTCTCGTCGTTTTGCTGGCGTACGATTGCCCGCCATGCCGTCCCTTCCACCACGCCCGTCGCTGCCGTCCCTGCATCGACGATCGGCCAAGGCCGGTCCGGTGCACACACCGCGAATTCCGGTGCCCACGGCTCGCGCAATCGTCGACTGTGCGGTCTACGTCGAGGGCGCTCGACTGCCCGGCAGATTCACTCACACCTCGGCCATCGCGGAGGTGCGTGCACGCGGCGAAGGATTCGTGTGGGTGGGTCTGCACGCACCCGACGACCAACAGATGAACGCGATCGCCCAGTGTTACGGCCTGCACGAGCTGATGGTCGAAGACACCGTGCACGCCCACCAGAGACCCAAACTCGAGCGCTACGACGACGTCGCGTTCCTGGTACTGCGCACGGTGAAGTACGTCGAGCACGAGTCGGTGACGACCGCCAACGAGATCGTCGAGAGCGGCGAGATCATGGTGATGGTCGGCCGTGACTTCGTCATCACCGTCCGGCACGGGGAGCATTCGGGACTGGCCGGCGTGCGTCAACGCCTCGAGGGCAACCCTGAACAGCTCGCGCTCGGCCCGTCGGCAGTTCTCCATGCGGTGGCCGATCACGTGGTCGACGAGTATCTCGCGGTGACCGACTCGATCGAGCGGGACGTCGACGGTATGGAGGAGGAAGTGTTCTCGCCGCACCACCACGTGCCCATCGAGAACATCTATCTCCTCAAGCGGGAGGTCGTCGAACTTCGGCGGTCGGTGACACCACTGTCGACGCCGTTGGCGCGTCTGGTGCAGGAGCCGAGCGTCCCCAAAGCGGTGAGACGCTACCTGCGCGACGTGCAGGACCATCACACGACGGTCGCCGAACGCATCTCCGAGTACGACGAGGTGCTCAGCTCACTCGTCGACGCTGCGCTGGCGCGAGTGACGATGCAGCAGAACCTGGACATGCGCAAGATCTCGTCGTGGGTGGCGATCGCCGCCGTGCCGACGATGGTCGCGGGGATCTACGGGATGAATTTCGACAACATGCCCGAGTTGCACTGGACGTACGGCTACCACCTGATGGTCGCAGTGGTGTTGTGCGTGTGCATCGGACTGTGGAGGACGTTCCACAAGAACAACTGGCTCTAGGGGCCGACGATTCGATTGGACGATGCCCAACCGAATCGTCCGATCGTTGGTGATTGCCCCGACTGCCGACAGGTGACGAGCCCACCGGTTCGGGCCGGATGAGACTGCAGAAGCCCTGCATTGTCGTCCGGAAGGGATCGATGAGAATCCGCTCACTCGTACTGGCGTCGACCGTCGCGTTGCTGTCCACGGTGGTACCGGGAACCGCAACGGCAGGGTCGAACCTCGATCCGGGTCCCGCACTGACCGTCGATCCGGCCGCCCTCGACCACGCTCTGACGTGCACCCCCGATCTGCACGACGCCACCCGCGATCCGGTCCTGCTCACCCCGGCTTTCGCCACCGACCAGCAGTCGTTCGGGTGGAACTATCTGCAGTCGCTGCCCGCCGCCGGAATACCGGTGTGCAGCCTCTCCCTGCCGGACGAGGGGTACGGCGACCTGCAGATCGCCGCCCAGTACGTGGTGCACGCGGTTCGGACGATGGCCGCCGACAGCGGTCGCCAGGTCGTCATGATGGGCCACCAGCACGGCCCGCTCGACGAGCTGTGGGCGTTGACGTTCTGGCCGGATCTGCCTGCTCTGGTGTCGGATCTCATCTCGCTCGCCACCCCGTACAACGGCACCGACTCGGCGCGTTCGGGATGCGACGACTCGCAGGAGTGCCCGCCTGCGAACTGGCAGATCGCCACCGGATCGAAGTTCCTCACCGCGCTGGCGGCGCGTCCGTTGCCGGAGGGACCCGGTTACACCTCGATCTACACCAATTTCGACGAGCTGATCTATCCGCAACCGCACGCCAGCACTCTTGCCGGAGCCGCGAACATCGCCGTTCAGGACGTCTGCCCGCTGCGGCCCGTCGAACACTTCGACATCATCGGCGACAACGTCGCCTTCCGTATCGTCCTCGATGCACTCGAACACGACGGACCTGCTGTCCGCGAGCGGATTCCGGACGATCTGTGTTTCACCACCAGCATGCCGAACCTGCGCTACGACGCGCATGCCGCGATCACCGGCCTGAAGTACCTGGCCCAGGTACCTCGGCACCTGATCGACGACTCCGTCACCGCAGAACCGGAATTGGCGTCCTACGCTCGGTGACTCCGGGTCAGAGACTGGCCGCGGACCGATTCGGATCGCGCACGTCGATCCCGGCCTCGGCCCAGGCCTCACGCAGGGCCGCGGCACCGCGCAGACGCACCCAGGCGGCCTCGGTACCGGTCAACGGCACGGCAGCGAGAAAGCGAACCGGATCGTAGGGCTCGGGCAGCGTCAGATCGGCGATGTCGCTGTCGCCGAGCAGCACCGCGGTGAACGGCGCGTTGGTCCAGAGCGGCTCGCCCAGATCGAGCAGCGCGTCCTCGACGAGCACGACCCCCTCCACCGCGGGCGAGGCAGCGAGCACAGCCAGTGACTTGTGCACGCCCGACGCCACGCCTGCCCCACCGCGAAGAGTCAGCACCAGTTCTGCTCGGGGGCCGCGCGAGGGATCGGCGACGAGTTCGTTGGGATCGGCCATGGGGTGACGAGAACAGCCGAGACTGACGTACCGGACCACGTCGGAGTCCGCGCCGAATCTCAGCACGTCCAGCGACTCGAGGCCGAGGAACGTCACCGACGCCGACGACGGATTCTCGTCGCCGATCTCGGTCACCAGATGTGCGCGTACCGCTGCAATGACACTGTCGCTCACCTGACCCATCCAACACCACCGATGCCCGAGAAGTCCGTTCGGAGGTATCACCGCACCGGAGGTGGGTACCGTCGTACCCGTGGTCTCCGTTCTCGCAGTTGCCGACGAAACGATCGAATCCCTGTGGAGTCCGCAGGTGAAGTCGCTCGGAGTCGACCTGATTCTCGGCGCGGGCGACCTCCCGTTCGACTACCTCGAGTACCTCACCGACGCGTTGAACGCTCCGTGTGTGTTCGTTCCAGGCAATCACGACGCGGACCTCACCGGATACTCGGCCGGACGCGCAGGGTGGATGCGCGCCGGGTTGCCCGCCACCTGGCCCGGACCGGTCGGTGCCGTCAACGTCGACCGTCGAATAGTCTCCGCCGCAGGCCTACGGATAGCCGGCCTCGGTGGGTCCATCCGCTACAACGGTGGCCCCAATCAGTGGACCCAACGGCAGCAACGACGGCGATCGCGCACCCTGACTCGAACGTTCGCGTGGCATCGCAACGTGCGCAAGGATCTTCGCCCCGTCGACATTCTGCTCACCCACAGTCCCCCGCTCGGCGTCGGTGACGACACCGACCCCGCGCACATCGGCTTCGACTGCCTGGACGAGGTGACGCGTCGACTGTCGCCACAGTTGTTGTTGCACGGGCATATTCATCCACACGGTCACACCCCGGACGATCTGACCCTGCACGGCGCGACGGTGATCAACACCGTCGGATACACCCTTCTCGAGATCGAACCGGGCAGCGAGAGAACGGATTTCGAGACACCGAAGATCGTGAGGCGCAGACATGGCACGTGACACCGGATTCCCGGCCGCCGACGCGGAGAACGACTTCACCCGCCAGCGCCGACGCGCCGACGTCGCACGTCTGGTCGGGTGGCTGCGTCGCCAACCCGACGACGTCAACACCATCCTGCCGTTCGACGAGGTGGTCGCCGCCCTCGGCAAGGTGGGCGAGCGGCACCTGGGTCTGCAGGTCATCCGCGTCGAGACCATCGTCGGAAGCGTCGACCGCACTCGCGATTTCGACCGCTTCTTCCGCCCGACGTCGGCGCGCATCCGCGAACGCTGGCAGCGACTTGCAGCCGCCCAACGCCGCGGCGAGGCGATGCCCCCGATCCAGGTGTACCGCATCGGTGGCATGCACTTCGTCGTCGACGGCCATCATCGAGTGTCGATCGCCTTCGCCATGCACCGAACGACGATCGACGCGGTGGTCACCGAGATCATCACGCGCATCTCCCCCGAGGGCATCACCCGACGCGGCGACCTGCTGATCAAGGATCACCGACGCATCTTCCTCAGTCGAGTTCCGTTGGTGGGCCGGGCCCGCGAGGCCGTCCAGGTCACCGATCCCTTCGACTACGCGCAGCTGAGCGAATCGGTGGAAGCGTGGGGATTCCGGTTGATGCAGGAGGTCGGTGAATTCGTCGACCGCGGTACCGTCGCGCGGCGTTGGTTCGGTGAGGAGTACCTACCGGTGGTGCGCATGGTGCGCGCAGCGGAGATCCTCGAGGACCGCACCGACGCAGAGGCGTACCTCTGGATGAGCCGGGAGCGCTACCGCCTGGTGCGCGAACACGTCTGGAACGACGAGATCGTCAGCGAACTGCGTCAGAAAGCTCTGGGAAAGCATCAGTAGGCCTGCGTCGATGCTGGGCCGTGGTAACAGCCCCGGCTCGCTTCCCTGGTGCACCGATCTCTGATAGTTACTTAGATGCGTTCATCATTCTAATTTTTTCGGTTCCATCGCTTGGTCGATACGTAACGAGGTAGTTCTTTCATGTCCTCCCGCCGCATACTGCTGCCCGGACTCTGTTTCATCGTCATGACTCTCGCCGTTCTGCAAACGATGGTGGTCCCCATCGTCTTGACCATCGGCACCCAACTCGGGGTCAGCGCGACCGCAGCCGGATGGGTGCTGACGGCCAACCTCCTCGCGGCGGTGATCGCCACCCCGGTCATCGGTAGGCTCGCCGACCTGCACGGTAAGCGTCCGGTGCTGATCGGTGTGCTCACCGTCGTCCTCGCCGGATCTCTGCTCGCAGCCCTGACCCACTCGTTGCTGTGGCTGATCGTCGGCCGGGTCCTGCAGGGAGTGTCCTACGCACTGTTCCCCATCGCCCTCGCCGTCCTCCGAGACGAGATGCCTCCTCGTAAGCTCGTCGGCTCGATGGCCGTCCTGTCCGGCACACTGGGCGTCGGCGGCGGATTCGGACTGGTGTTGACCGGGCTACTGACGGCCAACGGTGCCGACTACCACCGCGTGTTCTGGCTCACTGTTGCGTTCGTGGTACTCGCGCTCGCAATCGCCTGGTTCGGCGTACCGGCGCGCCCGAGAACCAGCGGCGGCACCGTCGACTGGTGGGGAGCTGCACTGCTCGCGGTGACTCTGCTGCTGCTGTTCCTCGCCCTGACCCAGGGACGCACCTGGGGGTGGGGTTCGCTTGCCACCATCGGCTGCGCGGTCGGCGGTGTGGTCGCGGGGGCCATCTGGTGGACCTTCGAGAAGCGCGCCGACGAGCCATTGGTCGCACCCCGAATGCTCACCCACGGACCGTTGCTCGCCACCAACGTCGCCACCCTCTTCGTCGGTATCGGGATGTTCGTCAATTTCCTCGCCTGCTCGTACTTCGTGCAGACACCACGAGCTGTGGCCGGCTACGGTTTCACCGCGAACGTTCTCGAGGCGAGTGTCGTCTATCTGCTGCCCGGCGCAGCGGTCGGAGTGGTCGCGGCCGTCGTCAGTGGCCGCCTCATCCGGTCGTTCGGGCCGCGCCGAGTACTGATCGCAGGAGCCGTGATCGGGATGGTCGGATTCGTCTTCGTCGCACTCGCCCACGATCACACCTGGCAGCTGATCACCGCAGGCATCGTCATCAACATGTTCGTCAGTCTTGCGTTCGCTGCCCTGCCGAACCTGCTCATGGCCGAGGTCAGCGCAGCGGACACCGGGGTGGCGAACAGCGTCAATTCGATCGTCCGGACAGTCGGCCCCTCGATCGCCAGTGCCACGCTGTCCACCGTCCTCGCCATGTTCACCATCGACGGGACAGCCGTCGCCCGCGAGAGCGTGTACACCGCAGCGTTCGTCGCAGGTGCGGTGGCCTGCCTCGTCGTCGTACTCGCGGCCCTGGCCATCAGGAGTACCCCCGCCGCGCGGGAATCGGTGCGAGTGGCGGGGTCCGAACCGACCAGCACGTCGAACATGGCGGCGTGACGCCCTGCCGACCGCTACACAGCGACCTGACAGCCGACACCCTCGTCCGACCAGGACGAAGACCGTCCATCCGCTGGTCGGGGCCCCTGGCAGGAAACTCGTAATCTACTGGGAGTCAACGAATCTGCCTTTCGGGCGTACTCACGAATACCTACTGTCGTGGAGGTACGAACCACGACGAAAGGGAACACATGAACACCCGAAAGATCCTCACCCGCGCAGCAGTCACCGGAGCATTGGTGGCCATCCCTCTGGTGGCGGTCACCGGCACAGCGTCGGCCGATCCGCTGTGGTCCGGCAGCGACGATCGTGACCACAGCGCGCCGCAGTATCAGCAGAACCAGCAGCCCGATCAGTTCCGCCTGCCCGAACTGTTCCCACAGGCACCGGCACCGCAGCTGCAGAACCCGGCACCGAATGTGGTGCCCTACGACTTCTTCCAGGGCTACCAGCTGCCGAGCACGGGCTCTGCCTTCTGACCCATGTGCGCGGAACTTCGTAGCCCACTACGAAGTTCCGTGCACATGCGCGCAGCGCTCTACAGCGTCAGGTTGGCACCCGAGGCCTGGTCGAACACCGAGATCTTCGCCGGGTCGAACCACAGTTCCACCTGACCACCCTCGGCGGCCTTGGATTCGGCGGCCAGACGCGCAACCACCTGTGCGCCACCGAGATCGGCGATGCCGGCATCGGCCGCGAGCTCCTGCAGCTCGCTGGACTCGACCTTGGCACCCTTGAGCGTGAAGTAGACGTACTTGTCGCTGCCCATGGACTCGAGCACGTCGACGGTGGCGGTGAAGGTGGCACCGCTCATCTTCTGGTAGCCGTCGATCAGAGCCGCGTCCTCGAAATGCTCGGGACGGATGCCGACGACCACCTCGCGGCCCGGGTTCTTGGCCTTGATCGCATCCATCCGCTCGAGTGGGATGTCGATCTCACCGAGCGCGGTGGACACGCCGTTCGAGGTGAGCTGTCCGGGAACGAAGTTCATCGAGGGCGATCCGATGAAGCCGCCCACGAACAGGTTTCGCGGCTTGTCGTAGAGCTCCTGCGGAGAACCGATCTGCTGCACCAACCCGCCGCGCAGCACCACGACGCGATCGCCGAGGGTCATGGCCTCGGTCTGGTCGTGCGTGACGTACACCGTGGTGGTGCCGAGCCGCTTCTGCAGCCGCGAGATCTCGGCGCGCGTCTGCACGCGCAGCTTGGCGTCGAGATTGGACAGCGGCTCGTCCATCAGGAAGGCCTTGGGGGTACGAACGATGGCACGGCCCATGGCAACTCGCTGTCGCTGACCACCGGACAGGTTCGCCGGCTTGCGGTCGAGGTGCTGACTGAGGTCGAGGATCTTGGCTGCCTCTTCGACCTTGGTGTTGATCTCCGACTTCGACAGCTTCGCGAGCGTCAGCGGGAAGGCGATGTTCTGACGCACCGTCATGTGCGGGTACAGCGCGTACGACTGGAACACCATCGCGATGTCGCGATCCTTGGGTGCCTTCTCGTTGACGCGCTCCCCCGCGATGCGCAGTTCTCCGGACGAGATGTCCTCCAGACCGGCGATCATGTTGAGCGTCGTGGACTTTCCGCAACCGGAGGGCCCGACGAGGATGATGAATTCGCCATCGGCGATGGTGATGTCGACGTCGCTGACCGCGGCGGCGCCGTCGGGGTAGAGCTTGGTGACTTTGTCGAGAACGATTTCGGCCATGACGGTTATCCCTTCACTGCGCCGGACGTCAAGCCCGCCACGATACGTCGTTGGAAGAAGAGCACGAAAATGATGATCGGGATCGTGATGACGACTGCTGCCGCCGCGATCGACCCCGTGGGCTCCTCGAACTGAGAGCTACCGGTGAACTGCGAGATGGCCGCCGGGACGGTGACCGAACGTTCCGTCGCCGTCAACGAGATGGCGAGCAGAAGGTCGTTCCAGGCGAAGATGAACACCAGAATTGCGGCGGTGACGATGCCGGGGGCGGCCAGCGGAGCGATGACCTTGCGGAACGCCTGTGCGGGCGTCGCGCCGTCCATCTTCGCTGCCTTTTCGAGCTCCCACGGAATCTCGCGGAAGAACGCCGAGAGGGTGTAGATCGCCAACGGCAACGCGAAGGTGATGTACGGAATGATCAGTCCCGGCCAGGTGTCGAACAGCCCCAGCGAGCGGGAGATGTCGAACAGCGGTGTCACCAGCGAGATCTGGGGGAACATCGCGATGAGCAGTGCCGCACCCACGAGCGCCTTCTTGCCCGGAAAGTCAAGGCGAGCAACGGCATACGCGGCCATCGTGCCGATCACCACGGCGATCACCGTGGTGATCAGTCCGATGCCGATCGAGTTCACCAGTGCCGAGGTGAACTGGTTCGTCTGGAAGATGCCCTTGTAGTTCTCGAGGGTGAACGACTGCGGAATGAACCTGCCGTCGGCGATGGTCGCCGTCGACTTGAACGAGAGACTGATGATCCACAGCAGCGGAACGAGTGCGTAGAGCAGGACGAGGACGTTGACGACCGTCCAACCGACCTTCTTGCGAGGCGTAACAGTGGTCATTACTTGCGGCCTCCGTCGTCGGATCCCGGTGCCGATGCACCGAACAACTTGATGAACACGAACGCGATGATCGCGACGCAGAAGAAGATCAGGATGCTGATCGCCGACCCGAGTCCGAGGTTGAACGCACCGAAGAGGTTGTTGTAACCCAGAATCGAGACCGATCCGGTTTCGTTGCTGCCTCGGGTCAGGACGTAGATGTTGTCGAAGATGCGGAACGCGTCGAGGGTGCGGAAGAGCACCGCGACGAGGATCGCCGGCTTCATCAACGGAATGGTGATCCGCATCAGCCTGGTCCAGCCACCCGCCCCGTCGACCTCGGCGGCCTTGAGCAGGTCGTCGGGCACCAACGCCAGGCCTGCGAGCAGCAGCAGCGCCATGAACGGCGTCGTCTTCCACACTTCGGCCAATACGACGATCGCCAGTGACGGGAACTGCTCGGTGAGCGGGGCACTGCCGTCGGGCAGCAGATTGGCGAGGTAGCCCGTGCCGGGGGTCCACGCGTAGTACCAGCTGTACGCGGCGGCGACGGTCACGATGCCGTACGGAATGAGCACCACGGTGCGCACCAGTCCACGGCCGAAGATGGTGCGGTGCATGACCAGAGCCACCGCCAGGCCGAGGATGAACTCGATGATCACCGAGATGATCGTGATGCCCGCCGTCACACCGAACGCGGTCCACCAGTAGCCGTCGGAGAGCACGGTCACGTAGTTGGAGATGCCGACGAATTCCCGATCCTCGGGGAATGCGAGGTTGTATTTCTGCAGGCTGAGCCAGAACGCGTAGATGATCGGGT
The DNA here is from genome assembly GCF_002259365.1 of Rhodococcus sp. 14-2496-1d. Taxonomy (NCBI): domain Bacteria; kingdom Bacillati; phylum Actinomycetota; class Actinomycetes; order Mycobacteriales; family Nocardiaceae; genus Rhodococcus; species Rhodococcus sp. 14-2496-1d. Next base: position 27,137 of record NZ_NPFV01000019.1, on the reverse strand, counting down.
ACCCGGTGACCGCGATCATCAGCAGGGCTGCGGGTGCGATGAGCAGCAGACCCAACCGTCGTTCGGCCTTCTTGCCGTCGGAGACGTTCTTCAGAGCCGCCTGCTTGTCGACAGGCTGCGATGCGGGCTGTGACTCGGTGGTGGCGCTCATGGAATCAACCCTTCGGAATTGACGGCCTTGGTGACCAGATCAGCGAGCTTGTCCACGTCGGCCACCGGATCGATGTTCTGCGGCGGGTTGAGCGCATCGGTCAACAGAATCGAGATGCTTTGGTACGCAGGTGAAACGGGCCGGACGGCCGCCGACTCGATGGAACCGAGCACCCCTTCCCACGCGGGATAGACGGCCTGGAACTCCGGATCGTCGTACAGGCGTGCAAGCACCGGCGGCACACCACCGTTGACGGCGTTGTTGCGCTGGTTCTCCTGGTTGGTGAGGCACTCGACGGCTTCCCACGCGAGGTCCTCGTGCTGGGTGGTCTTGGCGACGCCGATGTTGAACCCACCGATGGTGACCTTGGCGGGCTCGCCCGCATCGACCTCCGGATACGGGGCGCTGCGGAAGACCTCGGCGATCCGCGCGTCCTGCTGGTCGGCAGGCACGTTCGACAGGTCGAGGAACGAGACGGCACCGGCGACAGCGTTCTCCTTCAGACCGGGCAGCACGAACGGGTAGTTGACCTGGAAGGCCATCCGTCCCGCTTCCATCCCGAGCCGGGAGGTTCCCTCGTCGCTCTGCGAGACCGACGGGTCGCGGCCATCGGCGGTGGCGACCCGCTTGATGATCTCGAGGGCCTTCTCGGTGGCGGCGCGGTGCTCGGGAGTGTCGTTCAGTGTCACCGTCGTTCCGTCTTCGCCGACGACCGATCCTCCTGCGCTCTCGAGCAGCGAGTTGAACCAGACCATGAAGCCCTCGTACTGCTTGGCCTGGACGCCGATCTCCGAGGGCCTACCGGCGGCCGCATTGGCCTCGGCCACGTCGATCAGCTGATCCCACGTCTGCGGCGGCACCCCGTCCGGCACCTCGTCGGGCCGGTACCAGAGCAACTGGGTGTTGGAGTTGAGCGGAACCGCGTAGAGCTGGTCCTGCCATTCGGCCGTGGCGAGCGGACCTTCGAGGGTGGAGCCGTCGCGCAGCTTTTCGGACAGGTCGTCGGGCACGGGCAATGCCCATCCGGCTTCGGCGAATTCGGCCGTCCACACCACGTCGAGTGTCATCAGATCGAGCGTCCGGTCGTTGCCCGCGAGGCGCCGCGCGAGCTGGAGACGCTGATCATTTGCGCTCTTGGGCAGCGTTCGCTGCTCCACGCGGTAGCGACCGTTCGAGGCATCCGAACACACCTGTGCCGCAGCGGCGTACTGCTCTGCGCCGTCTGCGGCAGTGTAGAAACTCAGAACCGGAACCGAACTGTCGGACGAACCACACGCTGCGAGCAACGGACTCGTCACCAGAGCCGCTGCCGCCAACACCCCTATCCTCGTTGCTTTTCCACGCCTACGACCACGATGTCTCGGCACTTTCCGCCTCCGTACGTTCAGTTACTCGCGCAGCACACTGTGTGGGACTGCCGTGCACGAAAGAAACGTAACCGAACTCACTGGCATTGAGGGGAGATTGGGGCTATTCCGTTACCTGTCGGTTGCCTGGTCGTCCACCAGGTGTGATCAGATCGACAGTTTCGCGAGCAGGTCGCGCGCTTTCTCCGCGGTACGGGGTTCGCAGAGGACGTCGTAACGACCGGCGACCAACTGCATGCTCGACGCGAAATCTCGCTGCCCCTTGGTGGCCGCGTACGGAATGGACGCCGAGATCAGGCCGAAGATGATGCCGCCGCCGACGCCGATGAGCAGAGCTCCGAGGATGTTCTCGCTGAAGATACCGAGGACCAGGCCGAGGAAAACGCCAAGCCATGCACCCGAAACAATGCCTCCACCAATCACTTTGGGCCACGTGAGCCGGCCCAGGACGCGCTCGACCTGCATCAGGTCGACGCCGACGATCGTCACGTCCTGTACCGAGAACTCCTCGTCGGACAGGTAGTCGACGGCGCGCTGCGCCTCGGCGTAGGTGGGGTAGGAACCGATCGGCCAACCGGAAGGCGGCGTCGGCAGTCCCTGCCCTGGGCGGCCCGACTGCGAGAGGGGATTAGTCATGACTCCATTGTGCCCCGAAACGGACACCCGGCACACCCGTTGTAGCGGTTCACAGCAGGTTGACGGTTGGTCAGGACGTGGTCGGTCAGGTTGTGGGCGGCACGAAAGCGGTCGTGCGCGTCATTCCTGCGGCGCGGCCCTTCGCCGAGACGACGAGCGCCATCTTGCGGCTCGCCTCGTCGATCATCTCGTCGCCCAACATCACCGCACCGCGACCGCCACCCGCCGCGGACGTGTGGAACTCGTAGGCGTCGAGAATCATCTCGGCCTTGTCGTAATCGGCCTGACGCGGCGCGAAGATCTCGTTGGCGGCCTCGATCTGCGTCGGATGCAGCACCCACTTGCCGTCGAAACCGAGGCCGGCCGTGCGGCCTGCCGCCCGACGAAAGGCGTCGAGATCTCGAATCTGCAGGTAGGGGCCATCGATCGCCTGCAGACCGTGGGTCCGGGCAGCGAGCAGAATGGTCATCAGAATGTGGTGATAGGCGTCGCCCGTGTCGTATCCGACCGGTTGCTCGCCGACGACCAGAGTGCGCATGTTGACGCTCGCCATCAGATCCGCAGGGCCGAACACCAGGGTCTCCACGCGAGGGCTCGCCGTCGCGATCTCGTCGATGTTGCGCAGACTGCGTGCGCTCTCGATCTGCGGCTCGATCCCGATGGCACCGACCTCGAGACCGTGCTCCTTCTCGAGCTGAGTGAGCAACAGATCCAGCGCCTGCACGTGCGCGGCGCATTCCACCTTCGGCAGCAGGATGGCGTCGAGATTGCGTCCGGCACCCGACACGACGTCGATGACGTCGCCGTACGTCCACTGCGTCGTCCAGTCGTTGACGCGCACGACCTTGATCTGATCGCCCCAACCGTCGGAGTTGAGTGCGTCGACGATGCGCGCTCGGGCCGCCACTTTCGCCAGCGGCGCGACGGCGTCCTCGAGATCGAGAAAGACCGCGTCGGCGGGCAGTCCCTTGGCCTTGTCGATCATCTTGTCCGAACTGCCCGGAACGGCCAGTACCGACCGCCGCATGCCCGAAGCTCTCACGAAAGCACAACCCCTGTCTGATTCACCCTCTGTACTGCCGAGCCTCTAACCTTGCCATCATGGCAGCACTGAGCAAGGTATTCGCGGCCAGGCTCGCCGGCCTGGGTGTCCTGGGCCCCGACGGCGAATCGATCGGCCGGGTTCGTGACGTGGTCGTCTCGATGCGTGTCGGCAGAGCGCAGCCGAGAGTCCTCGGCCTTGTGGTCGAATTGGCAACTCGCCGAAGAATTTTCGTGCCGATGCTACGAGTGACGAGCATCGAGCCCAATTCCGTTCAACTCACGACCGGAAACGTCAGTCTTCGTCGATTCACCCAGCGCGCCAACGAGATCCTGGTCTTCGCGCAGATCCTCGACTCCAAGGTGCGCGTCGACGACCCCGAGCTCGACGAGCTGCACGACGTCGATTCCATCGTCGTCGACCTCGGCATCGAACTCACCCGAACTCGCGACTGGGTGGTCGCGCGGGTGGCGGTCCGCAAGCAACGGCAACGGCTCGCGCGGCGTGGTGCCATCCACGTCGTCGATTGGCAGCACGTGCAGGGGCTGACACAGAACGAGCTGTCCATGCCCGATCAGGGTGTGGCGCAGCTGCTGATGCAGTTCGAGGATCTTCGCGCGGCCGACGTGGCGAACGCGATGCGCGAGCTGCCCGTCAAGCGCCGGATGGAGGTGGCGCGCGCTCTCGACGACGAGCGGCTCGCGGACGTCGTCCAGGAACTGCCCGACGACGATCAGGTGGAGTTGATGCACTACCTCGGTGTCGACCGTGGTGCCGACGTGCTCGAGGCCATGGACCCGGACGACGCCGCCGACCTGCTGGGCGAGCTGCCCGAGACCGAGGCGGAATCGCTTCTGCGCCTGATGGATCCGGAGGACTCCGCGCCTGTCCGTCGTCTGCTCGAACACTCCCCCGATACCGCCGGTGGTCTGATGACCCCCGAGCCGGTAGTTCTCACCGCGTCGACGACGGTGGCCGAGGCGCTCGCCCGGGTACGTAATCCCGACCTGACGCCTGCGCTGGCCTCCCTGGTGTTCGTCGTGCGGCCCCCGACCGCGACACCGACCGGCCCGTATCTCGGCTGCGTGCATCTGCAGCAATTGCTTCGAGAACCCCCGGCGAGCCTGGTCGGCGGTGTGGTGGACAGCGCTCTGCCGCGATTGTCCCCCGAGGACAGTCTCACCGCCGTGACGCGGTACTTCGCGACGTACAACCTCGTCTGCGGCCCGGTGGTCGACGACGAGGACCACCTGGTCGGGGCCGTGACCGTGGACGACGTCCTCGATCACCTGCTGCCCGAGGACTGGCGAGATCAGGAAGTGGCGGGACAGTGAAAGAAACAGCACGCCAGAGAATGGACACGCCGCGCGGGTCGCGGATGTTCAATGTGAACCTCGACTTCGACCTCGGCAAGTCGGGCGAGAAGGCCGCACGATTCCTCGGCACCGGCCGCTACCTGGCCATCCAGACCGGAATCGTGATCGTCTGGATCTTCCTCAACGTCGTGGCGGTCAACCTCCAGTGGGACCCCTACCCCTTCATCCTGCTCAACCTCGCGTTCTCGACCCAGGCCGCGTACGCAGCTCCGTTGATTCTTCTGGCCCAGAATCGGCAGGACGACCGCGACCGCGTCTCCCTCGAGGAGGACCGTTCTCGCGCCCAACAGACCAAGGCCGACACCGAGTTCCTCGCTCGTGAACTCGCTGCGCTGCGCATCGCCGTCGGCGAGGTCGCCACCCGCGACTACCTGCGCCGCGAACTGGACGAGATCAAGGCACTCCTCGAGCAGGCGACGGGTCAACCCACGGTCTCTCCCAAGAAGGCACGAAAGAAGGCGGCCGCGCGGGTGCACGACGACATGGGCATGCCGGACGCATCGGACCCCGATACGCACTAGGTCCGCTCTGTAACAGCCCGATAACGGAACAGTCTCGAATCAGGTACCCTCGATCCCGGTCATCAGGTCGGGCCCCGGTTGTCATCCGGGGAAATCAGGAGGTACAGCACGCGTGGGTCGTCACAGAAAAGCATCGAATTCCAAGGTCAGACGGAATTCGGTGATTGCTCTGGCAGGTCTCGTCCCCGCAGGACTCGTCACCGCCGCCACCAGCGCCGGAGCCACGGAATACATCCCGTTCGTCAGCGCGAAGACGTCCCCTGCCGCGCAGGAATCGAACTCCGTCGTCGAAACTCCGCAGCCGATCGCCCAGGACGGACAGGCGCAGCCGGTCGCGCAGGCCGAGCTTCCCGTGCCCGCTGCAGTCCCCGCACCCGCGCCGGTTCCCGAGATCCCGCCCACACCGGAGCTGCCCACCAACCTCGCGGTCAGTCCCATCGCGATTCCGGTCGTCAACGTCTCGGCGTACAAGAACGCCGAGCGCATCCTCGCCCAGCAGCAACCCGGCTGTGGCATCAGCTGGACCGTCATCGCCGGCATCGGCCGTGTCGAATCCACCCACGCCAACAACGGCAAGGTCGACGACTCGGGCGAGCTGCACGAGCCCATCCTCGGGCCACGACTGAACGGCACCCTCGCGGGCAATCAGGTGATTCGTGACACCGACGGCGGCGCGCTCGACGGTGACACCGAATACGACCGTGCCGTCGGACCCATGCAGTTCCTACCCTCGACGTGGAACCTCTATCACGCCGACGGCAACGGCGACGGAGTCTCCGACCCACAGAATCTGTTCGACGCCGCCCTGGCCACCGGCATGTACCTGTGCGACGACGGCACCAACATGCGTGACCTGGGATCGACCACCAAAGCGATCCTGCGTTACAACAACTCGATGGCCTACGTGGCGAACGTGCTCGCGTGGTCGGCCGGATACGCCACCGGCATCGTCCCGACCTCGGACCAGCTCCCGCGCATTCACTGATCGGCCGTCCGCGCCTGCCCTGCTGTCCATCGGCGCACAGCCCACCGCCTAGCATGAGGCAATGGCTGTACTGACCGAATCCGACGTTCGGACCGCGCTCTCGAAGGTGATCGACCCCGAGATCCGCAAACCCATCACCGATCTGGGGATGGTCAAGAGCATCGACATCTCCGACGACGGAGCCGTCGGCGTCGGCATCTACCTCACCACCTCCGGGTGCCCGATGAAGACCGAGATCAGCGACCGCGTCAAGAACGCAGTCGCCGACGTCGCAGGCGTCGGCACCGTCTCGGTCGAACTCGACGTGATGAACGACGAGCAGCGCACCGAACTCCGCAAGTCACTGCGCGGCGATTCCGCGGAGCCGATCATTCCCTTCGCGCAACCCGGATCCCTGACGCGCGTGTACGCGGTGGCGTCGGGCAAGGGTGGCGTCGGCAAGTCCAGCGTGACGGTCAATCTCGCCGCATCGCTGACCGCTCGCGGACTCTCGGTCGGTGTGCTCGACGCCGACATCTACGGCCACTCGGTACCTCGCATGCTCGGCAACGACGCACGACCGACCCAGGTCGAGAAGATGATCATGCCGCCGCAGGCGCACGGCGTGAAGTTCATCTCGATCGCCCAGTTCACGCAGGGCAACACTCCGGTCGTCTGGCGCGGACCGATGCTGCACCGTGCGCTGCAGCAGTTCCTCGCCGACGTCTTCTGGGGCGACCTGGACGTACTGCTGCTCGACCTTCCTCCCGGTACCGGAGACGTGGCAATCTCTGTCGCTCAGCTCATCCCGAGCGCGGAAATCCTCGTGGTCACCACCCCGCAGCAGGCCGCGGCCGAGGTCGCCGAGCGCGCGGGTGCGATTGCACTACAGACTCGGCAGCGCGTCGCCGGTGTCGTGGAGAACATGTCGTGGCTCGAGCTGCCCGACGGCACCCGTATGGACATCTTCGGATCCGGTGGCGGACAGGACGTATCGGACAGACTCACCAAGGCAGTGGGTGCCAGCGTTCCACTTCTCGGCCAGATTCCGCTCGACACCGCCGTCCGAGAGGGCGGTGACGCAGGCACGCCGATCGTGCTGAGTAACCCGGAATCGCCTGCGGCACAGGCACTCGAGGCCGTCGCAGCGAAACTCGCCGTACGCGAGCGCGGCCTGGTGGGAATGTCACTCGGCATCGATTCCGCGCGCAAACTGTAAGTCGCGCTTATACCCGACAAACGACGCGGGAAACAGGGTTGGGGCCTTAGGATTTGCCTTCGATCCTATTGTCGATAGAGAGTGGCCTTCATGAAGAAGCCGCATCGGGTCAGGCCGGTCGTCGTTCCGGTTCTGATCGCACTGCTGATCACCCTGCTGGGATCGCTGCTCGGTCCCGCTATGGCATCCGCACAACCCGCCCCGCCTGCACAGAACTATTCGATCGCGACGGACACCACGTTCGCACCGTTCGAATTCCAGGACGAGAGCGGCAAACTCGTCGGAATCGACATGGACCTACTCGCCGCGATCTCGGTGGATCAGGGCTTCGACTACACCGTCGAGCAGGTCGGTTTCGATACCGCACTCCAGGGCGTCACCAGCGGCCAGTTCAACGGAATGATCGCCGGCATGTCGATCACCGACGAACGCAAGGCCACCTTCGACTTCTCCGAGCCGTACTTCGATTCCGGTGTCCAGATGGCGATTCTGGATTCCAACGACGAGATCAAGGGCTACGAGGATCTGCGCGGCAAGTCCGTCGCAGTCAAGAACGGCACCGAGGGCGCGACCTTCGCCGCGTCGATCGCAGATCAGTACGGCTTCACCATCCGGAGCTTCGACGACTCGGCAACGATGTTCGAGGAAGTGCGTACCGGTAACTCCGCGGCCGCCTTCGAGGACTACCCGGTGCTCGCCTACGGCATCACCCAGGGCAACGGATTCAAGACCGTCACCGAGAAAGAAGCCGGTGCCAGTTACGGATTCGCCGTCGCCAAGGGCACCAACGCCCAGCTGCTCGAACAGTTCAACACCGGCCTCGAGAACCTGCGCGCCAACGGCCAGTACGACCAGATTCTCGACACCTACCTCAACGCCGATGCCTCCACCGCCGACACGTCCATCCCCGGTCTGATCGCCAGCAGCTGGCAGTTGCTGCTCAAGGGCCTGTGGCTGACCATCGTGCTGACCGTCATCTCCATCGCCATCGCGCTGGTACTCGGCGCGATCTTCGGCCTGTTCCGCGTCTCGACCAACATCGTGCTCCGCGGCATCGGCACCACCTACGTCGACATCTTCCGTGGCACACCGCTTCTGGTGCAGGCATTCTTCATCTACTTCGGTGTCCCCGCGGCGCTGAACTTCCAGATGTCGGCGTTCACCGCGGGCATCATCACGCTCTCGCTCAATGCCGGTGCGTACATGGCCGAGATCGTCCGCGGTGGGATTCTCGCCGTCGACAAGGGCCAGATGGAAGCATCGCGCAGTCTCGGCATCAGTTACCTCAAGTCGATGCGAAAAGTGGTGATGCCACAGGCAATTCGCACGATGATCCCGTCGTACATCAATCAGTTCGTCATCACGCTCAAGGACACGTCACTGCTCTCGGTCATCGGCCTCGCCGAACTGACACAGACCGGTCGTCTGATCATCGCCCGCAACTTCGAGTCGTTCAACATGTGGCTCATCGTCGGCGTTCTGTACTTCATCATCATCATGGCTCTCACCAAGCTGTCGAACCGGCTCGAGAAGAGGATCAACAAATGAGCACCGAACTGACCAAGGACCTGCCGGTCGACAGCGGTTCCGGAACCAAGATCTCCATCAGGGGCCTGCAGAAGGCGTTCGGCGACAACACGGTCCTCAAGGGCATCGACGCCGAGATCGCCAACGGTGAAGTGGTGTGCGTGATCGGGCCATCGGGCTCGGGCAAGAGCACGTTCCTGCGTTGCCTGAACAAGCTCGAAGACATCACTGCCGGATCGGTCGTCGTCGACGGCACCGACCTGACCGCGAAGAACGTCGACCTGGACAAGGTGCGCCAGAACATCGGCATGGTGTTCCAGCACTTCAACCTCTTCCCCCACATGACCGCGCTCGAGAACGTCATGCTCGCGCCCGTCGAGACCAAGAAGATGTCCAAGTCGCAGGCCAAGGACGCGGCCCGGAAGCTGCTCGAACAGGTGGGCCTGTCCGAGCGCGCGGACTACAAACCCGCCAACCTCTCCGGCGGGCAGAAGCAGCGCGTCGCCATCGCCCGAGCGTTGGCCATGAGCCCGTCGATCATGCTGTTCGACGAGGCCACCAGTGCTCTCGACCCAGAAATGGTGGGCGAAGTCCTGCAGGTGTTGCGAGACCTCGCGCAGGGCGGCATGACGATGGTCGTCGTGACCCACGAAATGGGCTTCGCACGCGAGGTCGCGGATCGCGTGATCTTCATGGCCGAGGGCGTCATCGTCGAGGAGGGAACCCCCGACGAATTGTTCGGTAACCCGCAGAACCCTCGCACCCAGGACTTCCTGAACAAGGTCCTCTAGCCCCGCTCCCCGGTTGCGTCAATGGACCACTGCCGCGCTCAGACGTGTGCAATGGTCCATTCACGCAGCAGCGGGGTCGGCATGAATGGACCACTGCCGCGCTCAGACGTATGCAATGGTCCATTCACGCAGCAGCGGGGTCGGCATGCGCAAAGCAGCGTCAGGTGGCGTCCGCGTCGATGGGCGGAGTGTCGCCTGCGGACAGCTTCGGCTCGTTCTTGCTCATCGACACCCCACCCTGTGATGTGTTGATCTGGGGCGTCGGGCCGCCCGAGCTTTTCGGCTTGGCGTCGAAGGGCTTGCCCTTGAAGGTGTCCTCGAGTGGGTTCTTGAAGACCGAGTCGTCTCCGTCGAGCAGATGTTTGGTGATCACTGCCCGAGGGGTCATGCCGCGAAGTTGGTTGAGATCCGCCAGCGGCTTGCGGAGGTCCTCGAAGTCGGTGCCGAGTTCGTCCTTGAGCTGCTGGCTCGCGCCGTTGGCGTAGTCCTTGACCTGGCGGATCGACTTGGACACCCAGCTGATCGCGCCGGGGAGGCGATCGGGGCCGAGGATGACGAGAGCTGCTACGAGGAGAATGACGAGCTCTCCCCAACCGATGTTGCCGAACACGTCTGCCAGCCTACGTCGTCAGTCCGAAACCGGCGTGACGGACAGGTCCACCAGCCGCCCGGACCGAACGAGTTGCACGGGAACGGGCTCCCCGATCGTCGTGGCCTGCACGGCGACGACCAGTTCGTCGGCGTCGCCCACTGCTCGGTCACCGACCTTGGTGATGACATCTCCTTCGACGATTCCGGCCTGCTGGGCAGGACCCCCCGAGCGGACGTTCGCCACTTCCGCGCCGGCCGAGGTGTCGTTGATGACCGAGCGGGCATTGATTCCGATGTCGGGGTGCCGCATCACGCCGTCCCGGATCAGCGCCTGTGTCACCTCGAACACCTCGTCGACCGGAATGGCGAAGCCGAGGCCGACCGATCCGCCGCTCTCGCTGCGGATGGCGGAGTTGATGCCGATCACGCGGCCCTCGAAGTCGATGAGCGGGCCACCGGAGTTGCCGGGGTTGATGGCGGCGTCGGTCTGCACGGCATCGATGACGGCATTGGTGTCGGTGCCTTCACCCGACAGGGCGACGGGTCGGTCGAGCGCGCTGACGATGCCGGAGGTGACGGTCTTGTTCAATCCCAGCGGTGAGCCGACGGCGATCACGTCCTGCCCGACGCGAACGTCGGCGGAACGACCGAGCTCGGCCACGGTGAGGTTGCCGACGTCGGTCTTGAGGACGGCGAGGTCGGTCTTGGTGTCTCGTCCGACGATGTCCGCGGGCACCTTGGTGCCGTCGGAGAAGGTCACTTCGAGGGTCGAGTTCTCCGGGTCGGATGCGGCCAGTGAGATCACGTGATTGTTCGTCACGATGTAGCCCTCACCTGCGATGACGACGCCCGAGCCGGTACCGCCGGTGTCGCCGAGCGTCACCTGGATCGACACCACGGAGGGCAGGACCGCGTCGGCGACCTTGCTGATCTGTCCGCGCGGGATGTCGTCGCCGCTGGATTGGGTCAGAGTCACTTTCTGGCTGGTCAACGCGCCGGTCACCTCGGCGGTGAGGCGACCGAACAACCCGCCGACCAATCCGATGACGAGTGCCAGAACACCGAGCACCACCAGAGCTCGGGCCGATACCGACCGCCCGAACAGCACGTCGCGCACACCGAGTTTGGTTCCCGGCGGCAGCACAGGAGGGGGCGGGGTGTCGAGCGCCGCGCTGCCGAGGGACACCCGAGCGGTGGGGTCGCGCCACGGATCTGCCGGAGCCGACGGAGCGGCGTCGTTGTCGTCCTCGGCGTTCGGGTCGCGCTGCAGCGATTCTGTGGCATCGTCCGGGCGTCCGAACGCCTCGGCGAGGATGGGATCGGGTGGACGCACCGACACACGTGAGGGAAGTTCCTCACCGGGCCTACGAGGAGAGAACGAACCGTCCACGTCGTCGGGACGTCCGAACACCGAAGCCGACACCGGATCGACGGAAGGTCGATACACCGGACGAGGTGGCAACCGCGGACCTTCCGGTCCCGCCGAGCCGATGCCGTCGGGCTCGATCTCCGATGGGTCGGTGCCTGCGGCCTCGGTGCTGGTCGAATTCGATGTCACGCGTCCGGTTACCCCTCGCATACGTCGGTGTGAGAGTTCAGTATCACTCGAGCGGTCGGCGCGGCTCGATGCAGGTGAGAAGTCGTGGGGCAGATGTCGATGCGATCAGCGTCGGCGACGGCGGACGTCGGCGACGGCGGACATGAACGTTCTCTTGGTGTGGGTCGGCCGATCCTCGCCCGCGCAGGACGGTATCTGGCTGAGCAGGCCGAGCAAGGAGTGTGGCATCGACATCTCCCCTGCTCCACGCAGTGCCTTGCGCGCCTGCTGCTGGGCCTCGACCTCGGCGGCGCACTCGGGGCACTCGGACAGGTGGTCTGCTGCGCGGAGATAGGCGGGCATTCGCAATTCGCCATCGACGTACGCCGCGATGGCCTCACTGGCCAGATGTTCGGTGGAGCTGAATCGCTTCGGCTTGCGCGCCTGCGTCATCCAACCCTCCTCGTAGCTAGTGGACACTTGCGTGACCGGAGTCGACCTTCCCGTGCACTCGAAGGTACTCGCGTAGCGCCTGGCGTCCACGGTGAATGCGACTGCGAACAGTTCCGAGCTTGACGCCCAGTGTCGCACCGATCTCCTCGTACGACAGTCCTTCGATGTCGCACAGCACGATTGCGGCACGGAACTCCGGTGCCAGCGAGTCGAGCGCGGACTGCAGATCGGGGTCGAGGCGAGCATCGTGGTAGATCTGCTCGGGGTTGGGTCGGTCCGAGGGAACGCGGTCGTAGTCCTCGGGGAGCGCCTCCATACGGATGCGGCTGCGACGACGAACCATGTCCAGGAACAGGTTGGTGGTGATGCGGTGCAGCCACCCCTCGAAGGTGCCCGGCTGGTAATTCGACAGGGAGCGGAACACGCGAATGAAGGTGTCCTGCGTCAGGTCCTCGGCGTCCTGGGCGTTGCCGGACAGGCGGTAGGCCAGTCGGTAGACGCGGTCGCCGTGTTCGCGAACCAGTTCGTCCCAGGACGGCATGGTGGAGTTCTCGCCGGTCGCATCGAACACTGCGGTGCCGCTGAGATCGTCGGGTGCGGGTACGGACTCGGGTAGACGCGCGCTGTCGCGATCGCCGTTGATCTTGTAAATAGTTGGATCCTCCTGCTCAGGACTGCGTACGTCCTTCTGATTCAACCGACGACTACCCTCGGATGTTCCAGCTCACACTTCGCAATCGAGATGGACCTTCGACTCCTGCACAGCCTGACGGACCCGCGTGTGGGTCCGGTATGAAACAGCTGAGGCGCACCTGAGAATGTGTGCGTGAGAATGTGCCCTGGGCACGATAGCCTCGGGGCGTGCCGACCAACGCCGAGAAGATGCTCGCCTACGCCGAAGACTCCGCTCAGGAGGACGAGGTTCTGATCGCAGCCAGAGAGCGAGCCGTCGACCTGGGTGCCGCACCGGTACCGCCGTCGGTCGGAGCGATTCTGTCCATCTTCACCCAGATGCTCGGTGCGAAGACTGTCGTCGAAATCGGTACCGGCGCTGGAATCAGCGGTCTGTGGTTGCTCGACGGGATGCGCGTGGACGGTGTGCTCACCACCATCGACACCGAGCCGGAGCACCAGCGTGCAGCCCGAGAAGCGTTCCGCGCGGGGGGAATTGCGCCCTCGCGCACCCGGCTGATCAACGGCTGGGCGCTCGATGTGCTCCCCCGGTTGGCCGACGACACCTACGATCTGGTCTTCATCGATGCCAGTCCGGCCGACCATCCGCACTTCGTCGCCGAGAGTGTTCGACTCCTGCGACCCGGTGGAGTTCTGGTGCTGCACAACGCGTTACTGGGTGGGCGAGTCGCCGACCCGACTCAGCGCGACGCCACCGCAGTTGCCGTTCGATCCGCCGCCCGGGCCATCGCCGAGGACGAGCGTCTGACGACGGTGCTGCTGCCTCTGGGCGACGGGTTGATCTGCGCGTCGCGAGCGTAAGCATGTGAGTGGTTCTTCGTAGCAGACTACGAAGAACCACTCACATGCCGCAGGCTCTAGATCCAGACGCCCTTGCCGACGGAGACGACTCCCCCGGCGCTGACGTTGAAGCGTTCGCGGTCGCGTTCGTGATCGACACCGATGATCTCGCCGTCACCGACGACGACGTTCTTGTCCAGGATCGCGTGCCGCACGACGGCACCCTTGCCGATTCGGACGCCGGGCATCAGGACGCTGCCCTCGACGGTCGCACCACTGTCGATCATCACGTTGGAGCTGAGCACCGAGTTGCGGACGGTGGCCGCGGACAGGATGCAGCCGGCACCGACGACCGACTCCTGAGCCAGGCCGCCCTGGACGAACTTGGCGGGCGGCAGGTTCTCGGCCGATCCGCGGATGGGCCAGCGACGGTTGTAGAGGTTGAAGATGGGATGCACCGACACGAGGTCCATGTGGGCGTCGTAGAACGCGTCGATGGTGCCGACGTCTCGCCAGTATCCGCGGTCGCGTTCGGTGGCACCTGGAACGACGTTGTCGTTGAAGTCGTAGACCGAGGCGACGCCCGCTTCGACGAGTGCCGGAATGATGTCGCCACCCATGTCGTGGTCGGAGTCGACGTTCTCGGAGTCGGCCTTGATGGCGTCGACGAGCACCTTGGTGGTGAACACGTAGTTGCCCATCGAGGCGTAGGTGACGTCGGGATCGTCGGGGGTCCCGGGCGGCTGCGCCGGCTTCTCGAGGAACTGGGTGATCTTGCCGTTCTCGTCCGAGTCGATGCATCCGAACGCGAATGCCTCGCTACGCGGAACCCGGATGCCCGCGACGGTGACGCCGGCACCGGAGTCGATGTGCTGCTGCACCATCTGCTCCGGGTCCATCCGGTACACGTGGTCGGCTCCGAAGACCACGATGTACTCGGGGTCCTCGTCGTACACCAGGTTCAGCGACTGGAAGATGGCGTCGGCGCTGCCGGTGTACCACCGGGGCCCGAGACGCTGCTGTGCCGGGACCGGAGTGATGTACTCCCCGGCGAAACCGGACAGTCGCCATGTCTGCGAGATGTGGCGGTCCAGTGAATGGGACTTGTACTGGGTGAGCACGCAGAGCCGGAGGTAGCCGGCGTTGACGAGATTGCTCAGTACGAAGTCGATGAGTCGGTAGGCGCCCCCGAAGGGCACGGCTGGCTTGGCTCGGTCCGCGGTCATCGGGTAAAGGCGCTTACCCTCACCGCCGGCAAGCACAATCCCTAGTACGTGCGGTTGTGTCCTCACCCACTCAACCTATCCGCACCGAGAGAACCTTGCTAGCAGTACACGCACAACTGCTGGGGAATGTAGGTTCGTTCACGTGCGCGTAGCAATGATGACCAAGGAATATCCCCCGGAGATCTACGGTGGCGCAGGAGTCCATGTCACGGAGTTGACCGCGCAGCTGAAATCGCTGTGCGACGTGGACATCCACTGCATGGGCGCGCCGCGCGACACCGCGCAGGTACACGACCCCGATCCCGCACTCGCCGGAGCGAACGCCGCGTTGACGACGCTGTCGGCCGAGCTGCGGATGGCCAACGCCGCCGCCGACGCCGATGTGGTGCACTCACACACCTGGTACACCGGCCTCGCGGGCCATCTCGCCGCCGAGTTGTACGACGTTCCGCACATCCTCACCGCACACTCACTCGAACCACGGCGGCCGTGGAAGGCCGAGCAGCTCGGCGGCGGCTACCGCATCTCGTCGTGGTCCGAGCGCAATGCCGTGGAATACGCAGACGCGGTCATCGCCGTCAGCGAGGGCATGGCCAAAGATGTGCTCGACGCGTACCCGCGGCTCGATCCGAGCCGGGTTCATGTGGTGCGCAACGGAATCGACACGCAGCGGTGGTTCGCCGACCAGGGCACCGCAACTCTGGACGAGATCGGCGTCGATCGAAGCAAGCCGATCGTCGCGTTCGTCGGCCGCATCACCAGGCAGAAGGGTGTGGGCCACCTGATCGCTGCCGCCCACCACTTCGACCCGTCGATCCAACTCGTCCTGTGCGCTGGTGCCCCCGACACTCCGGAGATCGCCGCGGAAACCGAGCGGGCCGTCGCCCTGCTCGCCGAGCAGCGCGGCGGTGTGTTCTGGGTCAAGGACATGCTGCCCACCGACAAGATTCGCGAGATCCTCACTGCAGCAGCCGTCTTCGTCTGCCCCTCGGTGTACGAGCCACTGGGCATCGTCAACCTCGAGGCGATGGCCTGCGAAACTGCGGTGGTGGCATCGGATGTCGGCGGCATTCCCGAGGTCGTCGACGAGGGCCGCACCGGACGCCTGGTGCACTACAACTCCTACGAACCCGATGCCTTCGAGCGGAACCTGGCCGAGACCGTCAACGAGGTCGCCCTCGATCCCGCGCTCGCGGCAGCGATGGGCAAGGCGGGTCGAGAGCGGGCCGTCGCGGAGTTCTCCTGGGCCTCGATCGCGAAGCAGACTCTCGCCGTCTACAACGACGCTCTGGCGCGCCGCCGCTGATCGGGACGACTCAGCGATTCGTCTTGCGATAGGTCGACACCGTCACCGACGCGGTGACCTCGACGGTGTCCGGTAGCTGCGTCAGCGCCGCAGCCCGCGCCTCGGGGTCACCGTGACGCGCCGACGGGCCCATGCCGATCAGAGCCTCGATGTCGTTGTGCGAGAGCATCATCGAGTATTCCAACGGAGATTCCGTGACCGGTTCGAACAGACCGGACAACGATTCGCTCAGGCGGCGGGGCTTGTCCTCGTCGACACCGATGAGTCCCAGCGGCCCCCGCAGCTCGCGCTGATGCCGCGTCGTGGGCGTGACGACCACCAACACGCCGTCGTCGACGAGTACCCGATTCAGTTCTCCGGCGTTGCGCGGAGCGAACACGCACGTCACCGCGGACAGGGCACCCGACCGCACCGGAAGTCCGCTCCAGATGTCGGCGACCACGGACCCCAGCCGGGGATGGGACCGGGCAGCGCGCCTGGCCGCGAACTTCGACACGTCGACGCCCATCCCCCGAGCCTCGGGGTGGTCGTCGAGAACAGCCGCGAGATAGTGACCGGTTCCGACCCCGACGTCGAGCACCACCTCACCGTCCACCGGGACCCCCGCAGACACTGCTCGGGCGATCGGGTCGAAGTGCCCCTTCCCCAGGAACGCGTCGCGCGCGGCGATCATCTCGGCCGAGTCGCCGGTGAACTTGCCGCCGTCACCGGTCAGCAGACTGACGTACCCCTGCCGAGCGACATCGAACGAGTGCCCTCGATCGCACCACAGCGCCCGATCCGTGTCGCCGACGCCGAGCCCGGAGTCGACCTCGCGCGCTCGGCACTGCGGACACAGCAGCACGTCCACGACGTCGGTCAGCATCGGACACCTCCTCCGTCACGACTCTGCCGGACGGCACAGTCGTGAACACAACACAAAGCCCCGCTTGCCGTCACGGCGAGCGGGGCTGAGCGATGATCGATCGACAGAACGGTCAGCCGGTGACACCCTTCAATTCGTCACCGAGCGCCGCGGCCTCGTCGGGGGTCAATTCGACGACCAATCGGCCGCCCCCCTCGAGTGGGACGCGCATGACGATTCCTCGTCCCTCTTTGGTTGCTTCGAGGGGACCGTCCCCGGTCCGGGGCTTCATCGCCGCCATCCTCTGCTCCCTCCAGATCTGCGCCCACCAGCTCGGCGCCTAGGCCAAAAAGACAATTCCGTCGCGGGGCGACGGGTGTTGTCCCCTATTCTTCCCTATCGTCGTCGATACCGGGAACCGGAGTCGGTATTGACGACCTGCACCCAACACCCCGACAGGTGATCGTCGACCATTCCGGTGGCCTGCATCAAGGCGTAGGCAGTTGTCGGACCGACGAACCGTAGGCCCCGCCGCTTGAGCTCCTTGGCCAGAGCGGTGGACTCCGGAGTCGAGGCGGGCACATCGGAGAACTCGCTCAGTCGCGCCGGCCTAGGTTTCGGAGCGAACGACCAGAGCAGGGTGTCGAGGTCGGTATCTTCGAAATCGACGATGGCACGCGCATTGCTCATCGCAGCGTCGATCTTGAGCCTGTTGCGCACGATGGACGCGTCGTTCATCAACCGTTCGACATCGGCGTCGCCGAACCGGGCCACCAGCTCGGGATCGAATCCGGCGAATGCCGTCCGGAAGCTGTCGCGTTTGCGCAGGATCGTGATCCACGACAGGCCCGATTGGAAGGCTTCGAGACAGAGCCGCTCGTAGAGCTCGTTGCGGCCGTGGAGCGGCTGTCCCCATTCGAGATCGTGGTAGTTCCGGTACAGGTCGTCGTCGGTGGAACCCCAGGGGCAGCGCAGTCGGCCGTCCGGTCCGGCGACAGCGCTCATCGCTCGTCCGGCTCATCCGGGGACGGGGCGACCGTCTCCTGTTCCTGCTGCGCAGCCGACAGCCGCGAACGGAGCATGTCGATCTCGCCGCCCAGTCGCTCCAACGCCCAGTCGACCTCGCTGGGCTTGTAGCCGCGCAGGCTCTGCTGAAACTTCAGCGCGTGCACGTCGGCACCGGTGACGCCTTCCGCCGGCAGAACGGTCGCGGTGGTTCCCTCGGCCAGCGGGCCCAGTTCCTCACCGCGACCGAACACCGCTGACGCCACGAAGAACAATGCAGCGGCGACGACGGCAATGACGACGACGTAGATCAGCAGCGTCAACATGCCACGATCTTGTCACGACCGCCCGACACGCTACTTCAGCGAGTTCATCGCCGGTCGGTCCAGCAACGACACCTCGGTGGAGAACGGCTCGAACGAGTCGCCGTCGACCCGGAACTGCATCAGACCGGCACCGGAATCGACCATCCCGCACCGATTGAGCATCGTCCCGACGATCTGTCTGCTCATGGCCCCGAGCTCGACCAGCGGGCGGTTGCGGTGCTTGCGCACACCCAGATTCACCTGGCCGATCGCCCGCAGTCCGAGCCTGTCGTAGGTATCGAGCAGCAGCCCGATCTCCACTCCGTAGCCGGGTGCGAACGGCACCGCGGACAGAAGCTCACGCGTACCGGCATACTCACCGCCGAGGGGCTGAATGACCCCGGTCAGCTCGGGCCGAAGGGCAGCGAGCAGCGGCCTTGCCACGAGCTCGGTGACGCGTCCACCGCCGTTGGCGTCCTCGGTTCCACTGGTCCGCAACGGACGGCGGTAGTAGCCCTTGACGAGGTGGATGCCGTCGCCCATCAGCAGGGGGCCGAGCAACTTGGGCACGAACGCCGGATCGGGGTTGATCAGGTCGGAGTCGACGAACGCGATGAGATCACCGGTCGACGCGGCGACCGATCGCCACAGCACCTCGCCCTTGCCCGGTACCGGGTCCACGCCGGGTACCGCTTCTTCTCGGCTGATGACGCGTGCGCCGGCCGCTGTCGCGCGCACGGCCGTCTCGTCGGTGGAACCGGAGTCCAACACGATCAGCTCGTCGACGAGGCCACCGAGCAACGGGTGGATGGTGTCGATGACAGCGGCGACCGTCTGTTCCTCGTTCAGTGCCGGCAGTACCACCGACACCGTTCGGCCCGCTTTGGCGGCCTCGAGCTCGGCAATGGTCCACTCCGGGGTGTCCCAGCTGTTGGTCTCGGACCACGCCCTGGTGACGTCCGTTCGATCTGCAAGCGTCATGCCAGACCCCTGACCGTCCGCGCCGGGGTTCTCAGTCCCTGGATCGCTGCCACCATGTCGACGACTCTTCTGGTCGACGCAACTTCGTGCACCCGGAACATTCGGGCTCCGCCTGCTGCGGCCAATGCTGTCGCTGCCAATGTTCCCTCCAACCGGTCGGCGAGCTCTACCCCTAGAGTCTCGCCTACGAAGTCCTTGTTGCTCAGCGCCATGAGCACAGGCCACCCGGTGTTTACAAGATCGTCCACGCGACGCAACAACTCGAGCCCGTGATAGGTGTTTTTCCCGAAATCGTGCGTCGGATCGATCAGAATCGAATCTTTTTTCACCCCCTCCGCGACGGCGTTCTCCGCGGCGGCGGTGACTTCGGTGATCACGTCGGCCACCACATCGGCGTACCGAACCCGATGCGGGCGAGTGCGGGGCACCGCACCGCCGGTGTGCGAGCAGACGATGCCGACTCCTTCGGCGGCAGCGACGCGCACCAGCTCGGGGTCGGCCCCGGCCCACGTGTCGTTGATCAGATCCGCTCCGACACCGCAGGCCAGTCGAGCTACCTCGCTGCGCCAGGTGTCCACACTGATCAGCAGCTCCGGATACGCGTCCCGGATGGCCTCGACGAACGGGACGACACGGCGGATCTCCTCCTCGGCGTCGACGATGTCGCCGGGACCTGCCTTCACACCACCGATGTCGATCATGTCGGCACCCTCTGCGACAGCCCGGTGCACCGACGCCATCGCAGCGTCGTCGCTGAAATTCGCACCCCCGTCGTAGAACGAATCGGGGGTGCGATTGACGATGGCCATGACCAATGCGCGATCGTCGGCGACCGGTTTGCCGCAGAGGGTGCTCATGAAATCAATAGTGGCACGAGCGCATCTTTCGGGTGCTCAGCCCTTGGGAGCCTTGCCTGCGGCGACCTCGGCGACGTAGCCGTCGTACGCCTTCTCGTAGCCACCGGACTTGCCGCGCAGCACGTACAGGTCGCTGTCGCCGTCTTCCTCGTAGCCGAGCTTGCGCAGGGCCACCTTCTGACTCTTGAACGTCGACGTCTGCTCGAGGCTGTCGACGACCCTGACGAAGAGGGGCACCGCGTACGTGGGGAGCTTGTCGTAGAGGTGCGCGGCCGTGGACTTGCCGTCGAAGGTCTCGCCCTCGCGCAGCGTCACCGCAGCCATGCCTGCCTTGCCGTCGGTTCCCTCGATGTCGACGCCGTACACGACGGCACCGTCGATCGACGGATGCCCACCGAGCGCACCTTCGACCTGAGTGGTGGCTACGTTCTCACCCTTCCAACGGAAGGTGTCGCCGAGACGGTCGACGAATGCGACGTGCATCCAGCCCTGCTTACGAACCAGATCGCCGGTGTCGAACCACGCGTCGCCGTCCTTGAAGCCGTCGCGCACCAACTTCTTCTCGGTGGCCTTGTCGTCGGAGTAGCCGTCGAACGGTGCCCGGTCGGTCACCTTGGACAACAGCAGTCCGACCTCGCCGTTTCCGACCTTGCGGAGCTTGCCGTCCTGACCGCGCTTGGCCTTGCCGGACTCCTCGTCGTACTGGACGACGGCGTACGGGAGCGGGCAGATCCCGGCGGTCTTCTTCATGTTGAGGGCGTTGATGAACGCGATGTTGCACTCGCTTGCACCGTAGAACTCGGCGACGCGGGAGATGCCGAATCGTTCGGTGAACTCCTCCCAGATCTCCGGGCGCAGTCCGTTGCCGACGATCAGTTTCACCGAGTTGTCGCGGTCGGAGCTCTTCTTCGGCTGTGTCAGCAGGTAGCGGCACAGCTCGCCGATGTAGGTGAACGCGGTGGCCTTGTTGACCCGGATGTCGTCCCAGAAATTGCT
Source organism: Rhodococcus sp. 14-2496-1d (assembly GCF_002259365.1). Classification (NCBI taxonomy): domain Bacteria; kingdom Bacillati; phylum Actinomycetota; class Actinomycetes; order Mycobacteriales; family Nocardiaceae; genus Rhodococcus; species Rhodococcus sp. 14-2496-1d. The sequence goes on along the minus strand of NZ_NPFV01000019.1, from coordinate 5,969 downwards.
CACCGAGAACTGCTTGCCGATGGCCATCGTCGCGCCGCCCGCGAGCACCGAGGACAGCGTCACCGTCAGCGCGTTGTTGTGGTAGAGCGGCAGGCAGCAGTAGATGACGTCGTTGCTGCGCAGCCGGACACCCATGTTGCCGAGACCGGACATGGACTTGAGCCAGCGGAAGTGGCTCATCAGGCTCGCCTTCGGCATGCCGGTGGTGCCCGAGGTGAAGATGTAGAACGCCTTCTCCTTGGCCTGGATCTCGGCGGTCACCTTCGGGTTGGCTGTCGACGCCGTCGCGGCGAGTTCGGCGAGTTTCTTCAGCGGCAGTACGGCACCGACCTTCGGCTCCCCGTCGAGCGAATCGAGCGCCTCCTGCGCGTTCTCGTCCAGTACGAGGACCTTCGCCTCGAGAATGCCCAGGCTGTGTTCGAGTACATCGCCGCGCTGGTTGTAGTTCAGCATTCCCGCGGTGGCGCCGAGTTTGACGGCGGCAAGTGCGGCGAACAGCGCCTCCGGACGGTTCTTGCTGAGGATGCCGACGACGTCGCCGCGCGTCACTCCGTGGTCTGCGAACACCGCGGCGTACTGGTTGACGAGCTCGTTCGCGTCCCGGTAGGTGATCGACTCACCCTCGAACCGCACGAACGGACGGTCGCTGTTCTTCGCGGCAGCATCCTGGAAGACCTGACCGATCGACGCCTTGTGGTCGGGTTTGCGGGTGAATCCCGCCAGGCCCTTGAGGAGACTGGGCACCTCCGTCACCATTTTCGGCAACGCGACCGCGAGGTCGGTCACTCCGATTTTCTGACGGGCATCGACAGCCATGTACTCCCCTTTGAAGACGATGTGAGATTTCTTACCCTACTTGAGAGTAACAACTTTGAGGAGCGCACTCGTCGGCCACGGTTGGTGACCTGTCACAACGTTGCACAGGCGTCCAGGGCAGCCTCGACCGACGCGGTTCTGATCAGGGCATCCACGGCGCGCTGCTGGACGAAGCCCGTGGCCAGCAGCCCGTCGATCCACTGCATCATGCCGTCGAAATGTCCGAATGGGTCGAGCATCACCATCGGCTTGCTGTGCATCCCGAGATAGCCCGCGGTCCACGTCTCGAACAGCTCCTCCAACGTCCCGATGCCACCCGGCAAGGTGATGAACGCGTCGGCGCGGTCCTCCATGATCTTCTTCCGCTCGCGCATGGTGTCGGTGACGATCAACTCGTCGGCATCGACATCGGCGACCTCGCGATGCACGAGTGCTTTGGGGATCACACCGACCGTGTTGCCGCCCGCAGCTCGCGTCGCCGCAGCAACGGCGCCCATCATCGACACGTTGCCGCCGCCCGAGACGAGCTGCCAGCCTCGTCGGCCGATCTCGGTGCCGACCTCGGCGGCGAGGTCGATGAAGGAGGAGTCGACGGGACCGGACGCGCAGTAGACGCAGACACTGATCGCGCGTTCGGTCGTGCCACGATCGCTCACTGCTGGGCCTCGCGGACGATCCGGACAGCCTCGTCGACGCTGTCGGTGCAGTGGATCAGTTCGAGGTCCTTCTCGGACACCTTGCCTTCTTTCACGAGAGTCGTCTTGATCCAATCGAGCAGTCCCGACCAGAAGTCCTTGCCCAGCAACACGATCGGGAACCTGGTGACCTTGGCCGTCTGCACCAGGGTCAGCGCCTCGAAGAGTTCGTCGAGAGTACCGAAGCCGCCGGGAAGGCACACGAACGCCTGCGAGTACTTCACGAACATGGTCTTGCGGACGAAGAAGTAGCGAAAGTTGACGCCCAGATCGACCCATTCGTTGAGGCCCTGCTCGAACGGCAGCTCGATCCCGAGCCCGATCGAGTAGCCGTCGGCCTCGCTCGCACCTCGGTTCGCCCCCTCCATCGCGCCCGGCCCACCACCGGTGATGACGGCGAAGCCCTCCTTCGCGAGAGCGGCTCCGAGTTGCCGGGCTCGGGCGTACTCGGGATGGTCGACGGGGGTGCGCGCCGAACCGAACACCGTCACGGCCTTGGGGACCTCGGCGAGTGCACCGAATCCCTCGACGAATTCGCTCTGGATACGCAGCACTCGCCAGGTGTCGGAGTGAATCCAGTTCCCCGGTCCTCGCTCGTCGAGCAGGCGCTGATCCGAGGTGGAGGTCTCGGTGTTCCGGCCACGCCGAAGTACGACGGATCCCTTGTGCTTGGCCGGCTTCTCGCTGCTGTGCCACTCGAAACTGCTGTGTTCTTCGGAACTGCCGTGTTCCTCGGAACTACCTGGGTCCTGGTCGCTGTTCATGGCGTTCAGGCTATCCGGCAGTGAGGTAGCTCCGGAGAACCTGCGTGACGTGGGTGATCTGCTCGACGGGGACGCGTTCGTCGCGCTTGTGGGCGAGATTGGGGTCGCCGGGTCCGTAGTTGACCGCCGGAATACCGAGCGCCGAGAACCGGGAGACGTCCGTCCAGCCGTACTTGGCGCGGAATTGTCCGCCCGCGGCTTCGATGAGCGCAGCCGCCGCAGGCTGGTTCAGTCCGGGAAGGGCACCCGGCGATGAGTCGGTGACCTCGAAGCCGAGATCCAGTCCCTCGACCACCTCACGAACGTGTTCGACGGCGTCGTCGACGCTGCGATCGGGTGCGAAGCGAAAGTTGACATCGAGCTCGGCGGCGTCGGGAACGACGTTGCCCGCGACCCCACCGGAGATCCGGACAGCTTGCAGCCCTTCCCGATACACGCAGCCGTCGATGTCGACGGTGCGTGCGCGATACGCCGCGAGCCGGTTCAGAACCGCGCCGAATTTGTGAATTGCATTGTCGCCCAACCAGGACCGGGCACTGTGAGCCCGTGTTCCCGACGCCGTCAACCGAACCCGCAGTGTCCCTTGGCAACCGGCCTCGATGAACCCGCCGGACGGTTCGCCGAGGATCGCGACGTCGGCGACCAGCCATTCGGGAAGTTCGCGTTCGATGCGGCCCAGCCCGTTGCGGGCAGCCGCGATCTCCTCGCAGTCGTAGAACACCAGAGTGAGATCGTGCGCAGGATTGTCGATCGTCGCGGCGAGATGCAGGAACACTGCGTCGCCCGACTTCATGTCGACGGTTCCGCAGCCGTGCAGAATGTCACCTTCGGCGCTGTCGTGTTCCCGCCTCGACGGCACGTTGTCTGCGATGGGAACCGTGTCGAGGTGCCCGGCGAGCATCACGCGCGACCCGAGCCCGAGGTTGGTCCGGGCCAGCACGGCGTTGCCACTGCGGATGATCTCGAAGCCGGTGGCCTGGTCGCGGAGCGCCCGTTCCACCTCGTCCGCAATGCGCGATTCGTCCTCGCTGACACTGGGGATGTCCACCAGCGCCGCGGTGAGGTCGATCGGGTCTGCATTCAGTTCGAGCGTCACGGGTGAAAACTCTAGGCCGTGGATCCCGGAATCTCGCGGACCACGCCGTCGAAGCCTGCCCCGAACAATCTTCCGTTCGAGAACCCCTGGTCGGAGCGACCGTAGGCGACGACGCTGGTCAACCGAGTTCCGGTGCCGATGACGCACGTCGCCCCCGGCGCATCGATGCGGACGACGGAGCCGCCTGCATTCAGGGGTACCACCGGACGTCCGGCGTCGTCGAGGGTGAGCCCGTCCGGAGCTGCGAACGAGTCGAGTCCCGTCAGGTCGAGCACGCTTTCCGGTGCCGAGGGGTCGGCGAGCGGAATACGGCTGACGCCCGGGTTCACGAAGGTGCGCGAGACGTAGAGGTACCGATCGGCGGCGTCGAGCACTGCGCCGTTGGCACTGGGGAAGCTCGCCCACGCCGGGTCGACCGAACCATCGGGGCCGATCCGGCCGATGAGCGAGCCGAAGTCGTTGGTGGCGTACACCGTTCCGTCAGCGGCGACGGCGAGTCCGTTGGCTGCGCTCAGACCGGTGGCGAACGGGGTCACGGTCAGGGTGTTCACGTCGAGCCGCACGATCCCGGCGGCCTTGACGATGTCTCCGACGAAGACGCGAGGGTCGGCCCCGTAGCCGACCAGCAGGGTGCCGTCGGGCATCCAGGCCAGGGCACCACCGCCGCCGCTGGGAACCGTCGCGATGGGGTAGGCGGCCCGCCCCGGCGCGTCGATGCGAAACACCCGGCCGGAGACGATGTCGGTGACGTAGGCCCGGCCCGACGCGTCGACCGCCAGGCCTTCCAGAGCTGCACCCGGGATCCGTGCGACCACTGCCGACGGACCGCCTGCGGCGGCGCAGGAGGGATCAGCGACTGCGGTGCCGGACCCGACGACGACGCTCCCGGCTACCACCGTCGCAGCAGCGATCGCCGTGACGACCGAACGCATACGCGCGGACTTGCTCGAACCCATGACACTCCCCCAACCTCGGCGACCCCCTGTCAGCCGATGACGATGTCTACCACGCGCCTGCGACATGCAAACCCAGGGCGACCCCGAGCACGATCGTCGTCGCCAGGGTCGTCACCAACCCTGTGAAGGACACACCGTCCGCCATCACCGAGGTCACTCCACGGATGCGGGAGTCGGGACGTGTGGTCACCGGGAAACTCTGTCAGCTTCCCCGCCGTCGATGCGTCCGCCGGCATTCCGATGCGATCACGCTCGACGGTCGAACCGATAACGAACCGACGCCGCGTCGGGAACGACGTCCAGGAACAGTCGACGTTCCCGCAATGACGGGCCAACCCGCCCTCCGGGTCCACCGCGTATTCTTCGAGCCGTGAGCGCACAGGGAGCATCAGCAGTAGGTATTGCCAACATCACGACGTCGGGCGTCGTTCTCGACACCTGGTTTCCGAACCCGGAGCTCGGGTCGGGCTTCGAGACCGGCACCGTCCGGCTCGAGGGTTCGGACGTCCCCGAGGAGCTGGCCGCTCTCGTCGGACCGGACGAGGCGCGCGGCGTCGAGGTAGTCGCAGTGCGCACCAGCATCGCCTCTCTCGACGACGCTCCGATCGACGCCCACGACGCGTATCTGCGACTGCACCTGCTTTCGCACCGGTTGATTCAGCCGCACGGGCAGAACCTCGACGGCGTGTTCGGTCTGCTGTCCAATGTGGTGTGGACCAACTTCGGGCCCGCAGCGGTGGACGGTTTCGAGACGGTGCGCGCGAAACTTCGTGCCCGCGGTCCGGTGACCGTGTACGGAGTCGACAAGTTCCCGCGCCTGGTCGACTACGTCGTTCCCACCGGTGTTCGGATCGCCGACGCCGACCGCGTTCGTCTCGGCGCGCACCTGGCCAGCGGAACGACGGTCATGCACGAGGGCTTCGTCAACTTCAACGCCGGCACGCTCGGCAACTCGATGGTCGAGGGTCGCATCTCCGCGGGCGTCGTCGTGGGCGACGGTTCCGACGTGGGCGGCGGCGCATCGATCATGGGCACGCTCTCCGGCGGCGGCAAGAATGTCATTTCCGTCGGAAAGAGCTGCCTGCTGGGCGCGAACTCCGGGCTCGGCATCTCACTCGGTGACGACTGCGTCGTCGAGGCCGGGCTCTACATCACCGCAGGAACCAAGGTGAGTGGCCCGGATGGAACAGTGGTGAAGGCGGCGACACTGTCCGGCAAGTCCAACCTACTGTTCCGTCGCAACTCGCTGTCGGGCGCTGTCGAGGTGGTGCCGTGGAAGGGCACCGGCGTCGAACTGAACGCGGCACTGCACGCCAACGACTGAGAGTCCACATCACTCGAATCAGTCTGTCCGACAATTTCTTCCAGCCCCGCACCGTGTTCTCGGTGCGGGGCTGGAGTGGTCTTTGGGCGGGTTCAGGCGATGTGTGGGCCTGCTCGGGCGTGGGATGGTCGGGGTTGTCGGTACGGGTCGACGGTTGCCGGTGGCACGAACCACGGGTGGTTGTCGGTGCCGATGAACACTTCCCAGTCACTGTGGTGGAGGAGTCGGTGGTGGAATCCGCACAGGAGGACGAGGTTGTTCATGTCGGTGGGGCCACCATCGGCCCAGTGCCGGATGTGATGCGCCTCTGTCCAGGCG